>NC_014394.1:0-632494 GCF_000145255.1 Gallionella capsiferriformans ES-2
TAACTGTTGATTGCCTGTGGATAAGTTTTGTTCTGATCTGTAGAATAGCGCTTACCTGTTGCTACTTTGCACGTCCATATTAGGTATATATGCAAGAAAAAGCCTTTTGGGATGCCTGTCTCAGCTCTTTTGAAAAGAGCCTGCCACCCCAGCAATTCAATTCGTGGATCAAACCTCTCAAACTTACCTGCGAGGATAGCTGTTTCATTTTGACAGCGCCCAGCTCTTTTGCCCTGAAAATTTTACAGGATCGTTTTTTTCCGGAAATTAATCGACAGGCAAAGCTCACTTATCCGGTTGTTCCACAATTTGAATTTCGCGTAGTCGAATCGACTACAGCCAATTCAATGCCTATCGCACCACCGCCTGAGAAAAAAATTACAACTAGCGATTTAAAACCTAAAATTGAAACCTCTTTCAGAGGTTATGGAAAACTCAATCAAAGCTTAACTTTTGACAATTTTGTTATCGGGAAAGCAAATCAGTTAGCCTTCGCCGCTGCCACTCAGGTAGCTGAATTACCAGGTGTTTCCTACAATCCCCTGTTCATTTACGGCGGCGTTGGCCTTGGAAAAACTCATTTGACTCAAGCTATTGGCAATCAAATTCTAATCAATCGCCCTCAGGCTAAAGTTTGCTATATGCATGCCGAGCGCTACGTCGCAGACGTCGTTCGCGCCTACCAAACCAATAAGTTTGAGGAATTCAAACAGTATTACCATTCTCTGGATGTACTGCTCATTGATGACATTCAATTTTTCGCCGGTAAAAACAAGACACAGGAAGAGTTTTTCTATGCCTTTAACACCCTGGTTGACTCCCACAAGCAGGTTATTTTAACCAGCGATACCTTTCCTAAGGAGCTCACGGGGCTCGAAAGTCGTCTGGTTTCACGGTTTGGCTGGGGTTTAACGATAGCTATCGAGCCGCCCGAACTGGAAATGCGGGTTGCCATATTGCTTAAAAAAGCCGCCATTAGTGGTTATGTTCTGGATGATGCTGTTGCCTTTTTTATTGCAAAACACGTCAATTCCAATGTTCGTGAACTAGAAGGCGCACTCAAGCGTGTTGAGGCCTACACCAAATTTCACAAGCGTATTATTTCCGTCGATACTGCAAAAGAAGCGCTAAAGGATATTCTGGTCGCACAAAGTCGCCAGATTTCCATTGATAACATCCAGAAAACGGTTGCTGATTATTTCCGCATTAAAATTATCGATATGCTATCCAAAAAGCGTACGCGCAACTTAACCCGCCCCAGGCAAATCGCAATGAGCTTAGCGCGTGAGTTGACAACGATGAGCCTGCCTGAAATTGGCAATGCCTTTGGCGGAAAAGACCATTCGACAGTAATTCACGCCTGCCAAACGATCGCAACACTCAGGGCGGGTGATACAACGATTGATGCCGACTATAAAATATTGCTTCAAACGCTCACGGGATAACATTGTGATTTTCTTGTGGATAAGTTGTGTATTTTTTTACACATTTCATAAAATGATAAACTTATCAACATTGAACAGTTGATGAATGAACAATCTACCGACAACCATTTATTTTAATTAACATACTGTTTTTAAATGATTATTTTTGTTTATCCACAGATAAAGTAAACATTATTATTGTTGTTATGTATATATATTACATTCTTAACATAAGGCGATTTCTAAATTTCAACTGAATTTTTTCTCAATTTCTGCATTTTTGGTTATTCGTAAAATTTTCAGTTGCAATTTCAGCTTTTGATAACCTTGTGTTTTAGATGTAGATAAAATGTGCATATCTTTGAATTAAATGAATCGACTAAAGTTATTCACAATTTACTCACACTGCGCGAACAGTTATGCGACACCCATTTTTTATTCATAAGTCATTGTATATTTTAATATATTAGACTTATCCACCAAAATAGAAGCTATTTATTAGTCTTATTAGGTATATATATTATGTTTATTGAAAAGATAGAAAAAGAAACTTTACTCAAACCTTTACAGGTCGTCATTGGTATCGTCGAACGTAAACAAACGATGCCAATTTTATCTAACGTATTGATTGAAAAAGAATTAGGTAAAATTCGCTTTACTGCTACAGATTTAGAAATTCAGATTACGACTACAATTGAAACTGGTGCAGACCATGAATCGAACGCTGCAATTACAGTCGGCGGGAAAAAATTACAAGAAATTTTGCGTATACTCCCAGATCAGAGCAAGGTTTCTATCGAAGTTAAAGAAAATAAGGCTCAGATCAAATCAAACAAAAGCAAATTTAATCTGCAATCATTGCCAGCGCAGGATTTTCCTACTTTGAGCAATCAACTCGCTGACGCTAGAAAAATTTCGTTGAGTCAGCGTGCTTTGAAAGCATTATTTAGTTCTGTTCAATTTGCGATGGCACAGCAGGATGTGCGTTATTATCTAAACGGTGTTCTTTTTGTCATCGAAGACAATATTTTCAGAGCCGTTGCTACGGACGGTCACCGTTTGGCGTATAACGCTATAGCGATTGAATCTAGTTCTGAAAAAATTGAAATTATCATTCCTCGTAAAGCGATTGTTGAACTTTCCAAATTATTGAGCGATGACGACCAGCTCATTGAGCTTGAATTTTCATCACAGCAATTGAAAGCTACTTTTTCTGGAATCGAACTTACTACCAAGCTGATTGAAGGAAAATTTCCAGATTATCAAAGAGTTATACCAAATTATACCAATCATCTAAGTATCAACCGGACCTTGGTGCAGCAGGCGTTGCAAAGAGCTGCGATTCTTTCTAACGAAAAATTTCGCGGCGTCCGTTTTGTTCTGACTGAGAAAAATCTTTGTATTATCAGCAGCAACAGCGAACAGGAAGAGGCTCAGGTTGAAATTGAAACGGATTACCATGGTGAAGCTATTGATATTGGTTTTAATGTCAATTATCTGATGGATGGTTTGAGCAGCGTACATAGTGAGATGGCAATATTTTCTTTTGGCAATCCGAACAGTAGTATTCTTATCACATCGCCTGATGACTTAGAGTTCAGATACGTTGTGATGCCGATGCGAATTTAGTTGTAAAATGAACAGTATCTGAAGATTTTGTAATGTTTCACGTGAAACAACCTAACAGCAGGAAAGAAACCCATGAGTGAATACGATTCAACCAGTATCAAGGTGCTTAAAGGCCTGGAGGCCGTCCGTAAACGTCCCGGTATGTATATCGGCGACACGAATGACGGTACTGGTTTACACCATATGGTTTTTGAAGCGGTCGATAATGCGGTCGATGAAGCGCTGGCTGGACATTGCAATGAAATCAATGTGATTATTCATGCTGATAATTCAATCAGCGTCAGCGACAATGGTCGCGGGATTCCTACCGATATTCACAAGGAAGAAGGCCGTTCTGCTGCTGAAGTTATTATGACAATTCTCCATGCCGGCGGAAAATTTGACAGTAATTCATATAAGGTTTCAGGTGGTTTGCACGGTGTGGGTGTATCGGTGGTTAATGCGTTGTCAGAATGGTTGAAACTGACTATTTATCGTGAAGGTAAAGAGCATTTCATGGAATTCCGCCATGGTGATCCGGTAGCCCCGCTCAAGGTGATCGGTGAATCCAAGAAAAAAGGTACGGTAGTACACTTTTTGGCAGCGAAAGAAACTTTCGGCTTGATCGAATTTCATTTCGATATTCTGGCTAAGCGCTTGCGCGAATTGTCTTTTTTGAACAATGGCGTAAAAATTGCGCTGATCGATCACCGTAACGGTAAGGAAGAAAATTTTTCTTTTACCGGCGGGATCAAAGGTTTTGTCGATTACATGAATCGTAACAAGACCGCGTTACATCCGACTGTTTTTCATGCAATCGGCGAAAAAGACGGTATGACGGCTGAAATCGCCATGCAATGGAATGATACCTACCAGGAAAGTGTGCAGTGTTTTACCAATAATATTCCTCAACGCGACGGAGGAACTCACCTTACTGCGATGCGCGCCGCAATGACGCGCACACTGAACAATTACATTGAAGCCGAACAGCTTGCGAAAAAGGCTAAGGTTGAGCCTACTGGCGATGATATGCGTGAAGGCTTGACGGCTGTTTTGTCGGTTAAGTTGCCTGACCCGAAATTTTCTTCACAAACTAAAGATAAACTGGTTTCTTCTGAAGTGCGCCCGGTTATCGAAGAACTGATCGGTCAGCAGATGAGCGCATTTTTGCTTGAACGGCCTAACGATGCAAAAATTATTGTAGGCAAAATCATTGAGGCGGCGCGCGCGCGCGAGGCGGCGCGAAAAGCGCGGGATTTGACCCGTCGCAAGGGGGTACTCGATGGCATGGGGTTGCCAGGTAAATTGGCTGATTGTCAGGAAAAAGATCCCGCCCTGTCTGAACTTTATTTAGTCGAAGGTGATTCCGCGGGTGGTTCAGCTAAGCAAGGGCGCGACCGTAAATTTCAGGCGATTTTGCCGCTTAAAGGTAAGATTCTGAACGTTGAAAAAGCACGTTTCGAAAAACTGATCAGCTCACAAGAAATCGCCACGCTGATCACGGTGCTCGGTACTGGTATCGGTAAGGACGAATATAACGCTGACAAGCTGCGTTATCACCGCATTATCATCATGACCGATGCGGACGTCGACGGTTCGCATATCCGCACATTGCTGCTGACCTTTTTCTATCGTCAAATGCCTGAACTGGTTGAACGTGGCCACATCTATATCGCTCAGCCACCACTGTACAAGATCAAGCAAGGCCGCGAAGAGCGTTATCTCAAGGATGATCTGGAGATGAAGAGCTATCTGCTGGGCAATGCATTGAAAGATGCTTCGCTGTATTCTGCATTGGATGCAGCACCCATACAGGGTGAGACGCTGGAACAGATCGCCAAACAGTATTTCCTGGCGGAAGCAGTGATTGACCGTTTGACCCATTTTATTGCGCCTGAAGCCAGTCACGCCTTGCTGATTTTACCTACCCTTTCTCTGGATGATGCAACCGAAGCGCAAAAAAGCGCTCAGTTGCTAGAATCTGCCAGTGGCGGTGTCATTAAAGTCACTGTAGAGGATGATGAGCAGGGTGAGTTGAGATTGCGTCTTGAAAAGCTCTACTACGGCAATTATTCAATCAGTTTTCTGGACAAGGATTTCCTGCAAGGCGGTGATTATAAACAGATCCGTCAAACCGCTGATGCGCTTGACGGCTTAATGTCGCCAACTGCCTATGTTACACGTGGCGAACAAAAACGCGGTGTTGCCAGTTTTAAACAGGCCATCGAGTGGCTGCTAGAAGAAGCTAAGCGCGGTTTAAGTATCCAGCGTTACAAAGGGTTGGGCGAGATGAATCCGGAACAATTGTGGGAAACCACCATGTTTGTGAAAAACCGTATTTTGCTCAAGGTACGTATCGAAGACACGATTGCTGCTGATGAGGTGTTCACGACACTGATGGGCGATCTGGTTGAACCACGCCGCGCATTTATCGAGAAAAACGCTTTGGGTGCTAAAAATCTGGATGTATAAGTCCGTTGTGATGACATTTTCCTAAAACTTGTTGCAATGTGGGTTATGTCTGACTGTTAGGAGTGTTTAAACGGCCTTAGAACCGATTGCAATGCGTTTTTGATGGGGTGGACAGCGATTTGTTGCAGGTGGGAAATTGGCATGTTTGAAGCTTTTTTGACGGCCTGCACGCCGAGGGTGTGCAGGCCGTTTGACTAACTAAAAAATGCGTTCACTGCACTCTCCGGAATTGTAACGCCGGTAACACGCGCTTTTTGCAGCACTTCCCAAAAATATCGGTAAGTCGCTCTGTCGTGCAGTTCGCCGTCATATTGAATCGGACCCCATTCTGCCGCTTGCGCTGCAAGCAAAATGTTGGCTGAAATCGTCACCTCGTCGTAATTCGGCTTCATGGCATCGACAATGGCCTGTATTTGGGTCGGATAAATACTCCACATACGCATGAACCCGAATTCGTTGCGGGCACGGCTCGCATCGCTAAAGGTTGTTTCGGTATTTTTCAGATCCAACGTCACGTTGTGCGCGGGAACAACACCGTGCGCTAATGCGGCTGCGACAACTTCCGCCTTGGCGCGCGCCAGTAAACGGTGCTCGAACTGGCCGGGACTGCGCATGGCGGATGCCGGAATTGCACCATAGTGGCCGCTGACAAAGTCCATTAGGCCAAAATCCAGTACCTGCAGCCAGGGCAGGCTGGCTAATTCATAGGCATCGTGCAGTGCGCCGTGGGTCTCAATCAGAATATGGATGGGAATTTCCAGACCGATGCCACAAGCGCTCGCAACAGACTGAATATAGCCTATCATTTCAGCAGCTTGTGCTGCTTTAGTGCATTTTGGGATCGTGATGTACGTCAGCAATTGTCCTGCGCCGCCTACCAGTATATCCACATCCTGACGCCAAGCTGCATGCGTGTAATCGTGGATGCGTGCGCCTGCCATTTTATGCTTATTGGCGGGCGAATTCAGCACGCGTACGATCATTTCAGCGTGTTCCCTTTCCTGACCTGCTGCAGCCCCATCCTCGCAATCGCAGGTGATGTCGAAAATGGGTCCTAATGTATCTTGCAGCGACATTGCTTTGAGGATCAGCTTTTCGCTGCCAGCAAAATGCTCGCAGCTGGGAATGACCGGGAAAGATTTTTCGCCGTTAAACAGTGCATCGTTCGGGTGTGTGAGGAGTGACATAGTGATATTCCTTATCTGCGTGGCATTAAGACGGTGTAATCGAGATCAAGCACCACATTCGGGTGATAGACCTGTCGGCCGTTTTGTTCTGTATGCGTATTCTGCAACTCGCGTGCAGGGAGGTTTTTGAGTCCCACCATGCGTAGACGCAGTGCACCCAAATCCTGCCTGCCAGGCAGTTCCCAGCAATCGAGTACTTCTGTCCATGTATAGATTGTGTCACCACCGAAACAGGGATTGCTGTGGGTACCCGCATTGATGGCCGCGATGCCGATGGCATTTTCAAGTCCGTCGTAGGATAGTGCCCTGCACAGTGAAATCACATGTCCGCCGTACATCAGACGGCGTCCGAACTGGGTGTCTTTCATCATCAGCGCATCAAAATGTAGTCTTGCGTTATTCTGATACAGGCGGGTTGCCATGGTGTGATCGCTGTCATCTACCGTCATGCCCGCCGGGTGATTGATACGCTCACTGCGCTGATAATCATTCCACAGTTTTTGGCTGCCGGTTACCTTGGTTTCAAAGCGGTGAAAATCGGCGAAATCGGGGATGCTCAGCGTATCTGGCGCTACGTAGGCATCCAGTTCTGGAATCACGGTCGCAGGTGCGGGCAGGCTGGTGTTTTGTTTGTGTACCATGACCCATCGGACCCATTCGAGTATGGGCTGACGGTTCTGGTTATGTGACACCGAATGCACATACACCACGCCATTTGCACCGTTGGAATTTTGCTTGAGTCCAATTACGGTGGACGTCGTGCTCAGGGTATCGCCAGGATACACAGGACGAACAAACTTTACGTTCGCATAGCCTAAATTCGCCACCGCGTTAACGGAGATGTCAGGCACGGTTTTGCCAAACGCGATGTGAAAAGCGAGTAAATCATCCACCGTGCGATCGCGATAACCCAGCGCATGAGCGACAGGTTGTGCGCAGTGCATGGGCTGCCGGCTACCTGTTAATGCGATATACAGCGAGCAATCGCCGTCTGTGATCGTGCGCGGCGTCGCATGATGCAAGACCTGACCGAAATGGAAGTCTTCAAAGAAATTACCTCGACCGGGCTCAGTATTGGCAGTTGACTTATGCATGATCCTCCTCCAGTTTTGCAATCATTTCGCTTAATTCAAGCAGCCTTTCAGCTGCCTCAATATTATGCCGTTCAACCAGCCTGTCATTAACCACCACGGTGCCCCGGCCTGCAGCATTGGCTTCTGACAGTGCGCTGATAATTTCGCGGGCTGTTTTAACTTCTGAGGGTTTGGGCGTAAAGGCATCGTTGGCATAGGTTAATTGCAGCGGATGAATCATCGATTTCCCGTCAAAGCCCATGTCGCGCCCGAGCCGGCAGGCATACTCAAAGGATTCGATGTCCTTAAAATGGCTGTTGATACCATCGACAACGGCGCGGTTATAGGCGCGGGCAGCTAGTATAACCATAGACAGACTGGTTAGCAGTGGAATGCGATCCCGGGTAGTGTGTGCGTGCAACTGAGAGGTTAAGTCGGAAGTGGCCATCACCAGACAGGCGATACGATCTGATGCGCTGGCGATTGCTTCGGCGTGAAGTACGGCAAGCGGGCTTTCGATCATCACCATCACCGGCATATTGTGCCCGCCGGCTTGATCTAATGCTTCCAGCGCGCGTAACAGTCCGGCTCGGCTCTCAATGTGGGAAAACAGGATGGCATCGGCACCAATATTGGCGACAGCCTTGATGTCATCATACCCCCACGGCGATTCAAGGTCGTTGACGCGTATCACTACTTCACTTGCGCGATAGCCGCCTTGTTTGACTGCATCTACGACGTTGTGACGGGAGGTTTCCTTGGCGGATATCAGTATCGGATCGCCCAAATCGAGGATGACCGAATCTGCGGGCAGGCTGCGCGCTTTTTCCAGATAGCGGGTATTGCAACCCGGAACATAGAGCATAGAGCGGCGAGGTCGAAAATAGTTGTTCATGATGCTCCCTGTTTGAAGTGCCATGGTGCGCTGGGTGTTTAAGTTGACACACAGCCGGATTCTATCGGTGTAAAAATTCAGTGTCAATGATATTCTTATGTCTTATATAAGATATAAAACACTAGACTTAAAAATAGCGGCGTGATTTAATTACCTTAACGTAATTTTGGTGCACGAAAAATGAAATCATCACCGACTCATCCCAGTTTTCAGCCGCTGTACCGGCAGATCAAGGCGTTGCTGACGCAAAGCCTGATTACCGGGGAGTGGGTGCCGGGTGCAGCCATACCGAGTGAAATGGATCTTGCGGCGCGCTTTGGTGTCAGTCAGGGCACTGTGCGCAAAGCGATCGATGAGCTGGCTGCAGAAAATATCGTAGTGAGAAGGCAGGGTAAAGGCACGTTTGTCGCAACGCACACCGAAGAAGTTGTCAAGTTACGCTTCTTGCGTCTGGTAGCCGCCGATGGCAGTAAAGAATTGCTCGATAACAGGCTGCTGTCCTGCGAAAAGTCTAAGGCGACAGCGGCAATCGCAAGGGCACTCAACATTAGGACGGGAAGCTCTGTCATTGAAATCAGACGCCTGTTGCTGTTTTCGGGCAAGCCACTGATATTGGATCGTATCATCCTTCCTGCCGCGCTGTTCAAGGGCGTGACGACCGAGCGCATCGAAGCGTTAAAAGGTTCCATGTACCGCTTATATGAAACGCAACTGGGCATACGCATGGTGCGCGCCGAAGAAAAACTCACTGCGATAGGTGCGGACGGGGAGGTTGCAACGGCGCTTGGCCTGCTACAAGGTACGCCCTTGCTGAGTATAGAGCGGGTGTCTTATACCTATGGCGATAAGCCGATGGAGTGGCGTCTTGGTCTGTGTTTGACAGACGATCATCATTATTTGAATCAGTTTGAATAAATCAGTAATGGTGAGAATTGCGACGGAGTAACGCGACAATAATACCGGGGGATATATGAATACGACGGGTAGTCAAGGTGGTGCCGAAGAGGCAGGGGCTAACATGCTGGGTGGTTACTGGCCTGGAATTCAGTTGTATTATCCGCCGGTAAAATATTCCCCCGCTCAGGGTATTTATGAAGATCTGGAGGCGGCCGGGCAGCGCATGAAAAAATATGCGCACCAGACCCATGCGCATACGCTGATCTTCGATCTGGAAGACGGTTGTCGGCAAAAGGAAATGAGTCGTACGCTGTTAAGGCTGGAGTTGCCGCAGTTTAAACGCCGCAATGAAGTGGCTATCGCGATACGGGTCAATCCGTTTCGTACCGAAGAATATGAACACGACATGGCGCTGGTTCGAGATCTGGCAGAACACATCGATGTCGTGATGCTCGCAAAAGCGGGCGAAGCGTATGGCGCGGCGGAAGTGCGCGATTTATCCAGTTTTCTGGCGGGGCTCAATCATCCGATTTCGATACAGCCCATTATCGAGCATCCCAAATCGCTCAAAATTGCGCCTGACCTGATGCAGTACAACACCGTCAAGCACGTGGTATTCGGCATTCACGATTTCTCCAAGGCGATGGGTATTCAAATTACCCCGGAAAACTGGACGGAAGAGCTCAAATATTTCCTCAATCAGATCATGTTCGAAGCGCGTATCGCCGGTAAAGGTGTGATCGGCGGCGTGGAAACCTTGATTGGTTCGAGCAGCATGCCGGAGAAATATATCGAGCCGCACGATGTGCGGCGCTGGCTGGACCTGCACGGTGAGAATGAATCGCGCATCGTCTATAAGCATGCCTGCCAGGAAGCCGCGATGGGGTTGACCGGTAAGCAGGTCATCCATCCGGGGCATATTCATTTGTGTAAGGTCGCTTATACCCCCTCGCCTACCGACATCGCACAAAAGGTGCGCATCCTGAAAGCGGCTATCGAAGCGGATGCGCTGCTGGGCGGCGCGATCCGTATCGATGGCGAAATGCTCGATCCGCCGATGTTCGGCAAGGCGCTGCAAACACTGCTCAGGGCGCATTCGCTGCGAGCGTTGAGTGCAAAAGACAGCGATTTCGCCATGACCGTACTGCACCTGATGCCCACGCAGGTAGTTCGCGAAAACTGGCCATATGGCGTCATTCTTTAGGAGGCACTATGTCAAACTTTGCACCGTTTAAACCCTGGGTCTGGCAAGTGCCGGAAAATTTCAATATAGGCGTTGCCTGTACCGATGCGCATCTGGGTACGCCTGCGGCCGGCAACATTGCGATGATCGTCGAAGACGACAAGCTCGGTACCTCGCAAATAACCTTTGCGGAACTTGCCGAGCGCACCAGTCGTTTTGCCCAGCTGTTGCGCAATCTCGATGTGGGCGATGGCGAATGCATTTTGATCCGGCTGCCTAATTGCCTGGATTATCCGACCGCCTTTTTGGGGGCAATGAAGCGCGGTACGATTGCCGTACCGACCTCAACGCTGCTCACATCCGAGGAAGTTTCTTATCTGGCGCAGGATTCAGGGGCTTCCGTGCTGGTCACTGACAAGGCGGCATGGGCGACGTTGAAAGACAGTCTGCACAGCGCGCCCAATCTGCGTCACGTCTTGCTGTCAGGCCCGGGAGAGGCGCTGGAGGTGGCAGGCCTGGATATTCTTGATCTGGATTCGGCGTTATCTGCGATCAACTCATTTGAGGCACCCTATCCGTCCAAAGCGACCGATCCTGCCTATCTGGTTTACACCTCGGGAACAACCGGCTATCCCAAGGGGGTGTTGCATTCTCACCGCTCCATGATAGGTCGTACGCCGGCATCGACTTACTGGTTTGATTTTTCAGACGTAAATGATCGCATCATGCATTCGGGGAAATTTAACTGGACCTATGTGTTGGGCTCCGGTCTGATGGACCCCCTGTATTTGGGCAAGACGGTGATCGTGCATGAAGGGCGCAATGACGCCAATACCTGGCCACGGCTGATCAAGAAACATAGTGCGACGATCTTTGTCGGCGTACCGACCATTTACCGCCAGATCGTGCAAAAAAGCGACTTTACCAAGACGGATGTTCCCAGCCTGCGTTATTGCATGAGCGCGGGAGAACATTTGTCGGATGAGGTGCTCTCTCAGTGGCGCGAGCGTTTCGGGGTGGATATTTACGAGGCGGTCGGCATGTCCGAGTTCTCTTATTATCTGTGCCAGACCAAGTCGCGCCCTATCCGCCCGGGTTCGGCAGGATTTGCGCAGCCCGGCCACAACATTCAGCTGCTCGATCCGGAAACACTGCAGCCGGTCGCATCCGGCGAAGAAGGTATGATCTGCGTGCCGGATAATGATCCCGGGTTATTTCTGAGATACTGGAACATGGTTGAGGAAACGGCTAAGCTTGTGCATGACGGCTGGTTCTTCACAGGCGACTACGCGCGCTATGATGCGGACGGTTACATCTGGTTTCTCGGGCGTAAGGACGACATCATCAAGAGTTTCGGATATCGGGTTTCTCCCTATGAAATCGAGCGGGTGTTGAAATCGCATCCGGCGGTTGCCGATTGCGCCTCGGTCGGTGAGGAGATCGAAAAGGATAAGGTGCTGGTGGTGGCTTATCTCATTTTGCATCCGGGTAGCACGACCACGGCCGATGAGTTGCTGGCATTCGGGCGGGAACATCTTGCCGCGTACAAGGCGCCCAAAACGATTTATATCGCGACCGATTTTCCGCGTACTAAAAATGGCAAAATTTTACGACGTGAGGTCAATCCCTCCATCGCAATTGCCAAATCCATCAGTCGATAATATTTCGAGCCTGAAAAAACAGCACCCCTACGGTGCTGTTTTTTTTTGCCCTGTATAGCGCCAAATTATAAATTCTTAGGCCTCCTGCCCTGCAGCCCAATGAATACGTGACTTGCAGAGGTGGCCTCTCAAAAATCGCTACAATCGCCTGTTGTTGTGCGGGCAAGGGGTAAGCCTCGAGCGAAGTGAATAAATCGATTGTACCGCGTTATAGAAAACTAGGTTCTCAAGTGTTTGAAAATAAAGGTTTATATTGAATGCAGGTGATGCGCGTACCTGTGGAGGCAAAAGCCGGCAGGCATGCGTCACAATATTGATCGACCGGCGTCAGTATCAGTTTTGCGCGTATGCTGGCTTCGGTGAGTTTCGGCGAGCACAGTTTGATCAAGCGTGCGCAGATAGTGGTCGTGGCGCAGCCTCGCCGGGGGATTTAAAATTGTTTCACGTGAAACATCTGAAGATGACAATTTACCCGCAAATCAAATTAGGCGATTAGTTTATGAAAAAATGCCAGCACGGCATCACCCAGCCGGTGCTAAAGTATGCCGCTTCAATCGGATAAAGGAATGACATGAAGCTGCTCGGTACTCACACCAGTCCCTACGTGCGCAAGGCGCGACTGGTTCTGCTGGAAAAGAACATCCCTCACGAATATGTTATCGATCCGCCGAGCGAACCGGGAAGCTTAGTGTTGCAGGTAAATCCGCTGGGGCGCATTCCCGCGCTGATACTCGATGATGGTTTTTGCGTATTCGATTCGTCTGTGATAGCCGACTATGCCGACACGCTGAACGATGCACCCGTGCTGATTCCGCGCACCGACCCCCTCGCCCGTCTGCGCGTCAAACGATGGGAGGCCTTGGCTGACGGCATCATGGATTCGGCGATCGTGGTGCGCAATGAAAGCCTGCGAGCTGAGGACAAACAAAGTCAGGCCGTCCTCGATATGCATAATCTGGCGGTCACGCACGCACTGGATTATGCGGCTCAATTGCTGGGCGAACGTGAATGGTGCGAGGGGGATGCGATTACGCTGGCGGATCTTGCGCTGGTCAGCGCCCTGCTCTATTTGGATTTGCGTCAGGCAGCGCGAGATTGGCGCAGCGCGCACGCAAATTTGGCGGTTTGGTTCTCTCGCATCAGCGCGCGTCCCAGCGTGATTGTATCGAATCGACTGTAGTTTCGAAATGCAAAGGCCTGGATGCTTGCGTATCCAGGCCTTTGCAACAAATGATATATGTTTGTTAGAACTACTGAATTTCGGGTAAGGCGCTAGCGGCGAGTCTGGATTTTGATTTTAACAAGGCGACCTCATCACTGAGTATATGCACGGCCTCATTGAGCAGCACGTCTTTAGCATTCTTGCGGGTATTTTCAAGGGCAATGTCCGCTTCCAGATTGCGCTCATTGGCTTGCAGGCCGTCATCTTGGAAGCCTGTGCCAGCGGGTTCTGATTTATCGCCCCGGAATTTATCACGCAGTTTAATACGCGCTTCCTGCACTTCGCGCTCGTGACGCCGCTCTGTTTCATTGAGTGAAATCCGGTTTTCACGGCGGCGGGTGTTGAATTCATTGATATCCTCCTGCAGGTACTTGAATTCCTGGTCGGTGGCGACACGCTGATCGTGCTTGCGGATCAATAAGGGTACGACTGGCGCGAGGTCACCGGCTTTGGTGTAATCAGCCGCCTTGATTTGTGACCACGGCAGCGCATTGTCATAGCTGGACTCGCCAAACTCCTCTTCATCAATCATGCTGGGCAGCGTAATGTCGGGTATGACACCGCGCAACTGTGTGGTGCCGCCATTAATACGAAAGAACTGGGCGATGGTCATCTTGAGTTCGCCAAATTTAGGCTGGGGACTTTTAAACAGACTGTCCAGATCGACGACCGATTGAACGGTACCTTTGCCGAAGCTGGTTTCTCCGATCACGATGCCCCGGCCGTAATCTTGGATAGCGGCGGCAAAAATCTCCGAGGCGGATGCCGAGCCGCGATTGATCAGCACACCTAACGGACCCTGCCAAGCCATGCCTGAATTCAGATCGCTGGACACGCTGATCTTGCCTTTGGAATCGCGCTGCTGCACCACGGGCCCTTTGTCGATGAATAAGCCGGTCAGTTCGATCGCTTCGTCCAGCGAGCCGCCGCCATTGTTGCGCAAGTCGATCAGCACGCTGTCGACCTTGTTCTTTTTGAATTCCTTCAACAGTTGGGAGACATCGCGGGATGCGCTTTTAAAATTTTTGTCACCCCGTTGGCGTGCGGCAAAATCGAGATAAAATCCTGGCAGGGTGATCACGCCGATGTGGCGGGTTGCGCCCCCATCAGTGACATCAAGAATGGATTTTTTTGCAGCTTGTTTATCCAGCGTAATTTTTTTCCGAATCAGCGTGATGAGTTTGTGTTTGCCGTCAGGTGTTGCCTCTGCAGGCAGTATGTCCAGCCGCACGACTGTATCTTCAGCCCCGCGTATCAGTGCAACGGTGTCATCCAGCCGTTGCCCTTGTACTTCGGTAATTGGACTGTTGCCCTGCCCGACACCGACGATACGGTCGCCTACCTTGAGTCTGCCAGACAAGGCTGCAGGCCCCCCCGCCACCAATTCGCGTATGGTGGTGAAGTCGTCCTTATCCTGCAGTACCGCGCCGATGCCGACCAGAGAAAGTCGCATCGAAATGTCGAAGTCTTCTGACGCACGGGTGCCAAAATAGTCCGTATGCGGATCAATGGTCATGGCGTAAGCGCTCATGAAGCGCTGGAACACGTCGTCACTTTTAACTTTGGCGAGGCTGTTCAGTGTGTTGTCGTAGCGTTTGTTTAGCGTGTTGCTGATGTCTTTGTCATCTTTCCCGGTTAGTTTGAGACGCAACCAGTCATTTTTGACGCGGCGACGCCATAACTCGTTGATCTCCTCCTCAGATTTCGGCCATGCCGCGTGTTTACGCAGATATTGGTAGCTGTCCAGGGTGTCGAAATCGAAGCCCTGACTTAGTAGTGAACGTGCATAGACTATTCGCTCGGTGACGCGTTGCTGATAAAGATTGTAAATTGCAAAGGGGGTGCTGAGGTTTTCTTTGAGTACCGCATCAACCAAACGGGGGCGTTCCGCTTCAAACCGGTTGATGTCGGCTTGCAGAAAAAAAAACCTTTCGCTGTCGAGCCCTTTGAGATAGTTGTCGAACACTTTCGCGGAGGTGGCTTCATCCAGCGGTACGTGTTTGTAGTGATAGCGGTTGAGCACCTGCGCAGATAAAAGTGCAGTTTGCGGCTGCAGCGGCAGCGGAGCCAGTTCAACGGCTGCCAGTGTGCTGTTAAATAATGCGAGCGCGATCCACAGTAATTTGGTTTTCATTTATCTATCCCGAAGTCTTTGCAAAATTATACTGGTAATAAGGAACATTGCGTGGGACATACTATCTGGGTGTTGTTAAAGGAAATTTTCCGGTGATGTGTAAGCCAGATCAAAGGCATTAGCGACTGCACGATAGGTGATCTTGCCATCGATGATATTGAGCCCGAACCGCAGCGCGCTACTGTCGCGCAGCGCCTGTTGCCAGCCCTTGCTGGCCAGTTGCAGCAAATAGGGGAATGTCGCATTGGTGAGCGCCAGCGTGGAGGTGCGCGGCACGCCGCCCGGCATATTGGCGACCGCATAGTGAAGTACACCATCGACGATATAGACCGGTTTCTCATGGGTGGTCGGGCGGGTGGTTTCAAAACAGCCGCCCTGATCGACTGCAACATCGACGATGACAGTACCCGGCTGCATCAGTTTTAAATCTTCAGCGCGCAGCAGTTTGGGGGCCGCCGCGCCCGGGATCAGCACGCCGCCGATGATCAGATCCGCGCTGGTGAGTTGTTCGAGTAGATTATGCCGGTTGGAGTACAGCGTCTGCACGTTGGCGGGCAGCGTTTGGGACAGATGGCGAAGACGATCGAGTGACACATCCAGCAGCGTGACGCGCGCGCCTAATCCTGCCGCCATGCGTGCGGCATTGCTACCGACTATTCCGCCGCCCAGCACGACCACATGGGCTGGTGCGACGCCCGGTACGCCGCCCAGCAGCACACCGCGTCCACCATAGAGTTTTTCCAGATACTTGGCGCCTTCCTGGACCGCCATGCGCCCGGCTACCTCCGACATAGGTGTGAGCAGCGGCAATTCACCCGACGGCTGTGCCACAGTCTCATAGGCGATGCAAATGGCGCCTGAGGCCAGATGTGCGTCGGTCAGTTCCCGGCTGGCGGCAAAGTGGAAATAGGTGAACAGGATTTGCCCCGGGCGTATCCGCGGCCATTCGGCGCGTAGGGGTTCCTTGACCTTGACGATGAGCTCAGCTTGCAACCAGAGCATCTCCGCATCAGGGGCGATTTGTGCGCCTGCATCGAGATAGAGCTGGTCGGAAAATCCGCTGCCCTCCCCCGCGCCTTGCTCGACCCACACCTGATGGCCCGCAACAACGAGCGCGGCAGCCCCGGATGGTGCGAGCGCGATGCGGTTCTCATTGGTTTTGATCTCTTTAGGTACGCCGATTTTCATTGCCAATACTCCCGGGATTTAATTTACACCGCGTCCAGAAAAGCGCCGGAGCGGAAAGTCAGCACCAGCGTGTCCCGGTATCCGCCCTCTGCAGTGGGCTGAATGGGCGTTGATTCATGGAGGACGCGTTGGTCGTCAAGTAATAGCATCGTCCAGGGTTCGCTCAGCGTGAAGCGCTGCCCGTTAGGGCCATCCGCCTCGAAAATCCGGCTCTCTCCGCCGTTGACGTTGTGCCGATTGACCAGCACGATGGCGACAAAATCGACACCGTCGCGGTGTGCGCCTTCCGGTGTCGGTCGCCCGATGCCGTTGCTGGTGTCGATGCGAAACTGGTGCGCTTCGATATACCAGGGGCGAATGCCTTTCACAGTAGAACAGATACCGGCCGCAGCGAGCAGCAGCGCGGGCCACAGCGGGCATTGCAGGAGCTGAGCTGACATCGGTTCGAACAGGCGATGCATGCCGCCGTGCAGCGCGTTGTATTCCAGTGGCTGGTAGTGCGCCCTGTGGGGGGCTTGCAGCAGCGTATCGCCGCTTGCGATGAAGCAGGAATGCCGCCTTCTGCGGTAACGCCCGCCATCTTTCAGGAAATTATCAGGCGGCAGATCGTTCCAGTCAGCCTGAATCGCATTCATGTCTGATAAAGCGATTCCGGTCAGGCGGGATAATCCCTCTGCATTGAGAACGCCGTAGCCTTGCCGCTTCACGGCTTCGGCGAGTTGCTGGGGCGGGATGAACGCAGGAGTGAGCATGGTGATGGTCATATCAATTGCCTCGTGTTTCGTTTGACGAGACATTCTACGCCTATGCACCGGATAACACTGGAGGTATCCATCGTGGATAGTTTGGACGGAGAGATGAAAATTGTCAGCGGGGAAATATGAAATTTTGTGCTGAGAAAATAATTACATTCAGGGCTTTCTTGCACAGTAATTTGAGTTCCGCCGAAGAGTCAAGGCCAGCAGAACAGCCGGTCTGAGCATATGTTGACGGCCTCATACAGGCAAGTAGAAAGGATTTGGGATCAGAAACTCATTGATTATCTGCGGAGTATAGGCACGATTGATCAATGCCCCCGCTTTATTTATTCGTGAATATATCCAGAAGGCGCTGGTTCACTTTAACAGTTCGTCAGTGCTGCTATGAATGCGAATGCAATTCCGTCCTGATTTTTTTGCCTGATACATGGCTTCATCTGCTCTTTGGAGTATTTCGTCCGCGTTGCTATTGGTCGCGTTAAAGATACAGATGCCGATGCTGGCAGAACACGTATGTTCTACCGTTA
The DNA here is from genome assembly GCF_000145255.1 of Gallionella capsiferriformans ES-2. Classification (NCBI taxonomy): domain Bacteria; kingdom Pseudomonadati; phylum Pseudomonadota; class Betaproteobacteria; order Nitrosomonadales; family Gallionellaceae; genus Gallionella; species Gallionella capsiferriformans. The sequence continues at coordinate 18,230 of NC_014394.1, forward strand.
AATTCATATTTTTTTCATCTAAAATAGTCAGCTGGTAAGGGACTGACAGTGTCGTACGAATTTTTTCGGCAATGGCATGCGCATCTGACAAAGTTGCCTGCAGATTTGTCTCAAGATCGCTTAGTAAGACCACGAACTCATCTCCGCCGAATCTTGCAATGGTGTCAATTGCACGCACGGACTCCTCCATACGGCGGGTAGCCTCAATTAGCAGCAGGTCTCCGGCAACATGGCCATATGCATCATTGAGCGGTTTGAAGTGATCTAAATCCAGAAACATCAGTGCACCATACCGATCATTTCGCTTGATGGTAGCGAGTGTATGAAGCAGGCGTTCATTCAGTAAGCGCCGGTTAGGTAGTTTGGTGAGGGGGTCGTAAAAGGCAAGTCGATGAATTTGATTCTCGCGCGACTTGCGGTCAGTGATGTTGAGCCCGGTGCCGCGAAGACCGATTACATTGCCTTTGTGGTCGTAATATGGTGTGCCGTTTACTTCCTCCCAAACCACTTCACCTGATGGCGTAATGTCGCGGTGTTGTAAGTTAAACGCGGATTTGTTTGAAATGGCGTGATTGACGATTTCGCCGACGGTATTTATATCGTCCGGATGCATAAATTCTACCGGCGTGTGGCCAATTAATTGCTCGGGCAGATAGCCCTTGACTTCGATAGAGCGCAGCGACACATAAGTGTAAATCAAATTGATGTCAATCTCCCACACATATTCACCTGCAGCATTGCTGACATCCTGAAAGCGTTGTTCACTGTAACGCAGCTTATCCTCCATTGCTTTACGCTCGGTGATGTCACGAAAACGCCATACACGTCCCACCACCCTGCCATCAACTTTTTGCGGGAATGAATAGCGCTCTATCGTTTTCCCGTTCTTGAATTCAAGCGTATCGAATGAGTTTGCATCTGGTGTGGCATATAACTCGCCTACGTGGGCGAGGAAGCTGTCGGGATCCTGTAGCTGATCGAGTACGTATGTGAGCGCAGCGCGATCATCCTGACTTGCGATGAGTTCATCGCTGATATCCCATAATTCATCAAATCGCTTGTTGTGCAAAACCCAGGTGCCATCTAGGTCAACGACCAAAATGGCATCATCAGTGGACTCTACTGTGGCATTGAGCAAGGATACTGATTTGGCAAGCTTATGATTGAGTTCATCTTGGCTTTTCCTGTGTTCCGATAGTTCGCGAAACAGTAAATTTAGCGGGCGACGTATACCGGAAATGACGAGTGCAGCTAGGGCTGCTGCGACAGAAACGAAGCGAATGTAGTGTCCCAAGGCATGGGTGAAGTCATAAAATCCGGCATAGAGCGTAAAACAAAATTCGCCAACAATCGCCAAAATCAATGACAGTTGTAGCAGAAAAAATATTCGTCGGTCAAAATGTTCTCGGCGCTGGTAGAGCAGGAATAAAGCACTTAACATGACCGCGATGATAATGATTTCGCTGTAAATTTTGAACGGTGTTAAACCCGTTCCAGTGACGAAAGTGGCTGGAAACCATCGATTAATTACAGCAATGCCAGCGACAGCTGCAAGCAGAAAAAAGATCAGGCTGACATGAAATAAATTAGGTTTTTTGTTGATGTATAACGGTGCGACGAGCAGCGCTGCCGCTTCCAAAAAGCGTGCCGTCAACCAGAACTGGTTTGTGTAATTTACGTCAATAGCGGGAAATAAATTCATGCCCTTGAAGGTGAGCGTATGAAACACATCGATCAATCCGATAGCGCCGTAAGCGCCGCCAAGAATGATCAGATAGCCGTTCGCCAGTTGCCGGTGACTAGCCCATATCAAGATAAAAATGGAAATGCTGACTACAATGGATAACAACTCAACCATTGTGTGAAAAAATAAGTAATGAATGGAGCGGGAAAGCTCAAGTAGCAGAAAAATTCCTAGCAGTAGCGCGATTGCGGCAAAGTCGGACGGCTTAAAGACCCGCTTTAACGACATGACACTAAAACTAGAAAATTTCACGATTCTAACCTTATTGATCGCTGCATTTAAAATAGCACGTCACTGGAATCTGTTTTCTTCGAGTTTGTTGCGTCTTTAAAGGTTTGTGTCGTTTCGTGTACAGCGAACTTTTCAACGAGCTTGTTCAACTCCACTGCCGCCTCGGCAACTTTTTCAATTTCGGCAGAAGTGTTTTTAGAACTGAAAGCAGTCTGATCTGCAACATGGCGTATATTGACGATGGTGTCGTTGATATTCGTTGCAATCAGGCTCTGATTTTCGACTGAATCAGCAATTCGCATATTCACTTCGCGAATTTTGGTGATGGACTGGATAATTTCTTCCAGTGACAAATTGGTTTTGTTGATTTGTACGACACTGTCATCGGCCCGGTTGGTTCCGGATTTCATGACGGATGTGGCTGACTCGACACCTTTGAGCAGCGTTTCAATCTTTTTCTCGATTTCACGCGTAGCGTCCTGAGTGCGCTGTGCAAGCTTGCGCACTTCATCGGCTACGACTGCAAAGCCGCGCCCTTGTTCGCCTGCCCGCGCGGCTTCAATCGCGGCGTTGAGTGCCAGCAAATTGGTCTGGTTGGCAATATCGTTGATGATATTGGTCACCCCGCGGATGTCGTCGCTCTCTTTATGCAGCGCCTGAATTACTTCGGTGGCCGCTTTTACTTCTTCGGCCAACGTGTGTATGGTAATGATCGCATCCGATACGATGATTTTTGCCTCTCCGGCTTGCTCTGCGATGGTCTCGGCAACAGAAACCGCATTTCTGGAACCGGTAACGGACTCGTTCAGGGAGTGGGCAATCTGCGTTACCGATTCGCTGGCATGCGTCGTCTCTTCCCTTTGTGACTTGATGCCTTCGCTAGTCATATTTGAAACCATCGCGACGCGTTGCGCTGTGCCGGACAAATGATTTGCCGCCAGCTTGATGTTGCCGATGAGCTTTCCCAGTTCATCGTTCAGCAGGCGCGAAGACTTTGCAATGGCGGATATTTCATCGTTGTTAGAGACAAGAATTTGGCCGGTAAAATCACCCGTACTCATTTTTTCCAGGTTGAGCTGAATTTGTTGCGCCGGTCGCAGCGTGCGGCGGATCAGCCAGCCTATGCCAAGATACAGAAAGATCTGCACGATGACTTGCAAACCCCACAAGATGTAATTGGCGCGACGCATCAGCACCAGATCGTCGTTCAAGTCGATCGTCATGCTCGCCGCGCCATTGACCGTGCCCGCAGGGACGTTATGGCAGGAGAGGCACTTGGTGCCGCGAAACTCGTTTTGGGCAATAAAGGGAATCACAACGCGCAGTGCGTGTTTTCCTTCAAATTCCAGCAAATTGCTTTGCAGTTGACCGTCACGCAAAACGCGCCGGTCCATTTCATCGACAGGCTGCTCCGATGGCAAGCCAGGGCCGAATTGATTCTGAACCGACTGACCGCGAATGACGCGCAATTCCAGCATTGCAGATGCAGCCCCCATTTTTTGCACATACAGGGCGCGCTGCCCGGCGTCGTGTATCTCGCCGTTGATCATCATCATGTTCAGAGCAACCAGCAACCCGTCTGCCGACAGTACCGCCTTGTCCTTTGTGCCGTCCAGGATGGTTTTTTCGTAGGTGTCGAGCGCCATGCGCTGTGCCAGCAGCATCACCACCAGCAAACAAAGCTGGATGGGGAGTTGTAGCTTGCTGGAAATGGAAAGTTTACCCCACCAGATTTTCATTTTTGTGTGCGGACTCGATTAACAAGATAGCGATAATTAAGCGGATCAAACGGTATGTTTATTGTTTTACATGCATTCTATCTGCATATTTAATGTAATGCTACTTTGGTGCATGCTAGGCGCTCAACTCGTTATTAGGAAGCCGTTCCGGCACCGAAGGGTATCCGATTGATCACGATGGCGCTGAACCCGGCCTGACTGGTGCATCCGTTGTTCTAGCAAACGAAACTCGGCAGGATGCAATAAAACGGGGCTGCCTGCCACCCGATACGGTTCATCCGATCACTACAAATCGCCCGCAATGAGGCGGTACGGTTTTTTCCGGCGCGCTTTCGCAGTGCAATCATTCGTTGGGCTCATGCCTCTCGTGCAGAGGGCGTGCATCCTAATGAGTTTGTCTTGTTGCGCGAAGCAATTAAAATTTGATTGCTTAGTTGATTGTTGAATATGCGGCAGGTGACGGGAAATTTTCTGAACAAGGCGGTGTCCCTCTGCTCAGTCGGTTTGCCTGATAGTGTATGATGTTTTCTTGTTGGTTTTACCCATTTTCGCCGGCGTGTAAAGTGTGCCGGATTCGCAGTGATTACCTACCGGAGCGGTTGAATTGGCGACTGTTAACAATGTTTCAGACAAGTGGGTGTTGGTTATCGATGATATGGAAGGGATGCGTTCGCAGTTGCGCATGTCGTTGTCGAGCTCAGGGTTTGCCAAGTTGCATGTGGTGGGCAGCATCAAGGAGGCGCTGGAGCGTCTGTCCGCAAATCACTACGATGTGATTCTATGCGACTATTCGCTGGGCGACAGTACCGACGGGCAGCAATTCCTTGAATATCTGCGCACGAATGATCTGATCGGGCGTAATACCATTTTCGTCATGATTACCGCCGAGCAGTCCTATGCAAAGGTGGTTGCGGCATCCGAATGTGCACCGGATGATTATCTGCTGAAGCCTTTTACGTCGGCGCAATTCACCACACGACTTGAAAAACTGCTGGAGCGTCAGGAATATTTCCGCGCGATTGATCAGGCGGCCGACAAGAAAAACTGGTCGAAAATGATTGCAGAATGCGACAAGCTGTTGGCCGGTCGCGACAAGCATTACTTTGATTTGTGCAAGATCAAAGGCGTGGCGCTGGTGCGTAACGAGCAAGTGCAACAAGCAGCGGATTTGTACCGTGAAATTATTTCCCTGCGACCGTTAGGCTGGGCGCGGCTGGGTCTGGCGCGCGCGCTGGCCAGATTAGGCAAGCAGGGAGAGGCCATCGAATTGCTGCGCGAAATTCTGGTTGAGACCCCGCAATTCATGGCCGCCTATGATTTTTTAGGCAAGCTGATGGCTGAATCCGGCGACAAAAAAGGTGCGCTGGACGTGTTGCAACAAGCAAGAAGTATTTCTCCCGGCACTATGAGCCGCATCCGCGAGTTGAGTACGCTGGCGGTGAGCACCGGGCAGCCTGAGATTGCCGAGAAAATCATGCGCGAGACGCTGATCAAGCATAAATATTCCCCGGTGCGTCAGGCCAATGATTACGTGGTGTTATCGCGTGCGCTGACCGATCAGGGCAAGACGGCGGATGCGCTGAGCGTCGTGCAGGATGCCAGAAAAAGTTTTACCGATAGTCACAGCAACGTGGTGCTCTCTGTTACGGAAAGCTCGGTGCACCGCGCCGCCGGCAACGAGGAGCTGGCGCATGCCGTACTGGAGCAGGCGATGAACAGCGGCGAGATGGGCAGTTTTTCTGCGGATGCGCTGGTTGCGCTGGCTGATGCCTGCTTTTCGCTGGGAAAATCTGAAGATGCCACCCGTTTGCTGCACCATGCGGTGCAAAACCATCATGAGAGTGACGAAATCAAGGGTAAGGTGCACGCCGTACTGGTTGCCGCCGGAAAAGATGCATCTGAGGCCTCTGCGCTGATTGAAGCGAGCGCCGGTGAGGTGATTGCACTGAACAACGAGGGGGTGCGGCACGCTCAGGCCGGCAAACTGGATGAGGCGATCGCCTTGCTCAGCGAAGCGGCTAACCGGCTGCCGAACAATTTGCAGATTCTTGGCAATGCGGCGCTCGTGATCGCGCTTGATCTGGTTCGTAACGGGCGTGATCCTGCAAAATTGGCTATGTGTCTGGGGTATCGTGAAGCATTGACTAAGAAGTCGCGCAATCATGCCAAGCTTGAGCAAATCGACGGCATGCTCAAGCAACTGAAATCCTGACTGGGGGCGCGATGAACGATCTTGCTGCTGCGGTGATGCATGACGTGAAAAACCAGCTGGCAGAACTGGCGTTGCGTTTAAAAAAACGCGGAGATGCGCGTGCCGAGATGGAAATTGCGATGAATGCCTCGCGTCGCCTGACCGAGATGCTGCTGCTGGGTCGCGAAGAGAGCAATCAGCTATGGGTTAGTGCCGATACGGTGAATCCGGCCGATTTTTTGGAGGTGCTGGCTGCGGAGTATGCCGAGCTGTTTCCGGATATTGAAATTAAGCTCGACGTGGCGCGTGCGCCTGAGTGCGTGTTTTTTGACGATGCGCTGGTGCGTCTGGCATTGGGCAATGCGCTGCATAATGCCTGTCGTTATGCCCATGAAAAGGTCACGCTCGCCGCCTTCCAGCAGAACGATCTTTTATTTCTTGAGGTGCGCGATGATGGTACGGGGTTTCCCGATAGCGTGCTAAGTTCTGGCGGCCAGTTGCCCGCTTCCGTCACGGGTACCGGTACGGGCTTAGGTCTGTATCTGGCACAGAAAATTGCCGCCCTGCATAAACTGGGCGACCGGCACGGTTATATTTCGCTTTACAACGGCGTACAGGGCGGTATTTTTCGTATTGTGCTGCCGTAGCGGAAGTATCCGCTACGGAGTCAGCAAATCAGGCTTTCTTTGCGGCAGCTTTAGGTTTCGCAGCCGCTTTTGGAGCTGCTTTAGGTTTTGCCGCTGCTTTCGGCTTGGCTTCAGCTTTGGGGGCGGCCTTCGGTTTAGCAGCAGCCTTCGGTTTCGCTGCGGCCTTAGGCTTAGCCGTCGCTTTCGGCTTGGCCGCCGATTTTCTGGCAGGTTTGGTGTCGCCCTTAGCCGCTTTGGCCGCAATCAATTCGAGCGCCTGTTCCAGCGTGATTTCATCCGGTGACACATCTTTGGGCAATGTCGCATTGATTTTGCCGTGACGCGCGTAAGGGCCATAGCGCCCGCTGCAAATCTCAACCGTCGTCTTGTCCACCGGATGATCGCCCAGCGTGCGTAACACGGTGTTGCCATCTTTGGCTTGCGCGAGCAACTCGACTGCACGGTCTAGGGTTACATCGAAGATGCTGTCGGTGCGCGGTATCGATTTGAACTTGCCGTCGTGGCCGATGTAAGGCCCGAAACGGCCGATGTTGACGATGACCTTTTTGTTCGTTTCAGGATGCAACCCCAAGTCTTTCGGCAGCGAGAGCAGTTTCAGGGCGCTTTCCAGATCCGCCTGATCGACCGCCATTTCCTTGGGCCATGACACGCGCTTCGGTTTCGCTTTTTCACCTTCGATGACTTCACCCAGCTGCACATAGTGACCGTAAGGGCCGCGCAACAGCAGCACGGCTTGCGCCGACTCCGGATGCACACCCAGTTCGACGCGGACCTCTTCCTGCGTCTCGCCGCCTACGCTGCGTTTGTACTTACACTCAGGATAGTTGGTACAACTGATGAAGCTGCCGTAGCGGCTTAATTTTTTGGCCAGCGGCTTACCGCACTCGGGGCAGGCCTCATCAAGTAATTCCTGCGGACGCTCGATGTTGGTTTTTTCTTTGATCAGCGCCGAAAATCCCTTCCAGAACTCATCCATCACCCCGATCCAGTCACGTTTTCCGTCTGAGACTTCATCGAGCTCGTCTTCTAACGAGGCAGTGAAGTTGTAATCGACGTAACGGGTGAAATGATCCGTCAAAAAGCGCGTGACGACGCGACCCACATCGGTCGGCATGAAGCGTTTCTTGTCGAGAATGGCGTATTCACGGGTTTGCAGCGTGGAAATAATTGTGGCATAGGTCGATGGACGACCGATGCCGTATTCTTCCAGTGATTTGACCAGACTCGCTTCGGTAAAGCGCGGCGGCGGCTGGGTGAAATGCTGTTCACCGAACAGTTTGTCCACCGGCAAAATATCGCCCTCGACGAGCGGCGGCAGGCGACTGCCCTGCTCTTCTTCTGCATCGTCCACGTCTTCCATGTAAACGCTGATGAAGCCCGGAAATACCAGCACCTGACCGTTGGCGCGGAACAGTGTGTCATCGCCGCCTAAACGGATGTCGGCACTGACTGTGTCATAGCGTGCGGCAGTCATCTGGCAGGCTAAAGTGCGCTTCCAGATCATCTCGTACAGCCGTGCCTGATCAACCGTCAGGCGGTCTTGCAAACTGTCCGGGGTGCGCACGATCGACGTCGGGCGTATCGCTTCGTGCGACTCCTGCGCATTTTTGGTCTTGCTTTTGTAAGTCGGCGGCGTGCCGGGCAGATACTCGGATGAGAAATGGTCACCGATGTAGTTGCGGATTTCGGCAACCGCTTCATTTGCCAGACTAACCGAATCGGTACGCATATAGGAAATCAGACCGACCGTCTGGCCGCCGATATCCACGCCTTCATACAGCGACTGCGCGGTACGCATGGTGCGTTCGGCAGACATGCCGAGCTTGCGAACGGCTTCCTGTTGCAGGGTTGAGGTAGTGAAAGGGGCTGCGGCATAACGCTGCTTGGCCTTCTTCTCAACTTTTACGACCTTAGGAGGCAGCTTTGCATCATTCAGTTTGGCATAAATTGCGTCGTATTCAGACTGGCTGGCAATCGACAGTTGTTCGAGTTTCTTACCCTGATATTGAATCAGACGTGCGGAAAATGACTGGTGATTTTTCTGCGTGTCCAGATGTACTGACCAGTATTCCTGCGTTTTGAACGCTTCGATTTGCAGTTCACGCTCGACGATCAGGCGCAGCGCCGGGCTTTGTACGCGCCCGGCCGACAAGCCCGGACGGATTTTGCGCCACAACAGGGGCGACAGATTAAAGCCTACCAGATAATCGAGGGCCCGGCGCGCCTGCTGTGCATTAACCAGAGGCATTGCGATTTCACGCGGATTGGCTACCGCCGCCTGAACGGCCGATTGCGTGATTTCATAGAACACCACGCGCTTCATGTTCTTTCCTTTAAAACCGCGCTTGGCTTTGAGCAGTTCCGCGATGTGCCAGGCAATCGCTTCCCCTTCGCGGTCGGGATCGGGTGCGAGCAGGATGTTCTCAGCGCTTGCTGCCGCCTTGGCAATCGCATCCATATGCTTGCTGTTACGCGCGATGGTCTCGTAGTTCATCGCAAAGCCGTTTTCGGTATCGACGGCGCCTGTTTTGGGAACCAGATCCCGTACGTGGCCGTAGGAGGCGAGCACCTCGTAATCATTGCCCAGATATTTCTTGAGCGTTTTGGCTTTGGCCGGAGATTCGACGATGAGAAGATTGATTGCCATGCGTGGTGTTTATTAGTGTAATTGAGTGGAAGTGATCGGGACGAGCAACTCTTCGACCAGCAGCGGGCTTAAGTCATGGTGACGATCCCACAGCACGATCAGCATGATCAGTTTTAGCTTGTCCAGCCCTAAGTCTTTTTGTTGCAGCGCCAGTGCGCGATCAATGATGATCTCGCGTTCGATGGCCGTAATCATCTTTTGCTGTTCAGCGAACAGCAGGAACTGACGCGCCTCGGCGCCGATCAGGGAAAATTCCAGTTCGGCAAAAAAACGCATTCCGGAATGCGCCAGAACCACAGGATAGCTGTCGGAATTTTGCTCGCGCAACGCGGACAGCCAATTCAGTGCTTCGTCGATGTCCTCGCCCTCGAAACCGGCGGCAGAAAGTTTGCGCGACAGTTTATCCGGTGCCGGATAGCTGCCCGCATCGATATAGCTTTCAAACAGGTACATCAGGATTTCGAACATAATATTTAAGTCTTTAATGTATGCGTTGGAACAAACCGCCGGGAAGTGTCGCTATGCAACCTTCCAGTTCAAGCGTTAACAGCATGGCGGATAGCTGGCTAACCGTCAAGCCACTGCGCAAACAAAGCGCGTCGATGCCGACCGGATCAAAGCCCATTTGTTCCAGTAAAACGGCATGCGGGGCAGGAGTGGGTTTGGCTGCCTGAACAGGTGGGGGCGTGAGCAAGCCGGTTAGTTCCTCCAGAATATCTTGTGCCGTTTCAACCAACTTGGCACCCTGTTTGATCAGTTTATGGCAACCCCTGCTTTGCGGAGAATGGATAGAACCCGGGATCGCAAAGACATCCCGTCCCTGCTCCATCGCCTGACGCGCGGTGATCAGCGAGCCGCTCTGCAATGAGGCTTCAACAACCAGGCAGCCCAAGCTCATGCCGCTGATCAGGCGGTTGCGTCTGGGGAAATTACCCGCCATAGGCGGTGTGCCGAGTGGAAATTCTGAAATTAACGTGCCGGCTTTGGCAAGACGATGCGCCAGTTCCCTGTTGGCCGCCGGATACACCTTGTCGAGTCCTGTGCCCACCACGGCGATACTGCTACCCGTCCCGCGCAGCGCGCCCCGGTGGGCTGCGGCATCGATGCCGTGCGCCATGCCGCTGATGATGCACAGCCCGGCATCGCTCAAAACATTGGCGAACTGCTCTGCATTGTCGATGCCCTGCGGTGTGGCATGGCGGCTGCCGACGATAGCAAGCGATTTTGCGTTTAATAAATCACGACGCCCTTTGACGTAGAGCAATATGGGCGGATCAATGATGTTGAGCAGTGCTTCCGGGTAGTCGCTGTCCGCTAGAGTCACCAGGTGGTTTTGCTCATCAGTCAGCCAGAGGAGGGCGGCGTTGAGCGCGACCTCATCCGCCCCTTTGTTCACCGCCTGAGCGACTTCCGGTTTAACCACGGATTTGAGACGCTCGGTGGGGGCGGCTAATACGGCTTCGGGAGAACCGAATTCGCGTAGCAGATGCCGTGCGCCCTCGCCTCCCAGTCCTCGAATCAGGCCCAGTGTCAGCCAAGCCTGGATCGAGGTGTCACCGGGCATGGCTAGGGGGTTTGTGCGCTGTCCAGAAGTTGAACCGGCAGGCGTGTCTGCATGACCAGTGCGTAAGAGACTTTTTCGAATACGCGGAAGACGAACAGCAGACCAAAGCGTTCATCCGGCAGCGTCAGCGATTTCCCTTCTCTTTGTACCGTGCGGCCTTTGCTGCTCACGGCCAGTACATGGCCGCTTTGCACGCCATCCCGCTCGCCCTTGTTGAGGGTGATGACGGTGTTTTGTCCGGCTTGCGTGACGCCGCCGTAGATGGAAATGACGCGTGCGTTGATCTGAGTCTCAGGCGCGCGGGGCAAGTAAGTGTTGGCAATATAAGCGGTAGCTGGAATCAGGCGGTCGCCCAGATTGATCTCCTGTTTTGCTTCAGTTACCACCGCGATGCTGGTCGGGCCAAACTCCCTGACCTCGAGGGTACCCAGATAGATCGCTTCATGACCCAGCACTTCGTGAGTGTCTGGATCAGTAAACGTTTTCCCCGGGCGGTAGATCTGCCAGCTTTTCGTATCAGCCGCGCTCAAGCCTTTTACGTAGACGACGTCCCCCGGACCTGCAATGACGCGCTCTTCAGGCAAGCCGATCAGCGTCGGTGCTTCGTTCAGCAGTTTATCGGAAACGATCAGGGGCTGACTTAAAAACGGTTCGATTACGCGGGATGGAATGCTCGGTATGGCATTTTGGGTGCTGTCCTCGGTGCGAATTTGCGGGGAAAGTCTGACTGTTTCTCCATTGCCTGTGACGGCGGCCGATTGTTTTGTCAGGCTCAGGGTGCCGCTGGTGCGGTCAAGATAGAGCGTCGCGCCCGGATAAATCCAGTGTGGATCCTTGATGGCGTCTTTGTTCATTCCCCAGATAAAAGGCCATTTCCAGGGATCTTTGAAGAACTTGCCCGAGATCCCCCACAGGGTGTCTCCTTTGACTATCATGTACTGGTCTGGCGCATCGCTGCGTATCTGCGGTGAGGCATCGGGTTGGCCGGCAAATGCCAAGACAGGCATTAAAAAGCAAATCAGCGATATAATCTTGCGCATGGGTAACCCCGAAAGAATCAATGACAAAGGCGCACGGTGCACCGTGGCCCGTCAAATTCTGCATCCAGTCAATTAAATTAGCAAGCATTATGGCAATCTTACAAATATTGCAGTACCCCGATGAACGCCTGCATACAATCGCCAAAAAGGTGGTGCAGGTGAATGATGTTACCCGCAAGCTGGTGCAGGACATGGCCGAAACCATGTATGCTGCGCCGGGCGTGGGGCTTGCCGCGACACAGGTCAATGTGCACGAACAGATCATTGTCGTGGATGTGTCCGAGACGCACGACGAGTTGCTGGTGTTCATCAATCCGGAAATTTTGCATCGTTCAGGCGAACAGGAAGGTGAAGAAGGCTGTCTGTCGGTGCCGGGTATTTATGAAAACGTGCGACGCGCCGATAAAATTTCGGTGCGGGCGCTCAACCAGCAGGGCGAGTCCTTTACACTGGATGCCGAGGGGTTTTTGGCGGTATGCATACAGCATGAAGTCGATCACCTGCACGGCCGCGTGTTCGTCGAATATTTGTCGCAACTCAAACAAAGCCGCTTGCGCGCTAAACTCAAAAAGCGCCGCCGCGAGGCGATGTAGGGATATTAAGTGAAAATCATTTTTGCCGGTACGCCGCACTTTGCGGCAAGCGCACTCGAGGCGTTGCTCAAAGAACATCAGGTCGCAGCCGTGCTGACGCAGCCGGACAGACCTTCGGGGCGCGGCATGCAGTTGACCGCAAGTCCCGTGAAGCTGCTCGCATTAGCGCACGGGATACCGGTGTTACAGCCGGAATCGTTGAAGACCGAACAGGCGCAGTCTGACATCAAAGCGCTGGACGCCGACGTGATGGTGGTTGCCGCCTACGGGCTGATCCTGCCCAAAGCAGTGCTGGAACTCCCGCGGCTGGGTTGCCTGAATATACACGCGTCCCTGCTGCCACGCTGGCGCGGTGCGGCACCCATACAGCGGGCCATCCTCGCGGGGGATACTGAGACCGGCATTACCATCATGCAGATGGATGTGGGACTCGATACAGGCGATATACTACTCACCCGCCGCTGCACGATCGATGCGCACGATAATGCTCAGACGCTGCACGATAAGCTCGCAGCATTGGGTGCGGCCAGCATTGTCGAGGCGCTGCGGGCTGATAACGTCTTGACGCCGGTGGCGCAGGATAATGATGCGGCCTGCTATGCGGCCAAACTGCTCAAAGGCGAGGCCTTGATCGACTGGACACAGGACGCGGTGCAGATTGAACGGGCCGTGCGGGCGTACAATCCGTTTCCGGTGTGTCAGGCCAAATTCAACGACGTGGTGTTGAAGCTGTGGCAGGCCGAAGCTTGCGACGCCATGTCCGGCCATCCCGGCGAAGTCCTGGCTGTTGATAAGTCGGGAATTACCGTCGCCTGCGGACGGGGGGCGCTAAAATTGCAGATGTTGCAACGCCCGGGTGGTAAGTCGCAACCCGCTGTGCAATTTTTGCAGGCGATGCCGGTTCGTGCCGGCGATAATTTTCAGGTTCACTAAATGCACAATATTCAACTCGCAGCTACTCAGATCGTCCAGCAAGTCATGGAGGACGGTCGCAACCTGAATCAGGTGCTCGATGAGTCGTTGCGCAGAAAATCGGTATGGACGCCGGCTCAGCGCGCCGCCTTGCAGGATTTAAGTTACGGCACACTGCGTTTTTACGGTCAGCTTAATGCCATACTCGAATTGCTATTGCATAAGCACATGACCGATCATCGCATCTCGTATTTGCTGCTGGTGGCGCTGTATCAGCTGCAATACAGCCGTGCCGCCCAGCATGCGGTGGTGGATCATGCGGTGCGCTCGGCCGATATTCTGAATCCGAAAATTCGCGGGCTGGTCAACGCGATTTTGCGTAATTTCTTGCGAAATCAGGCGGATTTGCTCACGCAGGCCGCGCTCAAAGACGAAGGGCACTACAGTCATCCGCAATGGTGGATAGACGAGCTGCGTGCCCAGTACGGGGATGCGGCCGATGCGATCCTGATCGCGGGCAACGGGCATCCGCCGATGACGCTGCGGGTGAATGCACAGCGCGGCAGTACGCCGGATTATCTGGCGCAACTGGCGGCACAAGACATCCCTGCCCGCTTGATCGGTGCTGAGGCGTTGCAGCTGGAAAAGCCGGTGTCGGTCGACAAATTGCCCGGTTTCTTTGATGGGCTGGTGTCGGTGCAGGATGCGGGTGCGCAGTATGCGGCTCGCCTGCTGGACGCCAAAGCGGGTATGCGCGTGCTCGATGCCTGTGCCGCGCCCGGCGGCAAGACTGCGCATATCCTGGAGCGCGCGGACGTTGAGTTGCTCGCGCTGGACAAAGACGCCGCGCGGTTGTCGCGTGTCAAAGAGAATTTACAGCGACTGACGCTGAATGCGGCGCTGCTGACGGGGGACGCCGCCAGCCCGTCCGACTGGTGGGACGGTCGGCTGTTCGAGCGTATTCTGGCCGATGTGCCCTGCTCCGCCACGGGCGTGGTGCGCCGCCATCCGGACATCAAATGGCTGCGCCGGAAAAAGGACCTCGCCTCGTTTGCCGAACAGCAGTTTGAAATACTGAACGCGTTGTGGCCGCTGCTGGCACCGGGCGGTCTGCTGCTCTATGCGACCTGCTCGGTATTCAAACAGGAAAATCAGCAGGTGGTGGATAAATTCTTGGCGCAAACACCGGCGGCACAACAACGTGATACCGGGTTGCCGGGCGGGATGTTGCTGCCGGATGACGAGCACGACGGGTTTTTCTATGCCTTGCTGCAAAAAACTGTTTAAAGTTCTGCTGCTGCTGACTTTGCCTGTGTGGCTATACGCTACTGCTGCGCGGGCGGACGGCATCGAAGTGAACAAGGCCGAGATTCACGCCTCCGAAGACGGTTATCAGTTGTCAGCCGATTTTAATGTCAACCTCAATAATGTGGTACAGCAGGCGCTGTCGCTGGGCGTGCCGCTTTATTTCATCGGCGAATTTACGCTCACGCGTTCACGCTGGTATTGGCTGGATGAGCAGGTTTATCAAAACGAGCATTCGGTCAAATTGTCCTATAACGTGCTGACCCGCCAGTATCGTATTTCCCGCGGTTCTTTATTCCAGAATTTTGCCAGTTTGGAAGACCTGATGAGAATACTCGCGCGGCAAAACTCGGGTTATATTCCTATCGATGCGATGAAAAAAGATGGCAATTACATCGCCTCGGTACGGCTGCGTCTGGATACCAAGCAATTGCCGAAATTGATGCAGGTCAATGTGCTGACAAGCCGTGACTGGGATTTTGATTCGGGCTGGTATCGCTGGTTGATTCGTTCTCAGGATGCTGCGCTGCGCGGGAAGACGGAGTAGCGGTGAAATACCTCATCATACTGAGCGTCATTGCCGGAGCCGCATTGCTGTTTATGCTATCGAGCAGCAGCGTGAACACGGAAGTTTTTTCGATCAACTATTACGGCTTGCTCGGATTGATGGGGCTACTGGCCGCGGGCTTGTTGGGTCTGGTGGTCTATCAGGTCTGGCGCTTGCGCGTGAAGCTGAAAAACAAGATATTCGGCGCGAAACTCACCTTGCGACTGGTGTTGTTTTTTACCCTGATTGCCGTGCTGCCGGGCATTCTGGTGTATGCCGTATCGGTTAACTTTTTGTCCAAAAGCATTGAATCCTGGTTTGATGTGCGCGTTGAAAAAGCACTGGAGGGCGGTCTGAATCTGGGGCGCAGCGGGCTCGATAACAGCCTGAAGGAATTAACCCAGAAAACTCAGTTTATTGCCTTGTTACTGACCGAAAAAAATCCTGCGCAGTTTAAAAATACGCTCGATCAGTTGATCGATGAAGGGGTCGCTCAGGAGGCTGCATTGTTTGGTGCGGGCGATAAGATGATTGCTTTTTCTGCCAGCGACAGCGCCTTGTTACCGGACATTCCCAGCGACAAGCTGATGCGGCAGGTTCGGGAAAAAGGCCTGTATTCAGCGATTGAGGCAACACCTAGTCGTGCGCTGAGTCTGCGGGTGCTGGCGTTAGTCAGCGTCAATAGTTATTCGAAGGCCAGCTATGTGCTGCAATTTAACCAGCTGGTGCCCAAGCAAATCGCAGCCGATGCGGAAACGGTTCAGGCAGTTTATCGCGACTATCAGGAGTTGACACTGTCGAGGCTGGGATTAAAACGGCTGTACGGCATCACGCTGACGCTGGCTTTGCTGGTCGTGCTGTTGACCGCGATATCGGCGGCTTTTTTTATCAGTGAGCGTATCGGCTCTTCGCTCGAGGCGCTGGCGGTAGGTACGCGTGCGGTCGCGCAGGGAGATTTTAGTGGCCAGCATCCGATTCGAAGCAGTGATGAGTTGGGGGCATTGACGGGCTTGTTCAATCAGATGACGCGACAGCTCGCTGACGCAAGGCGTGCAAGCGAGCAACAGCAGCGTGAGGTCGAAAGCGCCAAGGGCTATTTGGAAAGCGTGCTGACCCATTTGTCTTCTGGAGTCTTGGCGCTCGATGACGAGTTTCGCCTGCGCTCGGTCAATACCAGCGCCGCTCAGATTCTGGGGGCACCCTTGCAGGAGTTGCAGCGTATGCCTTTGCAGCAGATCGCCGAAAAATACAGCCTGTTGCATTCTTTTTGTCAGACTATTACCGAAGCCTTTGCGCAAAACGGTGAGTGGCAGCGTCAGATTGAGCGCTTGAGCCGTAACGGCACCCAGATTTTGCTGATGCGTGGCACTAGTTTGCCGCAGGGTTCGGATGCGGGTTATGTGGTAGTGTTCGACGATATCAGTCATCTACTGCAAACTGAACGTCAAGCAGCCTGGGGCGAAGTGGCGCGGCGACTGGCTCATGAAATCAAGAATCCGCTCACGCCGATCCAGTTGTCAGCAGAACGATTGCAATACAAGTTAAGCAGCAAGCTGGACGAGACTGATGCGAAATTGTTGCAGCGCGCAACCCAAACGATTGTCAGTCAGGTGGGTGCGATGAAAAATATGGTGACTGATTTTGCCGATTACGCGCGAGGCCCGGTGCTGAAATTGTTGAGGCTCGATGTGCACAAATTGATTAAAGAGGTGTTGGGTCTGTATGAGGCGAATGCAGTACCGATTTCCTTGGATTTGAGCGAGGGGCGCGCTGAGGTCAACGGTGATGCAACGCGCTTGCGTCAGGTATTGCACAATTTGCTGCAAAACGCGCAAGATGCGCTTAGTGGCGTCGAACAGCCGAAAATTATATTGAGCAGCCAAATCGTGCAGGGAGAAATTCATTTGCGCGTGCTCGATAACGGCACGGGTTTTTCTGAAAACGCGCTATCGCGGGTGTTCGAGCCTTATATGACGACCAAAACCAAAGGTACGGGGCTTGGGTTAGCTATTGTTAAAAAAATCATTGAGGAGCACGGTGGACAGATCCGCGTCGAAAACAATGCAAGCGGCGGTGCGTGTGTGAATATCAGCCTGCCGTTGATACAGGAGGTGCAAGTATGAGCAAACAGATTTTGGTTGTAGACGATGAGGTTGGCATCCGTGAACTGCTGGCGGAAATTTTATTTGACGAGGGGTATCAGATCCATCTGGCCGAGAATGCAGAGCAGGCGCGGGCATTTCGCCATGAACACGAACCTGATTTGGTGTTGTTGGACATTTGGATGCCGGACACAGATGGTGTAACGCTTTTAAAAGAATGGGTCGAACAGGATTTGCTGACGATGCCGGTGGTGATGATGTCAGGCCATGGCACAATAGAAACGGCTGTTGAAGCCACGCTGATCGGCGCAGTAGATTTTCTGGAAAAGCCGATTTCGATGCAAAAATTGCTGAATACGGTAGCGAAAGCAATCAGGGAAGGGGCGCCCAGGCCACCGATGGTCGTTGCCGAAACGGAAGTGTCGCAAAAATTTACGGTAGAAATTGGTGGCGCAACCAAGCAGTTCTTACTGCCGTTGGACTTGCCGCTGCGCGAAGCACGCGAGCATTTCGATGCAATCTATTTTGACTATCATTTGCAAATGGAAGCGGGCAATGTATCGCGCGTTGCTGAAAAAATCGGCGTGGAGCGTACCCATTTGCATCGTAAACTGAAACAGTTGGGTATAAAAGTCATCAAAAAGAGCGGTGAAAGTGAATCGTAAGCGAATTTTTTGCTAGTTTGACGGGTTAATCTGCTGAAGTGGATGTATTAAATCGGTAAGCAGGTTGATGTATTGCAGGGTGTGCGGCATAATTCCGACATTAAAAAATTTCATTCTCATTATAAATATTAGGCGTTAAACATAAACCCATCCCTTTGGGATGTTTCGGAGGAGTCAGTACATGACAGCAGATCGTAGCATTACCCCACCAAAATATAACGACATAACCGGCGCAATTCGCATGCTGGCCGTGGACGCCGTTCAAAAAGCCAACTCGGGTCACCCGGGTGCACCTATGGGCATGGCAGAAATCGCTGACGTACTGTGGAATCACCATCTGCGTCACAATCCGGCAAATCCTAAGTGGCCAGGTCGTGATCGTTTCATGATGTCCAACGGGCATGGTTCCATGCTGGTTTATGCGTTATTGCACTTGTCCGGTTACGATTTGCCTATCGACGAGTTGAAGCGTTTCCGCCAGATGCACTCCAAGACACCGGGTCATCCTGAATACGGTTACACCGCAGGTGTTGAAACCACTGGCGGCCCGCTCGGTCAAGGGATTACCAATGCAGTCGGTATGGCGATGGCTGAAAAATTGCTGGCGGCTGAATTCAACAAGCCGGGTCATGAAATTGTCGATCATCGCACCTATGTATTCATGGGCGATGGTTGCATGATGGAAGGGATTTCACACGAAGCGTGTGCGCTGGCTGGTACTTGGGGTCTGGGCAAGCTGACTGCATTCTGGGATGACAATGAAATCTCGATCGATGGCCATACCAACGGCTGGTTTACTGACGATACCGCAAAGCGCTTTGAAGCGTATGGCTGGCACGTTGTTGCGAATGTTGAAGGGCACGACCCTGAAGCGATTAACGCTGCGATCGAAGCGGCTAAAGCCGTTACCGATAAGCCTAGTCTGATTTGCTGCAAGACCGTTATCGGTGCCGGCTCTCCTAACAAGGAAGGTACGCATGACGTTCACGGTGCAGCACTGGGCGACGCCGAAGTTGCGGCTACCCGTGCGCACATCAACTGGCCTTACGCCCCGTTCGAAATCCCGCAGCACGTGTACGAAGCATGGGATGCACGCACTAAGGGTGCGGGTCTGGAACAGTTGTGGAACAACAAATTCGCCGAATACAGCGCAGCTTATCCTGCAGAAGCGGCAGAATTTACACGCCGCACTAAGAACGAATTGCCATCCGGTTGGGCCGCGCACGCAGCCGCTGCCATCGCAGCGACCAATGCTAAGGGCGAAACCATTGCAACACGCAAGGCATCGCAAAATGCCATCAATGCACTGGCTTCTGCATTGCCAGAATTTTTGGGTGGATCAGCCGACTTGACGGGTTCTAACCTGACTAACTGGACAGGTTGCAAGCATGTTCACGGCAAAACCACGGGTAATTACATCAGCTACGGCGTACGCGAATTCGGTATGTCGCACATCATGAACGGTATGGCGTTGCATGGCGGTTTGCTGCCATTTGGCGGCACCTTCCTGATGTTCTCTGAATATGCTCGCAATGCATTGCGTATGTCCGCATTGATGAAGCAGCGCGTGATTTATGTATTTACCCATGATTCCATCGGTTTGGGTGAAGATGGCCCGACTCACCAGCCTGTTGAGCAAACAGCAACGCTGCGTCACATTCCTAATATGGAAGTGTGGCGTCCTTGCGACACCGTTGAATCTATCGTGTCGTGGGTTGCTGCCGTTGAACGCAAAGATGGTCCGTCGAGTCTGATTTTCAGTCGTCAGAATCTGCAATTCCAGAAGCGTACTGAGGCGCAAATCGCCGATATCCGTAAGGGTGCGTATGTTTTGTCAGAAGCTGCGGGTGGTAAGCCACAAGCTGTGATTATTGCAACGGGTTCCGAAGTGACGCTGGCACTGGATGCGCAAAAAGCGCTGGCCGAAGCCGGTATCAATGTTCGTGTGGTTTCTATGCCTTCGACTAATGTGTTTGATAAACAAGATCAAGCTTACAAGGACAGCGTATTGCCGCGCGGCGTAAATCGCGTTGCGGTTGAAGCGGGTGTGACCGGCGGATGGTACAAGTATGTCGGTCTGGATGGCGCGGTAGTAGGTATGGATTGCTTCGGCGAATCAGCACCTGCGCCTGAGTTGTTCAAGCACTTCGGCTTTACGGTAGCAAATGTTGTTCAGGCAGTTAAGGGCGTTCTGTAACCGGAACGCTCACGGTGTGCGCGGGTATTTGGCTCGCGCCGCCTCTGCTGAACACAAGATTGCAAGACGATTTTAAATAACTAATAACGGGAGAAAAAACATGGCAATTAAAGTTGGCATTAACGGTTTTGGTCGTATTGGTCGTATGGTATTTCGCGCAGCAACCAAAGATTTTCCAGAAATCGAAGTCGTAGCAATCAATGACTTGCTCGAGCCTGATTATCTGGCTTACATGCTGAAATATGACTCGGTACACGGTCGTTTCAATGGTGATGTAGCAGTGAAGGGCAGTAATCTGGTCGTTAACGGCAAAGAAATTCGCCTGACAGCCGAACGCGATCCTGCGAACCTGAAGTGGAATGAAGCAGGCGTGGACATCGTTATTGAATGTACCGGTTTCTTCCTTGATCAGGAAAGCTGTCAGAAGCATATTCAAGCTGGCGCGAAAAAAGTGGTCATGTCAGCGCCTTGCAAAGATACCTCACCGATGTTCGTCTACGGCGTGAATCACGAGACTTACAAGGGCGAAGCGATCGTATCGGCAGCGTCTTGCACAACGAACGCTTTGGCACCGGTTGCTAAAGTACTGAACGATACGTTCGGTATCAAGCGCGGTCTGATGACTACGGTGCATGCTGCAACAGCGACTCAAAAGACGGTTGACGGCCCATCTAACAAAGACTGGCGCGGCGGTCGCGGTATTCTGGAAAACATCATTCCTTCTTCGACTGGCGCTGCCAAGGCGGTGGGCGTGGTATTGCCGGAACTGAAGGGTAAGCTGACAGGTATGGCTTTCCGCGTACCTACTTCTGACGTGTCTGTTGTGGATCTGACCGTTGAATTGAACAAGGAAGCGACTTACGCTGAAATCGTAGCTGCGATGAAGGCTGCATCTGAAAGCGGTCCGCTGAAGGGTGTGTTGGGTTTCACCGCAGAGAAAGTGGTTTCTACTGATTTCCGTGGTTATACCTGCCCGTCCGTGTTTGATGCTGAAGCCGGTATCGCACTGGATCCTACCTTCGTTAAGGTTGTGGCCTGGTATGACAATGAATACGGTTACACCTGCAACCTGATGCGTATGGTTCGTCATATCGCGTAATACGTTCGACAAGGGGCTGGCTGGTGCCAGCCCTTTTGCCTTTAAAGTTAAAATCAAAGGGAAAAAAATGTCCGTAATTAAAATGACCGATCTGGATCTCAAGGGCAAACGCGTCCTGATCCGTTCCGATTTGAATGTGCCTGTCAAAGACGGCAAAGTGACGTCCGATGCGCGTATCACTGCATCGATGTCAACAATCAACGCGGCGATCAAGGCTGGCGCTCGTGTCATGGTTACCTCGCATCTGGGGCGCCCGACCGAAGGTGAATATTCAGAAGAAAATTCACTTAAACCAGTTGCCGATACGATCGCTAATAAATTAGGCAAGCCGGTTCGTTTGATCAAAGACTGGATCGACGGCGGTTTCGATGTCGCAGAAGGCGAATTGGTTTTGCTGGAAAATTGCCGCTTTAACAAAGGTGAGAAAAAAAGCACCGACGAACTGGCTAAAAAATACGCAGCGCTGTGCGATATCTTTGTGATGGATGCATTTGGTACTGCTCACCGTGCTGAAGCTTCAACACACGGCGTGGCAAAATTTGCGCCTGTTGCCGCTGCCGGTATCCTGTTGACTGAAGAACTCGAAGCGCTGACCAAGGCCTTGCTGTCACCTGCGCGTCCGATGGTAGCGATTGTGGGCGGTTCAAAAGTTTCCACCAAACTCACCGTGCTGGAATCGCTGTCTGAAAAATGCGAACAGTTGGTTGTCGGCGGCGGTATCGCTAACACCTTCCTGAAGGCGACCGGTCACCCTGTCGGTAAATCGCTGTGTGAGAATGATCTGGTGCCAACTGCGCAAGCGTTGATCGCTAAGATGACTGCACGCGGTGCGATCATTCCTATCGCAACCGATGTCGTCGTTGGAACAGCCGCACCTTTTATCCCGGGCAATGAAAATACCCCGGCAATTTTGAAAGATGCCAAAGACGTGGCT
This sequence comes from Gallionella capsiferriformans ES-2, assembly GCF_000145255.1. Taxonomy (NCBI): domain Bacteria; kingdom Pseudomonadati; phylum Pseudomonadota; class Betaproteobacteria; order Nitrosomonadales; family Gallionellaceae; genus Gallionella; species Gallionella capsiferriformans. The sequence continues at coordinate 40,387 of NC_014394.1, forward strand.
GATGAAGATATGATTTTCGACATCGGTCCAAAATCAGCCCAGGAAATTTGCGATATCATCATGAATGCCGGTACAGTCGTATGGAACGGCCCGGTTGGCGTATTCGAATTCGATCAGTTTGGCGAAGGCACCAAGGCGATTGCGAACGCGATTGCCAGCACCAAGGCTTTCACGCTGGCTGGTGGTGGCGACACGATTGCGGCAATTCAAAAGTATGACATCTTCGACAAGGTTTCCTACATTTCAACCGCGGGTGGCGCATTCTTGGAATTCCTTGAAGGCAAGACGCTGCCGGCTGTTGCGATTCTGGAAGAACGCGCTAAAAACAGCTAGTAGTGAGTAGTTTAGAACCGGTAGTTAATCCGGTTCTGCTACAAAGTACAAGCCAAACAAAATAAGGTACATATGCTTCGTAGAACCAAAATAGTTGCAACGCTGGGGCCTGCTTCCAGCGATCAAAAAGTCCTGGAGGAAATGATCCGCGCCGGAGTAGATCTGGTGCGTATGAATTTCTCACACGGTTCAGCTGCCGATCACGTCAAACGTGCGGAAGTCGTACGGGCCGCGGCAACGGCAGTCGGTCGTACCGTGGGTATCCTGGCCGATCTTCAAGGCCCGAAAATTCGTGTTGGCAAATTCGAAAATAGTAAAATTGTGCTTGAAAAAGGCGATACGTTTATTCTCGATGCGGAACTCGAAGGCTTGGGTAATCAGCAGTGTGTCGGACTCGACTACAAGGAATTGCCGAATGATGTAAGTCCCGGCTCCGTGTTGTTGCTCAACGACGGCATGCTGGAATTTGATGTGCTCGAAGTTCAGGGTTCAAGGGTTATCTGCAAGGTTATACGCGGCGGTGTATTGTCCAACAACAAGGGTATCAACCGTAAAGGTGGTGGCTTGACTGCGCCTGCTCTGACCGAGAAGGATATGGAAGACATCAAGACAGCAGCGCTGATCAAGGCTGACTATCTGGCGATCTCCTTCCCTCGCAGCGGCGAAGACATGCGTTTCGCACGCAAACTGATGCATGAGGCCGGTGGTCAAAGCCTGCTGATGGCAAAGATCGAACGCGCTGAAGCGATTCCTGCGCTGGCTGACATCATCGAAGCATCCGATGCCATCATGGTGGCGCGCGGCGATTTGAGTGTCGAAGTGGGCGATGCGGCCGTGCCTGGCCTGCAAAAGCGCATGATCAAGATGGCGCGTGCTAAAAATCGTCTGGTCATTACGGCGACTCAGATGATGGAGTCCATGATTACTAATCCGATTCCGACTCGTGCCGAAGTATCAGACGTGGCGAATGCGGTATTGGATGGCACCGATGCGGTGATGCTATCAGCAGAAACGGCCGTAGGTGACTATCCGGTAGAAACGATCGAAGCAATGGCGCGTATTTGTATCAATGCCGAACAGCAGGTTGATGATCATGCGATTGATCAACGTGCCGTAGCGCATAAGTTCACCCGCATCGACCAATCCATTGCGATGTCGGCTTTGTTTGCTGCTTCTCACTTCAAGGTGAAGGCGATCGTCGCTCTGACACAATCGGGTTCAACCGCTTTGTGGATGTCGCGTGTCAATGCCGGGGTGCCCATTTTTGCGCTGACGCCCGTGCATGCCACCTTGACTAAAGTCACATTGTTTAGCGGTGTGCATCCGGTATTGTTCCCGAGTCGTGATGTTAAAAATACGGCACAGGAACTGATCGATGCAGAACAAAAACTCGTAGAGATGGGGTGTGTTCAGGACGGTGATCTCATCGTTGTGACCGTCGGCGAATCGGTCGGTCAGTCAGGCCATACCAATACACTGAAGATCGTGCGCATTGGCGATCATCACAAAAATAGTCTTTAAGAATAAATCTGTAGCAGATTAAAGTTTGTAATCTAATCATCAGGAGATAAAAATGGCATTAGTATCATTGCGTCAACTTCTCGATCACGCAGCAGAACACAGCTACGGTTTGCCGGCTTTCAACGTCAATAACCTCGAACAGGTTAAGGCGATCATGGAAGCGGCTGACGAATGCAACAGCCCGGTCATCATGCAGGGTTCTGCCGGCGCACGTAAATATGCAGGCGAACCGTTCCTGCGTCACTTGATCGAAGCAGCAGTAGAAATGTATCCGCATATCCCCGTCGTTATGCATCAGGATCACGGCGCGTCAGAAGCGGTTTGTATCAATGCGATCCGTTCAGGTTTTTCAAGCGTAATGATGGACGGTTCTTTGCTGGCTGACGGCAAGACACCTTCTTCATTCGAATACAACGTAAACATCTCCCGTCGCGTGGCTGAAATGTCACACGCAGTGGGCGTTTCTGTTGAAGGTGAGTTGGGTTGTCTGGGTTCGTTGGAATCTGGCGAAGGTGAAAAAGAAGACGGTCACGGCGCTGAAGGCGTTTTGAGTCACGATCAATTGCTGACAGATCCAGAAGAAGCCGCTGAATTCGTTCGTCAAACCGGCGTGGATGCACTGGCTATCGCCATCGGCACTTCACACGGCGCGTACAAGTTCACCCGTCCTCCTACCGGCGCTGTATTGCGTATTGACCGTATCCGCGAAATTCACGAACGTCTGCCAAATACCCACCTTGTTATGCACGGCTCGTCCTCCGTGCCTCAAGAATGGTTGAAGATCATCAACGAATTCGGCGGCACCATGGGTGAAACCTACGGCGTTCCAGTTGAAGAAATCGTTGAAGGGATCAAAAACGGCGTTCGTAAAGTGAATATCGACACCGATCTGCGTATGGCATCAACAGGTGCGACCCGTCGCTATCTGGCGCAAAACACCAAAGACTTCGATCCTCGCAAGTTCCTCGCTGCAACGACCGTTGCAATGAAGGCAATCTGCAAGGCTCGCTATGAAGCATTTGGTTGTGCTGGTCAGGCTTCCAAAATTAAGCCAATTTCTCTTGAAGCCATGGCTAACCGCTATGCTAAGGGTGAATTGAACGCGATCATTAAGTAATCGATTGTTGTTCTGAACAATAAAAAAGCGACCTTCCGGGTCGCTTTTTTATTGTCTGTTTGAATGCAATTCAGGCCTCGTTCAATAGAAATTCCTTGAATGCCAACGCCGCACTGGTTAAGCGTTTGTTGCTCCGGTGGGCGACGAACCAGTGGCGGAGTAACGGGAAGTGTTCAACATCAAGCACCACCAGTCGGTGCGTCTCAAGCTCCAGTTCAATACTGTGCAGCGACAAAATACCTAATCCCATGCCCGCTTGCACCGCTTGCTTGATGGCTTCATTGGTTTCCATCTCCATGCTGATGCGGGGTTGCACCCCGTGTTTTGCGAAAACCCGTTCCATCGCACTGCGCGTACCGGATCCCTTTTCACGTGACAGAAATGTCTCACCTGCAAGTTGAGAAAACTTAATGCGCTTGAGGGCAGAAAACGGGTGAGATGGATTGGCAATGACAACCAGAGGATTGTCCATAAATAATTGCGCGGTGATATCGAGCCCCTCTGGCGGTTGACCCATGATAGCAAGATCTGTGCTGTTGTCGGCAAGCTGGCTGAGTACGGCATCGCGATTCGCAACCTGAAGAATCATGTTGATGGTCGGGTAGCGCTGGCTGAATCTGGCCAGTAACTTGGGGGTGAAATAGTTGGCGGTGTTGACAACCGATAAGGTGAGCTTGCCGCGTGCCATCCCTTTCATTTCATCAAAAACCACTTCCATTTCTTCAAGTTGCTGAGCGATGTTTCGTGCGTAATGAAATAATTCAATGCCGGCCGCGGTAAGATAAATTTTCTTGCCCATTTGCTCGAAAAGCGGCAGTCCGATATGTCCTTCCAGTTGCTTGATTTGCATAGACACAGCAGGTTGAGAAAGGTATAGTTCTTCGGCCGCTCGCGAGTAATTTAAAAGACTGGCCACTTTCTCAAAGACTTGTAATTGTCGTAATGTGAAGTGGAGCATGGTCAGGTGGCGGTTAAGACGGTATCAGGATTGCGCGATTATACACAGCTATAAGTTTTTCTTATGGTTCCAATAAAAATAATTGACTATCGCTTATGGGGTTGCGGCCCTATAGTGGCGACCTGTTACACGTTGTTTCGTTGGTAGTTAGTGAATTTATCGTTAACACACAGGAGAGGTAAACTATGGATCAATCTAATCGTTATGCAAATCTGAATCTCAAAGAAGAAGATTTGATTAAAAATGGCAAGCACCTGTTGGTCGCTTATAAACTGATCCCGGCCAAAGGCCACGGATTCCTGGAAGTCGCTGCTCACGTTGCAGCTGAATCTTCTACCGGCACCAATGTGGAAGTGTCCACCACCGACGACTTTACTCGTGGTGTAGATGCCCTGGTGTACGAAATAGACGAAACCGCGTTTGGTGACGACATTGTTAAGGGTGGCGGCTTGTTTAAGGTCGCTTATCCAGTTGAATTGTTCGACCCGAACCTGACTGATGGCACTTATAACATCTCCCATATGTGGTCTCTGATCCTGGGCAACAACCAGGGTATGGGCGATCATCAAGGTCTGCGTATGCTGGACTTCTTGGTTCCAGAAATGATGGTCAGGAAATTCGATGGCCCGTCCGCCAATATCAGCAACCTGTGGAAGGTGCTGGGTCGTTCGGAAACAGACGGTGGTTACATCGCCGGTACCATCATCAAGCCTAAGTTGGGTCTGCGTCCTGAGCCATTCGCTAAAGCCTGCTACGACTTCTGGTTGGGTGGCGATTTCATCAAGAACGATGAACCGCAAGCTAACCAACCATTCTGTCCGATGGAAGTGGTTATGCCGAAAGTGGCAGAAGCTATGGATCGCGCTCAACAGGAAACCGGCCAAGCTAAGCTGTTCTCAGCTAACATCACAGCCGATTACTATAAGGAAATGATCCATCGCGGTGACTTCGTGCTGGAAACATTTGCCAAGTACAATTCCGCTAGCCATGTCGCCTTCTTGGTGGACGGCTTCGTGACTGGCCCGGCTGGTGTGACCACTTGCCGCCGCGAGTTTCCGGATACCTTCTTGCACTTCCACCGCGCAGGCCACGGTGCCGTTACTTCCTACAAGTCGCCAATGGGCATGGATCCACTGTGCTACATGAAGCTGGTGCGTTTGATGGGTGCGTCCGGTATGCATACCGGTACTATGGGTTACGGCAAGATGGAAGGTCACGGCAAGGAAACTGTGCTGGCTTACATGCTGGAACGCGATGAGTGCCAAGGTCCTTATTTCTACCAGAAGTGGTACGGCATGAAGGCGACTACGCCGATCATCTCCGGCGGTATGAACGCACTGCGTCTGCCTGGCTTCTTCCAGAACCTCGGCCACGGCAACGTGATCAATACCTGCGGCGGCGGTGCCTTCGGTCACATCGACAGCCCGGCAGCGGGTGGTATTTCACTCGGTCAGGCATACGATTGCTGGAAATCAGGTTCAGATCCTATCGAATACGCGAAGACTCACAAGGAATTCGCCCGTGCGTTCGAATCTTTCCCGAAAGATGGCGACAAGTTGTTCGCTGGCTGGCGCGAAAAGTTGGGCGTGCACAAGTAAGCATCGTACGGCAGCATCGAAGTGACAAAAATGCGCCCCCACACGATGGGGGTGTTTTTTTCCAAGATTCCAATTCCCTCTTTCTTCCAGGAAGAGGGCTAGGCGGGGGTGGTAAAAGTCCTCCCCCCTCTCAATTCCCCTTTGTAAGGGGAGCGTTTAGGAGTTTAGTGATGACAAACAAGAACCAGTACACCGTTAGCAAAGAACCGTTCTATCAGGCGCAAGGCGATGAGGTTGCTCTCTATGAAGCGGCCTACGCGGCGCGTCTGCCGGTGATGGTGAAAGGGCCAACCGGTTGCGGTAAGTCGCGCTTCATTGAATATATGGCGTGGAAACTGAATAAGCCGCTGATCACCGTTGCGTGCAATGAAGACATGACCGCATCCGACCTGGTCGGACGTTATTTGCTGGATGCGAACGGCACCCGCTGGCTGGATGGTCCGCTGACCACGGCAGCACGCATCGGTGCGATCTGCTATCTCGATGAAATCGTTGAGGCGCGTCAGGACACCACCGTGGTGATCCACCCGCTGACCGATCACAGGCGCACGCTGCCATTGGATAAGAAGGGCGAACTGATTGAGGCTCATCCTGATTTTCAATTGGTCATCTCCTACAATCCTGGCTATCAGAGCCTGATGAAGGATCTGAAGCAATCGACCAAGCAGCGTTTCACCGGTTTTGAGTTCGATTACCCGGATGCTGCCCTGGAATCGGAAATTCTGGCCAAGGAAACAGGGCTGGATATTGAGGTGTGCGGCAAGCTGGTGCAGATCGGTCAGGCGGCTCGTAATCTTAAGGGGCACGGTCTGGATGAAGGTATTTCCACGCGCCTGCTGGTTTATGCGGCGATCCTAATCAAGAACGGTGTCGATGCTAAGGCCGCATGTCGTATGGCGTTGGTGCGCCCGATTACCGACGATGCGGATATTCGCGACACGCTCGATCACGCGATTGATGCTTCGTTCGCCTGAACCTCGCGCGATTAAATCTTCGAAGGGGCTGAGCGATGACTGAGATCGTGACACAGAGAACGGAAGAGCTCTCGATGTACTGGGAGAAACTGAGCTGCAGATTCGCCAGGGTGGATGCCGTCTTTGATGAGTGCATGAAGGAAGCACAGGCGCTGCTCTCGAAGGCGGGCCTGGAGGCCTATATCGAGAATGCTCGCATCATCGGCAAGATGGGGCGTGGTGCGGAGCCGTTGCTGATCTATCTGGAAGAGGCGCCGGGTGTGGCCAGCATCATTGGGGAGCATGCGCTGATTAAGCTGAGGGAATTCTCTGAGTACCTGTCTACGCATACCAACTTTAAGGCAATCGTGCCGTTCCTGCAGTATAGCGGTGCAGTTGCCCGCCGCTTGAACAACGACAAGATGTACGGGCGCTACATTGAGCTGATCCGCGACATGCTGGATCGCACCTCGGGTTCGATTCATGGTCATCACACGACCTTTGCCAGTCCGGGGTTGCCAGAACTGCTCAAGCAGGCGCCTAAGTTGCTGGGTGTGCTGTCATTGCAGGGATTGCAAAACTGGATCGAGTACGGAATCAAGTACTACAATCATCACCCGGAACGGCAGGAAGAGTATTTCCGGCTGGAATCTGCCGATGCGGTCGCAGTCATGCAACGCGAGCGGCACGGCACCTTGCTGGTAAACAATGAACGCAAACTGGATACCTATATCCGCGCGTTGTGGAACGACAGTGACTATCTGATTCCCTACTCGGTTGCGTTCGATGAACAGCGCAAGCCGATGCCTTACTACACTGATGACGGTATACGCTTGCCCGATGTTTATGACGATTTTAACGGTGTGTCCGGCATCGATCGTTATCGTGCCGCGCTTGCGCATATGGCCGCACATCGTCGCTGGTCGCAAAAGATGATCGTGGACAACTGGAGTCCGTTTCAGCGCGCTAGCGTAGAAATTTTCGAGGACTCCCGCGTGGAGTACCTGGCCTGCCAGAAATATCCGGGCCTGCGAAAACTGTTCCTTGCGCTGCATCCGATCCCAAAAGAGGAAGACCTTCAGCTCGAAGAGCAAGGCATCTCGGTATTCAGATTAAGACTGGCCATGCTGTCGCGTGCCATCCTCGATCCGGCTTACATATGCCAGAACGAGCATGTCAGGGAATTCACAAAACGTTTCCATGAGCTGATGGCAGGGGGGCAATCAACCAGCGCGGCGATGGCATCGGTTGCCCTAGCCTTCATTGCGCGCACACGCGGCCAACGCGATTTGTCGGCCAATATGTATTTCGACAATACCGAAGTGGACTACCGCGACGATAACCGGCATCTGTGGATTTATATCGAAGAGAGCGATGAAGACGAAATGTTCGAGCATCTCGATCAGCGCAAAAATTCGGAAGTTGAATTGCAGGCGTTGCCCCCTCGCCACTACGACGAATGGGACTACAACACGAAAAGCTATCGCCCGGACTGGGTGAGCGTGTATGAAGCATTGCATCCGCGTGGAAATCCGGCTGTGATTGACAATCTGCTGGCCAAGCATGCGGCACTGGCTAAGCGCTTAAAGAAGATGCTCGATCTTTTAAAACCACAGGACAAGGTGCGCATACGCTATCAGGAAGAGGGTAGCGAGCTTGATCTGGATGTGGCGATACGCTCTTTAATCGACTTCAAGGGGGGCTCGTCACCGGATCCGCGTATCAACATGAGTCATCGCAACGATGGGCGTAATATTGCGGTGAGCGTGGTGCTGGATCTATCCGAGTCGTTGAATGAAAAAGCGGCTGGTAGTACGCAGACGATCCTCGAACTGAGTCAGGAGGCGGTGTCCCTGCTGGCCTGGGCGATCGAAAAGCTCGGCGATCCTTTCGCTATTTCGGGTTTTCATTCAAACACGCGTCATGATGTGCGCTTCATGCATATCAAGGGGTTCTCCGAAAAATGGGATGATGAGGTGAAGGGGCGTCTGGCGGCAATGCAGGCGAGTTATTCAACGCGGATGGGCGCGGCGATGCGTCACGCCTCCCACTATCTGGAGCAGCAGCAGGCCGATAAAAAGCTGATGCTGATTTTGACGGACGGTGAGCCTGCGGATATTGACAGCAGGGATGGTCGTATCCTGATTGAGGACGCGAGAAAGGCTGTCACTGAGCTGGATCAAAAAGGTATTTACGCCTACTGCATCAATCTGGATCCTAAGGCGGATGAGTATGTGAAAGATATTTTTGGCAAGCAGTACACTATTATCGACAAGGTAGCGGATCTGCCGGCCAAATTACCGCAGCTGTTCATTTCATTGACTAAGTAAGCATAAATCCCTGATTAAGCTGCAGGGTAAGCCTGAAAAGCGGTAGAATCACGAGTCTAAAATTTCATAACAGTACTACTTTAATAAACGAGGAGAAAACATGAGCAAGAGTCTGATTCAATTCATCATTGAAGAACAACGTCATATTCCTAACGCCAGTGGCGATTTTACCGGTCTGCTGAGCGACATCATATCAGCCTGCAAACAAATTGCTCATGACGTGAACAAAGGTGCGCTGATTGGCGTGCTGGGCAGTGCGGGTAGCGAAAATATTCAGGGTGAGACGCAAAAGAAGCTCGACATCATCACGAACGAAGTATTTATCAAGGCCAACGAGTGGAGCGGCCATTTGGCAGCGATGGCTTCTGAAGAAATGGATGATATCTACGAGATTCCTAAGCAATATCCTCGTGGTAAGTATCTGATTACATTCGATCCATTGGACGGTTCATCGAATATCGACGTAAATATTTCAGTCGGTACGATTTTCTCCATCCTGCGTTGTCCTGAAGGCGTCACCAATCCGACTGCAGCTGACTTCATGCAGCCGGGCACCAAGCAGGTTTGTGCAGGTTACGCACTGTACGGCCCGAACACGATGATGGTCATCACGACTGGTCACGGTGTGAACGGCTTCACGCTGGATCGCGATGTAGGCGACTTCTTCCTGACTCACCCTGATATGCAGATTCCCGTTGATACGCAAGAATTTGCAATCAACATGTCGAATCGTCGCTACTGGGAAGAGCCTGTTCAGCGTTACATCGAAGAGTGCGTGAAGGGCAAGGACGGCGGTCGTGAGAAGAACTTCAACATGCGTTGGGTGGCTTCCATGGTTGCAGAAATTCATCGTATTCTGACTCGCGGCGGTATCTTCTTGTATCCGTTCGATAACAAGGAAGCCGGTAAAGCAGGTAAGCTGCGTCTGATGTACGAAGCTAATCCGATGTCTTTCATCGTTGAGCAGGCAGGCGGCGTATGTTCTACAGGCCGCGAACGTATCATGGAGCTGCAACCTACCGGCCTGCATCAGCGTGTGCCTGTCATCATGGGTTCCAAGAACGAAGTTGAGCGTGTAGTGGGTTACCACAAGGGCGCGTAATACACTGCTACGCCCCCGGTAACGGGGGCGTAGCTACGTCTGCAACATAAGGATTAATATGAGCAAACCTTTAGTTTCCATCATCATGGGCAGCAGCAATGACTGGGATATTATGAGTCAGGCGGCACAGCAACTAAAAGATTTTGGTGTGGCGTATGATGCGCGCGTCATTTCTGCACACCGTTCGCCCGATTTGCTGTTCGATTACATCAAGGAAGTCAGTGCGCAAGGCGTGCAATGCTTTATCGCCGGTGCGGGCGGTGCGGCTCATCTGGCAGGCGTGATTGCCGGCAAGACGACTTTGCCTGTATTAGGCGTGCCCATCCCCTCTAAGTATCTTAAGGGTATGGATTCATTGTTATCCATCGTGCAAATGCCTAAGGGTATCCCGGTTGCCACGTTTGCCATCGGTGAGGCGGGTGCCGCGAATGCCGGTCTGTTTGCTATTGCTATGTTGGCCTTGAATGATGTCGCATTAGCTGAACGCTTAACCGAATATCGCGCCCAACAGGCAATCAAGATTGCCGAAACAACTTTACCCGAATTAGCTTAACGACACCGCTGTCAGCCGTTTATTCTTTACAAGGAAACATCATGTCTGCTCTGCACGAATCCAATTTGACCAGTCTGCCGTTGTTGCATCGCGGCAAGGTGCGCGATCTTTACGAAGTCGATGCGCAACATTTGCTGATCGTTCAAACCGACCGGCTGTCTGCATTCGACGTGATTCTGGATGATCCGATTCCGGGCAAGGGCGAAGTGCTCACCACCTTGTCGAATTTCTGGTTTAAAAAGTTGGGTCACATCATTCCGAATCATCTCTCCGGCATTGCGCCGGAATCGGTGGTTAAGGGTGATGCGGAGCAGGCGCAGGTACGTGGCCGCTCTTTTGTCACTAAGAAGCTCAAACCGTTGCCGATTGAGGCAATTGTGCGCGGTTATCTGGTCGGTTCCGGCTGGAAAGATTATCAAAAAACAGGCACGATCTGTGGACTTGCCCTGCCTGCCGGATTGCGTGAAGCACAGAAGTTGCCCGAGCCGTTGTTTACGCCTTCTACTAAGGCTGCTGTGGGTGACCATGATGAAAATATTTCGTATGCGCAGGCTGTTGAATTACTGGGCGAGGCGCGTGCTGCCCAGGTGCGGGATGCCACGGTGGCTTTATACGTGGAAGCGGCAAATTATGCAGCGAGCCGCGGCATTATCATCGCGGATACCAAGTTTGAATTCGGCGTGGATGAAGCAGGTACGCTGTATCTGATCGATGAAGCATTGACGCCGGATTCTTCGCGTTTTTGGCCAGCAGAATCCTATCAGGTGGGTAGCAATCCACCCAGCTTTGACAAGCAATTCGTGCGTGACTGGCTGGAGGCATCTGATTGGAACAAGCAAGCGCCCGCGCCGCGTGTGCCGCAGGATGTATTGCAAAAAACAGCAGACAAATACCATGAAGCATTGCAGCGTTTGACGGCTGAATGAAGGAACCGCTGACAATGTCTGAGGGGGGTGATGAAATGAATTCGTCTGCCTTAGCTCATCGCGCGAGCGCAGCAGCGGCAGACCGTCGGTGGCCGCAGCCCTTGATTGAAGGCTTTTTGCGCTTTCGCGACAATCATTTCCCCAGCGATGATATTGAGTATCTCAGGTTGTTTTCAGAAGGGCAGAAGCCAAAGTTTTTGATTGTGGGATGCTGCGATTCAAGGGTTGATCCCGCTCTCATATTTAACTGCGCACCTGGAGAGTTATTTGTCGTGCGCAATGTGGCCAATATCGTGCCGCCCAATGAGGCACGTATCGGCCATCACGGTACGACGGCAGCGATTGAGTATGGTGTATGCAATCTGGGGGTCGAGCACATCGTGGTGTTGGGACATGAGCACTGCGGGGGGATACAGAATCTGTTGAAAACACGCGGCGCAGGGAATCCGGATTCATTTATTGATGACTGGATGCGTCTGGTTGAATCTGCGCGCGTGAGCGTTGAGCGGGATTATGTCCATGCAACGGAAGAAGTGCGCGGTCGCGCATGCGAGCAGCGGGCGATTCTGGTCTCTTTGAAAAACTTGCTGACCTTCCCGTGGATTGCGCAGCGCGTAGCGGAGCGAGCCTTGCGCATACACGGCTGGTACTTCGATATCAAACAGGGCCAGTTGCTCGGCTACAACGATGCGACCGGGGAATTCGAACCGCTGTAGTTATTTCCCCGTCAATTCACGAAACCTTGCCTTGTCAGCATCGTAACGCGTATTGACGGCAGATTTTTCAGCCAGATATTTTTCCAGATCATGTTGCAAGCGGCGATCGCGTTCCTGTGCTGACTTGATGTCCTCTTGCAGTGAAACGGGTATTTTGCCGTTTGATTTTATCCTGTTATCCGCGTCCTTTTGCAGGCTGGCAAGACTGTTGCCGTTCATCTTGAGCTGTGAATTGATGCTGTTGATTCGGGCATCGACCTGCTGCAGGCTGCGAGTGCGCGATAACTCAATTTCCTGAACGCTGCTGTAGGTGTCAGTGAGCGACTTGTCGTGCAGTTTTTGATCGCGGGCGGATGTTTCTTGCACGCTTGCTTTTAGCTGTTCGGCTTCTTTTGCGCGGCGCTCTTCAATGGTCAGTATGTCTTTTGTGCTGACCGTACGCCCGGATTTGTTAAGCTCTGCGCGATCTTTGCCGGCATACTCGGGCGGAATGGTGTCTCCCATATGGGTGACCCCCTTGTCATCGACCCATTTGTAGGTTTTTGCCATAACCTGCTGCGAGCAGCAGGCAATCAGTGCTAACAACAATATTTTTTTAGTCATTTTCGACTCCGAAAAGATCACGGTAAGCACGCACCGCATCCAAATTGGCTATCATTTCCGGCTCGTTTTGCAAGAAACCGAGCAGGTCGTTGAGCGTCGCAATCGCGATCACCGGAATGCCGTAGTTCTCGCGCACTTCCTGCACGGCGGATAAATCGCCTAAGCCTCGCTCCATGCGATCAAGCGCAATGACAACGGCACAAGGCTCGGCACCGGCGGCCCGTATCAGTTCAATGGATTCTCTGACCGAGGTGCCGGCAGAAATCACATCGTCGATAATCAGCACGCGCCCCTGTAGCGTCGCGCCGACGGTTGTGCCGCCTTCGCCGTGGTCTTTGGCTTCCTTGCGGTTGTAGCTGTACGGCACATTGCGGCCTTGTTCAGATAGCGCGATTGCCGCGCCTGTCGCCAGCGGGATTCCCTTGTACGCGGGGCCGAAAATCATGTCGAAGGGAATGTCGGATGCGATGATGGCCTGCGCGTAAAACTGCGACAGATTGCGCATCGAGTCGCCATCGTTGAACAGTCCGGCATTGAAAAAATACGGGGACAGGCGTCCGGCTTTGGTTTGAAACTCGCCGAAGCGCAGCACTTGTTTTTGGACGGCGAAACGGATGAAATCTTGTCTGAAATTGAACATGGCGTAGGCACGGGTTGGGAGATCACAGAGATAAACATTATAATCAAACGCCCTCACACATTGGATATTTCATGCGCATTATCTCTGTCAATTTAAATGGCATACGTTCGGCCAGCAGCAAAGGTTTTTATGAGTGGCTGGCACAACAGGATGCGGATGTGATCTGTCTTCAGGAACTCAAGGCGCAGGCCGCCGACATGACGGAACACATGCTCACTCCTTTGGGGTATCACGGCTATTTCCATTACGCGGAAAAAAAAGGCTACAGCGGCGTCGGCATCTATTGCCGTGAATTACCGAAAAACGTGATTGTCGGGCTGGGCATTGAACAGTTTGATGCGGAGGGGCGTTACCTTTGCGCAGATTTTGCCGATTACAGCGTGGTGTCGTTGTACTTGCCGTCGGGGTCCAGCGGCGAGGAGAGGCAGGGGGTCAAGTTCAGCTTTATGGAGGCATTTTTGCCGCATTTACGCGAGCTTCGCGCAAGCGGCCGGGAAGTTATCGTCTGTGGCGACTGGAATATTGCGCATAAAGAGATTGATCTGAAAAACTGGCGCGGCAACAAGAAAAACTCAGGGTTTCTTCCCGAAGAACGGGCATGGCTGACACAATTGTTTGATGAGGTCGGTTTTGTTGATGTGTTCCGCCGTGTGCACCCTGAACTGGAAGCCTACACCTGGTGGTCAAATCGCGGTCAGGCCTGGGCTAAAAACGTCGGCTGGCGTATCGACTATCAGATCGCGACCCCCGCTATTGCCGGCCGTGCGACATCCGCTTCCATCTACAAGGAACAGCGTTTTTCCGACCACGCGCCCCTGATCATCGACTATCTTTGACGATTCCCTACGGTCTGAATCAGTTTGATTTTTTCGTATCTGCATGTTCTTCAGGCCGGCTGAAATTGATAATTTTACAAGTCTACACAAGGATTGTAATCAATATATTAGGCCGAAATATATAGGCTATCAGGCATATATGGACGGCAAAATATTTCACGTATATTCCTCTGGCGTCAAAGTTGTCTATCACAACGGGGGCTGGCATTGACGCTGGCTGAGTACCGGAAAATATTCAGATTAGGTGAGAGGGGAATATTGTGAGCTATTCAGGATTCAGTAAAATTTCTCGGCACGACAACCTCTTTCAGGAGCGTGTGCATGATGCCTACAAGAGTCGGGGTAAATTACACGAGCCTTCGGTGTGTTCAGAGTGCGGTGCAGTCTTTCATGCAGGGCGCTGGCAATGGCTGCAAGCGCCAGCCGATGCGCATCAGGAAACCTGCCCTGCCTGTCACCGTATTCGCGATCATTATCCGGCCGGATATCTCAGCCTGAAAGGATCCTTTTTCAGTTCGCATCGTGATGAAATCATGCAGTTGTTGCATCACCACGAAAAGCATGAACGTGCGGAACATCCGCTCAAGCGGATCATCGCCATTGAAGAAAAACCGGGTGAAACGCTGGTGAGTACTACCGATATCCATTTGGCGCGGGGTATGGGGGAGGCGCTGCATCACGCTTATCAGGGCGAGCTGGAATATCACTATAACCCTGAAGAGAATCTTTTGCGGGTGAATTGGGCGCATTGAGTTTTGTAAGGAGAATAATCGTGAAAACTTTTATATGCCTTTTCGGGCTGACAGCAGTCTTCGTATCGTCTCTGGTTTGTGCTCAGGAAGTTGCGGATAAGTCGGGATATTTAACGGATAGTGCGGGCAATGTGGTCAGAAATGCCTATGGCGATTGCTGGCGTACCGGATATTGGACGCCTGCGATGGCGATTAGCGAATGCGATCCTGATCTGGTCAAAAAGGAAGTCGCCATTGTGCCGCAGCAAAAAGAGATTCCGGTGATCCCGGAAAAAATAGTTCCGCCCGCAATCGTGCGGTTAA
Organism: Gallionella capsiferriformans ES-2; assembly: GCF_000145255.1. Lineage (NCBI taxonomy): Bacteria > Pseudomonadati > Pseudomonadota > Betaproteobacteria > Nitrosomonadales > Gallionellaceae > Gallionella > Gallionella capsiferriformans. The sequence goes on from NC_014394.1 coordinate 55,628, forward strand.
ATGCTGGAACGCTATTTGATTTCGATCGCGCGGAAGTGAAGCCCGAAGGTAAGACCGTACTGGATGAGAAAATTGTCACCGGCATGAAACTGCATACGGATACCGGGCCGCTGCTGATCATCGGACATGCGGACCGTATCGGCAGCGAACGCTACAACCAGCGTTTGTCTGAACGCCGGGCGAATGCGGTTAGAGATTATCTGGTTGAGCAGGGTGTGGGCGCTCAGCGCTTGAGCGTTCAAGGGAAGGGTGAGTCAGAGCCTGATCCTGTATCCAATACCGGAGTAAGTTGCCGCGGAATGAGGGGTGAGAGACTGATCACCTGTTTGCAGCCTGACCGGCGCGTTACGGTCGAGACTACTGCAAAGTAAAGATACGGCGCATTAAGACCAGCAGAATTTCGCTTTATTGAGCCGAACATCCGCCGGCCCGCTTGCGCTAGAATGAGATTCTTTGCGGAGATTCTCAAATGAAATTTGCTGTGTTGTTGATGTTGGTCTGCGGTCTGGCATTTGCTTCGGGTGCGCCTTGGTATAAGTGGCAAAATATCTACGATCAAACCATCATGTGTTCGCAAAATTCTCCCGGCGATACCTGGCAAATCTATCAGGGACCCTTTATGGAGTCCAATTGCAGGCAGCCCGGGAATCCTCAGTAGCTATGTTTAAATATTTACTGGTTTTGCTGCTGGTCTGTACCAATGCCTCGGCCGCATGGCAGCATGTCGGCGGTGACAAGGATGAATCGGCTTATGTCGACTCCGTTGTTCATCGCGATCGAGACCGCGTCAAAATGTGGGCGCTGTTTGATCTAAAAGCGGCGCACGCCTTTGGTGATATGGCTTATCTGTCGATGAAAATTCAGCGCGAATATCATTGCCGGGATAAAAAATCCCGGATCGTCGCGATGCAGGCCTATGCCAAAAACATGGGTGAGGGCGAATTGATTTACAGCAACAATGCGCGTGAAAAATGGCAAGCGGTTCAATCCGATAGTGTTGAAGAAATGCTGTGGAATATGGCCTGTAAATCATCCTCGTGACGGGCCGTCATGCTGAGTGAATGGTTGACCTATCTTGCCGCCGACTGCTGTACTTTTTCGCGCAAATCAGGCTATCTGCGGGAATCTATCGGAATCCGTTCGCGCTACCGGCGCTGTCAAAGCGCATGGCAGTCGCATCTGGAAAATAGCCGGTCTGCCATACGGGTGTCGCTTAATTCCTGTCGCAGTCACCGCACTGCGCTGGTACTGGGTTCCGGTGTTTTGCTGGATATTCCGATCGACGAGCTGGCCGCGCGCTTTGAAAACGTGTGGCTGGTCGATCTGGTGCATCTGCCGGAAGTGCGGCGCGCCGTTCGGCGCTATACCAATGTGCGCTGCATTGAGCACGATGTCAGCGGATTTAGGGAACAGAGGGCGGTTCTTTCGGAGGGTGGGCTGGATTTGTCTGATCCCGTGCAGTTTCTTGACGAGGCGAGTATAGATTGGGTGGCGTCGGTCAATCTGCTGTCCCAGTTGCCCTTATTGCCACAGGACTGGCTGAGGGCGCAGTTTCCAAAAATCGATGAACAGAAGCTTGAGGCGTGGGGCGACAGGATTATGCAGCAACATCTGGACTATCTCGCCGCCTTTGGCGTACCGGTTTGTTTGCTGACGGATTATGAGCAAACGAGTTATCAGCGTAGCGGTGAAATTTTGAGCGTAGTTGATTTTTCGACACGCCTGCGCTTTACCGGCACGTTATTAAAGACATGGCGCTGGGATGTCGCGCCGCCGGGAGAAATTTCCGGGGGGGGCGGAAGATTTCACCTGGTTGCATCGATCGCGATAAGCTGACTTTTTAGCTTTGTACCCAGGGCAGGCCTGCCGCGCGCCAGCCGTCGACGGTGTTGCGGTGTTCATTGCTATCCTTGTCGCCCTCAAAGCCTTGCAAAATATTGTAGCAGTCGCGAAAACCCGACTGCATGGCCGCAATTGTTGCCGCGTTGGAACGTGCGCCACTGCGGCAGATGAAGAGTACCAGCGCTTCCTTGTCGACTTGCTGAGTGAGGGAGGCTGCGAAATTAGGGTTGGCCTTCATGCCCGGATAGGTCAGCCATTCGATTTCGACCGCATCGGGGATGCGTCCTACCCAGTCTAGTTCAGCGCGGCAGCGCACATCTACCAGTTTTGCGCCGGGTGCGGATTGAAGAATTTCATAAGCTTCCTCGGGATACAGCGCGCCCTCGTAGGGTAGATTCTGGTCTTTTGCGCGTTGTTGAGCCGCTTGCAGTATGGAGGTTATCTTTCCCATGATGTCGCTTCCTTTGAAATATTGTCAGATATTGATTTTGGGTATTCTTCAACGAATCGTACACAAATGTTATGCTGTGCATCACAGCAGCATACTAGCCCAATCGAAATGAAAAATCACACTCATCATTCACACACAGAGAAAGAAGCTTTCGAACCCGCGCATCCGGAGCGCTACGCGGCGGCACAAAAAAGCACTTGGGTCAGCATTGTCATTAACTTGCTGCTGACCTTGTTTCAGGTGGTGGGCGGATTTTTCGCGCACTCGCAGGCCTTGATGGCCGATGGGCTGCACTCCCTGTCGGATTTGCTCTCCGATGTGCTGGTGTTGTATGCCAACCGGCACGGTAACCGGCACGCCGATGCGAATCATCCTTATGGTCATGCGCGGGTTGAGACTGCGGCGACCCTGATACTGGGCGTGTTTTTGGCAGCGCTGGGCGTCGGATTGCTGGTGGCTGCCGCGATGCGCCTGCAGCATCCTAGCGCTTTGCAGGCGGTGAGCCCGCTAGGTCTGGCGATCGCGGTGTTCGCGCTGCTCGCTAAAGAGGGAATGTTCCGTTACATGCTGGCTGTCGCGATGCGGGTGCGTTCGCAAATGCTGGTCGCCAATGCGTGGCATGCCCGTTCTGATGCCGCGTCGTCTCTGGTTGTGGTGGTCGGCATTATCGGGAATATGTTGGGTTACACCTTTCTCGATCTGGTTGCCGCTGCGGTGGTTGGCGTGATGATTTCCCACATGGGCGGCAAGCTTGCGCTCGAAGCGTTGTCAGAATTGATCGATACAGGCCTCGATGCCGAAGAAGTCGAGGCGATCCGCCAGACTTTGCTCAATACGCACGGCGTGCTGGGCTTGCATGACTTGCGTACACGCAAGATGGCGGATAACGCGCTGGTCGACGCGCATATTCTGGTCGATCCGAAAATCAGCGTATCCGAAGGGCATTACATCGCTGAACTGGCGCGTCATGCGGTGTTAAACAGTCATCACGTGCTGGATGTCATGGTGCATATCGATCCTGAAGACGATATGCAAGCGGGGCACAATGCTAAGTTGCCGAGCAGGCCCGTACTGCTGGAACAGCTTGCCGAACAGCTCGGCAAGCCCGTTGTGCAAGACAACCGCGTGATATTTCATTATCTGGATGGTCAGGTGGATGTGGAGCTTTATTTAACGGCAGGTGAGCTGAATGAGGAGCAGGTTAAATCGCTGCAGGCGCGTTGCGACGTGCTGGTGAATGGTTCATCTCTGTTTCGCGCCATTCATGTTCACAGCAATCATGGCGTAGCGCGCCAATAATGCGCACCGCTTTGGGGCGCGCTTTGCACCTGTTTGGTGCTATTTATTTTTGTGTAACGGCGCAGGCTTATGGCACAATGCTGACTTGATACGCAGACAGGGTAGCTACGCCCTCTGCATCGGAAATTTTTGTTGTAATTCACTGTTTGATTGATACTTTGGGAGAGAGTTATGTCGTTGTCGGCAAATGATGTGTTGCAAATGATTAAAGACCACGACGTGAAGTTCGTGGATTTTCGTTTTACCGATACGCGCGGCAAAGAACAGCACGTTGGCGTTCCTGCGAAATACGTAGGTCTGGACAAGTTTGAAGAAGGTCATGCATTTGACGGTTCTTCAATCGCCGGCTGGAAGGGTATTCAAGCCTCAGACATGCTGTTGATGCCGGATCCTGCCACCGCTTTCCTTGATCCGTTCACTGAAGATGTGACGTTGATTATCACTTGCGACGTGGTAGAACCTACCGATGGCAAGGGCTATGACCGCGATCCACGCTCTATCGCCAAGCGCGCTGAAGCTTACCTGCAATCCTCCGGCGTGGGCGATACCGCTTACTTCGGTCCTGAGCCGGAATTCTTTATCTTTGATTCGGTAAACTGGAAGATCGACATGTCCGGTTGTTCGGTCAAGATCAATTCCGAAGAAGCTGCATGGTCTTCCGATGAGAAGTACGACGGCGGCAATACCGGTCACCGTCCAGTGGTTAAGGGGGGTTACTTCCCGGTTCCTCCGGTTGACAGCCTGAACGACATTCGCGCTGCGATGTGTCTGATTCTGGAAGATATCGGCATTGAAGTTGAAGTGCATCACCACGAAGTGGCAACCGCCGGTCAATGCGAAATCGGTACCAAGTTCGACACACTGGTGCGTCGCGCCGATCAGACTCAAGCGCTGAAATACGTGGTTCATAACGTGGCTCACCAGCACGGTAAGACCGCAACTTTCATGCCTAAGCCTATCGTTGGCGACAACGGTTCCGGTATGCACGTGCATCAGTCGATCTGGAAAGACGGCAAGAACCTGTTCGCAGGTAATGGCTATGCCGGCCTGTCTGAAACCGCGCTGTACTACATCGGCGGTATCATCAAGCACGCTAAGGCGCTGAACGCGATCACTAATCCTGGCACGAACTCCTACAAGCGTCTGGTTCCTCACTACGAGGCACCAACCAAGCTGGCTTATTCTGCCAAGAATCGTTCTGCTTCGATCCGTATTCCTCACGTTGCGAGCGACAAGGCACGCCGTATTGAGACTCGTTTCCCTGATCCTACTGCCAATCCATACTTGTGCTTCGCGGCACTGATGATGGCGGGTCTGGACGGTATCGCTAACAAGATTCACCCTGGCGATCCAGCTGACAAGAATCTGTATGACTTGCCACCGGAAGAAGATGCGAAGATCCCAACCGTATGTACTTCGCTGGACGAAGCGCTGGCAGCTCTGGATAAGGATCGCGAGTTCCTGACCCGTGGCGGCGTGTTCTCTAACGACTTCCTCGATGCTTACATCGCATTGAAGATGGAAGAAGTGACCCGTCTGCGCATGACGACTCATCCAGTTGAGTTTGAAATGTATTACAGCATTTAATTATTTGCTGAGCAGCAAAATAAAACGGGGCCAAGCGCCCCGTTTTTTTCGTTTAGCGATCACGAGTTAGGCAGTAACTGTTTGTCACGCAGAGGTGCATGCCCTATACTCGATCAGCTATTTTGCGGGAGTATCATATGAAGTTCTGGATTCTACTGTTGTGCCTGAGCCCATCGTTGGTGTTGGCAGACATATACAAATCAGTCGATGCAGACGGGCATGTCACTTATTCCAGTGCACCAATCAAGGGCGGAAAACGGATCGTGCTGTCCGCGCCTACACAAAATACACCGAATCACGTTCGGGCTAGCGCTACACCGCATGATTTCCCCCGTGTGACGGATGAAGCTCAGAAGGGGCGGGATGGATCCCGGCGCAAAATTCTTGAAGATGAATTAAAAGCGGAAGTTGGCTTGATGGAGGCCGCTAAACAAAGCCTGCAGGTGGCAGAGGCGCATCGTCCGAGAGATGCGGAAAAAATAAAAGGGCTGACCCGCCAGCTTGATTTGCATCAGGGAAATATTGCCGCACTCAAGACTGAGTTGTCTAAGCTTAAATAAATGGCAATCCGGGCATGATTGTTGCTAGATAATACACACTATGCCTGACTCTCATTATCTTACACTCGATTATCTTGCGACAGCCATTATCCTGATGGATGATCAGTCGCGCGTCATTTATCTGAATCCCGCTGCGGAAAACCTTTTTGAGGTGAGCGGTAAAAATATGTCGGGTAATCCGCTAAAACAACTGTTCAGTGATGCGGGGCGGCTCGATATGGCGATGCTGCTTGCGCTTGAAAATAACGCCAGCTATATCGAGCATGACTTGATGCTGGTGACACATACGCACAACAAGTTGTATGTGCGCTGTACGGTCACTCCATTGCAGACAGGACAGTTGTTGCTGGAATTTCACCCGGTAGACAGGCCGCTCAAGCTCGCGCGTGAGGAGCAGATGCTCGATCAGACGCAAGCCAATCGTCTACTGTTGCGCAATCTGGCGCACGAAATCAAGAATCCGCTGGGTGGGATTCGCGGTGCAGCCCAGTTATTGGAGCAGGAGCTGGATAAACCCGCGCTACACGAATATACCCAGGTCATTATTCAGGAAGCGGATCGCCTGCGCAGTTTGATGGAAAAATTGCTGACGCCGCAAGGTAAGATGCAACACAGTGCACTGAATATTCACGAGGTGCTTGAACGTGTGCGTTCGGTCGTGATGGCCGAGGTGCCGGAAGGCTTGAAGATTCAGCGCGATTACGACATCAGTCTACCCGCGCTGGTCGGGGACAAGGAGCAATTGATACAGGTGATCCTCAACATCGTGCGCAATGCCGTACAAGCGATGCACGGGCAGGGCAGGATTATTTTGCGCACCCGCATTGCGCGTCAGGTTACGCTGTTCAAACAGCGCCATCGGCTGGCGGTGATGGTGCAGATCATCGATAACGGCCCGGGGATACTGCCCGAATTGCGCGATAAAATATTTTATCCGTTGGTGTCCGGGCGAGCTGACGGGCATGGATTGGGTTTGACGCTGGCACAGGATTTCATCAGCCAGCATCATGGCACGATAGAATTCGAAAGTGAGCCCGGATGCACGCGATTCACGGTGATGCTCCCCTTGCCGTAAAGTTCGGCAGTGTGAGCGGTAAACTAATGTAACCATCTGAAAAATAAATAATTCTATTGATCGAGCACCTTATGAAACCTGTCTGGATAATTGACGACGATCGCTCGATACGCTGGGTGCTGGAAAAATCCCTTGCGCGGGCCAACATTGAATTCGAGAGTTTTCAATCTGCGGATGATGCGCAACGCGCCCTGAGCCATGACATGCCACAAGTTGTGGTGAGCGATATTCGCATGCCGGGCATTTCCGGGCTGGATTTTTTGCAGACGTTGCACGAACGTCATCCGCTGATTCCGGTCATCATCATGACTGCCTATTCCGATCTGGAAAGCGCCGTTTCAGCCTTTCAGGGCGGGGCATTTGAATATTTGCCCAAACCGTTCGATATCAACCATGCGGTTGACCTGATACGTCGCGCACTTGAACAAAGCCGTCGTAAATCAGCCGAAATAGGCCAGATTGACGTTGTTGCCGATATTCTGGGGCATGCACCGGCCATGCAGGATGTGTTTCGTGCTATTGGACGGCTGTCACAATCTCACGCGACGGTACTGATCAACGGAGAGTCAGGAACCGGCAAGGAGTTGGTTGCGCGCGCGTTGCACCGACATAGTCCGCGTGCTGAAAAACCCTTCATTGCGATCAATACAGCAGCCATTCCTAAGGATTTGCTTGAGTCCGAATTGTTTGGGCATGAGCGCGGTGCTTTTACGGGCGCGGCCGCTGTCCGGCACGGTCGTTTCGAACAGGCCGAGGGCGGTACGCTGTTTCTCGATGAAATCGGTGATATGCCATCGGAGTTGCAAACCCGTTTGCTGCGCGTTTTGTCGGATGGCAACTATTACCGGGTAGGCGGGCATCAGCCGATCAAGGCAAATGTGCGCATCATCACCGCGACGCACCAGAATCTCGAAGAGCGCGTCAAGTTGGGATTGTTCCGTGAGGATCTGTTTCACAGGCTGAACGTGATACGTCTGCGCCTGCCACCCTTACGCGAGCGCAGCGAAGATATTCCATTACTGGCGAAATTTTTTCTGCAAAAAAGTGCGCAAGAATTGGCTGTGGAATGTAAACAGTTTGGCGAGGCCACTTTGCAGCACTTGAGCGCGCAAGACTTCCCCGGCAACGTCCGTCAACTGGAAAACCTGTGCCACTGGCTGACCGTGATGACGCCGTCCCAGGTAATCGAAATCGCCGATCTGCCGCCCGAATGGAGAGAGAATGAAAGCGCGGTGGAAAAATCCGGCGACTGGAGCTCAGTGCTGGCAGGTCAGGTTGAGGCGGCTTTGCAACGCGGAGATGAAAGCATTATGGATCGCTTTGTCGCGCAGTTCGAACGCACGCTGATATTGCAGGCGTTGCAGCATACCAACGGGCGGCGGATTGAAGCTGCCACGCTGCTTGGCATTGGACGAAACACCCTGACGCGCAAGATACAGGAGTTGGGACTGGACGAACAGGAGGCATAACTTGGTGGTTGTTTTTGGTGTGCAGATGCGGGTTAACGGCAGTCTTATTGACGATTTATCCCGTATAGAAAATAGGAAACGATATGGAATCTAAAATTGTTGCTGATGCTGCCCGCGCCACCCTTGATGGAAGCATCCCTTTTTCAGAAGTTGTACGCAGGTTGTTAGAAACAGGTGTTGAGTATTACCACGTTGATTATGTGGCACTACAAAAAACTTATTACAGCGCTTCCGGCGAGGTTATTAAAACCCCGATCCATTATGACGATTTGCCGTCTGTTGCCAGTGAGTTCAATCTTGAGAAGCTTCGCGCTGCAATTTTCGACAGCCAGCAAAATGGTCAGCATTATCGCGATTTCACCAAGCGGGCTATGAATGCAGGTGTTCAGGGTTACATTGCGTTCTTGCGCGGCAAGCGTGTTACTTATTGGGGGCGTGGCGGTGACCAGCACATTGAATGGTTTCCAGGTGCAAAACCTCAAAACGCTTAACATAGCGCGCAAATGCTACGGTTGCAGGCGCGCCCGGCCTTTAGTTGTACGTCTGTTTTGTCTCGATTCGTGTTTTTCAGCCCCTCGAATTTCTGTCGGCAAGCAGGCTTTCTGGGTTAGCCTAACGATACCACGGGTGGGAAATTTTTAAGTGCAGGTGTAAGGCCGTGTATTATGCAGCCTGATTTTAGCTGGGTTCTGCTGGCATCGGTCAGGAAAGCTTGCGGTGAAGGCTGTGAGCATCCTGTTTGAGTCGTATGCAGTTCTACCAAAAAGCGGGAGGAAGTTGGTTATGGAAATAAAATTTTCGACTGAAATAATTAGCAGGATTCTCGAACAATCAATGCTTTATCAATGTGCTTGTCCAGCACAGGTTTGCAAAAACATCAACGAGCAGCGGGCTTTGTACGTTTATCAGCAGAACTGCATTAACATGACGGATACTGACCGTGCCGTGCATAAGTGCATCGCCGATGCGGTGATGCAAAGCCATGCCGCAATGGAAGCTTGTCTTGAGGTTGTTCTGCGCCTGGAAGGGTGGGATTTAACGACCTATGAAATGCCGGAGAATTTAAAAAAAATGCTTCTTAAGCAGTTTGAATAGTGGTCAGATGCAATGCGTCCCAGTTCAATTGTAGGACATTAGTCGCCGCCGTAAAAGGGATTGCTGAGTAAGGAATGCCTGCCGCAAAGCAGGCATTCAAGTATGCGCACTACGCCAATTTTTTGAGCAGTTTGTCGTGTATGCCGCCGAATCCGCCGTTACTCATCACCAGAATATGGTCGCCTGGCATGGCTGATTTGGCAATGACGTCGATCAGCGTGTCGAGATCGTCGATCACCACAGCCTTGTCGCCCATCACGGCCAGCGCGCTCTTGGCATCCCAGCCCAGATTTCCAGAATAGCAGAACACCTGATCGGCATCCTTTAAGCTGCCGGGCAATGCGTCCTTCATGACGCCCAGCTTCATCGTGTTTGAGCGCGGTTCCAGTACGGCCAAGATGCGCGCAGCCCCCACCTTGTGACGCAGGCCCGCAACCGTGGTATCGATGGCGGTCGGGTGATGGGCGAAATCATCATAAACGGTGATGCCGTTGACGATGCCCTTCACTTCCATGCGCCGCTTGACGTTTTTGAATTCGCTTAATGCCGCCAGCCCAAGGGCTACCGGAACGCCGGCATGGCGCGCGGCGGCCAAGGCTGCCAGTGCGTTCATCCTGTTGTGTTCACCCAGCAATTCCCATTTAAGTTCGCCTTGTGCAACGCCATTCAGTGTTACTTGGTTGCCGGTGTCGATGTTCCAGCCGGTGTCGCCGCCGAACGCCTCTACCGGCGTCCAGCAACCGCGCTCGATGACGCGCTGCAACGCCGCTTCGCGTCCATTTGAGACTACTAGGCCGTTGCCGGGTACGGTGCGCACCAGATGGTGAAACTGGGTTTCGATTGCAAAGAGGTCGGCAAAAATATCCGCGTGATCGAATTCAAGGTTGTTTAAAATCGCAGTGCGCGGATGGTAATGCACGAATTTGGAGCGCTTGTCGAAAAAGGCCGTGTCGTATTCGTCGGCCTCGATGACGAAAAAGGGCGATTCGGTGATGCGTGCCGAGATGTCGAAATTCTGCGGCACCCCGCCGATCAGAAAGCCGGGATTAAGCCCTGCATGTTCCAGTATCCAAGCGAGCATTGAGGCTGTGGTGGTTTTGCCGTGCGTGCCCGCCACGCCCAGTACCCAGCGATCTCTGAGCAGCGTGTCAGACAGCCACTGCGGGCCTGAGACATAGGGCAGGTTGCGGTTGAGAATTTCTTCCATCAGCAGATTGCCGCGCGTAACGACATTGCCGATGACGTAGATATCCGGGTTCAGTTCCAGCTGCTCCACGCCAAAGCCTGTGATCAGTTCTATGTCTTGCGCCTCCAGCTGCGTGCTCATCGGCGGATAGACGTTGGTATCGCACCCCGTGACGCGGAAGCCCGATTGTTTGGCGATCGCCGCGATGCCGCCCATGAACGTGCCGCAGATGCCGAGGATATGGATATGTGTTGGTTTGCTCATCGTTTTCAATTTCTAAAAATAAAATAAACCGCGCCCATCATGCAAAGCGCGGCATACAGATAGTCCCATTTTAACGGCTGGTTCATATACAGTACCGCAAACGGTACGAATACGAGCAGCGTGATAACTTCCTGCAGGATTTTCAACTGGCCGAGATTAAGCTCGCTATAGCCGATACGGTTGGCCGGCACCTGTATCAGATATTCGAACAGCGCGATGCCCCAGCTGACCAGCGCGGCCACATACCAGGGCGATGCCGACATATTCTTCAGGTGGCCATACCACGCGAAGGTCATGAACAGGTTGGAGATGGCCAGCATCAGAATGGTGACCAGCAGCGGTTGAGAAATCAGACCCATCAGGTTTCTTCAGGCACCATCGCGATCGCACCGCAGGGGCATTCGGCCACGCACAAGCCGCAGCCCTTGCAGTAGTCGTAGTTAAACTGAAATCCTTTGCCGGGCCCGAGTTTAATCACCGCGTTATCGGGGCAGACGCCGTAGCAGTTGTCGCATTCGAAACAGTTGCCGCACGATAGACAGCGGCGCGCTTCGAACAAGGCATTGGTCTCGTTAAGTCCGCCTTGAACCTCATCGAAACTGGTCTGGCGACGGATGATATCGAGCATCGGCCGTACGGTCTTGTCAGCATCGGAGTAATACCACGGGTTGAGCTTGTCGAAGGTAGCGATCTCAGGCTTGGGGGCGGGGGTGAAACTCGCGCCATGTAGCCAGGCATCAATGTGGCGCGCAGCCTTTTTGCCATGTCCTACTGCCACGGTGACGGTGCGCTCGGACGGCACCATGTCACCGCCCGCGAAGATGCCGGGGTGACCGGTCATCATGTTGTTTGAAACCTGCACCGTGCCGTTGATGATCTCAAGGCCGGATACGCCTTCAAGCAAGGATAGATCGACGTCCTGACCCAGCGCGAGCACCAGTGAATCGGCTTCCATGGTCTCGAATTCTCCGGTCGGCTGCGGCACGCCCTGTTCGTCCAGCTCCATTTTTTCAACGGTCAGACTGCCTACCTCGGCCTGTTTGATTGTGGACAGCCACTTGATCATCACGCCTTCTTGCAGCGCTTCTTCCACTTCGAAATCATGTGCGGGCATTTTCTCGCGGGTGCGGCGATAGACGATGATGGCTTCTGTCGCTCCAAGACGCTTCGCGGTGCGCGCCACGTCAATCGCGGTGTTGCCGCCGCCATATACCACCACGCGGCGACCTAGCATCGGTTTGTCTTCACCTTCCATTGAACGCAGCACTGAGACGGCATCGACGATGTGCGCGGCATCCCCGGACGGGATATAGGTGCGTTTGGCGATATGTGCCCCGACCGCTAAAAATGCCGCATCGAAATGGCCGTCTTGCATGCTTTGTTCGATATTTTCGATGCGGGTGTTCAGTTTTAACGTTACGCCCAAATCGAGTATGCGCTGAACTTCGGCGTCCAGTACGAACCTTGGCAGCCGGTATTTCGGGATCCCGAAACGCATCATGCCGCCAGCCTGCGGGCCGGCTTCGTGGATTTCCACGCAATGTCCCGCGCGCGTCAGATGGTAGGCCGCTGACAAACCGGAGGGCCCGGCTCCTACAACCAGTACGCGTTTACCTGTTGCGGCCTGAGGTGCGTCGAATTTCCAGCCCTGCTTGATCGCTTCGTCCCCCAAAAAACGTTCTACGGAATTGATGCCGACTGAACTGTCGAGCTGGCCGCGATTGCACGCATTCTCGCAAGGGTGGTAGCACACGCGTCCCATGACGGCGGGAAGCGGATTGTCTTGCACCAGCACGCGCCAGGCCTGTTCGTAGTCGCCTGATTCGGCGTGGAACAGCCAGCCCTGAATGTTTTCGCCCGCAGGACACGCGTTGTTGCAGGGTGGCAGGCGGTTAAGATAGACAGGGCGCTCGGTGCGCCAGGTGCCGGTCAGGTTGGCAAGCGAAGTGCCGGGTTTTAAGGTGATTGCAAAAGGTCGGTTGGACATGTCAGTTCCCTCCTTCTTCGAGCAATCCGTACTTGCGGATGTTGCGGTCGGCAATCGCCTGAATACGTGCCACGGTTTCGGGGTGTGGCGTCTTGCCGAACAAATGTGCAAAACGCTTTTGCGGCTTTAGATAGTCTTCCACGGCAACCTGATGGCGGATTTTCGATACGCCCGTGACCTCGCCATGTTCGGCTTCGAACACCGGGAACAGGCCGCACTCTTTGGCCAGTCGCGCGATGCGGATGGTGTCGGCAGAGGCGGTGCCCCAGCCTAAAGGACAGGGCACGGACAGATGAATGTAGCGCGCGCCACGTATGGTCATGGCGCGTCGCACTTTGTATTCCAGATCGCGCAAGTCAGCGACGGTGGCGGTGGCAACATAAGGAATACCGTGCGCCATCGCGATTTCAGGCAGGTTCTTGCCCTGTCCGAAGAGGTTGCCGGGTTCTGCGCCTACCGGCATGGTGGTGGCGGTGCGGGCGGCAGGTGGCGTCGCGCTCGATCGTTGCACACCGGTGTTCATGTAGGCCTCGTTGTCGTAGCAGATATACAGCACATCGTCGTTGCGCTCGAACATCCCGGACAGACAGCCAAAACCGATGTCCGTCGTGCTGCCATCACCACCTTGCGCCACCACGCGCACCTCAGTGCGCCCCTTTACTTTCATTGCTGCGGCGACCCCGGTTGCAACCGCCGGCGCATTGCCGAACAGCGAATGGATCCACGGCACCTGCCATGAGGATTCAGGGTAGGGCGTTGAGAAAACCTCCAGACAGCCAGTGGCATTCACGGCAATGAGTTGATTGTTACTCCCGGCCATCGCAGCATCAATCGCGTAGCGTGCACCGAGCGCTTCGCCGCACCCTTGACAAGCGCGGTGACCGGAGTTGATTGAATTGCTGCGTAACTCGCCGGCTTGCACGCTGCGCTCCGTGTCGGAGAGCAGACGGTTGCCGACGGTGTAGGTGCCGGTCTGATAGAATTTTACTGGTTGAAATCCCACGCTGATCTCCTTAACCGAACTTTGCTGAAACGATGCCTTTGTCGTGCAGGATGTTTTCGGCGACAGGCCCGGAGCGGCGGGTTTGTTTCTCCCGCGCCAGCTGTTTGTTAACCGCATCCCAGTCCAGATCGAGGAAGGTCACCGGCGGCAGCGTTTCGGCTTCGGCCTCTCTGAACAGTTTGTGCAGCGAGGCTTTTGTGATGGGGCGCCCCCCCAGACCCGCGATCGCGGTAAAACCTTTGAGGCCGGTGCCGGTCACTGCCATGCGCACATCGGTCGCCACGATGCCGCCCATGCCGACCGCCAGACTTTTTTCGAGTACGACAAAGCGACGGCAGTTGATCAGCGCCGCCTTGACCTGTTCCAGCGGGAAGGGGCGATAACTGATAATGCCCAGCACGCCGATTTTGTGGCCTTCTGCACGCATTTCATCCACCGTGTCTTTGATGGTGCCGAGCACCGAGCCCATGGCGATAATGATGGTGTCGGCGTCTTCCGTGCAATACGTGCGGATTAGCCCGCCGCTGTCCCGCCCGAAAATCTCGCGAAATTCGCTGGCCAGTTGCGGAATGCGCTCGATGGCTTGCATCTGTTTGGCGTGCGCAAGATAGCGCACCTCCATAAAGGCTTCGGGGCCGACCATCGCGCCGATGGAAACCGGCTCGGCAGGGTCGAGTACCTGACGCGGCTCGAACGGTGGCAGATAGGCGTCTACCTGTGCTTGCGACGGAATATCGACGCGTTCGAAGGCGTGCGTCAGGATGAAACCGTCCATGCACACCATGATCGGCATGGAGAGTTCTTCGGCCAGCCGAAACGCCTGTATGTGCAGATCAACCGCTTCCTGATTGGTCTCGGCAAACAACTGCATCCAGCCCGATTCACGCTGCGAGAGCGAGTCGGAGTGATCGTTCCAGATATTGATCGGTGCACCGATGGCACGATTGGCGACCGTCATGACAATCGGCAGCCCCAGCCCCGATGCGTTGTAGACCGCCTCTGCCATGAACAGCAGGCCTTGCGATGCGGTCGCGGTGTAGGCGCGCGCACCGGCAGCGGAAGCACCTATCGCCACCGACATGGCGGCAAATTCACTCTCGACGTTGATAAATTCGCAGGGGGTGAGTTCGCCTGATTTGACGCTCTCGCCCAGCGCCTCGACGATGTGCGTCTGCGGGGAAATCGGATAGGCGCAGATGACTTCAGGGCGGCACAGTGCGATGGCTTCGGCGACCGCTTTTGAGCCTTCAGTCTGCTTTAGCATGTGCCTGCTCCTTCATTTGTTGCTGTACCCGTTCATAGGCTTCCGTTGCGGCGGTGATGTTACCTGCAGCGATTTTGCCGGTGAACCGTTCATTGATCGCGAGGATCACCGATTCCAAGCGAATGATGCCGGAGAGGGCTGCGAATCCCGCTAAAAGGGGGACGTTAGGGATGGGGCGTCCGACATGTTTGAGGCCAAGCTCAGAGGCCGGCAAGGTGCAGAATCGTTCAGGCTGTCGGCCTTTGACAAGTTCGGCGAGTCCCAGCGCTTCAATGCTGTGATGCGAATTGAGTAGCACGTAGCCATCGGGTTTTAATCCGGCGAACACGTCGATCTGATGCAGCAGAGTGGGATCCTGAATGATGATCGCATCGGGCTCCATGATCGGTTCACGCAAGCGGATTTCTTTATCCGAAATCCGGCAGAAGGCCACCACCGGCGCGCCGGTGCGCTCTGAGCCGAAGCTGGGGAAGGCCTGTGCATGACGTCCTTCTTCGAATGCCGCGACGGATAACATCTCAGCAGCGGTGACGACCCCCTGTCCGCCGCGCCCGTGAACACGAATCTGGAACATGCGACACTCCTGTGTATTGACTGGCGAAGAATTCTACGCCAGTTCCGGCAGAAAGGTTTAGTTTACGCCCAACAGTTCCACATCAAATACTAAAGTTGCATTCGCTGGAATGACGCCGCCTGCGCCGCGTGCACCGTAGCCCATGTCGGACGGGATGGTCAATGTACGCTGACCGCCGACTTTCATGCCCGCGACGCCGACATCCCAGCCCTTAATGACGTGACCTGCACCGAGCGGAAATTGGAACGGCTGGCCGCGATCGCGCGAACTGTCGAACTTTTTGCCTTTGTGGTCGGCTGCGGCTTCATCAAACAGCCAGCCTGTGTAATGTACGGATACGTTTTGTCCGGCGACGGCTTCTGCACCGGTGCCCAGTTTGACGTCGTTCTTGATCAGTTCACTCATGTTGCTCTTCTCCATTTTAGGTGCGGGGGGTGCGGCTTGTTCAGAGCACGCGGTGGTTGAAAAGGCCGCTGCTAACAGCAGGGCTATCGTCAGCTTCGGAATCAGCTTCATTTATATCTCGATGTAAATAATTAGAAATGGATTATCGCAGGCCAAGCAATTCGACGTCGAACACCAGCGTCGCGTTCGCAGGAATAACCCCGCCCGCACCGCGCCGTCCGTAGCCCATTTCAGGGGGAATGGTCAGTGTGCGGCTGCCGCCCACTTTCATGCCCGCAACGCCCGTGTCCCATCCGGAAATAACACGACCCATGCCGAGTGGAAATTCGAATGGATCGTTGCGGTCGCGTGAGCTATCGAATTTTACCCCTTTGTTTTCGGGAGATTTTTTATCGAACAGCCAGCCGGTGTAATGGACGGTCACCGTTTGTCCCGCCTGCGCCTCATCGCCTTCGCCGACTTTATTGTCCACGATTTCGGTTCTGATCACCTTAAGCAGTTTTACTTCGAACACTAGCGTTGCATTCGGTGGAATATCGTCGCCCGCGCCTTGTGCGCCATAGCCCATTTCAGGAGGAATCAGCAGCGTGCGTGTTCCGCCTTCCTTCATGCCCGCGACACCCTCGTCCCAGCCTTGAATGACGCGCCCGGCACCTAAGGGAAAGTCGAACGGGTCGTTGCGGTCGAGCGAACTGTCGAACTTGCTGCCCTTGTTGTCCGGTGCGGCATCGTCATACAGCCAGCCGGTGTAATGCACGATCACGGTTTGTCCTGCTTGAGCCTCTGCGCCTTCGCCCAAGCTTGTGTCGATTTTGATGAGTGTAGTCATGTCGGATGTTTCCTTATTAGTAGCTTAATACGGGAGCTAGCCAGCGTTCCGCGGTTTCGATGTCCCAGCCCTTGCGCTCGGCATAACTTGCCACCTGATCGCGGTCTATCTTGCCGGTCGCGAAGTATTTTGCCTCCGGGTGCGAGAAGTAGAAGCCGGAAACGGCGGCGGTGGGCAGCATCGCAAAACTGTCGGTGATAGAAATTCCGGCGCGGCGAGTCGCATCCAGCATCGCAAACAGCGGACCCTTTTCGCTGTGTTCAGGACAAGCCGGATAACCGGGAGCCGGACGGATGCCGCGATATTTCTCAGCGATCAGTGCGTCGTTGTCCAGACCTTCGTCGCTCGCATAGCCCCAGAATTCGCGGCGCACGCGTGCGTGCAGCAATTCGGCGAAGGCTTCTGCCAGACGATCGGCCAGCGCTTTTAACATGATCGCGTTGTAGTCGTCGTTCTGTGCTTCAAATTCGGCCACGCGCGCATCGATGCCGATGCCGGTCGTCACCGCGAATCCACCGATATAATCGGCCACGCCCTTAGGCGCAATGTAATCAGCCAGACAATAGTTCGGGATGGATGCAGGCTTTTTGGTTTGCTGGCGCAGATTGTGCCAGGTCATGGCGCATTCAGAACGCGTCTCGTCCGTATAGATTTCGATATCATCACCGTTGATGGTGTTAGCCGGAAACAGTCCATACACCGCATTGGCGGTGAGCCATTTTCCGTCGATGATCTGCTTTAACATTGCCTGTGCATCGGCGAACAGTTTGCGTGACTCTTCACCGACTACTTCGTCCTGCAAAATCTTCGGATAGCGTCCGGCCAGTTCCCACGCCTGAAAGAATGGCGTCCAGTCGATGTATTCAGCAATCTCGGACAAGCTGTAGTCGCGCAGTTCTTTCACGCCGGTAAACTTTGGTTTGGGCGGCGTATAGGCATTCCAGTCGGTTTTCATGCCGTGTGCACGCGCTGCTTCAAGTGTAACGTAGACGGCTTTGGATTGGCGGGCTTCATGCGTTTCGCGCGCCTCAATGTAGTCGGCTTTGATCGATGCGACATAGTCGTCACGTAAAGTGTCGGAGAGCAAATTGCTGCATACGCCGACCGCACGCGAGGCGTCGGTGACATAGATGACCGTGCCTGAAGGATAGTTGGGCTCAATCTTCACCGCCGTATGTACGCGCGAAGTTGTCGCGCCGCCGATCAGGAGCGGAATCTTGAAGCCCTGGCGTTCCATTTCTTTTGCGACATGCGCCATTTCTTCCAGCGAGGGCGTAATTAATCCGGACAGGCCGATGACGTCGACCTTGTGTTCGCGTGCGGCGTCCAGAATTTGCTGGCACGGCACCATCACGCCCATGTTCACTACCTCGAAGTTGTTGCACTGCAACACTACGGTGACGATGTTCTTGCCGATGTCATGTACGTCGCCCTTTACGGTCGCCATCAGGATTTTACCCTTGGTGCTGGTGTCGCCCGAACGCAGTTTTTCCGCCTCGATG
The DNA here is from genome assembly GCF_000145255.1 of Gallionella capsiferriformans ES-2. NCBI lineage: Bacteria > Pseudomonadati > Pseudomonadota > Betaproteobacteria > Nitrosomonadales > Gallionellaceae > Gallionella > Gallionella capsiferriformans. The sequence continues at coordinate 74,020 of NC_014394.1, forward strand.
TAGGGGATCAGGTGCGCGACCGCCTGTTTCATCACGCGGGCGGATTTGACCACCTGCGGCAAAAACATCTTGCCTGCGCCGAACAGATCGCCCACCACGTTCATGCCGCTCATCAGCGAATCTTCGATGACTTCGACCGGGAATTTAGCTGCCAGACGCGCCTCTTCAGTGTCTTCCACGATGAAGGTTGTGATGCCGCGCACCAGTGCGTGGGTTAAACGCTCCTGCACCGTGCCTTTACGCCATTCGAGATCCTCGATGATTTCCTTGCCGCCGCCTTTGACGCTCTCAGCGATTTTGACCAGTTTTTCGCCGGCATCCGGATGGCGGTTGAGCACCACGTCCTCGACGGCATCGCGCAGCTCGCGCGGAATCTCTTCGTATACGCCCAATTGACCTGCGTTGACGATGCCCATATTCATGCCGGCGCCAATGGCGTGGTACAAAAATACGGTGTGTATGGCTTCACGTACCGGCTCGTTGCCGCGGAACGAGAATGACACGTTCGATACGCCGCCGGAAATTTTGGCATAGGGCAGATTGGCCCTGATCCACTTGCAGGCCTCGATGAAATCCACCGCGTAGTTGTTGTGCTCCTCGATACCGGTCGCAATCGCGAAGATGTTCGGGTCGAAGATGATGTCCTCAGGCGGGAAGCCGACCTTGTTCACCAGAATGTCATAGCTGCGTTTGCAGATCTCGATCTTGCGGGCATAGGTGTCGGCCTGGCCCGCCTCATCGAAGGCCATCACGACTGCTGCCGCGCCGTATTTTCGAACCAGCGTCGCATACTTGATGAAGTTCTCTTCGCCTTCTTTGAGCGAAATCGAATTGACGATGGACTTGCCCTGCACGCATTTGAGGCCCGCTTCGATGATGCTCCACTTGGAGGAGTCGATCATCAGCGGTACTTTGGAGATATCGGGTTCGGAGGCGATCAGATTGAGGAAGCGCACCATCGCGGCTTCGCCGTCCAGCATCGCCTCGTCCATATTGACGTCGATCACCTGAGCGCCGGTTTCCACCTGCTGCTTGGCAACCTCGAGCGCTTCGTCGTACTTGCCCTCCAGGATCAGTCGCTTGAATTTGGCTGAACCTGTGACGTTGGCGCGCTCGCCGACATTGACGAACAGCGAGCTGTCGCTGATGTTGAACGGCTCCAGACCCGAGAGGCGGCATTCGACCGGATTTTCAGGGATTTTACGCGGCGCGATGCCTTGGACTGTTTCGGCGATCGCCTTGATGAAGGCGGGGGACGTGCCGCAGCAGCCGCCGATGATGTTCAGAAAACCGCTGGCAGCCCATTCTTTGATGTGGCCCGCCATATTCTCCGGCGTGTCGTCATATCCTGTTTCGGCCAGCGGATTGGGCAGGCCTGCGTTGGGGTGAGCGGAAACGTAACAGTTCGCTACACGCGACAATTCAGCCACGTACTGGCGTAACTCTTCCGCGCCCAGTGCGCAGTTGAGGCCGATCGACAAAGGCTGTGCATGGGCGAGCGAATTATAAAACGCTTCAGTCACCTGCCCTGTCAGCGTGCGTCCCGACGCATCGGTGATGGTGCCCGAGATCATGATGGGCAGGCGTGTGCCGCGCTCGGTGAATACCGATTGCACGGCGAAGATGGCGGCCTTGGCGTTCAGGGTGTCGAAAATGGTTTCGATCAGGATGGTATCCGCGCCGCCGTCCATCAAGCCGCGCGTCGCGTCCGAATAGTCAGCTACCAGCTGGTCGAAGCTGATGTTGCGCGCGGCCGGATCGTTCACGTCCGGTGAAATGGTCGCGGTCTTGTCGGTGGGGCCTAATACGCCTGCGACAAAACGCGGTTTGTCAGGGGTGCTGTAAGCGTCGCACGCCTCGCGCGCCAGACGTGCGCCGGCGACATTTAGCTCGTAGTTGAGTTCTGCCATGCCGTACGCTTTGAGCGTCGTCGCGTTCGCGCCGAAGGTATTGGTCTCGACGATGTCCGCACCCGCTGCCAGATATTCGCTGTGTATTGCGCGGATTACCTCGGGTTTGGTCAGCACCAGCAGGTCGTTATTGCCTTTTAGATCCTGCGGCCACTGAGCAAAACGCTCGCCCCGATAATCCGCCTCGTTCAGTTTGTAGCGCTGGATCATGGTGCCCATCGCGCCGTCCAGAATCAGGATGCGTTGCTGGATGATGTCTTCAATCAGGTGTCGGGTCATAGCAGGTAACTTGCGAAAATGAGTCGGGCATTTTACCACGCGGCGTGCGATGCGGTAAGCCGTTGGATTTACTTCTTAATTTGGATAGGGTTATTTATTTGTGACGTGTTCAACTGTTTCGACAGGTTCGGTGGAGCTGATCAGTTTGTATACGACGCCGATCACCAGTAAGGCGGCCAGCAGAAGTCCGTAATGCAGCGGGCTGAATATGGGGCCTGATCCGCCGGGTGCGCTGATCACTTGTACCGGTTGCACGATCATTTCGCGGATCACCGAAATCATGGCGACTTCGACAAATACGCGCACCGAGGTTCGCCCCGTCTGCAGGTAATGCATTTCCGCTGAAATCAGCGTTGAGAGCGTCCAGAGGATGAACAGTGAACCTAAGGCATGAAAAAATCCGCTGGTCGCATTGCCTGCATTCCATGCGTCTAAGGCTCGCGCGCCGAAATCCCAGATCACCATGATGCAGGCGATGCCCAGTGCCAGTGCCAGCAGCACGTGGATGAACTGGTTGAAGTTTTTCATGCTGTTGATCAGTTTTTGTTCGAACACCGGGCGTCTCCTTGTTAAATTTATTTATCCATGCGCCGGTATTGTACGGCTTCGGCGATGTGGGCTGTCTGCAGGGCATCGCTGCCGGCTAGATCAGCGATGGTGCGTGCCATTTTAAGGACGCGATGATAGGCGCGAGCGGACAGGTCAAGTCGCGTAATGGCCCGTTTGAGCAGTGTTTGCCCTTCGGCGTCGGGCGTACACAGTTCATCCAGTTCCGTGACGGAGAGCTGTGCATTGGGTTTATGCTGCCGGTCAATCTGGCGCTGGCGCGCCGCCTCCACGCGCGCCTGAATGTCTGAACTGCATTCGCCCGCGGATTTTTTCAGTAAATCTTGCTGCGGCACGGCGGGCACTTCAATTTGAATGTCGATGCGGTCGAGCAGCGGGCCGGAAATTTTGCCGCGATAGCGTGCAATCTGATCAGGCGTGCAGTGGCATCGCCCGTTGTAGTGGCCAAAATAGCCGCAGGGGCAGGGATTCATCGCGGCAATCAGCTGAAACTGTGCGGGAAACTCAGCGTGGCGCGCGGCGCGCGAGATGGTGATGTGTCCGGATTCGAGCGGTTCGCGCAATACTTCGAGCACGCTGCGCTCAAACTCCGGCAATTCATCGAGAAATAGCACGCCATGCATTGCCATTGAAATTTCCCCGGGGCGCGGGTTGCTTCCTCCTCCAACCAGAGCGACGCCTGACGCCGTATGGTGCGGTGCTCGATAGGGGCGCGTTTTCCAGTTCGCGATGTCGAAATTGCCGCCCAGAGACTGCAAGGCCGCGCTCTCCAGCGCTTCCTTGTCTGTCATTTGCGGCAAAATGCCGGGAAAGCGCGCCGCCAGCATGGACTTTCCGGTGCCAGGCGGCCCGATCATCAGGACACTATGGCCGCCTGCTGCGGCAATTTCCAGCGCACGTTTGACTTGCTCCTGACCTTTCACTTCGCTGAAGTCGGGATAGTGTGGCTTAACGGTCTGTGGCTGGCTCTTGAAGGGTGCAATGGATTCGCGCCCTGATAGATGCGCTGCCACTTGCAGCAGCGTTTTCGCCGGATAAATCACGGCGTGTTCCACAAGCGCGGCTTCTGCGGCATTCACTTCCGGCAGGATGAAGGCGCGTCCGGAGGTAACTGCGCGACAGGTCATTGCCAGCGTGCCGCGTACCGGGCGTACTTCACCGGTCAGTGCGAGCTCGCCCGCATATTCATATAAGCCGAGTTTGTCGGCGGGGATTTGTCCGGTTGCAGCCAGTATGCCTAGTGCAATCGGCAGATCGTAACGTCCGCTTTCTTTGGGCAGATCGGCGGGGGCTAAGTTGACGGTGATTCGTCTGGCCGGAAAGTCAAACTGGCAGTTCTGCAGCGCGGCACGCACCCGTTCACGACTTTCCTTGACTTCCGTTTCCGGCAGTCCAACGATGGTAAAGCCGGGTAATCCATTGGCCAAGTGCACCTCGACAGTCACCAGATCGGCTTCCATCCCTTCGAGTGCGCGGCTGTAGAGTACCGCGAGGCTCATGTTATTTAGGGGGTTGTTGCGCTTCCAGTTCTGCTACGCGTGCTTCGAGTGCGGTGAGTTGTTCGCGGGTACGCAGAAGCACTTGAGACTGGATATCAAACTCTTCGCGGGTGACCAGATCGAGTTTGCTAAACCCTTGCGTGAGCAGGGCGCGCACATTCTTCTCGATATCTTTGGCGGGGCCGCTTTCTGCCGCCTGACTTAACTTGGCGGAGATGTCATCGAAAATTTTCGCATTCAGCATGGTGGAGCTCCTTGGTATGGGTAATGGCTTTTTGATTCTTTTTCGCAATAACTATGCTACATAGCGTCATCACTGCGCAGGGAAGTCTATTGCAGTTTGAATCGACATTTTTGCCAGTGTAGCAAAACTGGTGCAGGCAGGCACAAAATCAGTGCATATTGGGAAAATGCTGTGCGCATATGGTGCGCAGCGCGAGTGTAGAATCCAGTCATTTATTTGTAATGTGATGAATTAAAACAAACAAATAATTGTGGCACGCATCCTGCTTATAGAAATGCGCGGGAAATATTTTTTTAAACTTTATGAAGGAATCATCATGTTGAAAAGCAAATTACTGAATACCCTTATCCTGGCTGCAATGGCTGTTCCTTGTGTGGCAATGGCTGAAGATGCGCCAGCGTCTCCGCATACGGTTTCTGCAAATGTCGGGATCGTGAGTGACTACGTTTTCCGTGGTATTTCACAAACCTCTCATAACTCAGCGATACAAGGCGGCGTTGACTATGCACATGCAAGCGGCTTTTACGCAGGGGTGTGGGGATCAAACGTGAGCTGGATTTACGATACGGCTGCAACTGCCAGTGGTAGTCCTTCGATGGAGCTCGATACCTATTTGGGTTTCAAGAATGCTTTCGCGGAAGATTTTAGTTATGACGTAGGTTTCGTCCGTTACAACTATCTGGGTACCTACACTGCGGCGGGTGGTTACGCTAAAGCGGATACCGATGAAGTTTATGGTGCGATCGGCTACAAGTGGTTCACGGCTAAGTATTCCTACGGTCTGGGCGACTTCCTGACAGTTCCCGGCGCGAAAGGCACGAATTATCTTGAGCTGAATGCCAGTGTGCCCTTGGCTGATAGCGGATTTACGGTGACTGCGCACGTGGGTCGACAAACTTACAAGGGAGCTGGTGCTGATGCTGCCGCAGCCATTACGACGGGTGCGCCAGGCACAGGTACCCCGACTTATTCCGACTACAAAGTCGGCATCACTAAGGATATCAGTGGTTATGTACTTGGCTTGGCTTACACCAGTACCAATGTCAGTTCGTTCTATACGACACCCGTTGCCACGACTAACTCTCAGTTAGGTAAAGGTACTGCTGCACTGACTTTGACTCACGCATTTTAATTGATATCGGGGCGGTGTAAATGCCGCCCCTCACCAGGAGAATATGATGAAAATGGTCACAGCGATTATCAAGCCGTTCAAGCTTGACGAAGTGCGTGAAGCCCTCTCCGCGATTGGCGTGCAGGGTATCACCGTCACTGAAGTCAAAGGGTTTGGCCGGCAAAAGGGGCATACCGAGTTGTATCGCGGCGCGGAATATGTAGTGGATTTTCTGCCTAAGGTTAAGCTGGAAGCGGCCATTGCTGCTGACCAGCTGGACAGTGTGCTTGAAGTCATCGAAAAAGCGGCTCAAACCGGCAAGATCGGCGATGGCAAAATTTTTGTGCAGGAAATCGAACAAGTGATTCGTATTCGTACCGGCGAAACCGGTTCGGACGCGCTTTAAGGAGATCGAAATGAGAAAAATATTCGCTTCATTTATGCTGATAGCCGCGTTGTGCGGACTGTCGGCGTCCGGCTTCGCGGAAGAGGCGGCGTCCGCTGTCGTATCGGCTACGGAAGTTGCGTCTGCTGTCGTTTCTGCTACGGAAGCGGCGCCTGTTATGGCTGTTGTGGCTGAAGCGGTTGTGGAGGCGGCTCCGGTTGTGGCACCCGTGCCTAACAAGGGCGATACCTCATGGATGCTGGTGGCAACCTTGCTGGTGATTATGATGTCAATCCCCGGCCTTGCGCTGTTCTACGGCGGTTTGGTACGCAGCAAAAATATGCTGTCTATCCTGATGCAGGTGTTCAGTATCTTTGCGTTGATCACAGTGCTCTGGGCGATCTACGGTTATTCGCTGGCATTTACCGAAGGCAATGCATTCATCGGTGGCTTTGATCGACTGTTCCTCAAGGGCATCTTTGATCCGATGACGGGTTCCGTAGCTAATGCGGCAACCTTTAGCAAGGGTGTCGTGATTCCGGAGTTTGTCTTTGTCGCGTTTCAGGCTACCTTTGCCGCCATCACTGTGGCGTTGATCGTCGGTGCTTTTGCTGAACGGATGAAGTTTTCTGCCGTGATGCTGTTCTCAGGTCTGTGGTTTACTTTTGCTTACTTGCCGATCGCACACATGGTGTGGTTCTGGACCGGTCCCGATGCAATCAAGGATGCCGCGACACTGGCTGTTGAAACCGTAAAAGCGGGCTGGTTGTTCCAAAAGGGTGCGTTGGACTTTGCGGGCGGTACCGTGGTGCATATCAACGCAGCGGTTGCTGGTCTGGTCGGCGCATTTATGGTTGGCAAACGTATCGGTTATGGCAAAGAGCCGATGGCACCGCACAATCTCGTGATGACCATGATCGGCGCTGCGCTGTTGTGGGTGGGCTGGTTCGGTTTCAACGCAGGCTCTGCGCTGGAAGCGGGTGGAACAGCAACGCTTGCTTTCGCTAATACGTTGATTGCAACGGCTGCTGCGGTACTGACTTGGTTGGCTGCGGAATGGCTGCTTAAGGGTAAGCCAAGCCTGTTGGGTGCTGCATCCGGTGCAGTTGCCGGTCTGGTTGCCATCACGCCGGCCTGTGGTTGGGTGGGTATCGGTGGCGGTCTGGTGATCGGTGCGCTGTCTGGCGTCGTGTGCTTCTGGGGTGTAACGGGTCTCAAGAAATTGCTGGGTGCAGATGATGCGCTCGACGTGTTCGGTATTCATGGTATCGGCGGTATCTTGGGTGCGCTGCTCACCGGTGTGTTCAACAGCTGGAGCATGGGTGGCACCGGTATCGCTGACTATGCAAACAATACCATTGTGGACACGGTCATTGCGGATCAGGTCTGGATTCAGGCCCAGGCTGTGTTGACCACGGTGATCTGGTCGGGTGTGGTGGCTTTCGTCTGCTACAAGATCGTTGACCTGACCATCGGCCTGCGTGTCGCAGCAGAAGAAGAGCGTGAAGGGCTGGATACTTCATCTCACGGCGAACGCGCTTACAACTACTAAGTTTAACTTCTCCTCCCAGGAGCCATCCTCCGGCTCCATTTTTAGGGCACCGCATGGTGCCCTTTTTTTCACATGAAATACAAGCACACAGTGCGACCATATTTCATGGGAGGCCCCCTGCGGTTCTCGCGCTACAGCTTGGGGTCAAACCCTGCTCCATCGTTACTCCTGCCAACTTCGTGCATTGCTGTTGCAAGCAGGTACATCTGTGCCCGATTTTGGTGCATGGCGCAGTCGGATCAATTAATTCCAGTTGGTTTTGTAAGGGTTTTTTATTGGCATGATTATTGCTTTAATTTTCGGTACACACAAAGGGGATACTGACATGTTAAAAAGCCAACAGATGAATTTGAGCAACAGCGAGCGATTCTGGCTTCCCTATTTTGGCAAGTGCGGCCGCTTGGCGATGGGGTGGGCCTGTTATCTAAATCAATGGCGATATCCTATTCTCGAAGAAATCTTCGACTCCATTGCCACCACGCGGGTCCGAATTTTATCTGAATGGGCCGAGCAAAAGTGGTCAGCGCTCTCGGGTATGTCGGCGCAGATTGCGCACGACTGGCCAAAATTTGACGCAGAGCTACTTGCGGAAAATCTGCGCCTCGATGGCGACTTCACGGAATTATTCGTGATTAACGCTCAGGCTGTCACCTTGTATTCGAGTTGCCGGAGCAGAGTCGGAAAAAATGATCTGAACGCAAAAGCGGTCACGCTGGGGCTTGCCGGTAAATTTCTGCATGGCCCTTATCTTGACGCTGCAACCGGTGCTCTGGGCGCGAGCAGTTCGCGGTTTCACGATGCGGTGACGCTGATGTTTTACTACCCGCTGCAAAAAGACGGGGTGTTGCTCGGTGCGGTTTGCGGCCGGGTGCCGAACGATGTGCTGGGTGACTTGATTCAGCGTGAAGCCGGACATATTTTTCACGAGTCCGGGGATAACTATTTATTCATGGTGAAAGCGGGATTTGATACGGCAATCAAAGCGGGCACTGCGTTGTCCCGTTCCCGGTTCGAAGATGCTACTTTTAGTATGGGCGACAACTTAAAGCAAGGCGTGCGTACCGATTTCGGAGTCGTATCGGTTCGGAATCACACGGAATTTGAGCTGATCTTCAATGACCCTGCGACAGGTCAGTTGCATCCCGGCGTGCGGGAGACGATACGCTGTGGTCAGAATACGTTTGTGACCTATCCCGGCTATTCCGATTATCGCCATATTCCAGTGATAGGGCGCGGTATTACATTCACACTGCCGGGTTCCATAGATAGCTGGGGGATGATGTGCGAAGCCGACCTCGAGGAGGTGTATCGTTTCCGCAGTCTTAACTTCAGGATGATGTCTGTTTATTTGGCTATGTGGGTTGCCATGATGGCCGTCATTTCAGGTATTGCACTGGCTTTCAAACCTGACGCGCAGGTGATGGCGAGTATTTGTTGCGGATTATTCTTAACCGGTGGTCTCGTGCTTCATCGCTTTGTTGCAAAACCTGTCGGGCAACGATTGCGCAGCATGGTGAGCGTGGTTCGGAATGTCGCGGAAGGGCATGGCAATCTGTCCCAGCGTCTGGACCGGGGCGATGCCAGTCGCGATGAAGCCGGGGTGTTGTCTCAATGGATCAATAGCCTGATTGATAATATCGACCGCACGGTCGGCAACGTCAGACGTGGCACGGACGGCATGGTCAATAATCAGGCACACATGGATGTGCGTAACAAAGAGGCAACCGCCGCTACAGGCGAAGTGCTGATCGCGGTGCAGGATATTTTGCAGGCGCTGGAAAAACAGATGAGTGACATTGACCTGGCAAATCTGACCACCAGCGAAATGCGGCAAGCCATGCAACTGGCAACCGATCGCGCTCGCGCGCAAGTCAGCATGGTGCAAAGCCGTACTCAGGATATCCGCGAATCGATCAAGGCGTCTTCGTTGCGTATCCGCTCGCTGGGAGAGAGTACCGAAAAGATCGGTGAGATTGCTGAGGTCATCAAGGGCATTGCCGATCAGACTAATTTACTGGCGTTGAATGCAGCCATTGAGGCCGCGCGTGCAGGTGAATTTGGCCGCGGTTTTTCAGTGGTCGCCGATGAAGTGCGTAAACTGGCTGAACGCACCAGCAGCGCGACACATGAAATCAATCTGATGATTGCATCCGTTCAGGACAAGGCGCGTGATGCGGTCGCCATTATGGAACACGGTGCGACCGGTATGGAGGAAGGGTTGCGGCTGGCAGAGGCCTCTGCTGCTGACAATTCTGGTTCTGCCGAGATTATTGAACGGATGTTTGCTACGATTTCACAGATATCGATGAGTGCAGCTGAAAGCGGGAGTAAAGTGCAAGGTGTGGCGCGTACGGCCGACTCGATGAGTGCTGCGGTGGGAGAATTGAATTTTGCCATTGCGAGCAATCGTGAAGGCACACAAAAGTTACGTCTGCTGGTTAATCAGTTCCAAATTACAGATGTTCACAATCAATAAATTAAGATGAAGACACATAACTTTAACGCTGTTAACCAGCGGGTCAGTGGCAACACCGGACAGTTCCGCGATTACAGTATAGGCAGTGCATTTCAGCCCATTTTCAGTTTGTCACACAGAAATCCGGTCGGCTACGAAGCCCTGTGTCGTGCTAAAAAGAAGGATGGACTGCCGGTGTCGCCGCTCGCCTTGTTCGGGCAGGTCAAAGATGAGTCGGATAATGTGCTGCTCGACCGCTTATGCCGTGCCGTTCATGTGCAGAATTTCTCGAGATTTTCTGACACGTCGTGGATTTTTCTGAATGTCAATCCGCTGGTCACGGTCCTGGGCAAAAGTTATGGCTCGTTTTTTAAGGAGATGCTCGATCAGAACGGCATTTCACCGAGTCAGGTGGTGGTCGAAATTTTGGAAAAAGGCATTTATGATGAATCGATCCTGTCGGCTGCGATTAACTACTACAAGAATCTGGGCTGCCTGGTGGCAATCGATGATTTCGGTGCATCGCATTCCAACTTCGACCGGATTTGGAATATTCAGCCCGATATTGTGAAATTTGATCGCTCAATTATCGTTCAGGCGGAATCGAGTGTCGTCGTGCGTAAAGCGTTGCCAAGTCTAGTCGGGTTAATTCAGGAGCTGGGCTGCATTGCCCTGATGGAAGGGGTTGAGACTGAGCAGCAGGCCTTGATCGCGATCGATTCAAATGTCGATCTGGTGCAGGGCTATTACTTTGGGTTTCCCCGCGAGCAATTGGTGGAAACGGACGACCCGAACAACATGCTGCTTAAGTTGCGCGGTAAACATATTGAGTTTTCTGCGTCGATCAGAACACGATACCGCGATGCAGTAGACCAGTGTCTGATCGAATTCAAAGCGATTTTACATACCCTCACTTCAGGGTGTGCTCCGCAAATGTTGGCTTGTGAGAAATTGCTCGCCTTGCCCAATGTGATGCGCGTTTACTTTTTGGATGAGGCCGGCTATCAGATTGGCGACAATATCCAGAAACAGCAGTCAGAGTATATCGATCCTCGTTATAAGCCGCTGGCCGAAGCGGCCGAGGCTAACTGGTCGAGACGCTATTATTTCAGGCAGGCCGTTTTAAATCCGGGAGAAATACAGATCACCCGCCCTTATCGCTCGCTGACCGGAAAAAGTCAGTGCATCACCATTTCTGCGCTGGTCAATACCCCCTGCGGGATGCTGGTTGCTTGTCTTGATCTGGATTGGTCATGACCAATCTGGTTTAAACTAACGAGCAAACACGCTTGGAGTTGATATGGAACGCTTGGTAAATTTGAAACTTCGGCAACGCTTTGCCATTTTGATCTTTTGCGTGGTGGCGGGGTTTTTACTCTACGGTCTGTGGTCGTTTAAGACGCTGGGTGAACTCAAGGTTAACGGTCCGATCTACAAGGAAATTGCACAAGGAAAAGATTTCGTTGCAGATATCCTGCCACCGCCGGGGTACATCATTGAGTCGTATCTTGTGAGTTTGCAACTTGTCGAATGTGAGCCATCCGAACAAGCGCATTTGATTGAACGCTTGCTGAATTTACAGCGTGAATACGTGAATCGACATGAGTTCTGGCAGAAACACCGCTTAGGTGATGAGTTGACTACGACGTTGCTGGCAGGGGCACATGAACCTGCTATGCGGTTTTACGCAGTTGTGTCCGATGAGTTCGTGCCTGCTTTGCTGCATGAAAACAGGCCTGCGGTGGTAGCGGCGATGAAAAAAATGAAATCGTCCTACGCGTTACATCGCGAGGCCATCGATCGCGCCGTCAAAATTGCCAGCCATCGTGTTGTGTTAGACGAGGCGCGAGCAAGCCAGCAAATAAATTTTGCGACGTATTTAATGCTGTTTATTTTGGTTTGTACGGTCAGCCTGACGGTATTACTTGCGTATCTGATTTCGCGTTCCGTCATCGGTCCGTTGCAGAGTCTGCAACAGGCGATGAAAGACATCACAAATAGCGGTGACTTTTCACGCCGGCTGGTTGTCAGCAGCGATGATGAGGCAGGGGATACAGCACGAATATTTAATGAGTTGATCGAAAGTGTTCAACTTGCCCATGTCGCAGCGGAGGCCGCCAGTCGTGCCAAGAGCGATTTTTTGGCCAATATGAGTCATGAAATTCGCACGCCGATGAATTCCATTATCGGCTTTTCTGAGCTTGCGCTGGATAATCCCGATCCCAAGGATCAGCAGATATTTCTGTCACAAATTCTTGAGTCGTCAAACATGCTGCTGGGGATACTGAACGACATCCTTGATCTGTCAAAAATAGAATCAGGACGGATGATGCTCGATGTGGCCTCGTTTGATTTTGATGAGTTGTTAGGCAGTATCGAGCGGTCGTTTGCATTGCGCGCCCAAGAGGCGGGACTTGGGTTTACTTTGCTCCGGTTAGGTGAGTCAGGGCGGGTGTTTCTGGGTGATGTATTGCGCTTGCGGCAAATTTTGACCATCCTGCTCGGCAATGCCGTGAAATTTACATCGCAAGGAGAGACTTCGCTTGAAGTGAAGCAAATCCGTGTTCCTGACGGAAAAGTCAGGCTGGAATTTTCTATCCAGGATACCGGCATTGGTATGAGCGCTGAGACGATCAAAAACCTATTTCAGCCCTTCGTGCAGGCTGATAACTCTATAACGCGGCGCTTTGGCGGAACAGGACTGGGGCTGGTGATTGCGCGTAATCTGGCACAGATGATGCATGGCCGAATTACGGTTGAAAGCCAGCTTGGCGTTGGGAGTGTATTCCGTTTTCAGGTCACACTGCTAGATGGACTAAGTGTATCGTAATTTAAAGTTTTCCTTGATAATTGCCCCTATGGCATGATACTGCGGGATAGTGTGGTATCCGGTGTTTAATCAACGAAATGAATCAGGTCTATATGAATAATTTATCTATGAAATCCAAGCTCTTTTTGTTGATTGGCATTTTCTCTTCGGGTTTTGTGCTTTCTGGTTTGTTTTTGTTGCTTACCCTGAATCAGGTCAAGGTAAACGGCCCGATTTATCAGGGTATCGTGCAGCAAAAAGATTTACTCGCAGACATCCTGCCGCCCCCGGAATATTTGATTGAGTCTTATCTGGTGACGCAGCAGATGTTTGTTGCGGATAAAGCGGGCTTGCCGACTTTGATTGATAAAAGCCGCGCGTTGTTAAAGGACTTTGACGATCGTTCTCAGTACTGGCAGCAGGGGCTTCCTGATGGCGACATTAAAGCGCTGATCGGCGGTGATGTTTATAAGTCCGGTAAAGATTTTTTGACTTTACAGCAATCAAATCTCATTCCCGCTTTAATGGGTGGCGACCTGAAAACGGCTGACAGTTTGCGCCCGCAACTGGAACAAAAATATTTGCAGCATCGAATGGCAATTGACAAGCTGGTCGGGCTAGCAAGTGCTCAGGCAGGTATAGAAGAAGCACAAGCCAAAGAGCTGATCGCATTTAAAACCATTGTTGCAACCGCGATTATTCTGGGCTTTTTATTGTTGGGTATCGTCATTTCGTTGCGGATTACTAAAAGCTTACTGAAGCAGTTGGGGGGGGAGCCGGCCTATGCGGTTGAGGTGGTTGAAAAAATCGCTAGCGGAGATCTTTCAGTCGAATTGGTTGTTGAAGCTGGGGACACCAGCAGCCTGCTCTATTCCATGAAAATGATGCAGGACAGCTTGCGTAATATCGTCGCAGAAATCAAGAATATCGTGGAAGCGGCGGCGCAACGCGGCGATTTCAGTGTCAAGATGACCCTGAACGGGAAGTCCGGCTATACCGAGGAGTTATCCTCCTTGCTCAACGACCTATCCGATGTATCCGAAACCGTATTGAATGATTTTATGCGCGTGACAACCGCGCTGGCGAGTGGCGATTTATCGCAGACCATTACCCGTGATTATCCCGGGGTGTTCGGGCAGACTAAAAATGCGGTGAATAGCACGGTAGACGCGTTGACCAAGGTCGTTGCAGAAATTCAACAGGTTGTAGAAGCCGCCGCTGCTCAGGGTGACTTTAGCGTCAAAATGCAAATGCAGGGTAAGCTAGGCTTTGTACGTACCTTGGCTGAACTGCTCAACCAGTTGTCCACTGTTACTGATACGGGGCTGCGCGATGTGATGCGTGTCTCTCAAGCCCTGGCCGAAGGCGATTTGACCCATAAGATCAGTGCGGATTATCCGGGCTTATTCGGTCAGACCAAGAGTTCTGTCAACGCAACCGTGGAAAACCTGAAGACGTTGGTAGGTGATATCAAGGTGACGGTAGATTCGATTGAGACTGCCGCTAAAGAAATTGCGTCTGGTAATACGGATCTGTCACAACGTACTGAGGAGCAGGCATCCAGTCTCGAGAAAACGGCATCCAGCATGGAGCAAATTACCTCTACCGTGAAACAAAATGCGGATAATGCCCGACAAGCAAACCAATTGGCCCTGAGTGCCAGTACGATCGCTATTAAGGGAGGTGGCGTTGTAAATGATGTTGTAGATACCATGAGTGCGATCAATGCGTCATCTCGTAAAATCGTCGATATCATCAGCGTGATCGATGGCATTGCGTTTCAGACCAATATTCTGGCGTTAAATGCGGCGGTAGAGGCCGCACGGGCTGGTGAGCAGGGGCGTGGCTTTGCCGTTGTCGCAACGGAAGTCCGCACGCTTGCACAAAGGTCGGCTGCCGCGGCGAAAGAGATCAAAGAATTGATCAGCGACTCCGTTGACAAGGTCGAAACAGGGACGAAACTGGTTGATAATGCCGGAAAAACAATGCAAGAGGTGGTCACTGCGGTTAAACGCGTTACCGATATTATGGCGGAAATTAGTGCCGCCTCGACCGAACAAAGTCAGGGTATTGAGCAGGTTAATCAGGCAATCACCCAAATGGATCAAGTGACCCAGCAGAATGCAGCGCTCGTGGAAGAGGCTGCAGCCGCTGCGGAATCACTTGAAGAGGAGGCAAATAGCCTTGTGCGTTCCGTTAGCGTTTTTAAGATGGAATCGCAGCGTGCGAAAATTCCTGCCAGCACCGGCCTTGCAAAGCCTGCTAACAAGGTAGCTAAAGTGGTCGATAAAGCCGGTGACGAATGGCAGGAGTTTTAACGTGTAATGACGAAGGGGGCGGCGGTTGAAGTTCACCCCCGCCGTTATCATTGCTGCTGGTTTTGCTGCATCAATTCGCTCGGACTCTCTGGCATTCCTTCCATTGCCGGTTCGGGGGCGCGGCGCAGATCCAGCGTCAGCGGATAATCCGGGTTGCGTCCCTCGCGACGAACATGCAGTAAACCCGGTGTGTGACCGTGATTCCAAAACCGCGCAACGCGACGTGCCTCCGCTTCGTTGGCATTGACCGGGAACGTGTCATAGCTGCGTCCCCCCGGATGGACAACGTGATAAGTACACCCGCCAATTGAGCGTCCGCTCCAGCTGTCGACCAAATCAAATACGAGAGGCGCCTGTACTCCGATGGTGGGATGCAGACCGGACGGGGGCGCCCAGGCGCGATAGCGCACGGCAGCGACAAACTCCCCTCGCGTGCCGGTGCTTGTCATCGGCAGTGGCCGGCCATTGCAGGTCAGGATGTGCCGGTTGTCATTCATATTGCGCACTTTCACCTGCATGCGTTCGATGGAGGAGTCGACATAGCGTGCGGTGCCGCCGGCAGCGACTTCTTCGCCTAGCACATGCCAGGGTTCAATGGCCTGGCGCAGTTCAATTTCGATGCCGTGATATACCACTGTACCGAAGCGCGGGAAGCGAAATTCAAGGAATGGTGTGAACCATTCAAACTCAAAAGCGTAACCTGCACGCTGCAAATCAAGCACCACGTCTTTCATGTCCTGAGCTACGAAGTGCGGCAACATATAGCGATCATGCAGTTCGGTCCCCCAGCGGTTCAGACTGCCCTGATAGGGTTTTTGCCAGAAGCGTACTACCAGCGCGCGCAGCAGCAGCATCTGCAGCAGCGACATCTGCGCATGCGGTGGCATCTCAAATCCTCTGAATTCCAGTAAGCCTAGGCGCCCGGTCGCACTGTCAGGCGAATAGAGCTTGTCGATGCAGAATTCTGCGCGGTGGGTGTTGCCGGACAAATCTACCAGCAGGTTGCGCAACAGGCGATCGACCAGCCACGGTTGCTCGCTTTCCGCGCCCGGTTTGAGATGCTCGGACATTTGCTGGAAGGCGATCTCCAATTCGTAAAGGCTTTCATGACGCGCCTCATCGACACGCGGTGCCTGACTGGTAGGCCCGATGAACATGCCGGAGAACAGATACGACAACGCCGGATGATGTTGCCAGTAAGTGATCAGGCTGGCGAGTATGTCCGGACGGCGCAGGCAGGGTGAATCGGCCGGCGTTGCGGCACCTAGCGTCACATGATTGCCGCCGCCGGTGCCGGTGTGACGACCGTCGAGCATGAATTTTTCTGCGCCCAGACGCGTTAGTCTAGCCGCTTCATAGAGAATTTGTGTGTTTTCGACCAGTTGCGCCCAACTCGAGCACGGATGAATGTTCACTTCGATGACGCCCGGATCGGGCGTGATGCGGAACGCTTTGACGCGCGGGTCGGCAGGCGGGGTATAGCCTTCAAGACGTACGGGCAGTTTCAGTGCGTTCGCGGTGGCTTCGATTGCACGGATTAGCGTGATGAAGTCTTCGAGTATAGGCACGGGCGGCAGGAAGAGGCACAATACGCCGGCACGGACTTCACAGCACAGCGCTGTATGGATGATTTCACGCGGGTCGTAACGCGCTTTGAGCGTTTGAAATTTCTTTTTTTCAGGGGGCGTGTCGGGTGCGTCAACGGTGCAATCGAACGGGTCCCGGCCAGAATCGGTGTCCTGGTCCTCAGGAGGCAGCCAAGGCAGGGAGTCTAAGGGCAGACGCAGTCCTAATGGTGAATCGCCTGCGATCAGATACAAGTGCTCGCGGCGCAGCGGCCAGGGGCTGGAGCGAAATCCGGCAGAAATCAGGCCCTTTTTGGCAAGCACAGGTTTGTTGGGCGGCAGCGCCTTGAGTGGCAACACGTAGCCCGCGGGTTCGCCAAGACCCTGCTCGAGCAAACGGGCGAGACGCCGCCGCTCATCGCTGTTTTTAAGGTCGGCGGTTAACGGATCCAGATTGTCCGGCCAGCGCAGTTCGTCGTTGATCACCTGGGCGACATCTTCAAAGGCCGTGATCACAAAGCGTTCATCCAGGGCTAACTCTTGTGTTAGACGTTGCATGAAGCGCTTTGCATCGGCTGTCTCGCGTGTTCCTTCTCCATCGGAGCTGACGAGCAGGCTGCGGTCATTCCACAGCGGTGTGCCGTCGGTGCGCCAGTAGCAGCCCAGTGCCCAGCGGGGTAACGGCTCACCCGGATACCACTTCCCCTGACCGAAATGCAG
Source organism: Gallionella capsiferriformans ES-2 (assembly GCF_000145255.1). Classification (NCBI taxonomy): domain Bacteria; kingdom Pseudomonadati; phylum Pseudomonadota; class Betaproteobacteria; order Nitrosomonadales; family Gallionellaceae; genus Gallionella; species Gallionella capsiferriformans. The sequence continues at coordinate 91,434 of NC_014394.1, forward strand.
CAAGGCACCCGGTGCATATTGCATCTGCATGCGCGTGAGCAGCTCGCCCGCAAGGGTTAGCTTCGTATCCGACAAGGCCGTGAAATTCCACTCTGGTCCTTCCATATCGTCGATCGAGACAAAAGTGGGTTCGCCGCCCATGGTCAGGCGTACGTCATTTTTATCGAGCTCAACATCGACCTGATGACCCAGATCGAGGATCGCTTGCCATTGGGCTTCGCTGTAAGGCCGGGTGACCCGAGGATCTTCGTGAATGCGCGTCACCGACATTGAAAATTCAAATTGGCTTTCACAGACTTCGGTGCCGCCGATGACCGGTGCCGCTGAGGAGGGCATTGCGGTACAGGCAAGCGGGATATGTCCTTCACCGGCCAACAGGCCGGAGGTCGCATCAAGACCGATCCAGCCCGCCCCCGGAATGTACACTTCGGCCCAGGCATGCAGATCGGTGAAGTCATGAAGTGCACCGGATGGCCCATCGAGCGCCTTAACATCCGCTTTGAGCTGGATCAGGTAACCTGAGGCAAAGCGCGCTGCCAATCCCAGATGGCGCAGCGTCTGCACCAAGAGCCAGGCGGAGTCGCGGCAGGAACCCAGTTTAAGTTCGAGCGTTTGCTCCGGCGTCTGAACACCGGCTTCTAGTCTGACAATATAGTTGATGTCGTCTTTTAGTCGCTGGTTGATGCCGACCAGCATGTCGATGGTGCGCAGGGGTTTTGCAAGCAGCTCGATGCGGGTGCGGGCGAGCCAGTCGGACAGCAGTGGCGTGAGCAAGTCAGCTTCAAGATAGGGGCCGAGCTCCCGCTTGAGCGATTCCGGATAAGCAAAGGGAAAACACTCGGCATATTCGTCCATGAAAAAATCGAAGGGATTGATCACCGTCATGTCGGCCACCAGATCGACCGTGATTTTCAGCGACTCAGCTTTGTCGGGAAATACCAGCCGTGCGACCCAGTTGCCGAATGGATCCTGCTGCCAGTTAAGGAAATGACCTGCCGGTTCAACATTCAGCGAATAGCTTAAAATCGGCGTGCGGCAATGTGCGGCGGGACGCAGCCGGATCTCATGCGGCCAGAGCTTCACAGCACGGTCAAACACATAACTGGTCTGGTGATTTAGTGCAACGCGGATGGTCATGGGAAACCTTTCAATGTTTTCAATAGATTCAGTAATCAAAATTCGGTAGTTGGGCGAAGGCTTGCCTTACACCATCCCCCCAGCTTTTGTGCAGTCGCTGCATGTAGTCGTTTTGATCATCGAAGCGATGAACGTGATTGAGTTGCAGCGTATCGCGTTCGTAACAGGCCATATCGATTGGCAGACCCACCGATAGATTGGAGCGCATCGTTGAATCGAATGAGACCAGAACCGATTTGATAGCATCGTTCATGCTGGTGTCTGCACGAATAATTCGGTCGATGATAGGCTTGCCGTATTTCACTTCGCCGATCTGGAAATAGGGCGTTTCGGGGGTGGCCTCGATAAAATTGCCTTCCGCATAAATTAGAAACAGGCGCTGGGGTTCGCCGGTAATTTGCCCGCCGACGATGAAATTTGCGCTGCAATCTACGTTATTTTCTGCCAAATACGGGCCGTCCCGATGGCGTACTTCCCGAAGTGCCGAGCCGATCAATTCGGCGACTTCGTACATTGAGCAGACGCTCATCAAATTTGCTTCGGTACTGTGCCTGATTTCCTGTTCAAGATAATTGAGCGTGGCCTGTGTGATGGCCAGATTGCCCGAGTTAACGACCACCAGCACCCGGTCGCCCTTTCGTTCGAAGGTTTTCATTTTGCGGAAAGTGGAAATATTGTCGACCCCCGCATTGGTGCGGGAGTCCGAGGCAAAAACGATGCCGGCATCAATCATAGTCGCGACGCAATAAGTCATGGCGTTCTTCTTTCGTAGTTCAATGGCCGATTATGTCAGGCACGCTTAATTCATCGGTTGACCAGAAATAGGCGGTGTTGATCAGGTTGCCCAGTTCATAAATCTGCTCAAGAAATTCGGAGAGGTATTCATGCAGGCCGTAATCGAAAATCCCGTCTATGGTTTCAGCATGCAAACTGGTGCGCAGCAAGCCGCAGCGACGGAGCAGCTCGTTGGCGCGCGGCCCGTCGATTTCATGCAACAATCGGTTGACTTCGTCCACGCAGGTGATCAGCGATCTTGCCATGTCGGGCCGCAGGACCAGCAATTCGGCCACGCGCTTAGGGGTGATCTGGTCGCGATACACGCGGCGATAGGATTCAAAGGCCGATACCGAACGAAGCACCGAACTCCACTGGTAATAGTCTGCCGCGCCGCCGATGTCCTTTGGGCTGGGCAATAAAATGTGGTATTTCACATCCAGTATGCGTGCGGTGTTGTCAGCGCGTTCGAGGAAATTTCCCAGCCTGATAAAACGGAAGGTATTGTCGCGCAGCATGGTGCCGTGTGCGATGCCGCGTGACAAATGCGAACGCTCTTTTACCCAGTCGAAAAACCGTGAGACCCCATCGGCTGCGATGCCATCGCCCTGTATTCGGCGCATTTCCAGCCAGGTGGAGTTGAGCGTCTCCCACATCTCTGACGTGATGGAGCCGCGCACGGCACGTGCATTTTCACGCGCTTTGAAAATACTGTTGTAGATGCTGCCCGGATTTTTTTCATCCAGCGCCATGAAGTGCAATACGTTCTCGGCACAGGGCATATCGTAACGCGCCTCGAAATCTTCATGCAGCCCGCTGATGGACAGCATGGCGCGCCATTCGTGATGCGGCTCGATCAATGCCCTTTTGAGTAAAGACATGCGGTAGGTGACATCCAGCATGCGTGCCGTATTTTCTGCACGCTCCATGCTGCGAGCCATCCAGAACAGGTGGTCTGCGGTTGATGAAAGCATATTAGTTGTCTCCTTCGAGTACCCAGGTGTCTTTGGTGCCGCCGCCTTGCGATGAGTTGACCACCAGCGAGCCTTCTTTGAGCGCTACGCGTGTCAGGCCGCCTGGCACCATGGTGATATCCTTGCCAGACAGCACATAAGGCCGCAGGTCGATATGGCGCGGTGCGACGCCGCTTTCAACAAACGTGGGGCAGGTTGAAAGGGCGAGCGTGGGCTGCGCGATATAGTGATCTGGGTTTGCCAGGATCTTGTCGCGAAACAGATTGATTTCATTTTTTGTCGAGGTGGGGCCGACCAGCATGCCGTAGCCGCCTGAGCCATGCACCTCCTTGACGACTAGTTCGGGCAGATGCGCTAGAACATAAGCCTGGTCGTCAGGCTTACTCAATTCCCAGGTTGGGACATTCGCTAAGATCGGCTCTTCTGAACAATAAAACCGAATCATTTCAGGCACGTGTATATAAATGGCCTTGTCGTCCGCAATACCTGTGCCGACGGCATTGGCCAGTGTGACATTGCCTGCCCGGTAAGCTGAGAATAAGCCCGGGACTCCCAGCATGGAGGTTTTGTTAAAGGTCAGCGGATCTAAAAAATCATCGTCAATGCGACGGTAAATGACATCCACGCGCAACGGCCCTTCCGTGGTGCGCATATACACGGTCTCGTTTTTAACAAACAGATCGTTGCCATCGACCAGTTCAACGCCCATTTGCTGGGCCAGAAAGGCGTGTTCAAAATAGGCGCTGTTGTATTGACCCGGTGTGAGCACAACGACATTCGGATTGGTGACGCCCTCTGGCGCTACCGAGCGCAGATTGTTGAGCAACAAATCAGGATAGTGTTCGACGGGTGCAATCTTTTGACCTGAAAACAAGTCGGGGAATAATCGCATCATCATTTTGCGGTTTTCCAGCATATACGATACGCCGGACGGGGTGCGCAAATTATCTTCGAGCACGTAGTACTCGCCGAGTTGGCTGCCGTGGTCGGCGCGTACCAGATCGACGCCTGCGATATGCGCGTAGATGTTTTCCGGAACGTCTACGCCGACCATTTCCTGACGGAACTGGCTGTTGCCCAGCACCTGACGGGCAGGGATGCGACCGGCTTTGAGGATCTCCTGCCCGTGATAAATGTCGTGCAGGAAAGCGTTCAGCGCACGGACGCGCTGACGTAAGCCCTGTTCAAGCCGCGTCCATTCGCGCGCCGGAATAATGCGCGGCACGATATCGAAAGGAATGAGCCGCTCCTGACTGTTTGTCTCGCCATAGACAGCGAAGGTAATGCCGGCACGATGAAAGGCGATGTCTGCGGCTTCGCGTTTGCGAACGATGACCTCCTCAGGAGTGGCGGATAGCCAGTCTGCATAGTTGCGGTAATTTTCGCGCACCGATCCGTCAGTGGCATACATCTCGTTATAAGCTGTTTTCATGGTTGACTTCGCTCGAAAGGTTCGAACTTATCAAAGCATGAATCATGCCATGTAAATTTTATTTAAAAATCAATGGCATGAAGTACATTTCAAAACGAAAAAAGCACCGCATTGGTGCGCGGTGCGACAGGCTGGTGCGTTTGTCTGGCAGGAAGAGGCGTGCTCGTGGTTATTTTGCGGATTGAAATTCTGCGATTTCCGGCAAGCCGGGAGTTTCCCAGTAGAACTTGGGTAAATTTTGCAGTGCAATCACCAGGCCCTGATTCCAGGCTTGTGACAATTCTTTGGAAAAAGGATCCGATTCGTTGAGGCAGAGTTGATGGGTGATGCGAAGACTGTCTTTGTTGTAAACCAGCAATTCAATGGGGGGAGCGACGGTCAGGTTGCTGCGCACGGTCGAATTCATTGACACCAGTGCGCAACGGGCGGCGGCTTCCAGCGAGATAGTGCGATTAATCACGCGATCCAGGATCGGTTTCCCGTATTTGATTTCACCAATCTGTAAAAAGGGGTGTTCGCCTGACTCGTGTATATAGTTGCCCTGCGGATAGATCATCAGGGTTTCGTGGCGTGCGTTACCGATTTGTCCGGCCAGAATAAAACTCGCTTCAAAATTGACATTGCCGCTGTCTCGTACGACATGCAAATTTTGTACATGGGTGCTGACCGTCGCAACATAATCAACGGCTTGCTGCATATTGCTGACGCTGAGCAGATTGGGAATCGTGCCGCTATCGAGATCCGCCTGCAGTCGTTTGATGACTAGCTGTGTCGTGGCCAGATTTCCCGCAGATAACAGGCCAAACACCCGGTTTCCCGGCCATGCAAAGGTGTGCATTTTCGAATAGCTCGAGACGTTGTCAAATCCGGCATTGGTGCGGGAGTCGGAACACAGGACAAATCCCGTTTCGGTGTTAATGGCAAGGCAATAGGTCATTTGAATTTCAGCGGTATATGAATGGCAGCGGCGTGTGTGATTTAGCAGCAAAACATTAACACGGTTATTGAGAATCGGCAAACCAGCTTTAAATCGTGCCGCTCATTGGCTTCGTTGCTCATTCATGCACGATAACCGTGCATCGCGCCCGAGCATCGTAAGATGCCGGTGCGGCAGTGGCGGGGTTGTCCGATCATAGTCACTCAACTTGATGATTATTCGTCAGATTAAAATTTTATTGTGGTGGCATCTAAATTGCTAGGTATTGACAGCGGGCGTGGCTCAAATGAGTCAGCCGCTGCCGGATTCCACTGAAATTTACTATGCTGAGATTATGAAAAACCAAACCAAATTGAAATCCACCGAATTTTTACGAAATGGCGACAAAGTTAATTCAGAATTTTTTGAAATTTATTTAAAGCGGCTGCTCGACGCGCGCGATGCCTGTGGCCTGACAGAAATGATAGGTGAAATCGAAGCACTGATGATTACGGTAGAGCCTGGCAATGCGCTTGAATATATCGCCGAGCTGGCGTTGATGACGCCTTACCATTATCTGGTGACGTTAGAGAGCCCGAGGCACTGGACGCATATTTTGCGCATCGATATGGATTCCCCCGATATTTTATTGCGTGAGGTCAAAAATCCGGAGTATTACGATATTTTCCGCAGTTTAAATGATCTGCATCCTGTCGGATCAAAGCGTCCGCACAGCCGTTATTTAGGGGAAATATTGCGGGTTACCGATCGTGAAAGCGTATTGGCCCTGCAGTGTGAGCGAGAATTCCGCTTCTTTTCACCTGCGGCGCTTAGCGCGCTTGATTTGCCATCCAATGTCAGTATCAGCAAACCTTCGCCTTATACGCAAAATGTACTCGGCTACATGGAGCGCGCGATCGGCGAGCCTCGTGTCTATCATCCGCTCGGAAAATGCAGCATCCTGCCTAAAATTCAGAAGGCTTATGAAAACGCCAAGTTGCAGCAGCAATCGTTGAATATTGCCGACTTGATCTTGCCGGTTGATCATCTGGCAACGCGCGTTTATTGTCAAAACCGGGAAGCTGCGCTCCTCGAGTATTTAGCGTTGTCGAGTTATTACTATTGGGGCAGTTATGACATTGTCGATCAGAATTCCTCAACCAATGTGTGCAAAAGTGTACGGCCTGTTCCGGAGTCTTTAAGTCCGGCCAAAGTTTTTACCGCCAATAACCTGCCGTATTGTGTGAATCATCTGGACAGATTACCCTCGCCCACAGAAAACTTTGTCAGGAATTACGGCGCCCGGTTGCATCACATCGCGCTGTCGGTAAAGGACGGTGAGCGTGAGGGTAAAGAGAATATCGAATTTCTGGTCGATGCGATTGCGGGGCAGGGCAAAGGATTTCTGCTCGAAGTGGTGGGTTCCCGTGAAGAAGGCTTAAAGCAGGTGTTTTCTAATGCCTCGCAATTTTCTGCGCTGATCATTGAATACGTGCAGCGCTATGGCGATTTTCAGGGGTTTTTTACGCGCGAAAATGTGGCATTGCTCACCGCAGCAGCAGGCGCGGAAGTATCCTGATTTAAATCAGCCCAAGGGCAAGTGCGTGTATGCTATGGCCTGCACAGTTAGGAATTTATCATGAACTACGACGTTATCATCATCGGTTCAGGCCCAGCCGGACAGCATGCTGCATGGCAGGCCGCGCGCATGGGCAAGCGTGCCGCCATCATCGAGCGTAAACCCAATCTGGGAGGCGCCGGCTTGCAGACGGGTACGATACCCAGCAAGGCGATGCGCGAAGTGGCCTATCAGCTAACGCGCTCGGGTGGCATGCGTCAGGCCCATGATGGCCGTTCCCGGCACGGGCTGCTGGCGGATGCGGTGCGCAGGAAAGAGGGGGTGATCGCCCAGCAGGAATCGGTGATATTGCAGCGGATATTGCGCTCCGGTGTCGCCTTGATTCCGGGCGAGGCCTGTTTTGTCGATGCACATACCATTGCCGTGACCGATCAGGCCGGAAATACGCGCCAGATTACTGCCGATGTGATCGTGCTGGCGGCAGGTTCCCGTCCGCGCCGTCCGGCTGACGTGCCATTCAATAAAAAAAGCGTCCTCGATTCGACCTCTATCCTAAATTTGCGTCATTTGCCGGACAGTCTGCTGGTGGTGGGCGGCGGGGTGATTGCCTGCGAATTCGTCTCCATTTTTGCGGCACTGGGCGTCGCGGTCTCGGTCGTGGACAGTCATGCGCAACTGCTCGAATATCTGAGTGAAGACGTGGTCGCTGTGCTGGCCGACAGTTTTCTGGATATGGGCGTCAAATTTTATATGCAGGAGCGCGTCGCCCAAATCAGTTGCGATGACAGCGGCACATTGACGACCTTGGTGAGCGGAGCTCAGATCCGTGCCGATGCCGTTTTGTATGCGCAGGGGCGTGAGCCCAACAGCGAGGGATTGCAGGTGGCGCGTGCCGGCATCGCCGCGAAGGATGGCTGGATCGCGGTCAATCAGCATTTTCAGACCAGCGTGCCGAATATCTTTGCAGTGGGCGATTTGATCGGTCGCCCGGCGCTCGCGTCCACTGGCATGGAGCAGGGGCGAGCTGCGGTGCTGTATGCGTTTGGCGGCGAGGCACATGTGACGGCAGATAATCTGCCGATGGCGGTCTATACCATCCCTGAAATATCCTACGTCGGTAAAACCGAACGGGAAGTGCAGCAGGAAAATATCCCCTATCTGATCGGTCGCGCCTATTTTAAAGATAGCGCGCGCGGGCAGATTATCGGCGATGCGCAAGGGTTGCTTAAACTGATCATTGATACGCGCAACGAGAAACTGCTCGGCGTGCATATTGTCGGCGAGCAGGCGAGCGAACTGGTCCATATTGGCCAGCTGGTGATGAATCTCAATGGCACGGTGCGCGATCTGGTAGCCAACGTCTTTAACTATCCGACACTGGCCGAGTGTTACAAGCTGGCAGCCTTAGATTGCACGCATCAATTGGAGCAGCGAAAACTCACCGGCGTTTGATGATCCTGAGCGCGCACTGGTTTATTCGTCAAAACAGCCATTGCGAGCAGCATGCTACTTGTTAATATCCGCAGAAAGTAATGAGCGCTTCATATTATTTAGCCATTCGTTTTCCGCTCTTTTAGGCTGAGCTTCGTCAACAGATACCTCCGGCCAGCGTCGTGAAATTTCCCGCAATAACGCCTTAAATTGCCAAAGGGCCTCATTCAGTAAGGGTGAATAATCGGACCTAGATTCTAGGTCATCAGTAAAAATCTGTATCAGTCGAGCCGGATCATGGGGGTCGAATCCGGCTTCTAACAGCTTCAATCTAAGCGCAACCATTCGTGTTTTAGCTAGATCGAACATCTGGTCGCAGCTTATGGCATTCGCATGCTGGTTGAAATTCTCGAACAACTGTGCGATCAGATTAACCTTTGTAATAAGATGGGACATATTGTCCGAAAGGGCAGTCGGTGCATCATTTTCGCGAAAAATATTTAAGTGACCGATCAAGCCTTGTCCGTATTGTCTGAAATTCAGCTTGAGCATTACCTCCAGATTTTTCCAGGACACCTTGGGATGGTTGGAATCAAACGCCTTCGCGGCAATCTCTGCTACAGCCAGAATTTGCCCGTAGCGGCTAATTTTATCGCCCCGCAAACCGCGAGGATAGCCGCTGCCGTCCATTCGCTCGTGATGTACGAGCACAGCCTCTGCAATACACCGGGGGAGTTCCGGAAATTCACATAACAATAGATAGGCTGTCAGCGGGTGACTGTAAAGGTGGTGTCTTTCGGTGTCGCTCATTACATGGCTCGGCGCGAGTAGTTTAGGATCAATATGCAGCAGACCAATGTCGTGGAACAGTGCTGCTGTGGCGGCACATTCTTGCTCAGCCGAATTCATACCGTTGCAATGCGCAAGATATACAACAATAATCATCAACATCAGGCTATGACGATAAATGTGGTTGTATTTATCCCTAGCCACTGTCAGCTTGAAAGCGAGCGGAGAGGGTAGCTGAATGGCAAGAACCCGGCTGTATAAAAAATTCTTGCCGATAATTGCCTGCATCTTGGCCAGCTTGGCATTTTCCTGCAGCAGTGACGCCACATCATCCCGTATCCTGTCAGCATTAAGCATATTGTCGATGGATAATGTCTTGTCCAGCTCGAGCAGCTTGTGTTTAATTAGCCGATCATACAGTTGGCTGTTGATGCGCATACCGGATGCAATCAGCTTGATTCTGTTTTGTGAGTAGATATCGCGATCAGCGACGATCATGCGGGTATTCCCAAGCTCGGTTACCGCCTGTAAATAATGCTGATCATTCAGTTCTGGCATACACCAATTCCTTTGCTATCCAATGTGTGACAGCCATCAATTAGATACGCACTTTAAGCGTCGAGTCGCAATCCTTTTGCGCTTCGTAAAACAGAATCTGATTTCGTCCGGACTCTTTTGCTTGATACCGATGTCCTAACAGAAAAGCACGATTGGTTTTGTTAATGGCGTCAACAGACACTGACGGCCACTACAATCCATTCGCCCACGGATTATTCTGCTTTCACCACTTTGTTGCGCCCAGAATTCTTTGCTTCATAAAGAGCAATGTCGACACGTTGTAACAAGGCCTCTTGCGACTCACCTCGCTGGTATTCCGCCACGCCTATGCTCACAGTGACTTGATGTTCAAAGACCGGACTATCTGCAATTTCTGCACGAATTCTCTCTGCCAGGACACTCGCTGCATTGATATCTGCGGTGGGTAATAAAACGACGAACTCCTCTCCTCCCCATCGTGCAAAAACATCTGAGGTTCGCAACCGCCTTTTTACCCGGTTACTGAGTGTTTTGAGTACCTCGTCGCCAAATGGGTGACCAAAAACATCGTTAATTTTTTTAAAGAAATCGATATCAAGCATAAGTACAGAAAATGTAGCCATCTGATGTCGATAAAAACGACCAATTTCTGCCTCGGTTACCTGGTTGAATAAGCGACGATTACCCGCGCCAGTGAGTGGGTCGGTGACGGACTCCTCTTGCAGCTGAATATTTTTTGATTCTAAGACTTGAACTAGTTCACCGAGCTCATGGGCGTGTAGCTTCATTAACTCAGCCCAGCGTCCGTAGGTAATGCCAATCAGTTCGCGCTGTGTGATGCGTCCGACCACATCATTGTGATCATCAACTACGATCGCACGTTTAAAGTGATTCACTTTGAGGTGTTCAATCGCCGCTTTAATCGTCGCACGCTGATTGATTGTTTTAACGTGCTGTGTCATGTAGTTGCGAATGGGGAGTGACATATCCACACAGTCGCAAATCATTTTGATGACATCCTTCGCCGTGACAATGCCGATTAGCTTACGGTTTTCGACAATGAGCATGGCATCTTCAGCATAGATTAACTGCTCTAATACAGCTTGCGTTTTGGTCGATGCATTGACCATTTCGACGCGACTTGTACCTAACACATCGGCTAAGGTTTTGTGCTCCATCATGACTACAGGGTCAACAGAGGCTAAAACATCGGTGTAAGAAATGATCCCGCCTAAATCCCCTGCAGCATTTTTTACACCCAGGTAGCGGCAGCGATCATCCTCAAAAATGGACAATAAATTCAGGATATTGTCATCTTCATTAACGTAAATTAATTGATGATGTGTAAGGTCACTAAGGCTTGCTGACATATTTCTGCCTTGATGACGATATATCATCAAAGCTTCAACGGTAAAGATCGCATGCGCTTGACCTACGCTGTAGATGACATCACTTAAATTATTGGCCTCCATTAACGCAACAGCCTCATCAATTGTGGCCGCTCCGAGGGCTAGCACTACGTCGTGGTGAGTTATCTCGCCAGCTTTTGGAAAGAAAGTCGTGGTTTTAGGCATTGTTAACTTTGTATTGGCATTCATGGTGTTCGATCATCATGCGTCAGCTATGTATGTGGGTGATCTAATGCACCTACGGCGGCATTCCAACAAATCGCCAGATTTTGATCGACGTGCATGACCACTGTGCGGTCCAACTTTCCGTCTTCGACCATGCCATTTAATATTTTCACAATTTCATTTGGCGGCAGCGCACCGCGATAAGGGCGCTCCTGTGCTAGAGCCTGAAACACGTCAGCCACAGCCACAATTCGCGCTTCCAACGACACGCCCCCATCACCAAGATGATAGGGATAGCCAGTACCATCCACGCGCTCATGGTGTTGTGCTGCCCATAAAGATATTTCCTCTAAACCATGAATATTTTTGATAATGGTGTAAGTGTCGAAGCTGTGCCGATGCATTTGCGCTGTTTCCTCAGCGGATAGCTTGCCGGGGTTATTTAGCAACGCGTCCGGCTGCCTGAGTTTACCAATGTCATGTAATAAGCCAGCAAGTTCCAGCATGTCGCACGTCCTCTCGGAAAGTGACAGGAGCTGACCAATGCATCTTGATAGCCTGGCGACACCATCGGAGTGCTCCTTGGTAAAGGAACTTTTGGCATCGACCACATGAGAGAAAATACTCACGATACTGCGAAGGTCTTGAAAATCCATTTCCTGAATGGTCGTCTCAGTCAGCCAACTCGACAGGTATCCGTGAACATGCTCATTTTCCAGAGAAAGCCAAAAGGCCTCGGATCTTGATATATCCATAAAAGCATCGACAAGCTCAGGGCAGAACCAGTCGCCGCGTTTATCCAGAATCTTCTTTCGGATGTTTTCACTGCCAAGTAGTAAATTGGACTGATCCACCAAAAACCCCAACGCTAGTACATCAACACGATCTACCATGTAAATGCAATTCGCGCTGAGCTTAACCTCCAGAGGAAGATCCATCTCCTTCAGCTCAGACCAATGCGTATGATGGTGACGGACGATAGGCGCAAGATTTGCCATTAACGGGCAGGTAAATAGCAGGGAAGCACCTATCAGGCAATGATCGTTTTCTTTTTCCCATTCGAATTGTGCCAGTCTGCTATGTACCGTTGTCTTTGAAACGCCGCAATCGTGCAACATCGCGGCTTTAAACAGCTCTTTCATCCGTTGCCCCGACCAGCCCATTCCTTTTCCGCATTCAGCGGCCATATAGGCGACATGCTTACCATGATGAATGTGAGTCACCCCCACAAGGTCGAGCGCATCAGACAGTGAATAAATGGCTTCATGCAAATTGATATTAAATTTCGACAATGCTCATACCTTTCGATTGAATACATTCACGACAAATTTGGCACACATATACAGTGTGGCGCGGTTAATCTTAGTCGGCAAAATCCGACTGAATTTTCAGTATCTCACCTTGACAGCCTAGCAGGGCTGCTACGCAATCTGGGTCTAGCTTGAAATGACTCATACGTTCAAGTTCAGCGAATGCCTGAGCATTGCTCCACGCAGCCTTATAGGGGCGCACTGAAGTAAGTGCATCAAATACGTCTGCGACGGCAACGATGCGAGCCTCAAGCGGAATATTTTTACCCGCCAATCCCTCCGGGTAACCGTTGCCATCCATGCTTTCGTGATGGTAAGCGACGATATTGCGGATCATTTCAATGTCATTGACACATTTAATATTGAAGTTGAGCAGCATCGCATCAATGATTTTTCGACCTTTCGTTGTATGAGTTTTCATCTCGCTAAATTCCTCAATGGTCAAAGGGCCAGGCTTAAGGAGAATTCTGTCGGGGATGGATATCTTGCCGACATCATGCAAGGGTGCGTGCCGGAGAATTCGTTCTACAAACTCATCATCAATCGAGTGCGCAGCGCCTAGCGTAAAGGCAATCAATCGTGAATAGCGAGCCATCCGCTCTAAATGCATGCCCGTTTCTGGGTCGCGATGGTGCGTGAACTGAGTGGCTGTCTTCATGGCGCCATAAAGGGTGATAAATTGATTCAATTCCGTAGCCAACAAACTCGTCAACAAATGGGCAATCATGTCCAGATAAGTCAGGTTAGATTCATTAAATGCATCGCATTGATTGGAATTAAAAAAAAGCATGCCAATGAATTGACCATCGTTATACAACGGAATGGTATAACTTGAACGAAAACCTCTGTCGAGGATTCGCCTCGAGTGTGTCGATTTGCTGTCGGGAAATACCCGCAGGTCATTAATAATGCGCGTCTCACGGTTGCGCGCCAATTTGAGCAGTGAAGGAACTTCGCTTAGTTTTGCCTCATAAAGGGTGAGAGGGTTATTCCCCTTCCTGCTCCCAACATAAGTGCGCAGAATGTCGTCATGCCGGTCATACTTGGCAATGGCGAGGCGATCAATGTGCGGGTAATTTTGACAGACAATGTCATGAATATATGATATTTTTTTTGAAAGAGTATGGTGAGTATCTAAATCGCTAAGTTGTAATTGATGTTCAAACTCTTGCATTTTTATCCTCTTTGACGTGTCGTTAAGCGCACATCGAAGTTATTTCATGTAGCAATATCAAGGGAAGGGCAGGCTAAACAAGTTTCGACACTTGCTATCTCTCCTCATTACTTAACTTTAGAGGTAACGACCACATTCGTCATCACCCCATGGGGTGATACATGCAAAAAAATTTCGACCTATAATGCAATGAGTTAGCAAAAACTATCACCTCTGGATAAGATGACAATCAATTTCACCGGTCACGCCGAAATAGATCAACAGCATGAGCTGCTCGAAAGTACCGTCGGGCAGTTGGCGCTTTTCTGTTCTGAAGCAAAGCACAATCAGGATGCCACGTGCGACGGGTGCAATGCTTTCAAGCAAAAACACTGCCGTGTGACGCTCGTATTAATCGCAAGCCAATTGGCTGGTTTTCTCACCGGCCATGCTGCTTACGAAGAAAAAATGATGGAATTATTGCCCGACACACCCATTTGCTCTCAACATATAAAGGCACACAAGTCCGCCCATCAAGGAATTGCGAAGCAACTGAAGAAGCTCTCGTTGCTGGTCGCCAACGAAAATCCGCGTGAGGTAAGCACTAGGATGAGGCGAATAGTTGGAGATTGGCTGGGCGATCATTCCACATCGTTTGATACTCGGCTAGTTCGTCTCGGTAAATTCGATTCGTCTAAGATCGATTTTGATGGTGAACTGGTCGCAATGCTTGACGAGTATGTATTCCCCAGTCGCCCCACGATGTCAAAGGCATCTTTGAAAATCGGCATGGCATTGGAGGGGGAAAAGCTTGAAGCTCGCGGACGCTTTGAGTCGCTCTCGCCCGCCCAACGTCAAGTCTTCTGGCTGGTCGCAGGAGGAAAGACAAACCGTGAAATTGGCATGGTGCTGAGCATTTCGATCAATACGGTAAAGACACACCGTGCAGCTATCTTTCACAAAATGGATGTGAAGTCGGTGCTTGAATTAGTCAAGAAAGTAGACGTTCTTCGCTAGATACATCGTGGGGATGACGACTAAAGCAGTATCCCCCAAGCGGTAATTTTTAATCCAGTTGATGTCGTATCGCGCCAATATTCCTAGGTCAGTATAAGAATTTCCCAATAGCGCCCAATGCCCTCGCGACGCATAATGTATGGCAGCTATTTAATATTCATTGAATTTCATAGGCGCTGACAATAATAGTCGGGAATAGAGCTGACGGTGTCGATAGGTAGCGATGGGTTGAGTATGTAGGATAGATTGCCTATAATCAGTCAGTTACTGTTGATTCGGCCTCCTCGCCGGTAAGCTTTTTGAGGGTTAAATCGAGTCTGACCCTATTTTCGATTTTCAAAAATATTAAGTGGTGAAAAATATCGAGAGACTTATTTAGTGAAGGGATATTATTAATATCCGCCGGCGGCAAGGCAGCATTTTCGATGGCAGAACTAAAGATATATAAGGCTGTCTGCAATCGATAAAATAGCGAAAGAACGGGCGTATAATTTGAAAAGTTTTTTGTTGGAAAACTTCTTGGAGGAATATAAGTACACAAATTAACCGTGCTTTTATGTTGGGTGATTAAATAACTATTTTCGTTTTATGAACTGTTACAGGAGAATTGCTATGGATTTAAATGCTGGAAGTTTTGTCAGAAAAACCGGGATTACTTTAACAAGTGCAGCAGTTCTGTTATTTAGCAGTGCCGTATTTGCTGCGGATACTCCCGCAAGCTTGAAAGGTGCGACTGTAGTTGATGCGGTTAAAGCAAAATCACTAGTTGATTCAGGTGTCAAGATAATCGATGCGCGCGTTGCCAATGAGTATGCCGAAGCGCATATCAAAGGCGCACTTAGTGTTCCTTACAAGGAAAAGAGTGCTAAATCAGCAGATTTTGATGTAACCCAAGACAGTGTGGATATGAGTAAGCTGCCTGTTGATAAGAATGCCGGCATTATTTTCTACTGCAATGGCGCGGAATGCTGGAAGGGTTATAAAGAGGCAACCGTTGCTGTTAAAGCCGGTTACAAGGCTGTTTACTGGTTGCGACTTGGGATTCCTGACTGGAAGGCTAAAGGATATCCGATAGAGTAAGAGCAGATGCTGCTGGCGACATCGTTCAGTGTCGCCAGTTTACTGCATGAATTGCTAATCGGTAAATTTTTGCTGATTATTAAGTCCTTGTGTACCTGAAAATTTTTTATGAATCCAAATACACTTAAATTTAAACTGATCGCCGGTTTTGTGCTTGCTGTTTTCTCGTCACTGGTGTTGATGATTGTTGACGTTTATAGCGTAACTAAAAGCAATACTGCGTTGCAGTATGTTTACGCTAACCAGATGCAACCCACGTCTGCATTGCAGGACATGGACAGTTCGATTAAAGAGATTCGCTTCCGGATGGCTGGCGTTTTGCTGGATCAAATGCCCGCGGTGGGTTCTCGAATTCACCTCAAGGAAGTGCGAGGTAGAATAATAGATGATTGGACTGCATTTAAGCGTGGCACAAAGGATAATGCTTTTAGTGACGACGCTAAAAAACAGATAGAAAAAATAGATAAGCAGATTGTTTTGCTGCCGGCCTTCTTGGATAAGCTGAATGAAGCCTATGCAAATGAGCAAAAAACACTCATTACGCCCTTGCTGGAAGATGAATGGCCGTCATTTCATGCCGGTTTGATCAAGCCCATTTCACTGCTGCTTCCTGAACAACAGCTTGCGGTAAAACAGACATATGAAAAAAGCAAGGCTGATGGTAATCGTCTTGTGATAGTGGGTATTGCTATTTTCAGCATCAGTCTACTACTTCTTACGCTATTTGGCTGGCGAGTATTGGCGAGTATTAATCGCGGCTTTAATGCGCTGCAATCCGCGTTTTCCCAAATCGCTCAGGGCAATCTGCTTATACACATCGGCTATGATAGCCAAGATGAATTTGGTCAGATGGCAAAATCACTAGAAGCAACGGCTAGTCGTTTGCAACAAATTGTGGCGAGCGTCAAATCAGCCGCTGAAAGTGCTGTGCAACATTCAGCATCACTGTCTGAGCAGGTTGAAGTGCTGATCGCGAGCGATAAGCAGTTCAGCGCAAAAGTAACCACCGTTGCAGCTAACATGGAAGAAATTACCTTTGCCAATTCAGAGGTTGCTGTGATGGCGAACAGTGCGGCGGATGCTGTTAATCGTAACGAGGAGTTAGCCCGTAGTGGCAACGCAAATGTTACTGAAAATATGACTGTTATCGGGAATGTGGTAAATATTGTGAACGATTCAGTCAGTATTGTTGGTCAACTCAATACTTCTATACAGAAAATAGGCCAAATCGCTATCGTCATCAAAGAAATTGCTGATCAGACCAATCTTTTGGCGCTCAATGCAGCGATTGAAGCCGCGCGTGCGGGTGAACAGGGTCGTGGTTTTGCTGTTGTTGCCGATGAAGTCAGAAAACTGGCTGAACGGACTTCATCCAGCACCCAAGAAATTTCTGGTGTGATCAATTCAATTCGCACTGAAACAGATAGTGCGGTGGTCGCCATGAACAATATTGAATCAGAAGTTAAAAAAGGTGTTCATTTAAGCGAGATGACCGGAGAGGTTTTGCAGAAAATTGTCGCTGCGGCAAGTAATGCAACGCAATCTGTGGGCAATATTGTTTCAAGTACCAAAGATCAGGCATCTGTTACTGAAAATGTGGCACATAATCTCCAAGATATTTCAGCCGTTTCGGAACAGAACGAATCGAGTATTCAGCATGTTGGAAGAATGGCTGATGAAGTTGCCAAGATCGCTGCTGAATTACAGGATATAGTTGAACAATTCAAGGTTTAAAAATGTTTCATGCAAAAGCCAGCTAATTCATTTTCACTAGCTGGTGCAGCATTGTATGCTGATGAGAATCTTAATTTCGAGAAACGCTCAGGCATTTTGCAGCTAGTTTCCTGCTTTTGCCGCTTTAACCCGCTTTACCGGGAGGGTCTTATCCGTGCCTGTTTAGCGCGCCATCGTTCCTGGTGGTGCGGCGCGTAGATACTGCACTGGCCAACTGATCGTTTGTCCCAGCGCTGTTGCCGCATTCAGCGGCCACTGATGATTGCGCAACATTTCGCGGCCGAGCAGCACCAGATCGGCTCGTCCTGTGCGGATAATCTGATCGGCCTGCTCAGGTGAGGTGATTAGGCCGACGGCGGCACTGGGAATGAAGGCCTCATTGCGTACGCGGGCTGCGAATTCGACCTGAAACCCTGCGGCGGCCGGAACGATTGCCGCAGGTATCAGCCCTGCGGTTGAGACATCGATCAGATCAACGCCGAGTGTTTTGAGCTGCTGGCATAGGGCAACGGTCTCATCCGCATTCCAGCCGCCCTCCATCCAGTCTGTCGCCGACAGGCGAACCAGCAGCGGCAGATGATCCGGCCAAACGAGGCGAACGGCGCTGACAATCTCGCGTACCAGACGGCTGCGATTCTCGAAGCTGCCGCCGTAGCGATCGGTGCGCAGGTTGGACAGCGGTGAGAGGAACTGATGCAGTAGATAGCCGTGTGCGGCATGAATTTCAACCGCTTCAAATCCTGCTGCCAGCGCGCGTTGTGCCGCCGCGACAAACTGCTCGATCACTTGGTTGATGCCCGTCTCGTCAAGTTCGCAGGGAATGGCATAGCCGTCGCCAAAGCTTACCGGCGAGGGCGCGATGACAGGCCAGCCGCCTTCATCTTCCGTCAACGTATGCTGCGCCTGCCAGCCGAGTGTTACGCTGGCTTTTCGACCGGCATGCGCCAGTTGGAGGGCGGGTACGCAGCCTTGCGTCTTGGAAAATTGTGCGATGCGCGCCAGTGGCTCGATCTGTTTGTCGTCCCATAATCCAAGATCGCCCGGGCTGATGCGTCCCTCGGGGGAAACGGCGGTAGCCTCAACGATCATCAGCGCCGCGCCGCCCGCAGCCAGGCTGCCGTAATGGACGAAATGCCAGTCAGACGCGATGCCGTCCTGTGCGGAATACTGGCACATGGGGGGAATTCCGATGCGGTTTTTCAGGGTGAGGTTGCGCAGCTTGAGCGGTTCGAACAGATGGGTCATCGCTAACTTTCCGGTAGGAATGAGTGCAAGTTGTCATATTTGCGGGGGTGTAGCCCCGTCTTTTGGGGTGATTGTCGACATAATTAAAATATATTATGCATGTTTCTGTTATTAGTGCTAATATTTCAAGAAATTGTCGACAATCGGAGTTATTTGATGTTGCCCAACACCCCACAGCAAGGCACGCTTGCAGATATTGCCTCGCATCGTCTGGCACACAGTATCGTGACCGGCGAATTTGCACAAGGCCAGAAGCTCAACGAAGCCGAACTTGCCGAGCGCTTCGGCATGGGGCGCGGTCCGTTGCGCGAAGCGCTGCGCCATCTGGAAGGTATGCGGCTGGTCAAGCGGATACCAAATGCCGGCGCGCGCGTGGTAGTGCTCGATTATAAAACTATGTCCGATCTGTATGCGGTGCGCGAGGCGCTCGAAGGGATGGCCTGCCGCCTTGCCGCAACGAAAATGACCACGCAGGAAATCGAACAATTAAGCCGTCTGCTCGATACGCATGAAACTCAGATTAAGCAGGAAGGCGGCGGGATTTATGCGCAGAGCGAAGGCGATCTGGATTTTCATTATCAGATTGTGCGCGGCAGCCGTAATGAGATGCTGATGGATATGCTGGGCAGCGAACAATACCAGTTGCAGCGTATGTGCCGGTTCCGCACCAGCCGCAACGCGCAGCGTACCTACCCTGCACTGCAACAGCACCGTCAGATTGTCGAAGCGCTGGCACAGCGCGACCCGGAGCTGGCTGAGATGCTGATGCGTCGCCATATTCAGGGCGCATGGCGCAGCATCAGTGAAACGATCGCTAAGGAGGAGTAAGCATGACACACCCAACACCCGGACAGAAATTTCGCCTCGCAGTTGAACAGAATCAGCCGTTGCAGGTGGTGGGCGCGGTAACCGCCTATTGCGCCATTCTGGCGGAAAAAACAGGCCACAAGGCGCTGTATTTATCCGGTGGTGGTGTGGCAGCCTCCTCGCTCGGTATTCCGGATCTGGGTATCACGACGCTGCACGATGTTTGCGAAGACGCACGCCGCATCACGGCGGTGAGCTCACTGCCGCTGCTGGTGGACATCGACACCGGTTGGGGCGGTTCCTTCAATATCGCACGCGCCACGCGTGAAATCGCGCAAGCGGGTGCGGCAGGTTTTCACATCGAAGATCAGGTGATGCAAAAACGTTGCGGTCATCGCCCCAACAAGGCGATCGTCTCACAGGCCGAAATGGTCGATCGCATCAAAGCGGCGGTGGATGCGCGGGTTGATTCGAGCTTCGTGATCATGGCGCGTACCGATGCGCTGGCTGTCGAAGGCATGTCCTCCGCGATCGAGCGCGCGCAGGCCTGTGTGGAAGCCGGTGCAGATATGATCTTCCCCGAGGCGATGATTACGCTGGAGCAATACGCGGAATTTACCCGTGTGGTGTCCGTGCCTGTGCTGGCTAACATCACCGAGTTTGGCGCAACGCCGCTCTACACGACCGAACAACTGGCCAGTGTCGGCATCAAACTTGTGCTCTACCCGCTGTCGGCGTTTCGTGCGATGAGCCAGGCCGCGCTTAATGTCTACCAGCACATTCTGGCGGACGGCACGCAAGCGCAGGTGATCGACAAGATGCAGCCGCGCATGGAACTCTACGATTATCTAGGCTATCACGCCTATGAGCAGAAACTGGATCGGTTGTTTGCCGAGCAAGGCGCCGAGTAATTTATTTCAGGGAGATCAACATGGCAGAAGACACCACATTACCGAAGCCCAAGAAATCAGTCGCACTATCTGGCACGGTCGCCGGCAACACCGCGATCTGTACGGTCGGCCGCACGGGCAACGATCTGCATTATCGCGGCTATGACATTCTGGATTTTGCGGAAAAAGCCGAATTCGAGGAAATCGCTCATTTGCTGATACACGGCAACCTGCCCGATGCCGCGCAACTGGCGGCCTACAAGGCGAAACTCAAATCGCTGCGCGGTTTGCCCGATGCGGTTAAACAGGTGCTCGAAGCGATTCCGGGCAATGCGCACCCGATGGATGTGATGCGCACCGGTTGCTCGGTGCTGGGTACCTGTGAACAGGAACCCCAAGCGCACAGCGAGGCGGACACCAAAGAGCTGATCGACCGTCAGCTGGCCTGTTTCGGTTCGATGCTGTTGTACTGGCATCACTTTACGACCAGTGGAAAACGCATCGACGTTGAAACCGATGACGATACGATAGGCGCACATATTCTGCATCTACTGCACGGCAAACCTGCGCAAGCCTCTTGGGTGCGCGCGATGCATACCTCGCTGATTCTGTATGCAGAACATGAATTTAACGCCTCGACCTTCACAGCCCGCGTGATTGCCGGCACCAATTCCGATCTGTATTCCTGCATTACCGGCGCGATCGGCGCGTTGCGCGGCCCTAAACACGGCGGCGCCAACGAAGAAGCGTTCCGCATCCAGAACCGTTACAAAGACGCAGATGCGGCGGAAGTCGACATCCGCGAGCGCGTGGCAAGAAAAGAAATCGTCATCGGTTTCGGTCATCCGGTCTACACCATCGCCGACCCGCGCAACGAAGTGATCAAACGCGTGGCCAAGCAGCTGGCCGATGAAGCGGGCGATACGCGTCTGTACGACATCGCCGCGCGTCTGGAATCCGTGATGTGGGAAACCAAGAGGATGTTCCCGAATCTCGACTGGTTCTCTGCCGTGTCCTATCACCTGATGGGCGTGCCGACCATGATGTTTACGCCGCTGTTCGTGATCTCGCGTGTCACAGGCTGGGGTGCACACGTCATGGAGCAGCGCATCGACGGCAAGATCATTCGTCCGAGCGCCAATTACGTCGGGCCTGAGAATCTGGCTTGGACGCCGATTGAAAAGCGTTAAACCCTGAAAACAATTTCAGCCACAGAGATCACAGAGAAAACAGCATCAACATTCAAAGCATCGCGTTGAAAGCCGTCACTTTCCGCTCTGTGTGCTCTGTGGCAAATAGTTTTAGAAAGACATTATGAATACCCAATACCGTAAGCCGTTAGCCGGGAGCCGCTTAGACTACTTCGACACCCGGGAGGCCGTGGACGCCATCGAGTCCGGTGCTTATGCCAAACTGCCTTACACGTCCAAAGTGCTGGCAGAACAACTGGTGCGTCGCTGCGAACCTGAAGCCCTAACGGATGCGTTGAAACAGTTAATCGAACGCAAGCGCGATCTGGATTTTCCCTGGTATCCCGCTCGTGTTGTTTGCCACGATATCTTAGGCCAGACCGCCTTGGTGGATTTGGCAGGTCTGCGTGACGCGATCGCCGATCAGGGCGGTGATCCATCCCTGGTCAACCCGGTCGTGCCGACTCAGCTGATCGTTGATCACTCTTTGTCTGTGGAAGCGGCCGGTTTCGACCCGGATGCCTTTCGCAAAAACCGCGAGATTGAAGACCGGCGTAACGAAGATCGCTTCCACTTTATCGAGTGGACCAAGACGGCGTTCAAGAATGTAGACGTGATCCCCGCCGGGAACGGCATCATGCACCAGATCAATCTGGAAAAGATGTCGCCGGTGATCCAGGCGCGGGATGGCGTGGCCTTTCCTGATACCTGTGTCGGCACTGACTCACATACCCCGCACGTCGACTCGCTGGGCGTACTGGCGATCGGTGTCGGCGGTCTGGAAGCCGAAACCGTCATGCTGGGCCTACCTTCCATGATGCGTCTGCCGGATATCGCGGGCGTCAAATTGACAGGTCAGCGTCAGCCGGGTATCACGGCCACCGACATCGTGCTGGCGCTGACCGAGTTTTTGCGTCGTGAACGTGTGGTGGGTGCCTATGTGGAATTCTTCGGCGCAGGCGCTGATAGCCTCACTATCGGCGATCGCGCGACCATCTCCAATATGTGTCCGGAATTTGGTGCGACGGCGGCGATGTTCTATATCGACGCCCAGACCATCACCTATTTGAAGCTGACCGGCCGCGAGCCCGAGCAGGTCGCTCTCGTGGAGAACTACGCTAGGACCACCGGTCTGTGGGCGGATCAGATGGTCGCCGCCGAATACGAGCGCGAGCTGGAATTCGATCTGTCGACCGTGGTGCGCAACATGGCGGGCCCGTCCAATCCGCACCGTCGTCTGCCAACCTCTGCATTGCATGAACGCGGTATTTCTGACGAAGCAAAGCTGGATGCCGGTCGTGCCAGTGAGGCGCAAGGCCTGATGCCCGATGGTGCCGTTATCATCGCGGCCATCACGTCCTGCACCAACACCTCCAACCCGCGTAACGTGGTTGCCGCCGCCTTGCTTGCCAAGAAAGCCAACGAACTGGGGTTGCTGCGCAAGCCCTGGGTTAAGACCTCCTTTGCGCCCGGCTCCAAAGTTGCCGAGCTGTACCTGAAAGAAGCGGGCCTGCTCTCGGAACTCGAAAAGCTGGGCTTCGGTATCGTCGGATTTGCCTGTACCACCTGTAACGGCATGTCCGGCGCACTCGACCCTAAGATTCAACAGGAGATTATTGACCGCGACCTGTACGCCACCGCCGTGCTGTCCGGCAACCGTAACTTCGACGGTCGTATTCACCCCTACGCGAAGCAGGCCTTTTTGGCGTCCCCGCCGCTGGTGGTGGCTTATGCGATTGCGGGTACGATCCGCCTCGACATCGAGCAGGATGCACTGGGTATGGACAAGTCGGGTAAGCCTGTCATGTTGAAAGACATCTGGCCGTCCGACGACGCGATCGACGCGATTGTGGCTTCCTGCGTCAAGCCTGAACAGTTCCGGCAGATTTACATTCCGATGTTTGATCTGGGCAAAATTGAAGTGGCGAAAAGCCCCTTGTACGACTGGCGTCCTATGTCCACCTACATCCGCCGCCCCCCTTACTGGGAAGGCGCACTGGCCGGCGTTCGGACCTTGAAAGGGATGCGTCCGTTGGCCGTATTGCCGGACAACATCACCACTGATCATTTGTCGCCGTCGAACGCGATCATGGCCAACTCGGCCTCGGGTGAATATCTGGCGAAAATGGGCGTGCCGGAAGAGGATTTCAACTCTTATGCAACGCACCGGGGGGATCACCTGACCGCGCAACGCGCCACCTTTGCCAATCCTCAGCTGATCAACGAAATGGCCGTGGTTAACGGTGAGGTGAAGCAAGGCTCCCTCGCCCGCGTGGAACCGGATGGCCGTGTCATGCGCATGTGGGAAGCCATCGAAACCTACATGGATCGCCGGCAGAACCTGATCATCATCGCGGGTGCCGACTACGGTCAGGGCTCATCGCGTGACTGGGCGGCCAAGGGCGTGCGTCTGGCCGGTGTGGAAGCCATTGTCGCGGAAGGTTTCGAACGTATTCACCGTACTAATCTGGTCGGCATGGGCGTGCTGCCGCTGGAGTTTAAGGCGGGCGACACGCGCAAGACCTACGCCATCGACGGGACTGAAACCTATGATGTGGAAGGCGACATCGCCCCGCGCGCCGAGCTGGTGGTCGTAATGAATCGCGCCAATGGCGTATCGGTGCGCATTCCCGTCACCTGCCGTCTGGATACCGCTGCCGAAGTCCGTGTGTACAACGCGGGTGGCGTACTGCAATGCTTTGCGCAGGACTTCCTCAAAGGAGCTGCATGATGGTTCAACCGCAAATCAGGATACCCGCCACCTATCTGCGTGGCGGCACCTCCAAGGGGGTGTTCTTCCGGCTGGAAGATCTGCCGCAAGCCGCACAGGTCCCGGGTCGGGCGCGTGACCGACTGTTCCAGCGCGTGATCGGCAGCCCCGACCCTTATGCCGCGCAGATCGATGGCATGGGGGGTGCGACCTCCAGTACCAGCAAGTGCGTGATCCTGTCGAAAAGCACCCGACCGGGCCACGACGTGGATTACCTCTATGGCCAGATCTCCATCGATAAAGACTTTGTCGACTGGAGCGGCAACTGCGGCAACCTGTCCACAGGCGCGGGCGCATTCGCGATACACGCCGGATATATCGATGCTGCACGGCTTGCAGGGGAGGGTGTCTGCACCGTCCGCATCTGGCAGGCCAATATCAACAAGACCATCATCGCCCATGTGCCGATCGCTAATGGTCAGGTACAGGAGACTGGCGATTTCGAGCTGGATGGCGTGACCTTCCCGGCAGCCGAGATCGTGCTGGAGTTCATGGACCCCTCCGATGAGAGTGACGGCGGCAGCCTGTTCCCGACCGGCAATCTGGTCGACGAACTGGAAGTGCCGGGTGTCGGCACCTTCAAGGCTACTATGATCACTGCCGGCATTCCGACCGTATTTGTGAATGCAGCTGATATTGGTTACACCGGCACCGAATTGCGCGAGGCGATTAATACTGATCCTGCAGCGCTGGCGCGGTTCGAGAAAATCCGCGTGGCGGGCGCATTGCGCATGGGGCTGATCAAAACCCCGGAAGAAGCCGCAACCCGTCAACATACCCCGAAGATCGCTTTTATAGCACCTCCTGTCGACCATGTGTCATCAAGCGGTAAGCCTATTAGCGCTTCTGAAGTCGATCTGCTGGTGCGCGCCCTGTCGATGGGCAAGCTGCACCACGCCATGATGGGTACGGCCGCCGTCGCCATCGGTACGGCCGCCGCAATCCCCGGTACGCTGGTAAATCTGGCGGCAGGTGGCGGGGATCGCCGCTCGGTGACCTTCGGGCATCCTTCCGGCACCTTGAAAGTCGGTGCAGCCGCCCGCCAAAACGGTGGCGACTGGAAAGTTGAAAAAGTCACCATGAGCCGCAGTGCGCGCGTGCTGATGGAAGGCTGGGTACGCATCCCCGGCGATAGTTTTTAGCGTTTTGAAAAAGTTCCGCTCGACCTCACCGTATGAGAGCAGAGGCGGGAATGGGGTTCTAAATGACAGGAGTCAAACAATGAGTTACCAGACCGAGTATGACCGTTCGATGAATGATCCGGAAGGCTTCTGGCGCAAGCAGGCCGAGGCGCTGGAATGGTTTAAATTCCCCCAGCAGATAGTCAAGACGGAGGCCGACGGTCAGGGTTACTGGTTTGCTGATGGCCAGATGAATACGGCCTATATGGCGCTGGATCATCACGTCAACACCGGACGCGGCGATCAGCTCGCGCTCATTTTTGACTCCCCCGTCACCCATACCAAGGCGACTTACACCTATTCGCAGCTCACCGATGCGGTGGCCTTGACCGCCGGCATGCTGGCAGGTCTGGGTGTCGTCAAAGGTGATCGCGTCATCATCTATATGCCGATGATCCCGGAGGCGGTCATCGCGATGCTCGCGGTTGCGCGGCTGGGTGCGATCCATTCGGTGGTGTTCGGCGGTTTTGCGCCGCCGGAACTGGCGGTGCGTATCGATGATGCGACGCCAAAAGTGATTATGTCCGCTTCCTGCGGTATCGAAATCAAGCGGACGGTCGAATATAAACCGCTGCTCGATCGCGCGATCAGTCTGGCGGTCCATAAGCCTGAGAGCTGCGTGATCTATCAGCGTCCGCAATGCATCGCCACCATGACTGAGCGCGATTACGACTGGAGCACGTTGCTGGCCGGTGCAACGCCTGTCGGCTGCACGCCTGTTCTGGGCTCGGATCCTTTGTATATCCTCTACACCTCTGGCACGACAGGTAAACCCAAAGGCGTGGTGCGCGAAAATGGCGGCCATGCGGTAGCGCTCAAATACAGCATGAGTGCGATTTACAACGTCAATCCGGGCGACGTGTTTTGGGCTTCTTCCGATGTCGGTTGGGTGGTAGGTCATTCCTACATCGTCTATGCGCCACTGCTGCAAGGCTGCACCACCGTCGTCTACGAAGGCAAACCGATCATGACGCCGGACGCCGGTGCCTTGTGGCGCGTGTGTGCAGAATACGGCGTCAAAGCCTTGTTTACGGCACCGACTGCGTTTCGTGCGGTGAAAAAGGAAGATCCTGACGCGCTGCTCATGCAAAACTATGATCTGAGTCAGCTGCAAACCATCTTTTCCGCAGGGGAGCGTCTGGATGCGCCAACCGAAACGTGGCTCGGTGAGCACAGCGGCAAACCGGTTATCGATCACTGGTGGCAGACGGAAACAGGCTGGGCGATTACCGCCAACCTGCAAGGCGTCGAGCCGATGCCGGTAAAGCTGGGTTCGTCGACCAAACCTGTGCCCGGTTTTAACGTGCAGATTCTGGATGAGCACGGCGAGGTGCAACCTGCCGGCACGCAAGGGTATATCGCGCTTAAATTGCCGCTGCCGCCTTCATGCCTTAACCGCGTGTGGGGCGACGACAACAAATTCCGCGATAGTTACCTCGCCTTTTTGCCGGGCTATTACACCAGCGGTGATGGCGGTTATATTGATGAGGAGGGGTATGTGTTCGTGATGGGGCGTGTGGATGACGTGATCAACGTTGCAGGACACAGGCTCTCGACCGGTGAGATCGAAGAAGTGATCGCGAGCCATCCCGATGTGGCAGAATGCGCGGTCATCGCACGCGATGACGAGATCAAGGGGCAGACGCCGATGGCACTGGTTGTGCTCAAAACGGGCTCCGCGATCAGCGAGGCTGAATTGCATAAGCAGTTAGTCGCCCGCATCCGCGAGACAATCGGTGCGATTACCTGTTACAAGGATACGGTGGTGTTGGCACGTCTCCCCAAGACGCGTTCGGGCAAGACGCTACGCAAGACCCTGTGCAATATCGTCAATGGACGCGAATACAGCGTGCCTTCCACCATCGACGATACGGCGGTGATACCGGAAATCATCGAGGTGTTGCGCAGTCGGCAGATCGTTATATAAAAATGAGTCAGCAGCACATGGATAGAGAAAATGAGCATTAAAAAAGTAGATGTATTACTCGTGGGTGCCGGCGTGATGAGTGCCACGTTGGGCAAGTTGTTGGCGTTGCTGGACCCGTCATTGAAAATTACCATGGTCGAGCGTCTGAGTCGCGTGGCAAGCGAGAGCTCGCACGGGCTGAATAATGCGGGGACCGGGCACGCAGGCTATTGCGAGCTCAATTACACGCCGCAGCAAGCGGATGGCAGTGTGGAAATCAAACGTGCGCTGGCGATCAATGCGGCCTATGAAGTATCACTGCAATTTTGGTCTTATCTGGTTGAACAGGGTTCGCTGCCGTCCCCTGAAAAATTTATTAATCCGATTTTTCATCAGAGCTTTGTCTGGGGCGAGGAAAACGTCGCATTTTTGCGCAAGCGTTATCAGGCGCTGCACCCGCATCATCTGTTCGAAGAGATGGAATACAGCGAAGATCACGCAGTGTTGCGCGAGTGGATGCCGTTGGTGATGGCGCATCGCGATCCGAAACAGCCGGTGGCCGCGACTCAGGTCAAGCACGGCACGGATGTCGATTTCGGCATGCTGACGCGCAAACTAGTGAAGGCGATGACCAAACACTCGACGTTCGATTTGAAACTGGGTCATACCATCACCGGCATGAAGCAGTTTCCGGACGGACGCTGGCATGTGCGGCTCAAAGAAAATCACAGCGAGCACAGCAAGACGATCGAGGCGGGTTTCGTGTTTCTAGGAGCGGGCGGCGGCGCATTGCCGCTGTTACAAAAGTCGGGTATTCCGGAGAGTCTGGGCTACGGCGGATTTCCGGTCAGCGGACAATGGCTGATCTGCAAGAATCCCGAGGTGGTCAGACGCCATACCAGCAAAGTGTATGGCAAAGCACCGCTAGGTGCACCGCCCATGTCGGTGCCGCATCTCGATACGCGGATTATCGACGGCGAGCCGGCCTTGCTGTTCGGCCCGTTTGCCAGCATCACGACTAAGTTTTTGAAAGAAGGCTCGGTGCTGGATCTTTTCTCGTCCCTCAAGTCGAATAATCTCAAACCGATGCTCGCCG
Source organism: Gallionella capsiferriformans ES-2 (assembly GCF_000145255.1). Lineage (NCBI taxonomy): Bacteria > Pseudomonadati > Pseudomonadota > Betaproteobacteria > Nitrosomonadales > Gallionellaceae > Gallionella > Gallionella capsiferriformans. The sequence goes on from NC_014394.1 coordinate 119,956, forward strand.
TTGCACGGGACAATCTGGATCTGACCCGCTACCTGATCACCGAGGCATTTAAATCGCACAGCGAGCGCGTCGCCAGTTTGCAGGAGTTTTACGCCGATGCTAAAGAGGAAGACTGGGAGTTAGCCTCCGCCGGACAGCGTGTACAGATCATTAAGGGTTGTGATACCAAGGGCGGTCGACTGGAGTTCGGCACGGAAATCGTGACCAGTCAGGACGGCACGCTCGCCTCCTTATTGGGTGCGTCGCCCGGTGCATCGACTTCGGTGCAGGCGATGATCGAAGTGATCGAGCGCTGCTTTAGCGACCGGGTGGCAACGGAGCACTGGCAGGAAAAAATAAAGAAAATGATTCCGTCTTATGGCGAATCGCTCGATGAAAACGAGGAGCTGCTGCATTTGGTGAGGGAGCGCACGTTAGCAACGCTAGGGCTTGAGCACAGGGCAGGAAAGCTCGGCAGTAAGCCGCGCTAAACCGGATTTCAGTACCAGGTTGGCTGTGGCGCATCTGGCAGCGGTTGCTTCGTTTGAGGGTGTCGACTCAAACCTGAGCTGAGGCGGCAAGTTCCGGTGAGTCGCGCAGTTTTTCATTGATACACCCCCCCCCGCACGCTGTTATGTGTGTCGATTGCACCGGCGCAAGGAAAAACCGCCAGCGCGGTCAGCAGGTCAACCATAGGCGAATTTTCATCAGCTAGCTCAACACAAAAAATTTTCCTATGTTAACTTGTCGGCCCCTTATCGGGTAATTACTATGAACATCATTGCCGAACAACTGCAGGACACAGGGTACATCGTGCTGGATAATCCGCTGCCGGCCTCGTTGATGACCGCGCTTCGTGAGCGCTGTCAGGAGAGTCAGGCGGGTTTTGAGGCGGCCCATATCGGTCGCGGTACCGATAAAAAGCAGATCAATTCGATACGCGGCGATGTGATTCGCTGGCTTGATGAGAGCCACGATACCGATCAGGCTTATCTGGCATGGATGGAAAACCTGCGTTCAAAACTCAATGAAGCGCTGTACCTTGGCTTATTCGACTACGAATGCCACTACGCCATTTATGGCGCCGGAACAGGGTATGCGAAACACTCCGATGTGCTGAACGGCAAGAAAAATCGCGTACTGACCACGGTGTTATACCTGAATGAGAACTGGCAGCGCAGCGATGGCGGTGAACTTGTCTTGTTCGAGCCGGAAGGCATAGACGTGCTTGCCACCGTCGCCCCGAAATTTGGCACAATGATCATCTTTTTAAGCGAGTCATTTCCGCATGAAGTCCTCATCTCTCACAGTACAAGGCGCAGCATTACCGGATGGTTCCGTGTCAGCGGCAGTTAACGCGCTGCCCGAATATGCCATCGATCTGGCAGAAAAGAATGTCCACGACATCCTGACGTTAGCCGTCGAACACACCCAGGCAGCCGTCGTGGTATGGGATGCGCAGTGCGCGCTTTCTATCGCGTTGGCCAGCGCTTACTGGCGCTGCTTGCCTGACGCAATATTTATCGATTTCGACAGCGTTGCGCCTGAAGCTGTGCGCGCTGAATTCGAGCGTTTAATGCCGGGTGATCTGGTCGTTTTGATTCAGTCCACCAGTTTTCGTCTCGATGCCTTCCGGATTCGCGTGGAGCTGTTCAAACTGCAGCTCAAAGTCATTGAACACCCGCACCTGTCGCGTATGCCGGGCGATCAGGGGCTGCTGTACATTGAATCGCTCGCATATGACCCGGTCTACGTTCGCGGCACAGGTCATGCGCTCAAAGCGCGCTTTGACAGTGCGCGGGTCGGCATCATCAACAGCTTCGGCGAACAGCTGATTTTCTCGAGCGGATTTGAGCCTGCCAAACTGAACGTGGGCGACTACAGTCAGATGCACAACGTCGGCGGGCAATTCCCCATCGGCGAAGTGTTCACCGAGTCGAAGGATCTGGAAGGCTTAAATGGCCGGGTGCGTCTGTCGATTTTCGGTGACACCAGTTTTACCGTCAACAAGCCTGAGCGTCCGATCACACTGATCGTCGATAAGGGGCGCGTGACCGGCACGGTCGATTCCACGCCCGAATTCGACCTTGTGCTGGCCAAGATACGCGAAGACGAGGGTGAGATCTGGGTGCGTGAACTGGGTCTGGGGCTTAACCGGACCTTTACGCAGGAGAGGCTGGTCAGCGATATCGGCACGTACGAGCGCATGTGCGGCGTGCATCTGTCGCTGGGCGCCAAGCATGGCAGTTACAACAAGCCGCAGATCAAAAAGTCGGCGGCCCGCTATCATGTGGACGTGTTCGCCTACACCGACACCATGACGCTGGATGGCGAGGTGATCTACCGCGACGGGTTGTGGGCGGTTTAAATCCCGTACGATTCAGGCAGGGTGCTGCGGGAAAATCCGCTGCGCGAGAATGCGCGATCGGCCGACATATAGCTCGATAACACCGACTGCGTGGACATACTAAAGCCGCGATACAAGTCCAGATCGTAATCCGACATGCGGATTTCATGCGCGGCGTTGCCAAAATCCGCAATGAATTCGTCCCAGTCTGCATAGCGGCGGTCGCGGTTTTTTTCCATCGCGCGCCCGATGACGTCTATCAGTTTTTTGGGCAGTTTCTTGCGATAGGTTTCGACCGGTGTAATCGGATAGTTGTGTATCGCGATGCGCGCATCGAACGCGTTGTCGGCCTCGAAGGTATGATGGCCTGTGAGCAACCGGTAGGTCACCGCGCCCAGCGCATAGATGTCGGCGCGCTGATCGAGTGCGTCACCCTCCAGTTGTTCAGGCGACATATAGGCCAGACTGCCTGCCACCACCGCACCTAGTTCGCTGCTCGGCACCGCACAGCCAAAGTCGGTGAGTTTGGCTAGTCCGTTGGGCATCAGGATGATATTGCCAGGTTTGACATCGCGATGCACGATACCGAGCGTGGCAGCATAGCGCAGCGCACTTGCGACCTGTTCGACGACCGACAGCACGGTCAGTATCGGCGGCAGGGTGTTGACCTGTTCAGAGCGGTCGAGCGCGTTGCCGTTGATGTACTCCATCACCAGATAGGCGCCATCCGACTCATGCAGATCGGCATCCAGTATCCGCACGATATTTTTATGCGACATTTTGCGACCCAACGCAACTTCGGTGGCAAACATATCCAGATAGACGTCAGCCTGACGCCCGCGACGCAGTTGCTTGATGGCAACTGAGGCCAGCGTTTTGACATGCTGTGCGTGATAGACATTGGATGTTGCGCCTGCGCCGATTTTCTCAACGATGGAGTAATTGCCGATGTGGGTAGGTGACGCTGCCATGCATGAAATTTATTGAAGGGGACGTGCTATCCGACAAGTTTAGTCGGCAAAGTTCAATCGCTTGAATTTTATCATTTTGTTCCGCTGGAAGCGGCGGATGCTAAAAATAGCGGTAGTGAATCAAAAAAGTTGCCTTAAAGTTGCCTTCGTGAAGGCGAGGGTGATGATGAATCAAAAGCTACCCAATGGTTAATGAGGTGCTCAAATTCAGCCAGCGCCACAGGACGACTGAAAAAATAGCCCTGAAACGTATTGCAGCCACGCTCGATGAGGGGCAACAGCTGAGCGTGTTCTTCAACGCCTTCTGCAATGACCTCGTAGCCAAAATTACGCGCCATGCCAGCAATGGTCTGGACCATCATTGCATCGCCCGGATCGGTCAGAATGTCGCGCACAAAGGATTGATCGATTTTCAGTTGGTCGATTGGCAGACGTTTGATGTATTGCAGGGAAGAGTATCCCGTACCGAAGTCATCCATAGAAAAGCGCACACCGAGCGCTTTAAGTGCGGACATTTTTTGTATGGCTTCATCAACGTCTTCCAACACCAGATTCTCGGTCAATTCAAGCTCGAGTCGCCGAGGGTTTACACCACTATCCGTCAGCGCAGCTTGGACTTGGCGGACGAAATCGGGCTGATGAAATTGCACCGGGCTGATATTGACCGCCAGACGCAGCTTACTTAACGTGGGATGTGTTTCCCATGCTTTTAGTCGAGCACACGCATTCTCTAATACCCATTCCCCGATGGGCAGAATTAATTTGGTTTGCTCTGCTAAAGGGATGAATTGGGCGGGTGAAATGGGCCCCAGACTTTGACTATGCCAACGCAGCAATACCTCTGCACCAAGCAACTCATTGGCCTGATTAGTCTGCACTTGATAATATAATTCGAACTCGCTGTTTGACAGTGCTTGCCGAAGCGCCCGCTCCATCAAGGTGCGAGATTCCAATGTGGCCTGCATAGCGGATTCAAAGAATCGAACCGTGTTGCGTCCGCTTTCTTTGGCTTGATACATGGCCAGATCAGCCCGTTTTAAGAGCTCATCAATCTCGATCGCATCGCCGTTAAATAATACGACGCCGATGCTGGGCGTGCTTTCGTGTGCATAGCTTTCGATTATGTAGGTTTGCGATAGGGATTCGCGCATTTTTTCTGCTATTGAGCCTGCCTGTGCCACGGCAATATCCTGATTGACACTCAAACTTTCCAGCAACACCACGAATTCGTCACCGCCGAACCGGGCAACACTGTCCGTATCTCGCAGGCTTTGGGTTAGGCGGTGCGACACCTCGATCAGCATTTTGTCGCCATATTCGTGTCCTTTGGTATCGTTCAGCACTTTAAAGTGATCAAGATCAATGAACATTAGAGCGCCGAAATTTTTGCTGCGAGCGCTCAACCCAAGCGCTAGTCGCATACGATCCAGCAACAAACGGCGATTGGGTAATTGTGTGAGCGGATCGAAGAATGCCAAATTATGAATCTCCTCCTCAGCCTTTTTACGTTCCGTGATGTCCACGAATACGCCCACATAATGGCTGATTTCATCACGATTTTTAACGGCGGTAATGGTGAGCCACTTCGGATAAATTTCACCATTTTTACGTCTGTCCCACAATTCTCCCGACCAGCTTCCGACCCTATTGAGCACCTCCCACATGGATTTATAAAAGTCTTGGTTGTGGCGCCCTGAGCCTAGTAGGCGCGGATTTTTCCCCAGCACCTCCTGCTCCGAAAAACCAGTCGTGAGCTCGAATGAATGATTCACTTTGATGATGTTGGCCTCTTTATCGGTGACCATAATCGCTTCTTGGGTATCAAAGGCGACTGCTGCGATACGCAATTGCGTGGCGGCTTCTTCACGAAAGGTGACATCCTGCACCGTACCTGCAGACCGGATAGCGCGTCCCTCAGGGTCAAAATAATTGGAGCCGCGCGCCTCGACCCATTTGACGCGCCCGTCTGCCATAATCAAGCGATGGGTAATGTGATAAGACTGTTTATTTGTCAGCGAATTGGTATAGGCCTGATTGACGGCTTCCCGATCTTCCGGATGAATAATACTCAGGAAAGCCTCATGAGATGGGCTAAATTGCGCCGGGTCGATTTCAAACAGGCGGAAGATTTCTTCAGACCAATTCAGCCTGCCTGAGTGCAAATCGAGCTCCCAACTGCCGAAGTGTCCAATTTTTTGCGCTTCGGATAAAAAATCCTGAGCGCGCTGCTGCAGAGCAATATTTTCCGTCACCCGCAACGCCATTGTATCGAACGACCGCCCTAATTCAGACAGTTCATCATTGCCTTTAAGTTCGCTGCGTGCGTTGTAGTTGCCCGCTGCGAATTGTTTAGATATTGCAGAGAGGAGATTGACCCGACGGGTGACTAATACGTGTAACAATATGCCGATTACAAAAGATGCGAATAGGCTGATGGCAACAAAAATTGCCGTTTGCATTAAGGTTTCTTGTTTCGCTTTCTGCAGTTCATGACGGGTATCGTAACCGACATACAGAACCCCCATTGTCTTCTCCAAACCACCTTGTTTATATTCGGTAATCAACGGAAAATAACCTTGCAGCAACGTAGGTTCATGTGCGTCGAATTCAAGCTTTCTCACACCGCGATTGAGTACTCGATCTGCCTCGTTATCGTCATAGCTTGAAAAGGAACTTGCCGCTTCACCCTTCCAGCGGTATTGATTCGCCATCAGTACATGATGACGTTCGTCCACCAGCATCAGTGTGCGGATGCTCGGATGGGTCGCTGCAATAGACAGACTTAACAATGCCTCTGCCTCATCATCTGCGGTCAGGCGGTTATATAAAATGTTCTGCAGGCCGCCCATTTGCTGGGTGACATCGGTGATGGCTGCTCTTTGAATCGCGGCTTGGGTGGCGCGATCTTGCTGCAAATAGATCAAAGATGAACTGCCGAGGGTAACGATCAGTAAAATGAGTGGAATAAGCAGGGAAAGACGTCGATTCATGGTTCAATACACGTATTGATGTCTGCATCTAGTGCCATGCGAATATCAACTTGTTGTTTTAGCTGACCTTCTTTGAGCATCACTTGAACCAAGTTGTTTGCCGGTGTGATGATAGCCGGGTGCTTGGTGCTGAGAAGGCGCAGGTTGTCCTGTAAGGTGGGTGTCGATATGCCACCCACCATCGTCTGATATTCCTGTGTGCTGACGCCCAGTCGCTTGCTAATGCGATGCGTTGCATCTGCGGGTGATTGCTTCATATAGTTCAGTGTATGAAACCATTCACGCGCGACGTCGCAGACCTCTTGACGGCGTGCCTGAAACACATCCTCATGAACCAGCATTAAATCAAAAATCTCGTTGGGTATTTGGCTGCTATCAAAGATGGCATGAGCGCCTAATGCCGCCAATTGCGTTTTAAACGGATCGAATGTGATGAAAGCATCGGCTTTATCTTGTTTATACATTTCCAATTGCCGGCTCTCTGCACTTGGAATGACATGCACATCTTCCCGTTTCAGCTTAGCCGCATTCAGTGTGCGACTCAGCATATATACGCCAAGGGGAATATTCTCGATTGCGATGCGCTTTCCCTTTAAGTCAGCCAGAGATTTAACTTGTGGCGATGCCATGACGGCATCCGCACCGTTGGAGCCATCCATAACAAAGAGGATGCGAAATTTGACACCGCCAGCCAACAAATCTAGCGCTTCATCCAAGGTCAGTGTCGCCATGTCAGCCGAGTGATTGCGAAATGATTCCAGAGTGATATCCGATGAGGGTAGCTCGAAAATGCTGGCTTTGTTTTTAGGCAGGTAGCCTATGTCTCTGGCCAGATAAATAGGCTCGTAGCCCGGCCAGGGGCTGCTGGCGATGCGTAACGGCTCGTGTGATTCTTTGCTGCAAGAGGAAAGCAAGCCCACGCTAAGCAGCAATAGCAGCGTGCTTAATCTTAGCTTGCTACTCAGAGATTTTAGCCGAGCAGTCACCATGGCATCCTCGCAATATCAAATTTTATGGCTGGCATTATGCCGCAACTGCATCACTATGTACGGATTGAATGTCAGATGCGGGACCTGTATTCAGTTCGGCTGTGCACTCGGTTTTGTGCATTCCACCACGGTCGGGCGGTAAGAATTTATCCGACGCGTAGTGCAATATGCCGACCTATGCCAAAAAAGAGCTGCATTTTGGATGAAGTTGTTGACCGGGCGAATTACTTGAAGACGATAGTTTTGTTGCCGCACACCAGCACGCGATCCTCGACGTGATAGCGCAGGCCGCGCGATAGCACGGTTTTTTCGATGTCCCGCCCGTAACGCACCAGATCGTCTACCGTGTCACCGTGATCGATGCGCACCGTGTCCTGCTCGATGATCGGGCCGGCATCGAGCTCATCGGTGACGTAGTGACAGGTCGCACCGATGAGTTTTACACCGCGCAGATAAGCCTGATGATAGGGCTTTGCGCCGACGAAGGAGGGTAAAAAGCTGTGGTGGATGTTGATGATGCGCCCCGGATAGCGCTGGCATAAGAAGGGCGGCAAAATCTGCATGAAGCGCGCCAGCACCATTGTGTCGCCCTGATATTCATCGAACAGTGCGGCGATGTGCTCGAAGGCGGCGGTTTTATCCTGCATATCGACTTTGATGAACGGGATGCCGTGCCACTCGACAAAGCTGCGTAAATCCTCGTGATTGGAGATTACGCAGGGGATGTCGACCAGCAGTTCTCCACTGCGCCAGCGGTGCAGCAGATCGTCCAGACAATGATCCTGACGACTCACTAGTATCACCAGGCGTTTATTTTGCGCGGAATCGGCCAGCTGCCAGTGCATGTTAAATTCCTGAGCTAGTGCTGCGAAGCGCAGACCGAATTCGGCGGCATCGAAGGGTAGCGAATCTGCGCGTATCTCCTGACGCATAAAGAAGCGTTCGGATTCCTGCTCGGTGTGATAACTCGCCTCGACGATGAAGCCGCCGTGCTGCGCGATGAAGCCGGCGACGGCCGCGATAATCCCCGCGCGATCGGGGCAGGAAATGGTGAGAGTGTAATGGCGGTTCATGTGTTAATTTCCGGTGTAGGCGGGCTGGACAGCGCTTGCAGATAGCTGATGATCACTTTGGATTCATACAGCCATTGCACGCCGCCTGCCTGATCGGTGATCTGCAAACAGGGCGTCTGAATTTTACCGCCGCCCTCTAGCAGGTCGGCACGGTGTTTCGGGTCGTGCTGAGCATCAAGCAAGGTGATGGGGAGTGACAGTCGCGCCATCTCGTGGCGAACCTTGATGCAGAACGGACAGGTTTTGAAGTGATAAAGCGCTAACTGCCGGCATTCTGCGTCTATTTTGTCTTGTATGCGGGGCGGGCGAACGATGCCGCGCGGCATAGCCAGTTTGGCCCACAGCAGCATGAACGGCATCAATATCAGGCGCAGGGCTTTGAAAAATAATTTAATCATGGGTAGGTATTGGATTGCTTAATTGTAAAGAGGGAGTTGTTGCACGTTGACGGGGTGATGCCACAATGCTGATATGATCGTCGAGGCGCGGGCTTCGTCGCCGCTGGTCCAAAATTGTACGCTTGCCTGTGTGGGCGCGCGGTCAGACAGTTCAGTTTGCAGGCGTCGCAGCAAATGCCGCGCGACGGCCTCGCCTGTGTCAATCAGTTGGATGTCTTGTCCTGCGATGTCACGGATTAAACCGGCAAGAAACGGGTAGTGGGTACAGCCTAAAATCAGCGTGTCAGCGCCCTGCTCGAGCAGTGGGGTCGTGTAGCGTTCGACTAATTCGCGTGTCAGCGGGCCGGTCAGATCACCCCGCTCCACTTGTTCGACCAGCCCAGGACAGCCCTGCGTGACGATGGTGACATTGCCCGCATAGCGCTCCAGCAAGGCGGAAAAACGCGCGCTCTCCAGCGTGCCGATTGTCGCTAATACGCCGACGATGCCGTTTTTAGTGGCCGCTACGGCAGGTTTAACAGCAGGTTCCATGCCGATGATAGGACAACTAAAATCACGGCGCAAGGTGGCTGCTGCCGCCGCTGTCGCGGTGTTGCAGGCGATGACGATGGCATCCGCCCCCTGCGAGATCAAAAAACGGGTTAGTTCAATCGAGCGCTGTTCGATGTAACGGGCTGATTTGTCGCCGTAGGGCACGTGCGCCGAATCGGCAACATAGATCAGGCGCTCATTGGGCAGCAACTGGCGGATGTGCCGCAGCACCGACAGTCCGCCGACCCCGGAATCAAATACGCCGATGGCCCCCGAAGTGTGCGTCACGACCCATGTCCGCTGGTGTTAAACCGACATGCCCTGATCGCGCAGGTATTCTTCATAGGTGCCGTGATAATCGGTGACGCCCTTTGCAGAAATCTCGATGATGCGTGTCGCCAGTGAGGAGACGAATTCGCGGTCATGGCTGACGAAGACGACGGTTCCCTTGTATTCGAGCAGCGCCGTGTTGAGCGATTCAATGGATTCCATATCCATGTGATTGGTCGGTTCATCCATCAACAGCACGTTGTTTCGTTGCAGCATGAGCTTGCCGAACAGCAGGCGACCCTTTTCACCGCCGGATAGCACGCTGACCGGCTTGTGGGCGTCGTCCCCTGAAAATAGCAGACGGCCCAGTGTGGCGCGCACGGTCTGGTCGTCGTCATTCGGGCCGCGCCAGTAGGTCATCCAGTCGGTCATGATCTTGTCTTCGGCGAACTCGCTGTAGCTGTCCTGCGCGTAGTAACCGACCTTGGCCTTTTCAGTCCACTTGATGATGCCGTAATCGGGCGTCAGTTCGCCTGCCAGGCAGCGTAGCAGGGTCGTCTTACCAATACCGTTAGGGCCGATGATGGCGATTTTTTCGCCCGCGTCGACGCGGAAATTCACATTGGAGAACAAGACGCGGTCAAAGCCCTTGGACAGGTTTTCGACTTCGACGGCGGTGCGATGCAGTTTTTCGCGGTCGTCGTATTCAAAGCGGATGAACGGATACTGGCGGCTGGAAGGTTTGATGTCTTCAATTTTGATCTTGTCGATCTGGCGCGCGCGCGAGGTGGCCTGCTTGGCCTTGGAGGCGTTAGCTGAGAAGCGTGCCACGAAGGCTTTGAGTTCGGCAACCTTTTCCTTGGCCTTGGTGTTGTCAGCCGATTGCTGTTCACGCGCCTGAGTGGAGGCCAGCATGTAATCGTCGTACGTGCCGGGGTAGGTGGTGATTTTACCGAAATCCAGATCCGACATGTGGGTGCAGACGCTGTTCAAAAAATGCCGGTCATGCGAGATGATGACCATCGTGCAGGTGCGCGCGTTCAGGATGTTTTCCAGCCAGCGGATGGTGTTAATGTCCAGATTGTTGGTCGGCTCATCGAGCAGCAGAATGTCCGGGTTGGAGAACAGCGCTTGCGCCAGCAGTACGCGCAGCTTGAAGCCGGGAGCGACTTCGCTCATCGGGCCGTTATGTAATTCAATGGCGATCCCCAAACCCAGCAGTAATTCGCCGGCACGCGCCTCGGCCGTATAACCGTCGTATTCGGCAAACACCGCTTCCAGATCGGCCGCGTGCATATAGTCTTCTTCGGACGCGTCCGGATTCGCGTAAATCGCATCGCGCTCGGACATCACCTGCCACATTTCATCATGGCCCATCATCACCACATCGAGTACGCGATTGTTTTCATAGGCAAACTGATCCTGACGCAGCTTACCCAGACGTTCGCTCTTGTCCAGCATGACTTCGCCCGACGTCTGAACCAAATCGCGGCCCAGAATTTTCATGAAAGTGGATTTGCCGCAGCCGTTTGCGCCGATCAGCCCGTAGCGGTTGCCGTTGCCGAACTTGACTGAAACGTTCTCGAACAGGGGCTTGGCCCCGAATTGCATGGTGATGTTTGCAGTGGATAACATGTAGTGCCTCACAAAATAAGTCGCGCATTCTACCATTAGCACATCATGTGCACTAAACTGCACGCAGTAAGACGATGCAAGCTGCTGTCCCGGATTGATATTTTTGGTCTGTCGGTGTGGCGGCCCGCTCGGATCACGGTTACGTCGAATTTTATGAGTACGCCAGTTAAAGCTAAGCCGTTTAAGCGAAAAATCATTATTCGCAGAATCCGCAAACAAGTGCGTGAGGCGCCGCGTGGCGCGTGGAAAATCGCCTACGCCGATTTCGTGACCGCATTGATGGCCTTTTTTTTGATGTTGTGGCTGATATCCTCAACCTCAGCGGATTACCGGCAGGCCATTTCAGAATATTTCGAGACGCCGCTGATGGTGGTTTTTTCAGGCGGTCAGAGCAATGATGTCACCTCCAGCCTGATTGTCGGCAGCTATGGAGAAGACAAAACATTCAGCTCGGGGCAGGTGAACAAGGGCGAGGGTGCGGTTGAGGATATTGCCATTTCCGTGTCCGATGCCGGGCGTCTGCTACACATGCAGGAAGTGGTGCGCTTAAAGTTGCTCAAGGCACAGTTGGAGCAACTGATACGCACCGATCCTAATCTCAATCAATTTAAAGAGCAGCTGCAGATCGACCTGACCTCGGAGGGGTTGCGCATTATGATTATCGATGCAAAAAATCGCCCCATGTTTGAAATCGGCAGTGCAATATTGCAGCCCTACACGGTCGAGATTTTGCGTTCGATCGGCAGTACACTCAATCGCGTGCCGAATAAAATCGGTCTGTCAGGGCATACCGATGCAGCTAATTATCAAGGGGGTAGTGCTGGGTACAGCAACTGGGACTTGTCGGCAGACCGTGCCAATGCGTCGCGCCGCACGTTGATTGCAGGGGGCATGGGGCAGGAGAAAATATTGCGGGTGGTCGGACTGTCCGACTCGGTGCTGTTTAATCCGGCGGATCCCTATGATGCGCATAACCGGCGTATCAGTATTATCGTGATGAACCAAAAAGCGATGGACGCCGTGCTGGTGGATGGCGAATAACCTCGCCTGCAGCGCATAGCAGGCTGCTAGAATGCACATACTATTTTTCGCAGGCACATTATGGTCCCTCATCTGACTACCGCACTGAACGGTCCGTTGCTCGATCTGGAGCGACGCTTTCTATCCGCGATGCCCAATATCGAACATTGGTTTCGCCGCCAATGGCTGGATCACGCCGCGCCCTTTTATGCCTCGGTGGATCTGCGCAACAGCGGCTTCAAGCTGGCGCCGGTCGACACCAACTTGTTTCCGGGCGGCTTTAACAATCTCAATCCAGACTTTCTGCCGCTTTGCGTGCAGGCGATGCAGGGCACGGTGCAGAAAATATGTCCCGAAGCGCGCGGCGTATTGCTGATTCCGGAGAATCACACGCGCAATCTGTTTTATCTGCAAAACGTGGCGCAACTGGTCACGATATTGCGGCAGGCTGGCATGCTGGTGCGGGTGGGCAGTCTATTGCCGGAAATCACCTCGGTTACCGAAATCGCGCTGCCGGGCGGCGCGGTCGTCAAACTCGAGCCGCTGGTGCGGCGCGGCAACCGGCTGGGGCTGGAGGGATTCGATCCCTGCGTGGTGCTGCTCAACAACGATTTGTCTGCGGGTGTGCCGGATATTTTGAAAAATCTGGAGCAGGCCGTTTTGCCGCCCTTGTCTGCGGGGTGGTATACCCGGCGTAAATCCGAACATTTTGCAGCCTATGATCGTGTTGCGAACGATTTTGCCGGGCTGCTCAGCATCGATCCCTGGCTGATCAATCCTTATTTTGCGACCTGCAGTCAGATCAATTTTCAGGAGCGTATCGGTGAGGAATGTCTTGCGGCCCGTGTGGATGAGGTGTTGCAGAAAATGCGCCTGAAATATGCCGAATACGGCGTAAAGCATGATCCCTTTGTGATCGTTAAAGCCGATGCCGGAACCTATGGCATGGGGATCATGACGGTCAAGGATGCCAGTGAAATCACCGGCTTGAACCGACGCCAGCGCAATAAGATGTCGGTGGTCAAAGAGGGCTTGCAGGTGCACGACGTGCTGGTACAGGAGGGGGTGTATACCTTCGAAAATATCAACGAGGCGGTGGCTGAGCCGGTCGTGTACATGATCGATCACTCGGTGGTCGGTGGTTTTTACCGTGTGCATACCGGACGTGGGGTGGATGAGAATCTCAATGCGCCAGGCATGCACTTTGTGCCGCTGGCGTTTGAGTCCTGCTGTACTTTGCCTAACCCCGACTGCGGGCCGGACGATACGCCGAACCGCTTTTATGCCTACGGCGTGGTCGCGCGACTGGCGTTGCTGGCCGCCTCTTTGGAGTTGGAGGGGGGCGAGGATTGAGGCGCGACGGGGTATGACTTTCTGGTACGGGTTGTTGCTGGTGGTTCTGCTGACTGCCTGCGGCAAAGAGCCCTTGTATCAGGAGCAGGGCTATGTATTCGGCACGCTGGTCGAAGTCACAGTTTACGGCGAAGCCGAACCCCGTGCCAAGCAGGCGGTGGCCTCCGTGATGCAGGAATTTCAGCGACTGCACGAACGCTTGCATGCCTGGAAACCTTCTGAATTGAGCGATTTGAATGCGGCGATTGCGCGCGGCGAATCTCAGATCGTGTCGCAGGAGTTGGCTGCCATGTTGCAGGATGCGGCACTCGTTTCAAAACAGTCAGCAGGATTGTTTAATCCGGCGATCGGGAATCTGGTCAGGGTGTGGGGGTTTCATGCCGATGAATTTAAACCGGTTGAGCCGGATGCAAAACAGATTGCACAGTTGATTGCGTCTCAGCCAAAGATGAGCGATCTGTCTTATGCGCCATCAGGCAGCGGGTTTACGGTGCGCAGCACAAACAGGGCGGTGCAGCTTGATTTGGGGGGTTACGCCAAGGGCTATGCGCTGGATCGGGCCGCATTGCTGCTCACACAACAGGGCGTTCATCACGCGCTGATCAATATTGGCGGCAATATTCTGGCTCTGGGGCAGCACGGCAAACAGCCCTGGCGGGTTGGTATTCAACATCCGCGTAAGGCTGGCGCGCTGGCCGCGCTGACGTTACATGACGGTGAGGCGATCGGAACATCGGGCGATTATCAGCGATATTTTATGCTGAACGGTGTGCGTTACTGCCATTTGATCGATCCGCGCACGGGTTTCCCGATGCAGGGCGTGCAGGCGGTGACGATTTTGACGCGAGGCCCGCACGCCGGAGTCTTGTCTGATGCGGCCTCCAAGCCCGTGTTTATCAGCGGTGTGAAAGACTGGCGGGCAGCGAGTGAGCGCATGGGGTTGATGGATGTGATGATCGTCGATGCGGCAGGCGGTATTCATCTGACCCGGAGCATGCATAAAAGGCTAGAATTCACCGATAAAAAAATAAACGTTCAGGTTGAATAGGGGAGAGTGAATTGGTTGGAATTTTACTGGTCACGCATAACGGCTTGGGCGATTGCCTGGCGGATTGCGTAAAGCATGTGTTCGGCGAGATACCCAAAAATCTGCGCGTGTTGTCGGTATGGAGCAAAGATGATCCGCAGCATAAGCTGACGGAGGGTGAGGAGTTGATTAAAGAGCTCGATAGCGGTAGCGGTGTGTTGATTCTGATCGATGTGTTCGGCGCGACGCCCAGTAATATCGGCAGACGACTCTGCCATGCGGACCGGGTCGAGGGGGTGGCCGGCGTGAATCTGCCGATGCTGTTGCGCGTGGTGAGTACGACAAACAAAAATCTGACCGAGCTAGCCAATATCGCATTCGAAGGTGGTCGCGAATGCATCGTTCATATGGAGCATTAGCATGCAGCAAGACGCACTGATCATTAATAAACTCGGGCTGCACGCACGCGCTTCGGCCAAACTTACCCAGTTAGCCGGCAGTTTCAAATGCGAAGTGATGTTGTCGCGCAACAGTCGCCGGGTCAATGCCAAGAGCATCATGGGCGTGATGATGCTGGCGGCCGCCAAAGGCACCACCATCACCATTGAAACGCTGGGCGAGGACGAAGCCGCCGCGATGCAGGCGATTCTGGGCTTGATCAATGACTATTTTGGAGAGGGCGAATGAGTTTTACCTTGCACGGCATCGCGGTCTCCAGCGGCATTGCGATCGGTTATGCACATTTGTTGTCGCACAGTTCGCTGGAAGTGGCGCATTATGTTTTGCCTAAACAGTTTATCGCCGATGAAATCGCGCGTTTTGATGCAGCGCTGTTGGCGACAAGGAACGAATTTTCCAGTCTGCGCAGCAACCGGCCCAGTTACGCGGCCGCCGAGTTTGATGCGTTTCTCGAATTACATCAGATGATACTGGATGATCCGCTGCTGAGTGTGGGGCCGCGCGAGATGGTGGAGCGCGAAAATTGCAACGTTGAGTGGGCGATCAAAGTGCAGACCGATGCGCTGGCCGCGCAGTTCGACGAGTTCGAGGATGCCTATTTGCGAGAGCGTCAGGCTGATGTGAAGCAGGTCGCCGAACGACTGCTCAAGCAGCTCTCGGGGCAGCCCGGTCATCAGCCGACGCATCTGCGCCACGATATTGACACGATACTGGTTGCGCACGATTTGAGTCCTGCGGACATGATCCAGTTTAAGCCGCAGCAATATGCCGCTTTTATCACCGATGCCGGCAGTGCAACGTCGCACACGGCGATTGTGGCGCGCAGCCTGAATACCCCCTGTGTGGTCGGTTTGCACCATGCGCGCGAATTGATCTATGAAGACGATTTGCTGATACTCGATGGCGAGCAGGGGGTCTTGATCGTCAATCCGGGCAAAGTCATCCTGGCCGAATATAAGCTGCTGCAAAGCGAGTGGGAACTCGAACGAAAAAAACTTAAGCGCTTGCGCTCAGCGCGCGCTAATACGCTGGACGGCGCTGCGATTGAGCTGCATGCAAATATCGAGAAGCCGCAAGATATTGTCGAGGCGAAGGAAAATGGCGCGACCGGAATCGGCCTGTTTCGCAGCGAGTTTCTGTTTTTGAATCGCGATCAGCTGCCCGATGAGGAAGAGCAGTTCGAGGCGTATCGTGCCGCTGCTGTCGGCATGAAGGGTATGCCCGTCACGATTCGTACCTTTGATCTGGGGGCGGACAAGCAAATTAAGGGCGCGACACAAGTGTCCAGCAATCCGGCGCTCGGGCTGCGTGCCATTCGTCTGTGCCTGGCCGAACCGCAGTTGTTTCGCACGCAATTGCGTGCCCTGCTGCGCGCGACCCATTACGGCAATATAAAGATTCTTATTCCGATGCTGTCGTCCGTGTCCGAAATAAACCAGACGTTGCAGTTTATCAATGCGACTAAGCAGTTACTGGACGACGAGGGCGTTCCATATGACAAGGCGGTCAAGATAGGCGGCATGATTGAAATTCCTGCCGCTGCATTGTCGCTGGGTGTGTTTGCCAAACGTCTGGATTTTCTGTCTATCGGCACCAACGATCTGATTCAGTACACGCTGGCGATCGATCGTACCGATGAAGAAGTGGCGCATCTCTATGATCCGCTGCATCCGGCGGTGCTGCATTTGTTATCGCATGTGATTGCGACGTCCAATAAACTGGGGGTGCCGGTTTCGGTATGCGGCGAAATGGCTGGTGATCCTGCTTATACCCGGCTGTTTTTAGGCATGGGGCTACGACAGTTTTCGATGTCATCGGCTCAAGTCCCCGCCATTAAGCAGCGGGTATTGTCGACTTCCCTGCCGGAAATCGTTGCGCTGATACAGAAAATATTGCGCACTGAAGAACCGATGAAAATACGCGAACTGCTGGATAAATTGAACGCCTGACGGTGGTGCCGGAAAGTTTAATGAGGTTGCTGATAGTTGACAACGCCTGCTATGGAATGAACTGTACGGTGAAATGTGAAACGAGAGCAGCATTGGTGCACTCTATTCGCACCTTTAAGGTGTTCAAATGTCGGGGGTTTTTGTGCTGATTCCGGATATTACTGATCCCAAGCATGGTGAGGCTATTGCGCTGGAGGAGGATCGACTGCGTTCTTTTGGGCAGGAGTTGCATGACAATCTCGGCCAGCAGCTGGCGGCGATTGCGTATCAGGCGAGTGCGCTGGAAAAAATGATCTTGTCAGCAGACCGTGCGGATACTGCAAAATTTGCCGCGTCAATCGCAATGCAGGCGCAAAGTGCGGTGATGGAATGCAAACAACTGGCGCAGGGGTTGTTGCCGTTTGAGCTGGAGGCCCGCGGGCTAATGACGGCATTACAGGCATTGGCAGCAAGAGCGGTGAGTCATTATCAGATCGTTTGCGAGTTTGTATGCGCCACCTCTGATGTGCGGCTTAACAATGCAGCGCTTACGCTCAATCTTTACCGGATTGCGCAAGAAGCCGTCAGTAATGCCATTCGACATGGCCGTGCGCAAAATGTGACCCTCCTGTTAGCCTCCGATAGCGCGGGTCTGCGTTTGTCGATATTTGATGATGGGTGCGGATTCGCAAAAACAGCAGAATGCGCGGCCGGCGGGATGGGGGTTAAGATCATGCATTCTCGCGCCCAGGCGTTGGGAGGAACGCTGGTGTTCTTAGTTCGTGCCGAAGGGGGAACGGAAGTGCGGGTGGACATACGGGGAGGGTGACTCAATGCTGAAGACGCAGGTGATGCTGGTGGATGATCACGCCATGTTGCGGCATGGTATGGCAATGCTGATCAATGCGGAGGCGGATATGGAGGTTTTCGCCGAAGCCGAGGACGGCGGTGAGGCGGTCGCGCTGCTCGAGTCTGAATATCATCCGGACATCGTTTTGGTGGATCTGTCACTCAAGACCCTGTCGGGTTTCGAGCTGATCAAAAGCATGCATATTTTAATTCCTGCCATGCCTGTGCTGGTAGTCTCCATGCACGATGAGACGGTTTATGCCGAGCGAGCGCTGCGTTCGGGTGCGAGGGGTTATGTGATGAAGCAGGAGCCGGGGGGCGTGCTCATTGCAGCGATACGGGAAGTGCTCAAAGGTAATTTTTATCTTAGTCAGCCTATGTATACCAAGCTGATGGATCGCTTCGTGACGGGCAATTCGCAGGCAGAGTTGCTGATCAACAGCCTGACGCCCAGTGAGTTTGAGGTGTTGCATCTGATAGGGGCTGGCCACAGCAGTCAGGAAATAGCCCGTTTACTTAGCCGCAGCATCAAAACGATAGAGACGCATCGAGCAAACATACGCGCCAAATTGCAATTGAAAGACGGCGCCGATTTGATACGTTACGCAACGCACTGGATAACGGCAGAGCATTAGCGATCATCCGAACCCTAAGTAACAGTTAAAAAGTTCCCTAAGGGAATCCCCTATGGTAAAACAAGGGTTTCTCCAGTATCTAGCAGGAAAAACCTCAGTTACGATGCCGACACTTTCAATCGCTTCAATTCATTATGACCAAAGCTCAAACCGGCGTTGTTCTGCCCGTCATTCGTCGTATCAAGGAAAAAGCTGAATTACCGATCGATTCTTCGGCAGAAGAGCGCAATTTTATAGCCGAAATGGCCAGTAAAAAACCCAGAAAACCCCGCAAGCCGGCGGTAAAAGCGGAAATTCCTGTGGCACCGGTTGAAGAGCGCAATTTCATTGTCGGTATCGGCGCGTCAGCTGGGGGGCTGGAGGCGTTGTCCGATTTGATCGGATCGCTGCCGGATGATCTCGGGGTTCCCTATATTGTCGTGCAGCATTTATCGCCGACCCACCGCAGCATGATGGTGCCCCTGCTCGCGCGCGAAACGTCCATGCTGGTCAAGGATGCTGAGGACGGCGAAATTCCGCTGGCCAATGTGGTGTATGTTACGCCGGCCAACTGGAACATTATCCTGAAAGACGGCGTGATGCGGCTTTTGGTGCCGGGCAAGACCGTGATGCCCAAGCCCTCGGCCACCGCGTTGTTTAATTCGATGGCCGAAGAAAAAGGCGAGGACGCTATCGGCGTGATTCTGTCAGGGACGGGTTCCGATGGCGCGGCAGGTATTGCTGCGATCAAGGCGGCGGGTGGTTTTACATTTGCACAGGACCCTGAAGCTGCCAAATACAGCGGAATGCCGCAGGCGGCAATCAGCACCGGTTGCGTTGAATGGGTGCTGACCTGCCGGGGCATCGCAGAGGAAATCACTGCGATTGCACGTGCACACGGGCTGATCAACCGTGCAACCAAGCAGGAGAACGCCCCGGCGACCATGAAGGGCTTGTTGCAGATGGTGTACAAGCACTCCAAAATCGATTTTTCGGGCTACAAAGAAGCCACGCTGTCTCGTCGTGTAGAGCGCCGCATGGCGGCTAACCGGCTGAATAATTTGGCGGCCTATTTTGATTATTGCAGCAAAAATCCGGATGAGCTCAATAAGCTTAGCAAAGATATTCTGATTTCGGTCACCGCGTTTTTCCGCGACCGCAATAGTTTTGAAGGCTTGCGCAAAATACTGGCGGACATCGTCGCCCTGAAACAGACTGGCGATGAGATCCGTATCTGGGTGCCTGCCTGTGCGACGGGCGAGGAAGCCTATTCCATCGGGATTTTGCTATCGGATATTTTAGGCAGCAAACTGAGTGATTATCGCATTCAGATTTTTGCCACCGATATTGACATGGACGCGATGGCGGTTGCACGCAAGGGCATCTATAACGAAAGTTCGCTCACCGAAGTCAGCGCAGACACCACCGCGCGCTATTTCAGCAAACACGCGGATACTTATGAAATTGCCCGTCCGATAAGAGATATGGTGGTATTTGCCCGTCAGGATCTGGTGCTCGATCCGCCGTTTTTACGGCTGGATCTGGTCAGTTGTCGCAATCTGCTGATCTATTTTCAGCCGTTGTTGCAAACAAGAGTGTTGTCGATTTTCCATTTTGCGCTGCGTCCTGCCGCGTATCTGTTCCTTGGTAAGTCTGAGAGCATCGTGCATCAGGATAATCTGTTCTCACCGGTCAGCAAGGAGGCGCGCATTTTTGTAAGGGTAGCTTCCAAGGATCAGATGATTCCGATCCCGCTCTATACCAGTCAGGAAGCGGGGGTAAAGCAGCCGATCACGATCGCTGAGCGCACATCGCGCAAGCCGGAAAGTCGCCTGCAAAAAGCGTTGTCTGAAATATATGCGCCGCCCAGCGTGCTGATCAACCGTGAAATGGATATCGTCGAAGTACACGGCGACATGCAGAGTTATCTGCATTTTCCAGCTGGCAAGCTAGAGATGAATTTGGCGCAGTTGCTGCGCCGGGAATGGCGTACTGAAGTTCAGACGCTGGTTCACCACGCTGAACTCAAACGCACGAATGCGATGGGCCGGATCAGGCCGGTCAAGCATAGTGCTGGTCTGAGTGTGCAGATCGAAGTGCATCCGGTGGCCTCTCGCGATGACCAGAAGCTGTTTTTGATCAGTTTTATTTCGCTGACGGCAGAACCTGGTGAAGTTCATCCTGAGGACAGGATGCCGGTCAACAGCAGTGAGCTGGAAGATGAATTGATCGCCACCCGGGAGCATTTGCAAACGGTCATCGAAGAGCTGGAGACATCAAACGAGGAGTTGCAGGCGCTCAATGAAGAGATGCAAGCGGCCAATGAAGAGCTGCAATCGTCTAATGAAGAACTGGAAGCGTCCAACGAAGAGCTTCAGTCCACGAATGAAGAGCTCACCACGGTCAATGAGGAGTTGATCGTCAAAGGGGGTGAACTGAGTCTGGTAAATACGGAACTTGAAAATCTGCAAAACAGTACGGGATTTTCGCTGATTCTGCTCGATCAGGAGCTGCGCTTGCAGCGTTACAACAAAGAAGCCGCGAGTCTGTTCGGTTTTAGCGTCCACACGCTGGGCAAGTCCATTCCGGGCCTTGCGGTTCCGGTTATCGACGTGCTTGAGACGGCTAAGCTTGCCATGTCAGACGGCATCAAGCGGCAAAAGCAGATGAGTTTTGGCGGTAAACATTACAACGTGCTGTGTTTTCCTTATACCTCGCAGGATCAGACTTTGGGTGGTGTGATTGTCACCTTCATCGATCAGACCGAACTGATGGAGGCGCAACAGGAAATTCTGTCGAGCAAAGATCGCCTGACAGGTGTGATGCAGAATTCTCCTATGCTGATCAGCATCAAAGATCCGGCAGGTCGCTACCAGTTCGTCAACAATGCTTTTGAAAGCATCTTTGCGTTGACGCCGGGCAGCGCGATCGGTAATACCGATACGCAGATATTCCCTGAAAGTATCGCAGTGCTGTTTGAAAAGCTGCACTTTGATGTGCTGCACAAAAAAAATCGCGTCGAGGCGGAAGAACGCATCTTGATCGGTGATCAACAGCACTGGTTATCCTTTATCTGTTACCCGATCAATGACGAAAAAGGCTCGGTCGGTGCCGTGTGCAGTCAGGTGATTATCGTCACCGCACGTCGCGAACTCGATGAACAGAAGAAGCTGACGACCAAGTTTTTTGATGCGGCCAGTGAAGGTCTGATGATTACCGATAGTCACCAAAATATCATTAAAGTGAATCATGCCTTTGTCAGAATGACAGGCTACGATGAAGCGGATGTGATCGGCAAGAATCCGAGCTTGTTAAGCTCAGGGAAGCATGAAGACACGTTTTACAGCGCCATGTGGCAGGAGATCAATCAGCACGGCTGGTGGCAGGGTGAATTGTGGAACCGGCGCAAGGATGGCACGCATTATCTTGAATGGCTGACCATACACACGCTACGCGATGAACACGGCCATTTGACCAATTACATCGCTATTTTCTCCGATATTACGCTGATCAAGGCCGCGCAGAGGCGACTGGAATATATGGTCGCTCACGATGAGCTGACCTCGCTGCCCAACCGCAATGAGCTCAGAGGGCGGATGGCGCAAACGTTTGCACGTGCTCAGCGCCACGGGGGTACCTTTGCGTTAATGTTCATCGATCTGGACAATTTCAAGAATGTAAACGACAACCTAGGGCACGATTACGGCGACGTCCTGTTGCAACAGGTTGCCGAGCGACTCGGGCTATGTGTCCGTACTGAGGATACAGTCGCCAGAATCGGTGGCGATGAATTCAACGTGCTGCTCGATGATGTGTCCGAAACGCAGATTGCCAATACCGCTCAGCGCATTCTGGATCATGTCTCCAAACCTTATCTGATCAAGGAGCAGCAGGTATTTGTCTCTGCCAGTATCGGGATTGCGGTTTATCCGAAAGATGCTGAAGATATTGAGACGCTGACTAAAAATGCCGATTCGGCGATGTATCAGGCCAAAGACAAGGGCAAGGACAGCTACCAGTTTTTCACCTCGGATCTTAAGGAAAAAATCAATCATCGCATCGAGATTGGTAATGCACTGCACAAGGCGATTGACGCCAATGAATTGAAGCTGGTTTATCAGCCGGAATTCAATCTGCAAACCGGCGAACTGATCGGCGCTGAAGCTTTGTTGCGTTGGCATAGCAGTTTGTTCGGCATTGTCGGGCCGGATGAGTTTATCCCGATTGCCGAAGAGTCCGATTTGATTCTCGAGTTGGGTGAATGGGTGATCGAGCAGGCTGCCCGGCAATTGAACCTGTGGCGCAAAGCGGATACGCCATTGCCCGGCACCTTGTTTGTGAATGTGGCGCCCCGTCAATTGGCACGTCAGCCGCTGCTTGCGATTATCACGAGGCAATTGCAAAAGCACCGCCTGCCCTCAGGCTCGCTGGGGATTGAAATCACTGAACGGACATTGGTCAACAGCAGCGAGGATATCTCGGTCAAATTGCATAAAATCGAACTTGAAGAGATCCCCATCGCAATCGATGATTTCGGTACTGGTTATTCCTCACTATCCTATCTGAAATCCTTCCCGATTTCGTTTTTGAAGATACCGAATCAGTTTATCGACGGAATCACGACGGATGAAAGCGACAAAGGAATCGCTACGGCAATTCATGGCGTGAGTGTCGCGCTCAAGTTGCAGACCATCGCTGAAGGTATCGAAACTGAAGATCAACTGATCATGCTCCGCGAAATGGGCTGTCAGAGTGGGCAGGGTTATCTGCTTGGCCGTCCTGTCGATCCCAACCAATTTGTCGAACTATTTATCAGTAACAGGAAATCACATGTCCGATAATTCAACGGATCCTGACCGGAAAAATCGTTGCTGGGGTATCTCCAGAGGGAGGCCGCGGACTGAGGCCAAGCCGGTTGAAAGAGCAGCTGATATTCCGGTTGAGTTGACTTATCGCAGGCCGACCCGGCTGGGCTTGTTGATGACGGTGCGGGCCAAAAGTACACAAGCCAAGGTGCCTGATGCAAGCGGGATTGATGAAGAGTGAAGGATGCCGACTGGATGGCGCACTGCGAAGCTGAGCCGTTAGCTTATTCAGGTGCGATTCAGCCGCATGGCGGACTGCTCTGTCTTGATGTGCATCTGAGCATGAGTCATGTGAGTGAGCAGATCGAGAAATTTGTAACTACACCCCTTCGTGCTGGCGATACCTTGTCGGATGAACTGGGCGCTGTGCTATTTCCCGTTATTGCAACGCTACCCCAAGTGCCGGGGAGTCGTTGCGAATTATTTGCGGTGGATAGTATTGGTCCGTTGCCGCTCGATATAGTCGTGATCCGCAGCAACGCGAGCATTATCGTTGAATTGATTCCACATACGGTACGCGTTGATGCGGTCGAGTTTGCACAGCAAACGGTCAGGCCCCCTGCCAATGACGGCGAAGTACAGGCATTGCATGAAAAAATTTCCGCCCGTTTTTACGAACTGACGGGGTTTGATCGGGTGATGGTTTATGTGTTTCGTGATGATGGCGATGGCGATGGTGAAGTGCTGGCTGAAACGCGCCGTGAAGCGGTCTATGGCAGTTATCTGGGGTTGCGCTTTCCCGGCAGTGATATTCCGGCAATTGCCCGTGCACTCTACATGAAAAATCCCTGGCGGCTGATTCAGGACTGCCAGGCAGAGGCTGTTTCATTATGCAGTAACGGTAGCGCACCGCCCGATCTTACCTGGTCAGATCTGCGCAGCGTGTCTCCCATGCATTTGCGCTATCTGGCCAACATGGGCGTGAGCGCATCGTTGTCTTTTCCGATTGTGGCGGGCGGCGTGTTGTGGGGGCTGATCGCTTGTCATCACGCTCGACCGCGCAATCTGCCCCTGGTGACTTTATGTTTGGCGGCGAGGGAGGCGAGTCACTACAGCCTGGAGATCTCCAATTGGCAAGTACGCTTGCAAATGCGCTTTAACGATGAGTTGACGGACAGGCTAAATACCATACGTAGGGCATTGTTGCGGCATGGTCATGCGTTATCGGCTCTTACCGAAATTTCATCCATTGTAATGGCGCAGTTTGATGGCTGTGGGCTGGCTGTATGTCAGGGCGATGTCTGGGGGGTGGCAGGTGAAGTTCCGGCATTGTATGAATTGGAATTGCTCGATGAGTGGCTCGAGAGTCAAGGTGATGAGCTGATCAACGGGTGCGATTGCATCGGGCATGCGATACACGCGCTGGTTCCTGTTGCGGGGGTGCTGGCGTTCAGGTTGATGACACGCCGGCGCGAGTTGCTAAGTATTTTTATTTTTCGCAGGGAAATTTTGCATGAGGTTGAATGGGGGGGTAACCCGCATAAACCTGTTGAATATCAGCAGGGCGACATTATGATTTCGCCGCGCCGTTCATTTGAAAAATGGATTGAAAAGCGTATTGGTTACAGCCGTCCATGGCAAAAGCAAGATCGTATTTCCGCCATGCGACTGCGGCTGCTACTGGTTAATTTGTACTGCTGATCTGCATGTTTGCGGGGCGCTTTAAAAACAGCTGCATCACCTGCGGTGAAATAGTTGGACGCGAGTCAGGATTAAGCGTAAAACTCGCTACTAGGAAAATTCCTACAGAGTCGCGATAAGTTCCCGTTTCGTCCCGCAGTCATGAATTTTTTGGGTGTTAGAAATGACACACGGATAGTGAAGATAAACGCAATGAACCACATCGTGCAAGTGCGCCTGAGAGCGGTTTCACACGCAAGTCATGTGCGCCTCAACCATCATCCCCTGCTGGCGGGTCTAGCCGGACGGGCGTATTCGTTGTCAGCCTATCGCACCGTGCTTGTTGCTTACTATCATCTGTATCAGCTGCTTGAAATGCGTATTGAACAGTTTATCAGGGTAAATCGAACGCCATTTGATTATTCCGTCAGGTTGAAGCTTCCGTGGCTTGTGGATGATCTGCAATTTTTCAATGAAAATCCACATGTGCATCGGCCTGTTCCCCAGCTTGATTTTCCGGAAATAACCGGTATCGGGCAGTTGATTGGTGTTTTGTATCCGGTTGAGGGTGCAACGCTGGGCGGGCAGGTGATATCGCGACACTTGTTTGATAAGCACGGCTTGACACAGGGTGCAAGATTTTTTAATGGATATGGGAATGTTACCCAAGAAAACTGGCAGCAGTTCTGCCTGTTTGCAGAATCCATAGGAGGCGACGAGAGGCAGTGTCAGGCAGCAGAGGCTGCGGCACTGTTGACATTTAATCGTTTTGAGGAGGTTCTCAATGCTTACCACCGAGCCGATTGCTAATGCTCCTGAAGTAGAGGAGGCGCTGAAAAATTGCGAGCGCGAAGCCATTCATCAGGTGGGGAAAATCCAGCCTGTCGGACTTTTGCTGGCGCTCAATGATGACGGGTTGATTATCACCCATGTCAGCGACAATGTGAGCGAGTGGTTTGACTTGACTCCCTCAACGTTGTTGGGAAAGACTTTCTCCTCGTTGGTGGGAGAGACACAGGCGTTGAGCATACGTCAGTTGATCGGCCTGGAAGACTGGCGTCGTACGGCGATCACGACATTCAAGATCACCCGGGGCGGACGGACGCTCAGTCTTGATGCTCAGGTGTCACGGACGGGTAAATGCTGGATTATAGAAATCGAGCCGGATGAAAGTGATCGTGATGATTTGTTTCACAAATTATTTATTCCGATCAGAGATTCCTTATGGCAGCTCGATGCCGAAGTGGATCTTTTTCGTTATACACAGAAGGTTGTCGAACAGGTCAGGTTGCTGACCGGCTATGACCGTGTGATGATGTACCAGTTTGACGATAACTGGGATGGCGAGGTGATTGCTGAGAGCCGTGCGGACGACATCGGTTCGTATTTGGGGAATCACTTTCCGGCCGCTGATATTCCGCCTCAGGCCAGAAGTCTTTACACAAAAAATCTGGTGCGCATGATCTCGGATGTCGATGCGATTCCGGTCCAAATCCAATCGCAGGACTCCGAGCCGCTGGATTTGACCTATTCCAGTCTGCGCGCACTCTCGCCCGTGCATCTTCAGTATCTGCGCAACATGGGCGTGAATGCGACGCTGAGCATCTCGCTAATACAAAACGACCGTTTGTGGGGGTTGATCGCCTGCCATCATCGCGAACCGAAATACATTTCCATGCGTGTACGCGAGCTTGATGAATTTATCGGCAAGACGGTTTCACTGAAACTTTCCAACCTTGAAAATGGCCGCAAGGTTCAGTTTCATGACCAGATTCATCAGTTGCTGGAAAAACTGACTGAGAAAATCAGGCAGAACTGCGACATCGGGTCGGTGATCGACATTTTCGATGCGGAGCTGTTATCTCTGGTGCATGCCGATGGTGCGATCATCAATTTGGGCGGTAACCGTTATCATATCGGCAGTACGCCGAGCGATGAGCTGATGCTCGATATTGAAAGTTGGCTCAAAACCATGTCGCCAAAGGGTGTATTTCAGACGGACAATCTGTCGGGAATTTATCCGAATTTAGGCGTTTATCAGGAAGTCGCGTGCGGACTGATGATCGCGCCGCTTGATCGCAACATGCACAGCTACATCTCCTGGTTCAGGAATGAAATTACCAAGACGATCAAGTGGGCCGGCAATCCCGACAAAGTCGTCAAAAATGAGCAGGGTCGCCTGACGATTTCGCCGCGCGAGTCGTTTGCCACCTGGGTTGAAATTTTTCGCGATAAGTCGCCGCAGTGGACGCAAATGGAAATTGATGCTGCCAATTCGCTGGCGCTCGCCCTGATCGAAGTGCTGACGCATCACGCGTTGGAGCAAAGCGAGGAAAATTATCGTTTCCTGACCGACAATTCCAGCGACATGATCGCCAGATTCGATCTTGACGGAGTCTATATTTTTCTGTCGCCGTCCTGTCAGAGTCTATTCGGATTTTCGGCGCAACACATGACAGGCTGTGCTGTCACGGACTTCATCATGCCTGAAGACTGCGTCACATTTCAGAACGCGCTGTTGTTGATGGGGAGTACGGATCAGGCACAGACGCTACTGTTCCGATCGCAGCATGACCGCAGCAAAACGGTTTGGATTGAATACACGTTAAAGCGCATTATCAATCCCAGAAGCGGCGCCATTGAAATTGTCGCGAACGGACGCGATGTCACGCAGCGCCACACCTATCAGCTGGCAATTGAGGACTTGCACAGGCGTAACGCCAAGATACTGGAAGCCGCGGGTGACGGGCTAGTCAGCATCAGCCCGGATGGAAAAATTGTTTATACGAATGAACGAGTCAGACAGATTTTGGGGTGGGGAGGCAGTGAGCTGGCGGGCAAAAGCTGCTGCCAGCTGTTTCATGCGCGGGATGCTGATACCTCGCACGATTATCCATGTGACTGCCCGCTGATTGCGCAGAACTTAAACAAGGAAGTTGGCGTCAGTGCGACTGGATATTTCAGTCACAAGGAGGGGCGTGCGATCCGCGTTGACTATTCATGCACCCAGATGACAGACCATGGCAAACTGAGCGGCGCTGTGCTGGTGTTTAGGGAAAGTACTGAGCAAAGCATGACCTTCGATCAGAAACAGACCAGTGACGTCATTTTTAATGCGGCATCAGAGGCTGTCATGGTGACCGATGCAAACAGGCGTATTACGTCGGTGAACCGTGCATTTATCAAGATTACCGGTTATGCCGCCGAAGAAATGATCGGGCAGACGCCGAAATTGTTAAGCTCGGGTGTGCATACTCAGAATTTCTATGATGCGATGTACGCATCGCTGGAAGCCAGTGGCTACTGGGCGGGTGAGATATGGAATCGTCGCAAGAACGGTGAAATCTATCCTCAGTGGGGCAGTATCACCGCCATCTTCGGTGAGTTGGGTGATCTGCGCAGCTATATCGCTGTTTTTTCCGATGTGTCCAAGGCCAAACAGGCTGAAGAGCATCTGTACCATTTGGCTAATCACGATTCGTTAACCGGGCTTGCAAACCGCTCCAAATTTGTCGATTACTTGAATCACACGCTGGATTTGGCGCGCCGTAATCGTGGGCATAAGGTGGCGGTTGCCTTTATCGACATGGATCGCTTTAAAATCATCAACGATACGCTGGGGCATACGATAGGCGATCAGTTTCTCAAGGCGATCGCAACCCGTATTTCGTCGCAATGCAGAAACGAGGATCTGTTGTCGAGATGGGGCGGAGACGAGTTTGTGCTCGTCATGGATCGTGTTGATGGCCCCGATTCCGTGGCTGAAGCAGTACGCCGCATGATGGAGGTTGTGCGTAAGCCCTTGTTAATCGACGGACATGAGTTGGAGCCGACCTTGAGCGTAGGTATCAGCTTCTTCCCCGATGATGCCCAGAACACTACGGATCTGGTTAAGGCTGCAGATACGGCCATGTATCGCGTCAAGGAAAACGGGCGCAACGGTTATGCGTTCTTCACCGAGCTGCAGGCAGATGAGAGCAAGAAAAAATTTGAGATTGTCAGCGAATTGAACCGTGCACTGCGCTTAAATGAGTTTGTTCTGAATTATCAGCCGCAGGTGAAACCTGATACGGGCGAAATCGTCGGGCTGGAAGCCTTGATACGCTGGGAACATCCCGAGCGCGGTTACCTAAGCCCGGCGAATTTCATCCCGCTGGCAGAAGAACTCGGCATGATCAATCAGGTTGGCGAATGGGTAATCAAGGCGGTCTGCCAACAAATGTCGGCCTGGAAACTCGGTGGCGTGACTTATCCCAGGGTCGCGGTGAACGTCGCACCTTCGCAGCTCGATTCAGGTTTGGCGGATTATGTGCAGCGAACCTTGGCGCTTTACGGTCTGACTGCTGACTGCCTTGAGATAGAGCTGACCGAAGGCGCACTGGAACGCGGCGGTGAGGTTGCGCCGGTTCTGAAGCAGTTACGAGAGCTGGGCATCACCCTGTCCATTGATGATTTCGGCACAGGATATTCGTCGCTGGGCCACTTGAAAAATTTTCCGATCAACTGCTTCAAGATCGATAAAAGCTTCGTGGACGGCTTGCCTGACAGTGTGCAGGATGCGGCTATCGTGAAGACGATCCTGACGCTGGGCGAGAACCTGAATGTTGAAGTCGTGGTCGAGGGCGTTGAAACGCTGGCGCAGCGAGATTTTTTGACTTCAATCGGTGCGAAAATTATTCAGGGCTACTGCTATGGCAAGCCACTATCCGTTGAGAAGATCACTGAGCGGCTCAAAATCGGTCATTTTTAATTGGCGTTGGGATGGTGGGGTATGCCGACTTTTTCAGCCGTGATTTTTTGTTCGGAATACTCCTCTGGGGCAGGTGCGCGGTGCTAACCTGACCATTCAAATACAAAGCGATAACATTTCTATGCAAAGCTATAACCGTTCGATTTGCTGGTTTCGACGCGACTTACGTCTGGATGACCATGCGGCCCTGTATCACGCACTGAAAAATAGCCGGGCTGTGCATTGTGTGTTCGTGTTCGATACCGTGATACTGGATGCGTTGTCCGATAAACACGATCGTCGCGTCGAGTTTATCTGGCATAGTCTTTACGAATTGAATGCGCTCTTGCAGCAGCATGGCAGCACCTTGCAAATCTTGCATGGCAATCCGGTTGAGCTGATCCCGCATCTGGCGCGCGAATTGGAAGTGCAGGCGGTATTTTGTAATCGTGACTATGAACCTTTGGCGGTGCGGCGGGATGCGGCGGTGGCAGCATCGCTATCTGACATCGACTTCCATCAGTACAAGGATCAGGTGATTTTCGAGCAATCGGAAATTTTAACCGGCGGCGGCACGCCTTACAGCGTATTTACCCCCTACAAGAATGCGTGGCTTAAAAAGTTGGATGATTTTTATCTGCGCGCCTATCCTGTAGAACGGTATTTTTCATCGCTGGCTAAGTCAGCCCCACAAGCTTTTCCGGCGCTGGCATTGTTAGGATTTTTACCCGGAAAACTTAATGTGCAGGCTTTACCAACCGGTGCATCGGGTGCGGCAACCTTATTTGAGAATTTTGTCAGCCGCATCGATGCCTATGGTGAAGCGCGCAATTTCCCTGCTGTCAAAGGCGTGTCGTATTTATCCGTACATCTGCGCTTTGGCACGATTTCTATCCGCCGTGTGGCGTCCTTTGCCTATTATTCAGGTGGCGCGGGTGGGCAGGTATGGCTGTCAGAACTGATCTGGCGAGACTTTTACCAGATGCAGTTGCACCATCATCCGCAACTCGGGCAAGGCGCCGCCTTCAAGGCGCAGTTCAATGACATCCGTTTTCCGAATGAGGAGGGGAAATTCGCTGCCTGGTGCGAAGCGCGTACCGGTTATCCGCTGATTGATGCGGCGATGCGCCAGCTCAATGGTTCCGGCTATATGCACAATCGACTGCGTATGGTGGTGGCCTCTTTTTTGGTCAAGGATCTACATATCGATTGGCGTTGGGGTGAGCGTTATTTCGCGCAGCACCTGATCGATTTTGATCTGGCGGCCAATAACGGCGGCTGGCAATGGGCGGCCTCCACCGGTTGTGACGCACAACCCTGGTTTCGCATCTTTAATCCCGTTACGCAGTCGGAAAAGTTCGATGGCGCAGGGCGCTTTATTCGTCGCTATGTGCCGGAGCTGGCGGGCTGTCCTGATAAGTGGATCCATGCGCCGTGGCTGATGCCGGCGGCTGAACAGCAGCGTTGTGGCGTGCTGGTCGGCAAAACGTATCCGCTGCCTGTCGTTGATCATGCTGTTGCCCGAATCACAACGCTTGCGCTGTTTAAGGCGGCTGTAGGGTGATGCTCGGCGCTTTCTTTTGCCTGCTGCTTCAGATATGATCGGTTCAACGTAGCTCATCCTTGAGTTCGCCTGCCGGCTTCGGGGGCGTTTGCATTCTTCTGGGCTCTGGGCGAAATGAGTGCGGATTTAACGGGGATCTATGAGCAAAGTGGTTGATCAGCAATTTGAAGCATTCAAGGCGCACGGCAGTTTGCCCTCACCGCGCGGGGTCGCGCTTCAAATCATTCAGCTGGCTGACCGTGACGACACCACTATCGGGCAAATTGCCCGTCTGATCGGTAGCGATCCGGCATTGGCCGGCAATATTGTTAAAGTCGCCAATCTGCTCACCCATCGCGGCAGCCGTCCCATCGCTTCTGTCGCGGACGCGGTAACCATACAGGGTATCAAGTCGGTGCGCCAGCTGGCGCTGAGTCTGTCGCTGGTGGACGCTCACCGCCATGGCGCTTGCGCCGGTTTCGATTATCAGAAGTTCTGGGCGCATTCGGTTTGTACCGGCATCGCCGCGCAGCAGATTGTGGCAAAGATGCAAGTCGGCGTGGCCGACGAGGCTTTTTTGCTCGGATTGCTTTCTAAAATCGGTCGTCTTGCGCTGGCCACTGTTTTCCCCGCAGAGTACGCCCGCGTGCTGACTGCAGATAATCTGACGGAAGCGGAGCATGCCGCCTTTGGCATCGATCATAATCAAATTACCGCAGGTATGTTAGCCGACTGGGGCATGCCGAAGTTGTTTCAGGAAATCAGTCTGTATATCGAACGGCCCGAAGCGAGCGAGTTTCATGAGGGAGAGCGCAACTGGCGTTTGCTGCAATTGATGCATTTTTCAGACCGGCTGGCCGCAGTTTGCACTGCGGAGGCGAGTGAGCGCTACCGGCTGATTCCAAGGTTGATGCTGCTGGCAACCCGGGTCGGTATTGAGAGCGGCACGCTGATTGAAATCGGCGATCGGGTGATTGCATCGCTGCGCGAATGGAGTGCATTGCTGGGAATTTTCGTGCCGGCTTTGCCGCCTTTCGAGGAAATGCTCAACGCGGACTCGATGGCAAGCGAGTTGCTGGGGCTTGATGCATTGCCGGGCAGCTTACCTGTCGGTTTTAAGTTGCGCATTTTGCTGGTCGATGACGATCGCGCGATCCGTCTGCTGTACAAGACGCTGTTGGAGAAATCTGGCCATACCGTGACGACCGCATGTAATGGTCGTGAGGCGCTGGAGAGCCTCCAAGCCTCTGTGCCGCAGCTGATCATCAGCGACTGGATGATGCCGGAGATGGATGGCATTGAGTTTTGTCGAGAACTGCGAAAAAATCCGGAGTGGCACAAAATTTATGTGTTTATCGTGACGGCACAGGAGAGTACCGACAGGCTGATTGAGGCCTTTGAAGCGGGCGCCAACGATTATCTTTCCAAACCGATCAATCCCAAAGTGCTGGCCGCAAGGTTGCGTTCGGCGCAGCGCATCGTGCAAATGCAGGAAGCGCAAGAAGAAGACCGTCTGCAATTGCGCCAGTTTGCCGATGAATTGGCCCTGTCCAACAAGCGTCTGCAAACGCTGGCGCTGACCGATGCGCTGACTGGTCTGCCGAATCGCCGTTACGGCATGGAACGACTTGAGCAGGAATGGGCAATTGCGATGCGGGCGGGACGTCCGGTGTGCTGCATGATGGTCGATATTGACCACTTCAAGGCAGTCAATGACAACTATGGCCATCAGCTAGGGGATGAGGCGCTCAAGCTGGTGGCGCTCAGCTTGCAACAGGCCGCCCGTAAGCAGGACGTTGTGTGCCGTTTGGGCGGCGAGGAGTTTATGGTGATTTGTCCCGACAGCGACCTTCGCGCCGGTTATACCTATGCCGAGCGGCTGCGTCAGCATGTTGCAGCGCAACCGATACAGGCTCAGGGTAAATCGCTGCAACTGACGGTGAGCATCGGCCTGACCGACAACGCAAATCTTGACAGCACCGAGGCGATGCTGCATCAGGCCGATACCCGTCTGTATGCGGCTAAGGCATCAGGACGCAACTGCACGGTAGTCGGATAAGCACTTACATAGACCTGCATCATTTTCCTGTCCACGCATTTGGAGCGCTGTTGATGCACAAACTGCATAACAGCGTTTATTTTTTAATAAGGAACTGGCGTATGAAATTGAGTGATTTTTTACAAAAACTGCGTAATACCCCCGGGCAGATTGAGTTTTCCGATACGATGGCTGTCATCGATGCAGTGTATGAATTTACCCCCGTGACGTTTCGCAATGGCAATCTGGTCAATCAGGCGGGTACAAATTCCGGTTCATGCAAGTTGTTTTCGTTTGCCAGTCTGCACGGACTGTCGCAGCAGCAAACTCTGGATTGCTTTGGTGCGTACTATCGGGACGATGTATTGCAGCATCCTGATGGCACGGATCATCAGAATATCCGCAATTTCAGCGTGACAGGCTGGGGCGGGATTGTATTTGACGCCTGTGCGCTGGCTGCAAAATAATCCTCTTTATATTTTCTTTTTAATCAGTGTGTTATGTAGGGTAGGCACATTGTCCTGGCGTGCTTGAAAAAGGGGTGGTTAACAGAGAATGTCGTTAGTGCCAATGCGGGCTTAAATTGACATCCTTTGCCAAAACACGGAAACTTCGTACTGTGCCGATTTGACATCAGCTTGCGGGGCACAGGCGACTATTGAAAATCATGGATTTGCAATAGTCGCTAAAACATACCAGCTAAAGCGAGGGAACCCGTTTTGGCTAAGCTAAACGGGTTTTTTATTTGGAGTTGCTTTGGCTAATTCTATAGGTATCGTAAAAGCGCAGCGCGCTGTATTCGACACCCCGCTGACCTTTCGCAGTGGCGCGGTGTTACCTTGCTATGAGCTGGTGTATGAAACCTACGGCACCTTGAATGAAGACAAGTCCAATGCGATTTTGATCTGTCATGCGCTGTCAGGCCATCATCATGTAGCGGGCTGCTATGAGGACGAGCCGAATAATATCGGCTGGTGGGATAACATGGTTGGCCCCGGCAAGCCGATCAATACTGATAAATTCTTCGTGCTGGGGCTCAATAATCTGGGCGGTTGCCACGGCTCGACCGGCCCCTCTTCGATCAATCCGGAAACAGGCGAGCCCTTTGGTGCGAGCTTCCCGGTGATCACGGTGGAAGACTGGGTTGAATCTCAGGCGCGCCTAGCCGATCTACTGGGAATTCGTCGTTTTGCGGCCGTGGTCGGCGGCAGTTTAGGGGGCATGCAAGCGTTGCAGTGGTCGTTGGCTTTCCCTGAACGGGTGGCGCATGTGCTGGCGATCGCCAGTGCGCCGCGCCTGACCGCGCAAAATATCGCTTTCAATGACGTCGCGCGCAACGCAATTCTGACCGACCCTGATTTTCACGGCGGTAACTATTATCAGCACGGCGTCGTGCCGACACGGGGATTGCGACTGGCACGTATGCTGGGACACATCACCTACTTGTCGGATGATGTGATGGCGGATAAGTTCGGTCGCAACCTGCGCACCGAACAATACAACTACGGTTACGAGGTTGAATTTCAGATCGAATCCTATCTGCGCTATCAGGGCGACAAATTCGCTGCCTATTTCGACGCGAATACCTATCTGCTAATGACCAAGGCGCTCGATTATTTCGACCCTGCGCATCTGAGTGGCGGCAATCTGAATCAGGCTTTTTCCCGCGCGAAGGCGGGTTTTCTGGTGATTTCATTTACCACCGACTGGCGTTTTTCGCCGCAGCGCTCACGCGAGATCATCCGTCCGCTGCTGCACAACAAGCGTCCAGTCAGTTATGCAGAGATCACCTCCAATCACGGGCATGATTCATTTTTGATGGAGCACCCGCATTACTTCGACGTGGTGCGCGCGTATCTTGCCAATGTCTATCACGAGGTGACCGCATGAGCATCGAATCACTAGCCGCAGAACGCCCCGATTTTGCCGCGATTGCCGCATGGATACCGAAGGGCGCGTCGGTACTGGATCTGGGGTGTGGCGATGGCAGTTTGCTGCGCTACCTGAAGGAGACCCGCTCCGTGCGCGGCTATGGCGTGGAAATCAGCGATATGGATATCGTTTCCTGCATCGCCAACGGCGTGAACGTGATTCAAAACGATCTCGATTCCGGTCTGTCGGACTTCGAGGACAATACGTTTGATTTCGTGATTCTGTCACAGACGTTGCAGGCTACGCGCCACACCGAAGCGCTGATACAGGAAATGCTGCGGGTCGGCCGTGAAGGGATCGTGAGTTTCCCTAACTTCGGGTACTGGAAGAGTCGCCTGAACGTGATGCTGGGCAATATGCCGGTGTCGCGCGAGTTGCCCTACCAGTGGTATGACACGCCCAATGTTCACCTGTGCACACTCAATGATTTTGAGAGTTTTTGCCGCAAGTATTGCGTGAGCATTTCCGCGCGCAGTGTCATGACCGGCGGGGTCGAGGTGGGATTGCTGCCCAATTTGCTGGGCAGCACGGCGGTGTATCGTTTTCAGCGCGGCGTATGAGCGTTTTTAAACAGCTTTTCACCCGCCGTATGGCGATTTGCGTGTTCACCGGGTTTTCTTCCGGCTTGCCGTTGTACCTGCTGTTCAATTTGTTGCCCGCCTGGTTGCGCAGCGAACACGTTGATCTGAAAACCATCGGCCTGTTCGCGCTGATTCAGTTTCCCTATACCTGGAAATTCATCTGGTCGCCGTTTCTCGATCGTTATGCGCTGCCGGTGCTGGGTCGCAGGCGCGGCTGGATGGTGTTGACTCAGCTAGGCCTTTTGGCCGTGATCGCCAGCATGGGCGGATTTTCGCCTGCCAGTCAACTCGCAACCATCGCCTGGTGTGCGACGCTGCTCGCCGTGCTGGGCGCGACGCAGGATATCGTGCTGGACGCCTATCGTCGCGAACTTTTGTCGGATTCGGAGCTGGGGCTAGGCAATGCGGTGCATGTGAACGCCTATCGCGTCGCAGGTCTCGTGCCGGGGTCTTTGTCGCTGATCCTCGCGGATTTTCTGCCCTGGGATCTGGTGTTTATCATCACGGCGCTGTTTATGCTGCCGGGAATTGCGATGACGTTGATCATCCGGGAACCAAAAATTGCCGCTGCCCCTAAAACTTTGCGTGAGGCGGTGGTCGAACCGTTCCGGGAATTTATCAACCGGCAGGGGTGGCGGAGCGCGGGGCTTATCTTGGCATTTTTGCTGTTCTACAAATTGGGCGACAGCCTGTGCACCGCGCTTGCTACGCCGTTTTATCTGGATATGGGGTTTTCCAAGACGGACATTGGCTTAATCGCCAAGAACGCCGGGCTTTGGCCTGCGGTGATCGGCGGCATGCTGGGCGGATTGTGGATGGTGAAAATCGGCATCAACCGCGCCTTATGGATTTTCGGCGTGGTGCAGGTTTTGGCGATTTTCGGATTTGTCTGGCTCGCCTCTGTCGGGCATCACAGCGAGATCGGTGCCCTTGAGCGCACGCAACTGGCAGTGGTGATTGGCCTCGAAGCGCTGGGTGTGGGGTTGGGCACGGTCGCCTTTGTCGCTTTTATCGCCCGTACAACGCATCCGGCCTACACTGCAACGCAATTTGCGCTGTTCACCAGTTTAATGGCGATGCCGCGCACCTTTGCCAACGCGGCGACCGGTTGGCTGGTGGAATCTATGGGCTGGAGCGGCTTCTTCCTGCTGTGCGCCGTGATGGCGATTCCCGGCATGCTGTTGCTGTTGAAAGTCGCGCCGTGGAATGATGAGCAGCGACTAGCGACTAGCGACTAGCGACTAGCGACTAGCGACTAGCGATTAGGGCTATATTTTTCGCACGAATACCTTGGATTTGCGCTGATAGTTATACAGCGATTTTTTCTGCGCAGGCAGTGCGGTGACAGGGCTTTCGATAAAGCCGCGCTCTAAGAACCAGTGTGCCGTGCGCGTAGTGAGTACGAACAGTTTTTTCAGCTTCTGCGATTTGGCAAGCACCGCCATGTGATCGAGGATGGCCTCGCCATAGCCTTTGTCGCGACACTGCGCATCTACGGCTAGGCAGGCGAGTTCTGCTGCGGCTTCGTCGGGGAATGGATAGAGTGCGGCGCAGCCGACGATGCGATGATCGTGTTCCAATACCACGAAGCGCTCGATTTCCTGCTCCAGCAGTTCGCGAGAGCGTCTGACCAGTATCCCTTGCTCTTCGAGCGGACGCAGCAACTGCAAAATGCCGCCTACATCTTCGATCGACGCATCGCGCAGCGTGTTGAGCGTGGATTCGACGACCATCGTGCCGATGCCATCATCACTGAACAATTCCTGCAGCACGGCGCCGTCTGTGTGGCGGCTAATCAAATGCGTGCGGGCAACACCGGCTTCGCAGGCGCGGATTGCGCAGGGCAGAAACAGGTTAATGTCGTCGCTCTGTACGCGTTTTGAAGCCAGTGCCGCCTGCGCTTGAGCGACGGTAAGCTCTTTGAGAGTGTCGCCGTGATCGCTTTGCACGCCGTCCGTGTCCATCAAAAACACCAGTTTGTCGGCATCCAGCGCGATCGCGGTGGAGGTGGCCACGTCTTCCAGCGTCAGGTTGAACACCTCGCCGGTGGGTGAATAGCCCAGCGGCGAGAGCAGCACCACTTCGCCGAAGTTGAGGCGGTTTTTGAGTGCGGCAACATCCACTTTTCGCACACAGCCGGTGTGCTGCAAGTCTACGCCGTTGATCACGCCGATCGGTTGCGCGGTGATGAAATTTCCCCCCGCCAGACGGATGTCGGCATTGGCCATCGGAGAGTTCGCCAGCCCCATCGAGAGCAGCGCCTCAATTTCTACGCGCACGCGGCCGACCGATTCTTTGACGCATTGCATGGTTTGCGTATCGGTCAGGCGGATGCCTTGATGGTAATTGTCTTCAAGATTTTTGCGCGCCGAATGCTGTTCGATCTGCGGACGTGCGCCGTGCACCAGCACCAGCCGGATGCCTAAGGCGGCGAGCAGGTTAAAGTCGTGCGTCAGCGCGGTAAATTTGCCATCTTCGACCATTTCGCCGCCGAATGCGATGACAAAAGTCTTGCCGCGAAAACTGTTGATGTAGGGTGCCACCGAGCGGAACCAGGCAACGAAATCGGCGGGGGTGGTATTGATATGCATGGTTAATTCCTGTTTGTTATGCATCGCTGTCGAGTAATTTTCCTGCAACAGCCCAGTTTTCCTCGGCCACTTCATCGAAGGTGATATAGGTATAAGAGGCCGGCTTGTGAGCGATGCGTTCGAGCGTGTCGGTGACTTCGCTTGCGATCGCGGCTTTTTGTTCACGGCTTAATGTGCCTGCGATACGGATGTTGACATAAGGCATCGTGATTCCTTCAGTAAATTAGCAAAAATCGCCCCACAGCGTTTGCAGCACCGCCAATCCTGCCACAGCGGCCGTTTCGGTACGCATCACCCGCGCGCCGAGCCGAACCGGCGTAAACCCGCACCGTAGTGCGTTGTCGCTCTCGGCTTCGGTAAAGCCGCCTTCCGCGCCGATCAGCAAGACCGCGCCGCTTTGCGGTTTTTCCTGTTCCTGTAAGGACTTCGCGCCTTGCGGCAGCAGGATGTATTTGCTCATGTCAGAGTCAAGCATGTGTTGCAGCCAGGTACCGATTTCCACTGGGGGGTGGATCACCGGCAACACATTGCGTCCGCATTGCTCGCAGGCGGAAATGGCGACCTGTTGCCAGTGTTCGGTGCGCTTCGCTGCGCGATCTGCAGATAGCTTGGCGACGCTGCGTCCGGTTGCCAGCGGCTGAATTTCGGTGGCGCCCAGTTCGGTGGCTTTCTGGATGACCCAGTCCATTTTTTCGCTGCTGCATAAGGCTTGAGCTAGCACGATCTGTAACGGCGATTCGCGGTCGGCCTCGATGTGGACGATGTCGCCCACGACAACCTGTTTGCCTGTCATGTCGGTGATGGCGCCGTGATATTCATGCCCCGTGCCGTCAAACAATTGCACGCTATCTCCTTCGCGCAGGCGTAATACACGGCTGGCATGGTGCGCCGCATCGGCGGGTAAATTGAATGCGCCTTGTGCAGGTATCGGCGGCGGGCAGTAAAAGCGTGGCATGAGAACTGGCTATGAGTGGTGAATGGGCGTGATAATATACCGCCTCGCCGCTGCAAGGAATTGCAACGTGCGTTTTATGTCAGGAATTTTGTCAGGAGTAGGATATGGTCAGTTTGCAACCACCTCTGTGCGACTTCGGTTGGAAGGCGCGAGATTTTGATTTGCTGGGCGTGGACGGTGTCCGGTATACGCTTGCCAATGCGCGCGGTCCGAACGGGTTGCTGGTGATGTTTATCTGTAATCATTGCCCCTATGTGAAATCCATTCGCGACCGTTTGGTGCGGGATGCGGGTCAATTAAAGCGGCAGGGTATCAACACCATCGCCATCATGTCGAATGATCCGGCCGATTTTGAGGAAGACTCGTTCGAAAATATGAAGCGGGTGGCAACGGAATTCGCATACCCCTTCCCTTATGTGTGGGATGAGACGCAGCAGATTGCGAAGGATTACGGCGCGGTCTGCACACCGGACTTTTTCGGGTTCAATGCCGATCTCGAACTGCAATACCGAGGGCGGCTGGACGCGTCGCGCAAGGAGGCGGTGGAGAATGCGCCGCGCGACTTGTACGATGCGATGGTGCAGGTTGCAAAGACCGGGCGCGGGCCTCAGGAACAGATCGCCAGCATGGGCTGTTCGATTAAATGGAAAACCGAATAATGGAAAAGCACATTCTGTCGAAAACAGGAGCGTTTGGTATGAGTGCCTTACTCAAGGCAACCATTGCCGCCGTTAAACTGGTTGCGGCGGAAGAAATTATGCCGCGTTATTTGAAGGTCGCGCACAAGCATAAGAGCGATGGCAGCCTGTGTACTGATGCGGATATTGCAACGCAAACCGCGCTGATCCGCAAGTTGCAGGCGATTTGCAATGTCCCAGTGCTGGGCGAAGAAATGCCTGAGGCAGAGCAGCTGGCGATTTGGGAAAATGCGGAGGAAGGGCTGTGGTGTGTCGATCCGATCGACGGCACGTCCAATTTTGTGCACGGTCTGCCGTATTTTGCGGTATCGGTTGCATTGTTGCGCGAGGGCCGCAGCGTGTTGGGGGTGGTGTACGACCCGGTGGCTGATGAGATGTTTGCGGCGGAAGCGGGCAAAGGCGCGTATTTGAACGGGGAAAAACTGTTCGGCAGGGTGACTGCGGCTGCGATGAGCGAATCGCTTGCCAATGTCGATTTAAAGCGCCTCAGCAGTAAACTTGCCGGCACGCTGGCCTCAACGCCCCCCTATGCATCGCAGCGAAATTTCGGCGCCAGCACCTTAGACTGGTGTTATACCGCGGCCGGGCGCTACGATCTGTACCTGCATGGCGGGCAAAAGCTGTGGGATTATGCGGCGGGCATGTTGATCCTGTCGGAAACAGGCGGATACGCCTGTTGTATCGAGAGCGACGATTTCGCCTCTTGCGATATCTGGCAGCGTTCCGTGATCGCCGCACGCAGCGAGGCGTTGTTCAACGAGTGGAAAGACTGGATACGCGCGCAGCACGCGACCGAAAAATAAGGATAACGCTTTGAAAATATTGATATTGGGTGCGGGGCAGGTCGGTTCTACGGTGGCGGAGAGTCTGGTGAGCGAAGCCAATGACATCACCGTGGTAGATTCAGACAGCGGCAAGCTGGCGCTGTTGCAGGAGCGCCTGGATTTGCGCACGCTGGTGGGGAATGCCTCTCACCCTTCGGTGCTGGAGCAGGCTGGCATTGCCGATACCGATATGCTGCTTGCGGTCACGCAAAGCGATGAAGTCAATATGGTAGCCTGTAAGCTGGCGGCGAGCCTCTACAATACGCCGACGCGCATTGCCCGCATACGTTCAGCCGATTTTCTGGCAAGGCCCGAGCTCTTCAATAAAGATAATTTCTGCGTGGATTTTTCGATTTGTCCCGAGCAAATTCTCACCGATTACATCAGCAAATTGATTGAGTTTCCTGAAGCGTTGCAAGTGTTGCGATTTTCTCAGGGTAAGGCCTCGCTCGTTGCGGTGCGTGCTTTTAAAGGCGGGCCGCTGGTGGGACAGCCGTTGAGCTTTTTGCACGAGCATATGCCGCATGTCGATACGCGCGTTGCAGCGATTTTCCGTAAAGATAGTCCGTTGATTCCAAAAGGGGATACGGTCGTTGAAGACGGTGATGAAATCTTTTTTATCGCCGCGACCAAAAACATTCGTACGGTGCTCAAGGAAATGCGCCGCATGGACAAGCCCACGCGCCGTGTGATGATCGTCGGCGGCGGCAATATTGGTCGTCGTCTGGCCAAAGCGCTTGAAGGCGATTATCAGGTCAAGCTGATTGAATACAACAAAAAAGCTTGCGAAAATCTGGCCGGAGAATTGACCAATACGCTGGTGTTGAACGGCGATGGCACGGACGAGAAGCTGATGCAGCAGGAAAATGTTGGCGAGGTCGATGTGTTTTGTGCGCTGACCAACGACGACGAGAATAACATCATGTCGGCGCTGCTCGCCAAGCAAGGCGGCGCGCGCAAAGTCATCGCGCTGATCAATCGCAGTGCCTATGTGGATCTGGTGCAAGGTGGTAAGATCGATATCGCCCTCTCCCCGGCCCATGTCACGATAGGTTCGTTGTTGGCCTATGTGCGTCAGGGCGATGTGGCGGCGGTGCACTCGCTGCGCCGGGGGGCGGCCGAAGCGCTCGAGCTGGTGGTGCATGGCGACCGGAAATCTTCTTCCGTGGTGGGCCGCTGCATTGATGAAATCGATTTGCCTAGC
This sequence comes from Gallionella capsiferriformans ES-2, assembly GCF_000145255.1. Classification (NCBI taxonomy): domain Bacteria; kingdom Pseudomonadati; phylum Pseudomonadota; class Betaproteobacteria; order Nitrosomonadales; family Gallionellaceae; genus Gallionella; species Gallionella capsiferriformans. The sequence goes on from NC_014394.1 coordinate 161,969, forward strand.
GGTGCGACCATCGGTGCGGTGGTGCGCGGCGATGAGGTGATGATGGGGCACCGTGATCTGGTGATCGAGAGCGAGGATCACGTCATCGTATTTGTCATTAACAAGGCGATGGTGAAAAAAGTCGAGAAGCTGTTCCACGTTCATATCGGTTTCTTCTGATGCAGCGCACGTTAACGGTTATTCATGCTCTGGGGCTGATGCTGGCGGTCTTTAGCTTCGCTTATTTGATGCCGCTCTTGACGGCACTGCTTTATGGTCACGAGGAAGTATTCCAGGATTTTTTGCTGGCCATGATCTGGACGCTCGCGACCGGCGTGTTGATGTGGATGCTGACGCGTCGTTATAAAGGCGAGTTGTCGATCCGGCACGGTTATTTGCTGGTGGTCGCGATGTGGACGGCGATGCCGGCGGTTGCAACATTGCCTTTGTTGCTGCTGTTGCCAGAGCTGTCGTTTACCGATGCTTATTTTGAAACGATGTCTGGACTGACGACCACCGGTGCGACGGTGCTGGTGGGCTTGGATACGCTGCCGCCGGCGCTCAATATCTGGCGTCATGAACTCAACTGGTTGGGCGGCATGGGGATCATCGTGCTGGCCGTGGCTATTTTGCCGCTGTTGGGCATCGGTGGCCGTCAGCTGTTCAAGGCGGAGACCCCGGGCCCGATGAAGGATTCAGCGCTCACGCCACGCATCACCGAGACGGCGCGCAACCTCTGGCTGGTCTATCTGGGTATCACCATTGCCTGCATCGCCTCGCTGAAACTGGCTGGCATGAACTGGCTGGATGCGGTGTGTCATTCGTTTTCTGCGATGGGGCTGGGTGGTTTTTCCACGCACGATGCCAGTGTCGGTTATTTTAACTCTCCGCTGATCGAGTTTGTTCTGATGGTGTTCATGCTGATCGCCGTCATGAACTTTGCAGTGCATTTTTTGGCCTTACGTGAAAGAACCCTGTCCGTTTATCGCACAGATCCCGAGGCTATTCCGACACTGATCCTGATACTCGGCAGCTGTGTAGGGATTGCGTTCTGCCTGTGGATATGGGAAATCTACCCGACGTACTGGATAGCGCTGCGCCATGCCAGCTTTAATCTGATTTCTATTGCCACCAGTTCCGGATATGCCAGTGTGGATTATGCTCAGTGGCCGATCTTCGCCCCGCTGTGGATGATGTTTCTGACTGCGACGGTCGCGAGTTCTGGTTCCACCGGCGGCGGCATCAAGATGATACGCACGCTGGTGCTGCTCAAGCAGGCCGGTCGCGAGTTCGTCAAGCTGCTGCATCCGGCGGCGATCAACCCGATGAAAATAGGCGGCCAAGTTATTCCGAATGGCGTGGTTTTCTCGGTGCTGGGTTTCATCTTCCTGTATTTCATGAGCATCATGACGCTGACTTTTGCGCTGCTGCTCAGCGGTATGGACTTCATATCGGCGTTTACGGCCATACTTGCCTCAATAAATAATTGCGGCCCCGGCTTAGGTTCGGTAGGCCCTGCCAGCAATTACGCAGGCCTCACAGACTTTCAGACTTGGGTCTGTACCGCCGCCATGCTGATCGGCCGGTTGGAAATTTTCACGGTGCTGATTTTGTTTACGCCGCACTTTTGGCGTCGCTAAGGAGTATGTCAGCCGGACAATTTAGCAGCGCGCAGCAGGATGATGTGCTGGCGCAGTTGAATGGACATCTCGCGCAGCGTAGTGAAAGTGATGAGGTGGATGCCGGTTTGCTGCCGGTCTTTCTTGAAGAGGCGGACGAATTGCTTGCAAAAATCGCGCTTGGTCTGGACTCCTCGGATCAGGCGCCGCTACGGCGTCTGCTGCATACCTTAAAGGGCAGCGCACGGATGGCGGGGGTGCTCAGCATCAGTCAGATCGCGCATCAAATGGAAGAGCGATTGCACGATGAGGCTGCTGCGCAGGCGGATTTTGCAAACATCACGCGATTGCTGGACGCTTTGCGAAATGAGTTTGTCGATGGGGGTGCGGCGAATTCGGATGAGCGTTTCTATCGCACGGTGTGGCAAGCCGCTAAAGAGACGGGGCGTGAGGTTCATCTTGAGCTGGTCGGTATTGATACGGGGCAGCTGCTGACGGCCCCGATCGAGCATCTGCTGCGCAACGCGGTCGTGCATGGTATTGAAAGCCCGTTGCATCGCATCGCCTGCGGCAAGCCACCTGTCGGTGAGGTGCGCATTGAAGTTGGTCGGGTTGGTAATGAAATTGTGATCGAACTTGCCGATGACGGGCGGGGGCTGGATCTGGCCGCATTGCGAACCCGTGCAGTTAGCATGGGCGTGTTGCGTGAGGCGGATGGACTGATGGATGACAATACGCTCGCGCAATTAATTTTTATTCCCGGTCTTTCAACCGCCGGTGAAATCACGCAACTGGCCGGGCGCGGCATCGGCATGGATGTGGTGAAAAATTGCGTTGAGGAGCGCTCAGGGCGTATCAGCGTGAGTTCAGTGCGCGGGCAGGGGACGACGTTTACCCTTTATCTCCCCGGCGATTAAGTGACGCGTGATTATTTTTGCTGCTAAATGTAACGCCGAATTGTGAAGCGAGTCCGAGCCAGCTACAATGCCGACATGTCAAAATTCGATCTTACCCACCATTTCCTGATTGCCATGCCTGCCATGCAAGAGGGCTTCTTTGCCGGCACGCTCACCTATATCTGTGAACACGATGAAAACGGTGCGTTAGGCCTAGTGGTGAATCGCCCGGTCAGCTTGACGCTGGCCGATATGTTCAATCAGATCAATATTCCGCTGCATCAGCCTAGGCTTGCCAAGATGCCTGTCCATGTGGGCGGGCCGGTGCAAACCGAACGAGGCTTTGTGTTGCACGATACAAGCCGCGACTGGCAGTCCACGATGCGCATCAACGACAAACTGGCGCTGACGACCTCGAAGGATATTTTGGAGGCGATAGGCGAAGGGCGCGGACCGGATAATCTGCTGGTAACGCTGGGTTACTCAGGCTGGGAGCAGGGGCAGCTCGAACACGAGATTAACGAGAATATCTGGCTGACCGTACCGGCCAACGAACATATCCTGTTTGATTTGCCAGCTGAAGAACGACTGGCGGCGGCCATGTCCTTGCTGGGCGTAAATTACTCCATGCTGGTCGAAGATGCCGGACATGCCTGAGGTGGCAGGATTGATCGTTAATCCTGTCGTCGGCACGCTGCTCGCCTTTGATTTCGGTACGCAACGGATAGGTGTTGCGGTCGGCAATACCTTTTCATCCAGTGCAGAGCCGCTGACTACGATCGCTGAGGAGAAGAACGAGCTTCGTTTTTCGGCCATCACCAAGTTGGTTGCAGAATGGCAGCCTTGTGCGTTAGTGGTCGGCCTGCCCTGCAGCGATGATGGCAGCCCGCATGAATTGACCGCATTGTGCCAGCGTTTCGCTAAGCGACTGCACGGGCGGTATGGCCTGACGACCTTGCTGGTCGATGAGCGTTATTCATCGCTGGCTGCCAGCGAACAACTCAATAGACAGGGCGTACGCGGGCGCGATCAGAAAGCATTGATCGACCAGTATGCAGCCCAACAAATACTGCAGGCTTACTTCGATGAGCCCGCCGCCTGTGTAATCGTCAATGCCGACAGAGGTATCCATGAAAAATCCGCAACTCAATAAACACGGTGAACTGCAGCATCTTCTGACCACGGAAGGCTTGCCGGTACGCATCATGCGCGACATTCTCGACCGTGCTGCCACCTTCCTCGATATCGACGAGGGGCGCGAAATCAAGAAAGTGCCGCTCTTGCACGGCAAGTCGGTATTCAATGTGTTCTTCGAGAACAGTACCCGTACCCGCACCACTTTTGAAATCGCCGCCAAGCGCCTGTCTGCTGACGTGGTCAATCTGAACATCGGATCGTCCTCCACCAGCAAGGGTGAAACGCTGCTCGATACGGTCGACAATCTGTGCGCGATGCATGCCGACATGTTCGTAGTGCGCCATTCGCAAAGCGGTGCGGCGCATCTGATCGCGCGGCATGTCGCGCCGGAAATTCACGTCATCAATGCCGGTGACGGGCGTCATGCGCATCCGACGCAAGCCTTGCTCGACATGTTCACCATCCGTCATTACAAGAAGGAATTTCACAATCTTCGCGTAGCGATCGTAGGCGATGTGTTGCATTCGCGTGTGGCGCGCTCGCAAATTCATGCGCTGACGACCTTGGGTGTGCCGGAAGTTCGCGTGATTGCGCCAAAAACGTTGCTCCCGACGATGGTCGAAAATCTCGGCGTACGGGTTTATCACGACATGGCTCAGGGCTTGCGTGACGTCGATGTGGTGCTGATGCTGCGCTTGCAGAACGAGCGTATGCAGGGCGCGGCGCTGCCATCCGGCCAGGAATACTTTAAAAATTACGGGCTGACCGAAGAAAAGCTCGCATATGCCAAACCGGACGCCATCGTCATGCATCCGGGACCCATGAATCGCGGCATCGAAATTGATTCGCGCGTGGCGGACGGGATGCAATCGGTGATCCTGTCACAAGTGACCTTCGGTATCGCAGTGCGCATGGCGGTGATGAGCACGCTGGCTGGGAGCAATAAATGAATATACAGATTAAAAACGGTCGACTGATCGATCCTAGAAATAACATCGATGCGCAACTGGACCTGTTCATTACGGATAAATGCATCGCGGCAATTGGCAGAGCCCCTGCGGGGTTTAAACCTGACGAGGTGATCGATGCGACAGGTCTGATCGTCTGCCCGGGCCTGATCGATCTGGCGGCACGCCTGCGCGAACCCGGCTTTGAATACATGGCGACGCTCGAATCCGAAATGAATGCGGCCGTCGCGGGTGGCATCACCAGTCTGGCCTGTCCGCCTGATACCGACCCGCCCTTGGATGAACCGGGGCTGGTTGAGATGTTGAAGCATCGCGCCAAAAATCTGCATCAGGCGCGTCTGTATCCGGTCGCTGCATTGACCACCGGTTTGATGGGCAAAGAACTGACCGAAATGGCGGAGCTGGTGGATGCGGGATGTGTGGCTTTCAGTCAGGCGGATGCGCCGCTCACCGATACGCGCGTGATGATGCGCGCGATGCAATACGCTGCAACGTTCGGTTTTAGCGTCTGGCTGCGTCCGCAGGACAGCTTTTTATCTAAAGACGGCGTGGCGCACGATGGCGAAGTGGCGACGCGCTGCGGTCTGCCAGCGATCCCCGTGTGTGCCGAAACCATTGCGTTATCCACCATGCTGACGCTGGCTAAGGAAACGGGTGTGAAACTGCATATCTGCCGCATTTCCAGCGCGGCAGGGGTGGAAATGATCAGGGCTGCCCGTCAGCAGGGGCTTAGCGTAAGTTGCGATGTCACGGCCAATCACGTGCATTTATCCGAGATGGATATCGGGTTTTTTGATCCGAATTGCCGCCTGACGCCGCCGCTGCGCAGCCTGCGTGACCGTGCGGCGCTGCGCGCGGGATTGCTCGACGGTACGATAGATGCGATTTGCTCCAATCATGCGCCAGTCGATGAAGATGCGAAGCAATTGCCATTTGCGGAAGCTGAATCGGGCGCCACCGGGCTGGAATTGCTGTTGCCGCTGGTCTTGAAATGGGCTGAGCAGGATAAGGTTGGACTTGCCGATGCCTTATCGCGTGTCACGCTGCAACCGGCGCAGATACTGGGCCTGGATGCCGGACACCTGAGCATCGGCGCGCTGGCCGATGTGTGCGTGTTTGATGCGGATGCCTACTGGAAAGTGGAAGCGGCTGCATTGAAGAGTCAGGGAAAAAATACGCCGTTTACCGGCATGGAAGTGCAGGGGCTCGTGCGCTACACGCTAGTTGACGGCAAAATCGTCTATCAGGCTTAAAATCAAAACTTAACAGGCCGTCCGGAAGGATTTTCCGGATAGCCTCTTTATCGTCACACTCACCTAAAAAATATCCTATGAATCCATTACTCGATTTTTCCGGTTTGCCGCGCTTTGCCGAAATTCAGCCCGAACAGGTCGCCCCGGCAATCGAGACCTTGCTTGGCGAATGCCGTGAATTGACCGCTCGGTTGCTGGCCGAATCGAGCGAGCCTGACTGGGATAATTTTGTTGCGCCGATGGAAGATGCGCACGAGCGCCTCTCGCGCGCCTGGGGGCCGGTCGGTCATTTAAATGCGGTGATGAATTCGCCTGAGTTGCGTGAGGCGTATAACGCCACGCTGCCGGTGATGACGCAGTATTACGCAGAGCTGGGGCAAAACCTCGCCCTGTTCAATAAGTTCAAGGCGCTGCGCAGTAGCGCGGCCTTTGCGGGCTTGAGTGTCGCGCGCCAAAAAATTATCGAAAACGAATTGCGCGATTTTCGTCTGGGCGGCGCCGAATTGCCGGAAGACAAGAAAGCGCGCTATCTGGAAATTCAGGAGAGACAATCCGAGCTGTCGTCGCGTTTTTCCGACAATCTGCTTGATGCGACCAACGATTTTACCTTGTTGATTGAAAACAAGGATGAATTGAGCGGGCTGCCGGAGGACGTGTTGCAGGCGGCGTCGGATGCCGCAAGCGCGCAGGACAAGCCCGGCTGGTTGTTTACGCTCAAAGCGCCCTCTTATATGCCTGTGATGCAGTTCGCCGACAACCGCGAGTTGCGCGCAAAGCTGTATCGCGCTTATGCCACACGCGCATCGGAATTTGGCAATCCTAGCTGGGATAACTCAGCACTCATGGATGAAATCGTGCAGTTGCGAGGTGAAGAGGCGCGTCTGTTGGGTTTTGCCAATTACGGCGAATTGTCGCTGGCGGCCAAGATGGCCCAAACGCCCGCTCAGGTCGTGGAATTTATGCGCGAGTTAGCGCAGCGCTCACGCCCCTTCGCAGAAAAGGATTTAACCGAGTTGCGTCAATTTGCAGCGAAGGAACTGGGCTTGGCTGAACTGCATTCCTGGGACGTGACCTATGCCAGCGAAAAGCTGCGCGAGCAGCGCTATGCCTTTTCCGAACAGGAAGTCAAAGAATACTTCCCGGAAGACGCGGTCTTGAAAGGCTTGTTCAGTCTCGTTGAAACACTGTATGGCCTGCACATCGTCGCCTCCATCGCGCCCGTATGGCATGAGAGCGTGCATTTCTTCGATATTCGCGACGCGCAAGGCCAGCTGGTCGGTCAGTTTTATTTTGACCTGTATGCAAGGGCGAGCAAACGCGGTGGCGCATGGATGGATGACGTGATTACGCGCCGCCGTGTGGATGGGCGGATACAGACGCCGGTGGCGTATATGAACTGCAATTTTGCAGCTCCCGTCGGCGACAAACCTGCTGTATTCACCCACGACGATGTGATTACGCTGTTTCACGAATTCGGTCACGGCCTGCATCATCTGTTGACCGAAGTGGAGGATCTGGGTGTGTCCGGCATTAACGGCGTGGAATGGGATGCGGTCGAGCTGCCCAGTCAGTTTATGGAAAACTACTGCTGGGAATGGGAGGTGTTGAGCGGCATGACGCGTCATGTGGAAACCGGTGCACCGCTGCCGCGCACCTTGTTCGACAAGATGCTGGCGGCGAAGAATTTCCAGAGCGGTTTGCAAAGCTTGCGCCAGATCGAGTTCGCACTGTTCGATATGCTGATGCACAGCGACTTTGAAGCGGGCGGGAAAAAATCTATTCTTGAATTGCTGGACGAAGTGCGCGCGGAAGTCGCGCTGCTGATTCCGCCTGAGTTCAACCGCTTTCCGCACAGCTTCTCGCATATTTTCGCGGGCGGTTACGGCGCGGGCTATTACAGCTACAAATGGGCAGAAGTGCTATCGGCCGATGCCTACAGTCTGTTCGAGGAACAGGGCGTGCTCAATCCAGCGGTTGGCGCGCGTTTTCGTGCCGAGGTACTGGCGGTGGGCGGATCGCGCCCCGCCATGCAGTCATTCGCCGCCTTCCGTGGTCGCGAGCCTGCCATCGACGCGTTGTTGCGCCATAACGGCCTGACGGAAGCCGCCTGATGAAACTTGCGACGTGGAATGTAAACTCGTTAAAAGTGCGTCTGCCGCAGGTACTGGACTGGCTGGCCGCCAATCCGGTCGACGTGCTGTGTTTGCAGGAAACTAAGCAGCAGGATGCCGATTTTCCCGATACTGAGCTGGCGGCGGCCGGATATCACACCGTCTTCGCGGGGCAGAAGACTTACAACGGCGTGGCGATCCTGAGCCGCGAGGCCGCAATTGATGTGCAGATCGGTATCCCGGGTTTCGAGGACGAGCAAAAGCGCGTGATCGCGGCCACCTTTGGGGACATTCGCGTGGTGGATGTGTATATTCCTAACGGACAGAGTCCCGATTCCGACAAATATCAGTACAAATTGGGCTGGCTCGCCGCCCTGCACGACTGGTTAAAAGAAGAGCTGGTACGCTACCCGAAGCTTGTGCTGCTGGGTGACTACAATATTGCACCGGAAGATCGTGATGTGCATGATCCGGCCGCCTGGGTGGGTAATGTGCTGGTAAGCCCGCCTGAACGCGATGCCTTCAAATCCTTGCTGGCACTGGGTTTGACGGATAGTTACCGCTTGTTCGAGCAGGCCGATAAAACTTTTAGCTGGTGGGATTACCGCATGATGGGATTTCGCCGCAATCTAGGCATGCGCATCGATCACATTCTGATCAGCGCACCGCTGGTCGCGCAATGCAAAAGCTGCATCATCGACAAGGCGCCGCGCAAACTCGAACGGCCATCGGATCACACGCCGGTGGTGGTGGAGCTGGCGAGTTAACCGTTCGCACCAAACATCATTCGCTTGGCGACAAAACGCTTGGCGAATGGCAGGCAGTCCAGCGCGGTGAGCGAGGCGGCGCGGGCAGCGCTCATCATAGGCAGGTCGTTGGAGAACAGGCGCACCAGGCTGTCGGTGAATGTAATACCGGCTTCGCGATCGAGCTTTCGTCGCTTGCGGTAGCCGGCCAGCATCTCATCTGATCCCAGTGACGCAGGTGCGGCATCCCGTATTTCCTGCGCCAAATCCCATGCATCGCGCAGTCCCAGATTAAAACCTTGTCCTGCCACCGGATGCATGGTCTGCGCGGCGTTACCGAGCAGCACGACATGCGGCATCGGTGATTGTGCGGGTGCTTTTTTTAACCCCAGCGGGAAGCAGGTTCTAGTGCCGACCGTCAAAAATACGCCGACCCGGTCACCGAAATGCCGGTGCAATTCAGACAGAAACTGTTCGTCGTCCCAAGCAAGCATGGCCTCCATATCTTGATGCGGTGCCGTCCAGACAATCTCGTAACCGTCTTTGTAGGGCAACAGGGCTACCGGTCCTTGCGGCGTAAAACGCTCAAATGCCGTGCCGGCCTTTGGATTCGCGCACGTCACGTGCGTAATCAGTGCGCTCTGGCCGTAGTCGCGCAGGTCGGGCGGATGGCGTTCTGCCAGCAATTTTCCGCCATCGGCCACGACCGCTAAACGGGTCGTCAGGGTGTGCGGCGCACCGTCCAGCTGGTAATCGATGACCGCATGCTCTTCCTGAGTTAATAGACCGGTGACGCTCGCACCATAAATTGTTTTCGTCGTGCTGCCTTGCAGGGCTGTGGTCAGTGTATTTTGCAACATAGGATAAGGCAGCACATAGCCTAGTTCCGGCACCTGCATGTCGCGTGCTTGCAGTACGGCGCGGCCGAAGCTTTTCTTTTGCGAGATGTGGATAGTCTGAATCAAGGATACGTCCTGCAGCTTGTCCCATACGCCCAGACGGTCGAGCAACAAACGGCTGCCGTAGGATAGGGCCAGCGCGCGCGCATCCGTGCTGCCTGCGGACGGGCGGGCTTCGAGCACGCAAACCTGCAGCCCGCTGCCGCGCAAGGCCAGAGCCAGCGCTGTGCCGACGGGGCCGCCGCCGATAATGGCGATGTCGTAATCAGTCATGTCGCATGATCTCCTCAATCTCATTGATGGTTTTTGGCGCGGCCGCCGTCAGCACTTCATGGCCTGTTTTCGTGATGACGAGATCGTCTTCGATGCGGATGCCGATGTTCCACAGCGCCAGCGGTACGTCGTCGGCGGGCCTGATATAGCAGCCGGGTTCGACCGTCAGCACCATGCCTTCTTGCAGATTGCGCCATTGACCCTCGACCTTGTAATCGCCGACATCGTGTACGTCCATCCCCATCCAGTGGCCGGTGCGGTGCATGTAATATTTTTTATAACTCTCGCTCTCCAATACCCCGTCCACCGTGCCGTGACAAAGTTTCAGATCGATGAAGCCCTGTGCCAGTATCTTTAAAGCCGCGTTGTGCGGGGCTTCCCAGTTGTTGCCGGGTTGGGCGGCTGAGATGGCGGCATACTGGGCTGCCAGTACCAGTTCATACAGCTCTTTTTGTGCGCCCAGAAAGCGGCCGCTTACGGGATACGTGCGCGTGATATCGGAGGCGTAGCCCTCAAGTTCGCAGCCCGCATCGATGAGCAGCAGATCACCGTCACGCAGCTGGGCATCGTTTGCGATGTAATGTAGCACGCAGGCATTCGCGCCGCCGGCGACGATCGAGGTATATGCCGGATCGCGCGCCCCGTTGCGGCAAAATTCATGCAGCAACTCGGCCTCGACTTGATATTCAAATTGTCCGGGACGGGTAAATTGCATCGCGCGCCGGTGAGCGGACGTCGAAATATCAGCCGCACGGCGCAGGATCGAAAGTTCATGCGTATCCTTGAATAAGCGCATTTCATGGATCAGGGCGCGTACATCACGCAGTTCATCGGGCGCGCGAATACCGCTGCGCGCTTTTTCCTGAACGGCACTGCGCAATTTGAGCAGGCGCTGATCCCATAGGGGACTGGCACCCAGAGGGGAGTAGATCGCGGGCAAATTTCCCATTAGTTCGACGAGCTTTTCATCGAGTTTTGCAATGGGAAAAGTCGCGTCGAAGCCGAATTTTTCCTGTGCGGCCTCCGGGCCATAACGATAGCCGTCCCATATTTCGCGATCCAGATTCTTTTCACGGCAGAACAGGATGGACTGATGGCAACCCGTCTGGTCCGCGATCAGCACCAGCACCGATTCAGGTTCAGCAAAACCACTCAGGTAATGGAAGCTGCTGTCGAAGCGATAAGGATAGTCGGCATCGGCGTTGCGTTGCTGCTCGGGCGCATTGGGCAGAATACAGAGGCCGTGCTGCATTTTAGCTAGCAGCCGGGCGCGACGCTGCGCATAGAGGGATTTGTCAAACATGGGCTTCCTTGCGCAATTTTGCGTCGAGCTCCGCTAAGCGTTGCGGCGTGCCGACATCGACCCATAAGCCTGCGTGACGTTCGCCGCTGACTTTGCCCTGTTCTATCATGGCGCGCAGCAGCGGGGCTAGCGGGGCAACGCTGCCGCGCGCGATGGATTCGAATAACGCGGGTTGATATAGCCCGATGCCACTGAAGGTCAGCAGCGATTCAGGATTTGGCGCGGCGACCGGTGTAGAAAATGACGTGATGCGATTGCCTGTCAGGCAAAAATCGCCCTTCGGGTGCTGCGGCGGATTGTCCACCAGAATCAGATGGGCCAGATCGCCACGGGCTTGCATGTTGGCGGCGTGCTCGGGCAGTCGGGAAAAATCGTAGTCACACCAGATGTCGCCGTTGATCACCGCAAAAGGTTCCTCGTTCAGCCACGGGCGCGCATAGGCGATGCCACCTGCAGTCTCCAGTGCAAGGGTTTCAGCAGAATAACGAATCTGCGCGCCGAACCGGCTGCCGTCGCCCAGTGAGGCTTCGATTTGTGCGCCCAGATGCGCGTGATTGATGACGAGTTGCACTATGCCTGCTGCCACCAGATTTTCGATATGCCAGACGATCAGCGCTTTGCCGCCCACTTCGAGCAGCGGTTTAGGCGTGTGATCGGTGAGCGGGCGCATGCGCTCGCCCCGTCCCGCCGCTAATATCATCGCAATCATGATGCGACCTTAAAACCCGTAACCGGTTGGGGCTTCAGCCGGGGGTTCGAGTTCATTGAGCAGGTTGAACAAGGGTTTGAGATCGACGTAGCGTGCCGCCGCCGCGCGCAGGTAGCTCATCACCAGCGGCATGTCTTTGAGATAACCGTCCTTGCCATCGCGGTGACACAGGCGCGCGAAAATGCCCAGCACCTTGATGTGACGCTGTACGCCCATCCACTCGAAATCCCAGTAGAACTGACCGAAATCTTCATGCACCGGCAGGCCGGCACGGCGGGCATTTTGCCAGTAGCCGATCAGATAGTCGATGATCTGCGGCTCTTCCCATTTGATATAGGCGTCCTTGAACAGCGAGGCCAGATCGTAGGTGATTGGGCCGTACACGGCGTCCTGAAAGTCGATGATGCCGGGGTTGGGTTCGGTGACCATCAGATTGCGCGAGTGATAATCGCGGTGTACATACACGCGCGGCTGCGACAGATTGTTGGCGACAATGCGGGCAAACACCGATTCGAGCTTTGCGTTTTGCGCCTCGGTGAGTGTGATATTCAGATGCTTGTTGATGTACCACTCAGGGAACAGGCGCATTTCACGTAACAACAGCGCTTCGTCATAGGGCGGTAATTCGGCCTCATTCGAGGCGCGCTGAATTTTAATCAGCGCATCGGTGGCCTTAGCATAGAGGGCGCGCGCATTGTCAGGCGTCAAGGCCTGCAAATAGGTGGTGTTGCCAAGGTCAGACAGCAGCAAAAATCCCTGCTCCAAATCCTCCGCATAGACGTGCGGCACATGGGTGCCGGCCTGTTCAAATAATTTGCCGACATGCAAAAACGGCTGGCAGTCCTCGTGTTCCGGCGGGGCATCCATGATGATGCGTGTTGTGCCGTCGTCAAAGGTGGCGCGAAAATAGCGGCGAAAACTCGCGTCGGCGGAGGCGGGTGCGAGCGTGAAAGTTGCTTCGGGAAATTGGCCCTGCAGCCAAACGGTTAGTTGTTGTTCGCGTTTCATATTTGGGCTATTGGAGTGGTCTTAATGGTAAACTTGCAAAAGTTTACCACCTTAACAATATTATGCGGTTTAGTCTTAAGCCTGTTTTGTTCACTTTACTGTGTGTTTTTGCCCACTCCGTTGCGGCCGAAGCGCTGCGCGCGCCTGTTGCTGCCGAGTCCGAGAGCGAAGAGCCGGTGTTTGTTGAGGCGGATAACCTGACCGGCGATAAAAAAAATCAGATGGAGGCGACCGGCAACGCCATCCTGCTCAAGTCCGATCAGACGATTCGTGCCGACCGGCTTTTGTATGATCAGGAAACGGCCGATCTGGACGGAACGGGTTCAGTGGTGGTCGAGCAACGCGGCAGCACCATGAGCGGGCCGCATCTCGAACTCAATCTGGATACGCATGCCGGGTTTATGGAAAAGCCGGTGTTTTTCCTCAAGGAGAATGACGGGCGCGGCAAGGGCGATATGCTGCACATTCAGGACCAGCAGCATTACACGCTGGACAATGGCACCTATACTACCTGCCCTGCCGATCGCGAAGACTGGCTGATGAAAATGTCCAGTCTGGAAATCGATCGCGAGGCGCAAGTGGGTGTGGCGCGTCACGCCTGGGTCGAATTTAAGGGCGTACCGATTTTGTATTCGCCGTGGATGGATTTTCCCTTAAATAACAGGAATAAGTCGGGTTTTTTGTCTCCCGTCATCGGGAGTACCACCAAGGGTGGCGCCGAACTGACCGTGCCGTATTATCTGAGTCTGGCACCCAATTACGATTTAACCCTGTCGCCGCGCATCATGAGCAAGCGCGGCGTGATGCTGGGCAATCAGTTTCGCTATCTGCAGCCGCAATATCGTGGCGAAGTTAATCTTGATGTATTGCCCGGAGATGCGATTACCCAAACGAACCGGACACGTTTCGGTCTGAAGCATGATCAGGCATTAGGTGGCGGCTTCAGCGGTCAGATCAATTTCAATCGCGTTTCAGACAATGCCTATTACCGGGATTTGTCCAGCGAGATGAGTGTCACTTCCAAAATTAACCTGTTGCAGGATGCGTCGGTGAGCTACGGCGGCGGCTGGTGGAGTAGTACCGCTCGCGTGCAGCGCTATCAAACGCTGCAAGACCCTTTGGCGCCGGTCGGCGAACCTTATGCGCGCCTGCCGCAGGTCAATGTCAATGCGGCACAAAAATATGCCGGCGCAAATTTCGCGCTGATGGGCGAGTATGTGAGTTTTACCCATACCACGGCCGTCAACGGCCAGCGGATGGTGGTAGCGCCTAGTGTCAGCGTTCCGCTGCTGCGGACACCGGGCTATTACGTCACGCCGAAATTCACCCTGCACAGCACAAGCTATGCGATGGGGTCGAACAATACGACCTTGTTGCCCGATGCCTCAAGGGTGTTGCCGCTGTTTAGTCTGGATAGCGGTGCGGTATTCGAGCGCGATATCAATTTGTTTGGCAAGGGGTATTTGAATACGCTGGAACCGCGTGCCTACTATGTGTTTGTGCCGTACCAGAATCAGGATAAATTGCCGGTATTTGACTCGGCTCAGGCGCCGTTCAGCTTTGTGCAGATGTTCACCGAGAACCGTTTTTTCGGCAACGACCGCATAGGCGATGCCAATCAACTGACGCTGGCGGTGGTCTCGCGCTTTCTGGGTCAAGACGATGGTGCAGAGAACCTGAAGTTGACGGTAGGCGAGCGTTTTAGTCTGAGCGCACCACAAGTGAATCTGGTGGCGCCGACCACCACCACTAATAAGTCGGATATTTTGCTGGCTGCTTCAGGGCGGCTTAATGCCGCGTTGTCTTTTGACACCGAACTGCAATATAGTCCGGCCTTGGCGCGAATTCAGCATTACAACGTGATGGCGCGCTATCGCCCGGAGGCCGGTAAGGTGCTTAATCTGGGATATCGTTTTGTCAGCGATTCGTTAGGCGCGCTGATTCCAGGCGCGGTGACGGCCACGGGTTCTATGGTGATTAACGGTGTCGTATATCCCACGTTTGGCGGGGTGCCCTACACAACATTAGGTGGCAATAACTACTCAGTTGCCTCTGCCGGACTGCGGCAAATCAATGTTTCCGGGCAGTGGCCTTTATCCGGGCGCTGGCATGCAGTGGGTCAATGGAATTATTCCTATCTGGATCAGCGCTTGCTCAGTGGTGTGGCGGGGCTGGAGTACGAGCAAAGTTGCTGGATGTTGCGTCTGGTTGCGCACAGTTTTACTGTTGGTACCCAACAGACCAGTACCGGGATATTTGTGCAGCTTGAATTGAATGAGCTGGTCAAGGTAGGTTCTGACCCGCTAGTCTTGCTCAAACAAAGCGTGCCGGGGTATAAAAAGTTGAATGAAAAGCCCGCGAGTCAGCCAGGTGCTGTTTTGCGTTAATTAATCTGAAGAGATCGCCATGTCAAAAATTAAATTTCCTGTTTTGCTCAGCGTCCTTTCGCTGATGTCTACGCCTGTTCTGGCTGTTGAAAAGCATGTGATTGAACCGCAGCAGCAGGTCGCGACGATCGATGCGGTGGTGGCGGTGGTCAATGACGATGTGATCACCCGTTTGGAGCTCAATGAGCGCTTGCGTATGGTAGTCAGTCAGTTGAAAAAACAGGGCACGCCGCTGCCTGAAGGCGCAGTGCTGGAAACGCAAGTGCTGGAACGAATGATTGCAGAAATGCTGCAGGCTCAGTTCGCCAAAGAGAACGGCGTACGGGTGGATGATACGCAGCTGGATATGGCGATTACGCGTATCGCTCAGCAGAACAATTTCCCGTCTTTGGTTGAATTCATGGCCAAGTTGGAATCGGATGGCGTGAATGTTAAAAAATTCCGCGAAGAAATCCGTGCCGAAATCGTTTCCACGCGATTGCGCGAGCGCGAAGTAGAAAGCAAGCTGGTGATCAGCGACACGGAAGTGGATAATTATCTATCGAATAAATCAAAAATGGGGCTGGATAACGACGAATATCATCTGGCGCATATTCTGGTGGTCGTGCCGGAACAGGCCAGTGCCGAGAAGATTCGTGCCGCACGTGAACGCGCAGATCAGGCGTTTGCGCAATTGTCCGGCGGCGCAGATTTTTCACAGGTATCGGCCGGTTTTTCAGATGCGAAGGATGCGTTAAAAGGCGGAGATCTGGGCTGGCGTGCGGGGGACCGTATTCCGCCTGCATTTATGAATGAGTTGCAAAATCTGAAGCCAGGTCAAAATACCGCGGTGTTGCGTAGCCCGAGCGGTTTTCATATTCTCAAACTGGTCGAAAAACGCGGTGGCAGCGCGCCGGTCGTGATTACTCAGACCCATGCGCGGCATATCCTGATTAAAACCAGTGAAATCGTCACGGAAGCGGAAGCGAAAAAACAGCTACTTGAAATCAAGCAGCGCATAGACGGCGGTGCGGGTTTCGCAGAGCAAGCCAAACGCTATTCCCAGGACGGCAGCGCGCAGCAGGGGGGCGATCTGGACTGGCTCTCACCCGGGCAGACGGTACCTGAGTTTGAGGGCGCGATCAATAAGTTGCAGGTGGGGCAAATGGGTATGGTGCAAACCCAGTTTGGTTGGCATCTGATTCAGGTGCTGGCGCGTCGCAATACCGATGTCAGCGAGCAGCAAAAACGTCAGCAGGCGCGCGTCTCGATTGGGACTTTTAAATCTGAAGAGTTGTATCAGGACTGGCTGCGTCAGTTGCGCGATCGCGCGTTCGTTGAATACCGTCTCGAAGAAAAGTGAATGTCCGTTATGCACCGCTGGTCATTACCGCCGGGGAACCAGCCGGCATAGGCCCGGAGCTGTGCGTGCAGATTGCCGCCGCCGCGCTGAATGTGGTGGTCGTGGCCGACAAGCATCTGTTGCAACAACGCGCACAGCAGCTCGGCATAGACCTGAAAATCAGGGAGTGGGACAGGGCTAAGTGGGAAGGGGCATGCGCCGGTCGACTTGATGTCATCCACGTTCCGCTGGCTGTGCCGTCTGTGGCAGGTGAGTTAAACGCAGCTAACAGCCCCTATGTGCTCGAGACGTTGCGCCGTGCGCTGCTGGGTTGCCAGTCGGGCGAATTTAGCGGCATGGTGACGGCGCCTGTTCATAAAGGCATCATCAACGATGCCGGTATTCCTTTTTCCGGGCACACCGAATTTTTGGCTGAACTCACGCAAACACCGCAGGTGGTGATGATGCTGGCAGGCGGTGGGATGCGCGTGGCGCTGGTCACGACCCATATGGCGTTGCGCGATGTGCCGGATGCGATCACAGTGGAGCTTTTGGCGCGTGTTTTGCGCATCATTCATCGCGATCTGGCGTGTCGTTTCGGCGTGGCGGCGCCGCGCATTTTAGTGGCAGGCTTAAATCCGCATGCCGGCGAGGGGGGGCACATGGGGCGCGAGGAGATTGAGGTGATGATCCCCGTGCTTGACAGGCTGCGCGCTGAGGGTATGAATGTCAGTCAGCCCCTGCCGGCCGATACGCTGTTTACGCAGCATAAGCTGTCAACCTGCGACTGTGTGCTGACCATGTATCACGATCAGGGCTTACCGGTATTAAAACATGCAAGTTTCGGGCAGGGCGTCAATATCACGCTGGGTCTGCCTGTGATACGCACCTCGGTCGATCACGGTACGGCGCTGGATCTGGCAGGAACGGGACGTGCCAACAGCGGCAGTCTGCTCGAAGCGATTTTGGTTGCCGCGCAGATGGCTCAATTTGAAAGACTTTCGTCCGGACCCTTGCATGAGCGCACATAAAGCTAAAAAGAAATTTGGCCAGAACTTTCTGGTTGATCAAAATATCATCGCCGATATCATCAGCGCGATTCGCCCTGAAGCTGACGACAATCTGGTGGAGATCGGCCCGGGGTTGGGTGCGCTGACACGTCCGTTGCTCAAGAGCTTGGCGCATCTGCACGTGGTGGAAATTGATCGCGATATTATTGCGCGTCTCGAAGCGGACTACCCGCAGCCCCATACGAAAATGACCATTCATGCGGGGGATGCGCTCAAGTTTGATCTGGCTTCGTTGGGTGCGCCGCTGCGCATCGTCGGCAACCTGCCCTACAATATTTCCTCGCCGCTGCTGTTTTATTTTGCCGAATATGCCGACCGTATTACCGACATGCATTTTATGCTGCAAAACGAAGTGGTTGAGCGCATGGTGGCCGATCACTCAACCCCGGCTTACGGGCGACTGTCAGTGATGTTGCAATACCGTTTTTTCATGGAAAAGCTGCTGGATGTGCCCCCCGATTCGTTCCGTCCTGCGCCTAAAGTGAATTCCGCCATCGTGCGCATGATCCCGATACCGGCCGATCAGATTGTCGTTAAAAATGAAAAGTTGTTCGGCGAGATTGTCGGTACGGCTTTCGGTCAGCGCCGCAAGACCTTGCGCAACACGCTGAAAAGTTTTTTGAATGAGGCTGAGTTTGAAAACTTGGGTATCAACCCTCAGTTGCGTGCAGAGAATTTATCGGTAGATGAGTTCGCCAGAATTGCCGCGTATGTGGATGATCGGGTTGTCGCCTAGACTTGATTCCGCGGCGCACAGCGCATTTGTTGGGATCTGCTTTGCAGCCAGTCGAATGGTGCTGCCTTCATGGGATAAAACCAGCGACTTAAATTCTTTTCGATTTAAATTTGCTGGACTCAATAAGCTTGCAAAAGACCTGCATGAGTTCTGGATCATGTTTTTCACCCGTTTCCTGATGCAATATAGCCATTATTTCCAGATGTGTTCGCGCGTGATGATATGACCTTGTCACAGCCATTGCGTCGTAGCTGTCTGCTATGGAGATAATGCGGGAGCAAATGGGGATATTTTCCGCTGAAAGCTGGTCCGGATAGCCTCTGCCGTTGTAATGCTCATGGTGGTGACGAATCAATATGGCAGCCTGTTGCGAGCCTTCGAGTTCTGTTGAAAGCATTATTTTTTCACCGATTTCGGAGTGCAGTTTCATTTGCGCCCACTCGGCTTCATCAAGCTGAGCAGGCTTCAATAAGATGCGGTCGGGTATACCGATTTTACCTATATCGTGAAACGAAGCTGCAATATTAAGTGCATTAATTTCATCGCTTTGCAGGCCGCAATAGTTACCGATTTCCACAGACAGTCCTTGCACGCGTTCGGAATGAAGTTGTGTCGAAAGGTCACGGTACCCTAAAGCTGCCGATAATCCTTTGGTGTACTTGAGTAGAGAATTGAAAATCCAGTCTTCCAGTTGCATGTGATCTCCTCGGGAAATAGAACCGCAATTAATTAAGAGCACAGATCAGTGCTCAAGAAAACGTTGTATTTTCTGCCTCTTTCCTTCAATTTCCTCAGGTTCAATGCGCCATCCAACTGGGGAAAGAATCACAAGTTTTAGCGCACTTCGGCCTAATAATATCGAGTTATCCTCTGCCTGCTTTACAAAGCTTTATGGAGCGTATCACCAACCTGATCCTCAGTACGGCATATTTAAAGATGGTTTACGAGTGTGTGCATAGCGATAAAGGCTGCGCTGTGTGCTCAAGGACAGGTCTGTCACGATAATTAGCGGGTTTGTATCAGCTCGATTTTGTAGCCGTCCGGGTCTTCGACGAAGGCGAGTACGGTGCTGCCGTGTTGCATGGGGCCGGCTTCCCGCACCACTTTGCCGCCGCGCTGTTTGATTTTTTCACAGGCTTCATAGGCGTTGTCAACTTCGATCGCGATGTGGCCGAACGCATTGCCGATCTCGTATTGTGTCACGCCCCAGTTGTGCGTGAGTTCGATCACCGCACCTTGTGCCTCCTCGGTGTAGCCTAGGAAGGCCAGCGTGAATTTTCCTTCCGGATAATCGGTGCGGCGCAGCAGCTTCATCCCCAGCACATCTGAATAATAGGCAATGGAAGTTTCCAGATTAACCACGCGTAACATGGTGTGCAGTATGCGCATAAAAGCTCCCGTACTTTGAAATTGTTATTCGGTAATCAGTCACATATAGGGTAAAATGCCAGACCCGATGCGCATAATACCATTCTCCTTATCATGTCCGAACCCTTCCCCTTAGTTATGAGTTTTGCCGCGACCGATCCTTCGGGAGGTGCCGGCTTGCAGGCTGATATGCTGACCATTTCCAGTATGGGCTGCCATCCGCTGTCCGTTGTGACCGCCATCACGGTGCAGGATACTAGCGGCGTGGAGGATGTGTTGCCGATGGAGGCGGAATGGGTGATCGATCAGGCGCGCGCAATGCTAGAAGATGTGCCGGTGGCGGCTTTTAAAATCGGTATGCTAGGCAGCGTTGAAAATGTCGTGGCGATCGCTGAGATTTTGGCGGATTATCCTGACGTGCCGTTTGTGCTGGATACCGTGTTAGCTTCCGGGCGCGGCGATGAACTCGCCGATGAGGATATGCTCGATGCGATGTGCGAGTTGCTGATACCACAGGCCACGATAGTCACGCCCAATAGCATCGAAGCCCGCCGTTTGGCGATTAATGAAGACGACGAAGAGGATGACCCTAGTCTTGAAGAGTGCGCGCGCCGCATTTTAGCGATGGGCTGTGAATATGTGCTGATCACCGGCACGCACGAGCAGTCTGCCAAAGTGATCAATACCTTGTACAGCGATCGGGGCGTGGTTCGCAGCGATGCATGGGCGCGTCTGCCGGGTAGTTATCACGGTTCCGGATGTACGCTCGCCTCTGCGATTGCGGCATTGCTGGCGCAGGGGGTGGATGTGCCCGAGGCGGTCAAGGAAGCGCAGGAGTACACTTGGCAATCGCTTAATTCCGGATTCCGGCCCGGCATGGGGCAGTTTATTCCTGACCGGTTGTTCTGGGCGCGTGGCGAAGATGACGAAACTCCATTGGATGTTGGCAGTTGAAAGCTAAAATCAGCGGGCTCTATGCGATTACGCCGGAAGAGCCTGACACCGTTCAATTGCTGGACAAGGTAAGGTGCGCCTTGCAGGGCGGTGTTAATCTCTTGCAGTACCGCAACAAGTTGAGTGTGCCTGCTGTGCGCGGCGAACAGGCTTCGGCCTTGCGTCAATTGACCCGCGAATTTGGCGTGCCGCTGATTATCAATGATGATGCGGTGCTGGCGCAGCAGGTGGATGCGGACGGTGTGCATTTGGGTGGCGAGGATGGCAGCATTGCGGCTGCGCGGCAGGTGCTGGGCTTTGATAAAATCATCGGCGTATCTTGCTATAATCGCCTGAGTCTGGCGCAGCAAGCCGAAGATTTGGGCGCGGACTATGTCGCGTTTGGCGCTTTTTTCGCGTCCAGCGTTAAGCCTGATGCGAGCGTGGCAGAGCTCTCCTTGCTGCAGAAGGCCAGAGGCGTGATTGCGCTGCCGGTCGTGGCGATAGGCGGCATTACGCTGGAAAACGGCGCATCGGTACTGGAGGCGGGCGCGGATGCGCTGGCTGTTATTTCAGCGTTGTTTAGCGCACCGGATATCACGCTTGCTGCCAGACAGTTTGCAAATTTGAATACTCAATTATCAGTTTAGGAATACGCGACATGACTTCACACCCGATTTCTCAGAATCAATCTCTTTTCGATGCATCGCAATTGCGTATTCCTGGCGGCGTGAATTCACCTGTTCGTGCGTTCCGCTCGGTAGGCGGCACGCCGTTGTTTTTTCAGAAAGGCAGCGGCGCCTATGTCTGGGACGCGGATGGCAAGCGTTATACGGATTATGTCGGCTCCTGGGGCCCGATGATTGCAGGTCACTGCCATCCCGATGTGGTCAAGGCGGTGCAGGATGCCGCGGCCAACGGGCTGGGTTTTGGCGCGCCAACCGCCTCCGAACTGGAGATCGCTGAGCTGTTGTGCAAGCTATTGCCGAGTTTGGAAATGGTCAGGCTGGTGAGTTCCGGTACGGAAGCGACCATGACGGCGATTCGTCTGGCGCGCGGCTTTACCAATCGTTCTCGCATTATTAAGTTTGAAGGGTGTTATCACGGCCATTCCGATGGCTTGCTGGTCAAGGCAGGTTCCGGTGCATTGACTTTCGGTCAGCCAAGTTCATCCGGTGTGCCAGCCGAGATCGCTGCTCTCACCACCGTGCTCGACTACAACGACGCGGCAGGGCTTGAGCGCGCGTTTGCCGAATCCGGCAATGAGATTGCAGCCGTGATCGTCGAGCCTGTTGCAGGCAACATGAATTTGATTACCCCGAAACGCGAATTTCTCGATGCGCTGCGCAATTTGTGCACAAAATATGGTGCGGTACTGATACTCGACGAAGTGATGACGGGATTTCGCGTCAGTTTGCAGGGTGCTCAGGGTTATTACGGCATCAAGCCTGATCTGGTGACCCTGGGTAAGGTGATGGGCGGCGGGTTGCCTGCGGCGGCTTTCGGCGGGCGACGCGACATCATGCAGTGTCTGGCTCCTTTAGGTTCTGTGTATCAGGCAGGCACCTTGTCGGGCAATCCGGTTGCGGTCGCTGCAGGCATGGCGACATTGAAGCTCGTGCAGGAGCCCGGTTTCTACGAAAATCTGTCGAAGCTGGCAACACGGCTGACAACAGGGTTGACGGCGAGTGCCAAAAAGCACGGCGTTGAATTTTGCGCGCAATCGGTGGGCGGCATGTTCGGCTTGTATTTCAGCCGCGCTGTGCCAACCAGTTACGCAGAGGTGATGGCCTGCGACAAGGAGGCCTTTAATCGCTTCTTCCACGCCATGCTGGACGCGGGTGTGTATCTGGCGCCTTCTGCATTCGAGGCGGGCTTTGTCTCGTCCGCACACACTGAGGCAGATATCGATGAGACGATAGCCGCAGCAGATAGCATCTTCTCGGTCTGGAAATAATGGGACTCTTTTCGCTGGCAGCGTTTTATACCACGGTCAATCATATCAAGGATTTGCCGATGCACGGCGGTCGCGAAGTTGCTTTCGTAGGGCGCTCAAATGCAGGAAAATCAAGTGCAATCAATACATTAGCAAATCATGTTCGTCTGGCATACACCAGCAAGACGCCGGGACGCACGCAGCATCTGAATTACTTTTCGCTGGGCAATGACGGTTATATCGTCGATTTGCCGGGATACGGCTACGCCAAGGTGCCGCCGGAAGCCAAGCGTCATTGGGAAGCACTGCTGAGCACCTACTTGCAAAAGCGCGAAGAGTTGAGCGGACTGATTGTGATTATGGATATCCGCAGGCCGTTGCTGGAGCTCGATGAGACGATGCTGGACTGGTTCGCCACCACCGGTAAGCCAGTACATATATTGCTCACCAAATCGGACAAATTGAGCCGCCAGCAATCGACGCTGACGCTGATGAAAGTCAAAGCGTATCTGGCGGAAAATTATCCGCAGTGCTCGGTGCAGCTGTTTTCCAGTTTGAAAAAACAGGGACTGGAAGAGGCTGAAGCCGTGATTGCCGGTTGGTTGAAGGCGGACGTTGTTGCAGAGGATGAGACGGCAGAAGAGTAAAAAAAAGCCCCCAACAAGTGGGGGCCAAAATCTTAACAAGGTTAAGACACGCTCAGGGAGGAGAAACGTGGAACGATTCATCATCATTCGCACACTCTGATAGGCGTTTTCTGAAATAGTTCAAAAATAAAATAATTTTTTAGGAAAAATCGTGCAGACACTAGGACAATACCCTAACAAACGCATGCGCCGCATGCGCCATGATGCTTTCTCACGCAATTTGATGCGCGAGAATGTGCTGACATCCGCAGATTTTATTTATCCCGTTTTCGTACTGGAAGGCACCAATACGGTTGAGGATATCAAATCCATGCCTGGCGTACAGCGCAAGACGCTGGATTTGCTGTTAAAGGATGCGGAGGCGTGCGTTAAACTAGGTATACCGGTGATGGCGATTTTTCCGGTTGTTGATGCGTCCAAAAAATCACTCGATGCGCGGGAGGCCTACAATCCGGACGGATTGGTGCCGCGTGTCGTGGCGACGCTGAAAAAGCACTACCCTGAACTCGGCATCATGACCGACATCGCACTTGATCCTTATACCAGTCACGGGCAGGACGGCCTGATCGATGAGGCAGGTTATGTACTTAACGATGAAACCATCGCCGTGCTGACTAGGCAGGCGCAAACGCATGCCGCAGCGGGTGCTGATATCGTCGCGCCCTCCGACATGATGGACGGTCGCATCGGTGCGGTGCGTGCGGCGTTAGATGAGCACGGACATATCCATACCCGCATCATGGCGTACTCGGCCAAATATGCATCGAGCTTCTATGGTCCGTTCCGCGATGCGGTCGGCTCCAGCACTAACCTCGGTGCGGGGAACAAATACACTTATCAAATGGATCCGGCGAATTCCGACGAAGCGCTGTGGGAAGTCGGCATGGATTTGCAGGAAGGTGCGGACATGGTCATGGTCAAGCCTGGCATGCCTTATCTGGATATCCTGCGTCGCGTCAAAGATGAGTTTAAAGCGCCCACCTTCGTCTATCAGGTCAGCGGAGAATATGCGATGCTCAAAGCGGCAGCGCAAAACGGCTGGTTGAATGAAGAGGCGTGTGTGCTCGAATCACTGTTGGCCTTTAAGCGTGCGGGAGCGGACGGGATTTTGACCTACTTTGCGCTGGATGCGGCAAGGTGGCTGCAAAAATAGGAACGAGGATCTCGGATTCAGGATTGAGGTAAGTCAAAATCAGCTCACTGTTTTAACTCCGCGCTCAATCCTCGAATTCTCGCTATCCTCTCCTCAATCCTGCCTCTCTAGCATCTTAGTTAACGCAGCGATATCTGCATGCGTTTCAGGATGACGGGCGCCGCTGTGACGGGCATTTTCGGGCAGTACGACGATATGAATTTGTGTACCTGACTCGCCCGTTAGGGTATAGCTCGGTACGGTGCTTTCCGTACCGCCGAGTTTTAATCTCCATTCCCCGTCTTCAAAATCCAGCTTCGTTTTAAGCAGGAACAGCAGCACCGCCTTGGCATCGTCAGAAAAAAGCATCAGATTAATGTCCGAATTTTCACCCGCGGCACCGTTCAATACGGAACCTGTCAGATACGGATTAAAAACTGAGAACAGATGCATGCAATCCAAGGCTTCGCGGCGCAATCGTTGCAACACATCCGGATGGCTGTCACTTTGATACAGTGCGCGGTAGCTTTGCAAGGCATCCAGTATCTGCTTGTTGCTGGGAAGGTGGCGCGTGTCGGTAGCGCCAAGCTGGCGTGCTGCTTTGTGTTTGGCCGAAGCAAAATCAGCAGCACCCGCTTCCGCAATCAGCTTGGCCGCCTGATGCGCTAATTGCTCGCGCATCAGGTCCCGTTTAGAAGAATGTGGCATGGGGGTGTCGACCTAAAGCAACTGGTCCTTGATAGCCTCTGCGGGTTTATCGCCATCAGGGATGACCGGTGAGCCTTGACCGCCCGGGACATTTTCCTGATAAAAATATTCCACTCTGGCGCCATTTTCATCACGATGACCGCTTTCATTGATGCGGGCGGCAACCATGTTCTCAGGCATGCTGTATTCGGCTTGTGGAACGTTTTTAAGCACCTTTTCCATATAGTTGATCCAGATAGGCAGTGCTGCTCCGCCGCCGGTTTCCTTATCGCCTAAGCTGCGCGGCTGATCGAAGCCCATCCATGCGATACCGACCACAGTCGGTTGAAAACCGCAAAACCAAGCATCGATGGAATCGCTGGTGGTGCCGGTCTTCCCTGCCAGATCCTGACGGCCAAGCTGCATCGCGCGGATGGCTGTACCGTGCTTGACCACATCCTGCATCATGTTGACCATCGTGAAGGCATTGCGCACATCGATGACGGGCTCTGCATTTACATTAGCCACGGTCGGCATGGCTTGACTGAGTTTTCGGCCTTGAGCATCCTCAATGCGTTGAATGAAATACGGGTAGACGCGGAAGCCGCCATTGGCAAACACCGAATATCCGGTCAGCATTTGCAATGGAGTCACCGAACCTGCGCCAAGCGCCATCGTCAGGTAAGGGGGGTGCTTTGCTGCATCTAGGCCGAATTTAGTGATGTAATCTTGAGCGTAGCGGGGCGTGATGGATTGCAATATCCGTATCGAAACCATGTTTTTAGATTTAATGAGTGCCTGACGCATGCGCATAGGGCCTTCAAACTTGCCGTCATAGTTCTTGGGTTGCCAAGGTTCGCTACCCGTTTGATCGGAGCCAAACGTAAGCGGGCCGTCATTGATCAGTGTCGCCGGGGTGAAGCCCTTTTCCAGTGCCGCTGAATAGATGAACGGCTTGAAACTCGAGCCGGGTTGACGCCATGCCTGAGTGATGTGGTTGAACTGATTATGGTTGAAATCAAATCCGCCAACCAGCGCGTAAATGGCGCCATCGACTGGGTTGCCTGAAACAAAGGCGGATTCAACTTGCGGTAACTGGCTGATTTGCCATGTCCCCTGATCGGTCTTTTGCACGCGGATGATGGAGCCGGGCACGATACGCTGATTTAATGCAACTTTGTCGGTTAATGCGCGCTGTGCAAAGCGCAAAGCCTCTCCGCTGATGCTAATGTGCTCGCCGCCTTTACAATAGGCCTGAATTTGAGTGGCGGAAGTGGCCAGCACGATCGCAGGCAACAAGTCATCATTGTCGGTGGTCTCTTGCAGCGCTTCCTCGAAAGCCTCTTCCCCATGGTTTTGCTGTAAGTCGGTGTACCCTTCAGGGCCGCGGTAGCCGTGGCGTCTGTCGTATTCGAGAACGCCACGCCGAACCGCCTGGTATGCCGCCAACTGATCCTGTGACCGTATTGTGGTGTAAACCTTGAACCCCTCTGTGTAGGTCGCCTCCTGATATTTCTGGTATACCGCCTGACGCACCATCTCGGTCAGATAATCGGATTTAACTGAAAATTCCTGATTGCCGTGTTTCGTGGACAGAGGCTGGTTTTGTGCGATTTTGAATTGCTCATCGTTGATGAAGTGCAGTTCATGCATGCGTCTTAATACATACATCTGGCGAAGTTTAGCGCGCTTCGGGTTGACGACCGGATTGTAACTCGATGGCGCTTTGGGCAGGCCTGCCAGCATGGCGGCCTCGGCAATCGAGATCTGGTTTAGCGGTTTGCCAAAGTAAATTTGCGCGGCGGCTGCAAAACCGTAAGAGCGCTGGCCGAGATAAATTTGATTGATATACAGCTGAAAAATATCGTCCTTAGATAAGTAGTGTTCGATTTTGAAGGCCAGCAACATTTCGTTGAATTTACGCGTAAACGTTTTTTCCTTAGACAGAAAAAAATTACGGGCAACTTGCATCGTGATGGTGCTCGCGCCCTGTTTTGATCCGCCTGCCGTAAAGTTGGAGAGGGCTGCACGCATGACGCCCATGTAGTCAACGCCGCCGTGTTGATAAAATCGATCGTCCTCGGCGGCCAAAATCGCTTTTTTCATTGCGTCCGGCACGTCGGCAATTTTGACCAGCGCGCGGCGTTCTTCGCCGAATTCGCCCAGCAGCGTGCCTTCGGCGCTATAAATGCGCAGGGGAACTTTAGGGTGATAATCGGTCAGCACTTCTAAAGAAGGCAGGCTGGGGTAGGTCAGCATGACGGCCATGCCGAGCAGCAGCACCGGCAGTGACAACAGGGTGAGCAGAACGATAACGGGGAGCAGCCAGCGGCGTGTAGTCATTGAATAGTTGTTCAAGAATAATTAATAATGGTATTGTTCAACCGACGCGTCGATTATACGAGATAAATGCAGCTGCAAAAACGCCTTTACAGTGTCGATACTTGTTGCTAGGATTTCAACCACTTTATACGGAAAAGCTCCGAACGGCCTATGCCTAAAGTAAATTTTGATTTTTTTGTGGACTTTATTCAGTCCAAAGCGCCACCTTTAATCGGGGTAGATATTAGTTCGTCTTCGGTTAAATTAGTTGAATTAAGCCAGGCGCCTAACAATGGCGGCTACGTGGTGGAACGCTACGTCATTGAAACTTTGCCGAAAGACGCTTTTTTCGACGGCAATATCAATAACCTGGATGCCTTGGCCGATGCGCTGCAGCGCGCGTGGAAGCGTTTGGGCACAAAAATTAAAAATATCAGCGTGGCGCTACCCGCCTCTGCGGTGATCACTAAAAAAATCCTCTTGCCAGCCGGTATGCGCGACGAAGATCTTGAGTTTCAAGTCGAATCCGAAGCTAACCAATATATACCTTTTGCATTGGATGAGGTGAATCTGGATTTTCAGGTGCTGGGACCTGCGCCCGGAAATGCCGATGAAGTCGAGGTGCTGCTGGCCGCTTCGCGTAAAGCCAATGTTGAAGACCGGGTAGCCGCCGCACAAGCCGCCGGCCTTAAGGTGTCCGTGGTCGACGTGGAACCCTATGCGGCAGAGGCGGCTTTTTCGCAGATACGCGCGCAGTTGCCCGACAATGCAGACGATAAATGCGTTGCGTTGATCGACATCGGGGCGACCGTGATGAATGTCAATGTCTTGCGCAATGGTCAGTCTATCTATACGCGCGATCAGCAAATTGGCGGTGAGCAATTGACCCTGCAAATTCAGAACGCTTTCGGTATGACCGCAGAGCAGGCGGAAGTTGCCAAGCGCAGCGGCGATTTGCCGGCAAATTATGACAGCGAAGTGCTCTCGCCTTTCCGCGAAAATCTGGTGATGGAAATCGCCCGCGCGTTGCAGTTTTTCTTTACCTCGTCGCAGCATTACAACGAGATCGACTATATCGTGCTGGCCGGCGGCTGCGCCGTATTGCCCGGACTCGACGATGCGGTTGCCACGCGCACTCAGGTGAGTACGATGGTGGCCAACCCGTTCGCACTCATGACATTGTCAGGAAAAATCAAGAACCGCCAGTTGCAAGCCGATGCGCCTGCGTTGATTGTCGCCTGCGGTCTGGCTATGCGGAGGTTTGATCCATCATGATACGCATCAATTTATTGCCGCACCGAGAGGAAAAACGGCGTATCAAGCAAGTACAGTTCATTACGCTGGGGGTGTTGTCCTTTGTGTTGGGGCTTGTGGTCTGGGGTGTTGTGCATGCCGTGATCAGTGCGCAAATAGGTTATCAGGAACGCCGCAATGATTATCTGAAACAGGAAACTTTGATTTTGGATAAGCAGATAGCGGAAATCCGCAAATTGCGCGAACAGACCCGGTCTTTGCTGGAACGTAAGGATGCGGTCGAAAAATTGCAAAGTGACCGCTCGAATGTGGTCCATCTGCTGGATCAAATGCTGCGCATTCTGCCTGACGGCGTGTATATCAAGTCGATTAAACAAACCGGGGACGCGATTAATCTAGTCGGTTTTGCACAATCGAATGCGCGCGTCTCTACTTTGATGAGAGCTATCGAGGATTCCCCTTGGCTGGAATCGCCGGCATTGGTGGAAATACATGCCTCCAGCGCGAACGGGGCGAGAGTCAGCGAGTTTACCCTGACTTTCAGGTTGACCAAGTTGCCGGGTGCTGAAGCGGCGAAGTCGGCCGAAGGAAGGAATCAGGTGCAATGATGAATCTGGAAGAACTGAAGAATCTCAATCCTAAAACGCCGGGTGCGTGGCCTTGGTCTGCGAAAATACTGAGTTTCGTGATGATGTTTGTCGCGGTTGTCATTGCCGGTGCGCTGCTCGACTGGCAGGAGCAATGGGATAGTCTGAATGCGGCTAAAGCTCAGGAAGAGACGCTCAAAGAGACTTTTTTATCCAAAAAACGTCAGGCGGTGAATCTCGATCTGATCAAGAAGCAGTTGCTGGAAACTCAGGAGTCCTTTGGCGCTTTGCTCAAGCAATTGCCGAACAAGTCAGAAATGGATGCGTTGTTGACGGATATCAATCAGGCGGGCTTAGGGCGCGGTTTGCAGTTCGAATTGTTCCGTCCGGGCCCTGAAAGTATTCAGGGGTCGTTTGCCGAACAGCCGATTTCCATCAAAGTGACCGGCAGCTACGATGATCTGGGCAAGTTTTCCAGCGATATTTCGATGTTGCCGCGTATTGTGACGCTGAATGAAATTGCGATTACGCCCAATGCAGGGATATTGACGATGGATGCTATCGCCAAGACCTTCCGATATCTGGATGATGAGGAGCTCGCATCCCAGAAAAAAGCGAACAAGCCTGCGGGAGGTGGTAAATGAAGCTAATTTCCGTTGTGTTAGCCAGCCTGCTGTTAACAGGCTGTGTCGGCGAGGAGTTCAGCGATCTGCGTGAATTTGTTAAAAATTCAGGCAACGATCTGCGCGGAAAAATTCCGCCACCGCCGGTCGTCAAAATTTTTGAGCCTTATGCGTATGTGAACGATACGAATCTGGCCGATCCGTTCAAGCCTCGTAAACCCGAGGAAAATCTCGGCGATAAGCGCGGGGAGAATGAACCCGATCGCAATCGTCCGAAAGAGGCGCTGGAAGAGTTTTCGCTGGAAAGCCTCAAAATGGTGGGTTATGTTCTGAAGGCTAAAGTCGGGCATGCGGTGATCCGTGCGCCTGACAAAAAACTTTATCAGGTCAAGGTGGGAAATTACATCGGTATGAATTTCGGTCTGATTAAGAAGCTAACCGATACCGAAATTACGATTAAAGAAGTGGTGCAGGATAGCACCGGCGACTGGTCTGAGCGCACCAGCAGTCTGCAATTGGTTGATAAGGAGTAGGGCATGGACATGACGAGAAAAATAGCCGTGATTGCTGCAAAGGCCGCGATAGTGAGTTTGCTGATGATGTTTGGTCAGGCGGCTCAGGCGCAGAATAAAATAACCGCGCTGAGTGTGTCGGAGGCAGGGCCCGGGCTGACAGTGATCAAGGTTGAGATGGCAGAAGCCCTGAGCAATCCGCCTGCCGGATTTACCATCAATGTCCCTCCCCGTATTGCGCTTGATTTTCCTAATACCGAAAATGCGTTGGGCCGCTCGGCTCAGGATTTTTCCGCAGGAGATTTGCGTAGCGCCAACATTGTTCAGGCAGGTTCGCGCACGCGTCTCGTGATTAATCTCAACCAGATGCTGGGTTATGAAACCCGTACCGATGGCAAAAATATCCTGATTACTTTGCATGCAAAGCAAGCTGCGCAGGCCGCACCTAGCGCCACGCGGTTCGCCGATGCGCGCCAGACAGCGCAGAAGCATACCGTGAGCGCCGTAGATTTTCGTCGCGGTAAAAATGGCGAAGGACGGATTCAGGTTGATCTTTCCGATTCAGGCGTTGGCATCGATATTCATCGTCAGGGCAACAAGCTGATCGTTGATTTTATGAAAGCGAATCTACCGGGAAAATTGCAACGTAAACTCGACGTCGTTGATTTTGCAACGCCTGTGCAACTGGTCGATACCTTTGCTCAGGGCGACAACATCCGTATGGTGATTGAGCCTAAGGGAATCTGGGAGCATGCGGCCTATCAGACGGACAACAAGTTTATTGTCGAAGTGAAGCCTGTTATTGAAGACCCGAATAAACTGGTTAAGGGCGTGCAAGCAGGTTATGCGGGCGAAAAACTGACGCTTAATTTCCAGGATATTTCCGTGCGCGAAGCGCTGAATGTGATTGCGGACTTTACCGAGCTCAATATGGTGATCAGCGATACGGTTGCTGGTAACCTGACATTGCGTTTGAAAGATGTGCCTTGGGATCAGGCGCTCGATATCATTTTGCAAAGCCGGGGACTTGCGATGCGCAAGAACGGTAATGTGATTCAGGTTGCGCCGATCGGAGAGATTGCCGCATCTGAAAAGAGCGACCTGACCGCCAAGCAGGATATTTCCGAGTTGGAAGAACTGCGCACGGAAAGTTTTCAACTGGGGTATCAAACGGCGACTGCTGCAGCCGCTTTATTGAACGGCATATCTGCCCCCGGTGCCACAGCTCAGGGTGCGGCTCCTGCAGCTGCAGTGCCAGTTGCAGGCGCACCAAATCAGGCCGCGTTGGCGCGCATTCTGTCCAAACGCGGCAGTGCAATGGCGGATGTCCGGACCAATACCTTATTCGTCAAAGACACTCCATCGCGTCTCGAGGAGGTTCGCAAGTTGCTCAAACAGATCGACGTGCCGGTGCGTCAGGTGATGATAGAAGCCCGTTTTGTCTCCGCGGGCGATTCATTTGCCAGATCGTTGGGCGGTAAGCTGGGTTATGCCAGTCCTGCCAATGCGGCTAACGGGGGGGCTGCAACAACGGGTGCCATTAACGGCGTGAATGTGAATTTGCCAAATTCGCTTGCCGGTACGGGCGGCGGTTTATTGCTGTCGCTGTTTAATCCTGCCGCGACTAAAGTGTTGACGCTTGAGTTGAATGCATCGGAAACCGATGGTATTACCAAAAATATCGCCAGCCCTCGCGTGGTGACGGCCGACAAGACTAAAGCCTCTATCAAGTCGGGTGTCGAGATTCCGTATACGATTGCCGGTACTGTGGGTAGTCCGCCTACCACCGCCTTTAAGACTGCGGCGTTAAGTCTCGATGTGACGCCGCGCATTACGCCTGATAACAACATCAACATGACGCTGGTGGCAAGTCAGGATACCGTTGGTGCGTTGTATAGCGGTGTGCCCAGCATCAACAGCAAAATGGTGACCACCGAAGTGCTGATTGAAAATGGCGGCACGGTGGTAGTCGGCGGCGTATTTACTCAGGACGTGGCCGATACCGTTAATAAAGTGCCGCTGCTAGGTGACATTCCCGTGCTGGGCTGGATGTTCAAAAACAAGGTTAAGACCGATGCCAAGAATGAATTGCTGATTTTTATTACCCCTAAAATCATGCAAGATTCGATGAACTTGCGCTAACCGTTATTAACTTAATCTGCACGATCGAGGCCCGGCTGAGTCCGGGCTTTTGATTGTTATCGTTTACAATACGCACTATGCAAAACAGCCCTACAAATAGCACGCGGAAAATTCAGTCCGGGAATCTGATTCTGGTCGGTATGATGGGGTCGGGAAAAACCACCATGGGGCGGATTCTGGCCCGCCATCTGAACAAGGTGTTTGTCGACAGCGATGAAGAAATTCAGTTTCGCACCGGCGTGACGATCCCGCACATTTTTGATGTCGAAGGTGAACCGGGGTTTCGTCAGCGTGAAACCGATGCGCTCGCAGCTTTGGTGGTACGAAATGATCTGGTGTTGGCAACCGGCGGCGGCGCGGTACTTGCGCCGGAAAACCGCGCAATGATGAGCGAAAACGGCATCGTGATTTATCTGAAAGCCAATGTGCATGATTTGTGGCTGCGCACACGCAATGACCGGAATCGCCCGCTGCTGCAGACGGGGAATGTGCATGCGAAATTGGCCGAACTGTTGCAGCAGCGCAATGCGCTGTATCAGCAGGTCGCGGATATTGTGATGCCTACCGGCCGGCAGAGCGTGCATGCGCTGATGCTTAAACTGGTCAACGAAATTGAACTCTACCGGAAGAATAATCAATGATGCAAACACTGACAGTTGGATTGAGTGATCGCAGCTATCCGATCCATATCGGCACCGGTTTGCTGAGTAACGCCGCGCTACTGGCGGCCAGCATTCCAAGAAAACGCGTTGCGATTGTCACGAACACCACCATTGCGCCGCTGTACTTAAGCCAGTTGCAAGCGACTTTGCGGGAAATCGGCGTGCAGAGTGTCGAAATTATTTTGCCTGACGGCGAAGTCTATAAAACGGGCGAGACGCTTAACCTGATCTATGATGGATTGCTCACGCATCGCTGCGAACGCACGACGCCGCTGATCGCGCTGGGTGGCGGGGTCATCGGCGACATGACGGGATTTGCGGCGGCCAGTTTCTTGCGCGGCGTACCGTTCATTCAGATTCCGACGACCCTGCTGTCTCAGGTCGACTCCTCGGTGGGGGGCAAAACGGGCATCAATCACCCGCTGGGTAAAAATATGATCGGTGCGTTTTATCAGCCAAAACTGGTGCTGGCCGATATTTCGACGCTCAATACGCTGTCAGATAAGGAACTGTCGGCAGGCTTAGCTGAAGTGATTAAGTACGGCCTGATACGCGACCTGCCCTTTCTTGAGTGGCTGGAGCGGAATATTGAAAAGCTGCTGGCACGCGATACCGAAGCGCTGCAATATGCCGTGATGCGCAGCTGCCAGAATAAGGCCGAAGTGGTTGCGGCGGACGAGCGTGAAAGCGGCGAGCGCGCCCTGCTGAATTTGGGGCATACCTTCGGTCATGCGATCGAATCGGGTATGGGCTATGGTAATTGGCTGCATGGTGAAGGGGTCGCGGCAGGCACCATGATGGCAGCCGACTTGTCGCAGCGCATGGGATGGATCAGCACTGACGATGTGTTGCGCATTCGTGACTTATTTTTGCGCGCTAACTTGCCGGTTGTATCGCCTGATTTAGGCATCGATCGCTATCTGGACTATATGGGTTTGGATAAAAAAGTTGAAGGTGGAAAATTGCGTTTTGTGCTGCTGAAACAAGTGGGTGTAGCAGCGTTAGTCAGCGATGTGCCGTTAGCCTTATTGCAACAAACGCTCGTTGCCTGTTGCAGCAAGGGTGGCCCGGGGACGAACTGGCTTCACGAGGATAAGTGATGACTGAGCTTGCGTCTTACGCGGTCTCGGAAGTTAACTCGCGAGGGCGTCGCTACGCTGAAGCCTCCCCGTCTGGTCGCAGCGAGTTTCAGCGCGACCGCGACCGCATCATCCATTCAGGCGCATTTCGCCGCTTAGAATACAAAACGCAGGTGTTCGTCAATCATGAAGGTGATCTGTTCCGCACTCGCCTGACCCATAGTATTGAAGTGGCGCAGATTGCCCGTTCAATTGCACGCCGCCTGAATCTCAATGAAGATCTGGCGGAAGCGATTTCGCTGGCGCATGATCTGGGGCATACGCCGTTTGGCCATGCCGGACAGGATGCATTGAACGGCTGTATGAAAGCCTACGGCGGTTTTGAGCATAATTTGCAATCCGTGCGCGTGGTCGATATTTTGGAAGAGCGCTATGCCACCTTCGACGGGTTGAACCTGTGTTTTGAGACGCGCGAGGGCATTTTAAAACACTGCTCTGCGCTGCATGCCACTCAGATGGGCGAATTGGGTGAGCGATTTTTGGCTGATCGCCGTCCCTCGCTCGAAGCGCAGATTGCTAATCTCGCCGATGAGATCGCCTACAACAACCACGATGTCGATGACGGGCTGCGCTCAGGGTTAATCACGCTGGAGCAACTCGCTGCAGTGCCATTGGTGGCGGAGCATCTGCAGGAGGTGCGCTGCGCTCATCCGGATTTGACTCAGCGCCGTGTTGTGCATGAAACCGTGCGGCGCATGATCAATACGCTGGTATCGGACTTGATCTGTCAGAGTGCGGCCAATATCGCCGCACAAAATCTGCTGACGCTGGAGGATGTGCGATGCGCACCTGCGCTGATCGCATTTAGCGACGAACTGTATCTCAAACAGCGAGAGCTTAAAAAATTCCTGCATACGCATTTATATCGTCACTACCGGGTGATGCGTATGAGCGCGAAGGCGCAGCGTATTATTCGCGACCTGTTTGGCGTATTTATGGAAGACAGTCGTTTGCTGCCGACGCAGTTTCAAACGGCGGCTGCCAAAGACGAGGCCAGTCGTGCCAGAGTGGTGGCGGACTATATTGCCGGTATGACCGATCGTTATGCGATACGCGAGCATAAACGCCTCTTCGCGGTGGAAGAAGACGCGATTTAGTCCGGTTTTAGGTTGTATAGAACGAAAAAAACGGCATGAACCATCATGCCGTTTTTGTTTGATATTCCGTTTAAAGGTTACGGTATCAGTTCACGCCACAATACGCGTTTCCCGGTAAAACCGTAACCCTGATTCAGATTGAACATTTTGTCGGATAAGTCGTTGCCACTGGAATCTTTAGGTACTTCGGGCGTTGGATTCGTCGAGGTGACGATTCTGACTTTGGGTTTGCCGTCTATGTAGATGACGTTGACACCCACGATGGTCGAGTCGAATTTTAACGAACTCATATTGCTAGTCAGGTCAACTGCTGCACCCGTTTGAAAGTCGATATAATTTAACCAGCCGTGACCGCCGGGCGAACATACCGTGTTGGAAGGCACGATTGTTGGCACCAGCAAGGTTCCCAATACCAGTTGACTGTCGATATTGACGCGCTCTCCGCTTTCAGGGAAGTCGATGTACCAGCCACGACTGGTAGAAAAGCTCATTCCGTTGCTGGAAACCGTCCTGATGGCACCGTTCGTGCTCAGGGTCTGGGCAACCAGCGAATTTCTCGGATTTACCAGTGTGCTCGCCGCATTGTCATCGAGTATGGCATATTGGGTTTGGGTCTGAGTGGTGGAGAGATCCGCCTGTTCAAGATACTTGCCTGTGCCGACAAAAATCACCCGTCTGCCCGTGACGCTGCCAAGCACTGGCGTTGTCATAATTGGCTGTGGCAGGGTTCCTGCGGTATCTGAATACAGTGCGGCGAATTTCAGTACGGAACCTGTACCTAGCGCGGCGCTAGCCGTGCTGTTGATATCGAAGCGCCATACGTTGCCAAGTAAATCCCCGCCGTAAACGTAGCCGGCCAAATTGCCTGCCACATCGTTATTCCAAGCGGCGATCTTTGCCAGTCCGCTTGGCGTGGTTGCTGTACCAACACCGGTCGATATTTTACTGATAATTGCGCCGGTTCCAGCATTGAGCACATACAGATATCCCTGACCGTTACCTGCGGGTGAGTTATTGACAGCAGGGTCGTGGCTTAACGTACCGTTGTCGTAGCCGGAGGTGAGCAGCACAACCCAGGTTCCGTCAGCTTTTTGCGTAACAACAGGGGGGCCGTAGCTGTAACCTAGATCACTGTCGCTAGCAGGTGAAAACTCCCACAACAGTGAGGGTGCGTCGGGATTGCTGATGTCCAGCGCGTAATAACCGCGTCCGCCGCCGTTCAGGCCGCCCACCAGTATGGTTTTCCAAACTGGGTCATCGGCTGTGGTTGCGGTTGCGGCATAATTTGCGTTGTTGCAATTTGCTGTACAGATATCGTTGGTGATCGGACTGCCGTTGACGAAATTGGCGTGCTGGGCGCCATAGTTTTTATCCGCCAGCTTCCACATGTTAGGGATCACCATGCTAGGTACATAGCCCCAGCGTTCGATCCCTGTGTCGGCTGCAAAGGCGTGCATCATGCCATCGTTGGCGCCCATGTATACCGTGCCTGCCCGTGATGCGTATAAAGATTTGAACGCGCTGTAACCGGGGTAGGTATAGGAGTAGACAGGTGCACCAAGGTAGGCCGGCTGTGATTCGAGCGCATCACCCAGTACGGCTTCACGGTAACGGTAAAGCTGGTTGGTGGCAATGGCTGCATTCGCCTCATAAGCTTTCTGCCCGCGCAGGAAGTTGATCAAATTCGTTCCCGCAGCGGCGGTCTGCTGTGTGGCTGTCAACAAAGGCCACTGACTCAGTGTGTTGATATGCGCCGATGAGAAGTTGGTCGGATTCGCAGTCGCATAGGCCGCATTGAACGGTGTGAGGGTCGTGCCATTGCTCGTGTAAATGGTTCTGCTATCGCTGCTGCTGCCTACCATCGCCGGCAGCGTGCCATTGCAGGCGGTTGCAAGCGGTACATGACACCCCTCTGGAATCAGAATGCCATTGGCATCGTTTGTATTAGCCGGTACAAGATAGCCGTTGGGGCATGACGCAACCCCGGGTGTGACGCAGTCATAGATGGTCGTGCCGCCCGTGGTGTCGGTAAATATGGTGCTCGGAGCGGCGCAGGTAGTTGCTACAACGTCCTCAATACACCATGTCGCATTTTCGCTTACGATCCCTGTATCCACATTGATGCCGCGTGCTTCCAGATTACCTTTCCATGCGACGGTCGTGTAGCTGGCGACATAGGCAAAATTGTTGCCCGTGACAGGATTCAGTGTGCTGGTTGCCGCTGCCGCTGCAGATCCTTTGCGTGAATTAATGCCGGCCAATGCACCCGACAGGCCTGCGGACAAGGTCGCTGGATTAGTGGCACTAAAATAGACGCCGTGACCATTGACGGCTGCGTGCCACAAGTCATCGATATTGGCGATGCAGCCGTTGCTGCCTGTCGAGGCGTTAGTGCAGGTGCCGGCGGTGTCGGTCATGCCGGGGATAGGCCAGTTACAGGTTGTGCCGTTAGCCTGCCATGAGCAGATGGGCGGATTTGCCGCTGAATTTGCGGTGTAGCCTTGTTTGACAGAAACATAGTCACCGAGGGTGTCAACCGTGTAGCTGGAAGAATAGTTCATCCAGCCGCTCGCACCCAGACCCAGCGTAAAAGTTGTCATGTGTTGCTTGACGTTATTGTCGGTGCTGCTGATGAATACGTTGTCGGTACACAGGGTGCAGGTGCCCGGACGCAAATCGGTCTGGTAGTAGTACATCGCCACGTCGGCAAGATTGTTGCTGGTGCCGCCCACGCTGCCCGGCGTCGTGACCGGGCTGCCTACCTGCACGCGCGCGCTGGGGTTCGGGTTCGGCAGCGAGACAGTGGATACACAGCTGCCTGATACGCTGGCTGAACCGTCGTTAACCCATGAGCAGCTCTCGGCACCGGTGACGCCGCCTACTGTGGTTACGCTGCAAGTTCCTGTTTTTGGTTGTGTTTGTAGTTTTTTCTTCTTGCTGGAGCAGTTGGATTTGACGGCAGAATAGACATTCTGAGTATAGGTAGTCACCACGGTCGTGCCGGTCTGTGCGCCGTCATTCATGGGGCGCGCTGCAGTGCCATCCTGATTGCCGACCGCGCTGCTGCCATCCATCTGATAACCGTTACCTGTGTTCCAGTAGCCATCGGTCGACATGATGGCAAAATTCTGCTGACAGGAATATTGCACAGGGTCCGGATGGGTCGAATCGATGGTATACAACTGCCCTGCATAATAGAGACCCGCATCCGACAGCGCGGTGCGCAGCGGTGTGCTGCCGCTGCTGCTGGTGTTGTACAGCGCGTTATACCAGTTGCTGCGCTGCGAGCTGACTGCGCCTAAGCTACTGTCGGTGTTATTCCAGAAGGTATCGACGTAAGTGGTCGGTGCGCCGGAGGAACTGATCTTCATAAAGCCAACGCGGTAGTTTTTGTCCAGATTTTTGAACGCGCGTCCGGTTGCTGTTTTCATCATTAGCAATCGGGTGCGGTAATAGCTGTACCAGTTGGCGAAATTGGTGCGCTCATCCGTGGCGCCGGGGCCGGACGTGGCACTGACCGTGACTTTGGTGAAGAGGCCGCCCACGCCGCTGGCAGGCGCGGTCGATCCGCCGGAGCCGCCGCTGGAATTGCCGCATTCAGTGCTGAAGGTATTGCCGGGCGTGTTGTAGTTTTTTTGTAATGCCGTTGTTTGAGTGCCCGAGTAGCGGTAGTAGTAGGCCGGTTGATTGATAGAATCGCCTGACAGTGACTGCGAAGCCCTGAAACTGGTGCTTAAATTGACGGTGCCGGAGCCGGTATTGAAACCGTTCGTCCATGCAGCGGTGAAGCTGGCATTGGGGTAGCTTGTGCCATCGGCATAGACCGGGGGTAAGTAGGTGTCCGTCGGGTCGTAATAAACCTGATTGCACTGGCTGCTGCGCAGGCCGTAATAGCCATAGGAGAAGGTCACCGCACTGCCGCCGTCACCAGAGTCGTCCGGCATGTGGTCCCAGTCCATGCTGCCCGAATTGTCCATGACCAGCAGTACATTGGGTTTGACTGACGAAGTGGTCGAGGTCGCCAGCGGCGAGGTCGCCAGCGTAATGGAGGCTGCCGATGCAGGCAGAGGCGACATCAGACTGATGCTCAATGCAATATACAAGCTGAGATGGTTTTTCAGATGATGTGACATGGCTGTCTCCTAATATACGAATGCCTGTATGTAACTGACGGTATTTCTGGGGCCGGTGGTTCTTGAGGTAATGCGATTTTGTGGAGCCTGCCCAGATGAAGGGCAACCTTCCCCTATGCAAACATTTTGTGGAAGCGGGGTGGCGTGACCGCCGTTGTCGAGTGCTGCTCCGCTGAACAGACAGTTCGCTGCCGGAACAAGCTGGTTGGCATTGCGGCACATGCGCTGGATGATGTAGCGGGTAGTATTACCACTCGGATCGACGGCATCTGCACAATTGGGCCCCGTGCCGCAACTGTCATTTGCATTCCACTGGATACCCGTGCCATCGGTCAGGCTGAGTGTAGCATCAAGGCTTGAATAGTAGCCGGGATTGAGCGCGCCTGCTATGCCACCCGTGTTGTTAAACGGATGTGCGATTTGTGTTAACACGGAGAGTCCTGCATTGGCAGTTTCTATCGTGGACATCCAGGACATCGCCGCTTCAACCCCGGCATCCCCTGAGGTTGTCGCGGATTGTTTGAAGGCAAGATTGCCTGCAATGAGCGTGCTGGTATCGACTGAGCGTATCAGTGCGACGGCAGCAAGCGAAATGGCCAGCAGCGCGATCAGCGCAAAAAACAGAGCAATGCCACGTTGCTTTGCATAACTTGCTGATTTGGATAGGTGTTTCATAGCGTATCCTTGGACCAGATCATGTTGCGCAAGGGGAGGATGGTTTCAAATACCCGGTAACGGTAACGGCGCCAGTTGGCATCCGCGCTCAAGTCAATGGCAGGCGCAGGTGAGACGGCATTGCCCGCCCACGCGCACAGACCGGTAGGACTAGAGGCGGTGGTCGAACTGCAGGCGCTGCTGACATTGCCCGCCTCCATCTTTGCATTGCGTGCGACGACGGCGATGCGGATTGCCTTGATTAAATTGCGATTGGCAGTCGTAGGGGCGGCCCAGGTGCCGCCGCTCGGATCTACCCATTGAATGACCTGATTGGAGTTGGCTGTGGCGGATATGCCGTATTGCGCCTGTATATTGACGATGCCAGCGACATTAGCTACGAAAGCAGAGGCAATTCCATCCTGACGCTCAAGATTGCCGGCATTGACCCGGTAAGATACCTCATGCCACGATCCTAGGCAGGCAATGTTGGTGACCCCGGGCGGTGCGGCGATAATGGCCGCGGTGGTCAGAGTATCTGCATCGGTGGCGTCGGCAAAGGTGATCGTCGAGGTGGTGCCTGATGTGGCGAAACCGCTGGAAAGTGCGCAATTACTGCCACTGCTGATCAAAATGACATCGCTGCTGGTGCTGCAGCCGAAGTTGTTAAGGACCGTCACATCTCTGGCAGGTGCTGCCGTGCTTAATGAACCTGCCGGTAGTGCAGCTGTTTGGGTGGGAACGCCGCCCATCAGTGAATCTCCGTAACGCACCGTGAGACTGTCGCTTGTGCCGTCAGTCAGTGTGACCGGAGACAAGCGTGAGATGGTGTCCGCTATGCCCCCTACCGTTACCGCTGTGCATTTGAGTGCGGGGTTGGTGATGGGAACCAAGGGGTAACCTCCTTGTTGCAGTTCGCGGCCGATATTGAACAAGGCGATACTGCCGTTGGTCTGGGCGTCTGCGGTGCCGGTCGTTGTGCGCTTTTGTGCTTCGAAGACTGAGAGTACCTGCAAGATGATCACGGCCACGAGCAGGCCGATGGTCATGCCCACCATCAATTCGACTAAGGTGAATCCCGATTGACGTAAGGGGAGGTGTTTTGAACTCATAATTTTATCCCCCGTTGATATTGGCTGTGGTGGTGATGTTGTGCTGAATCTGCCCCGGTTGCTGCCAGGTGACCGTTACGGTGTACTGGGTTCCGGATTGCGTCACGGCGAGTGTGCCGTTAGGCAGCTCGGGTATCGCGGTCGCCGCTTGCACATAGCTTGCCAGATTGGCAGGGTCCGTCCACATTTGCCCTATTCGTTGCTGTGCAATGTAGCTGGCATCGGTGCGAAATTCCGAGTCGACGGTATTTTTCAGCATTGCGGCTTGCAAACCAACGATGGCCAGTACCCCCATCGAAAAAATCAGGATGGCGATCATCGCCTCGAGGATGACGATGCCCTGTTGGGAAGATTTTAGATTTGGCGCAGGAATCATGACTTGTTCTCCGTTTAGCATCCGCGTGGGTTGGAGGAGGGCAAGGCGGGGTCGCACATTTTGGCGTTGCCGCCCGTGCCTATCGTGACGCGCAAAGGTTGATTGCTGCCTGTGGCGGTTAGATCCACTTGGTTAAAGGGCACTGAACCATCCGCATTGGCGGCATCGATCAGGCCAAAACTGTTAAAGGTGACGGTGCTGGACGTTGCCGGCAGCACGGTGCGGGTAACATTTTTTGACCCCTCAGCGGCAAGTCGCCGTTCAATGTCCGTGGCGGTCGATACCACCGTGACAGTCCATCCCGTATCCGCACCGAGTACAAAAGTGATTTTTGTGTTTCGTGACACGGCTTCAGCGCGGGCACGCTGCAGTCCATTCGTTACCGATTCGGCCGCATTGCGGATTTGCGTGTTGCGTAGCCATGACTGGAAGTTCGGGACGGCAACCGATGCCAGAATCGCCATCACGACGATAGTGACCATCAATTCAATGAGCGAGAAGCCTCGAGATTTATTGTAGGTGTTCAACAGCCACCTCCCTTGTTCGTGACCCAGCAAGTGGTGTTGTCGCCCCAAGGGGTGGTGGATGCTTTTACGTTCGACTCGTTAATGGTGTAGCTGTAAGTTGAGAGAGCGCTTTTGCCGGTTGCAGTTATCGTATAAGTCGTGGTGGTCAGGTTGCTGCATGCATAGGTAAAATTGGCGGTGGCAGCGGGGCAGGTGCCGCCCGCATAAGTGCGATTGTCCTGATAAAACTGCTCCATTTTGACGCGTGCGTCGGAGAGTTGCGATGTGCCTTCGATAAGCTTGCCGCGGATTGAGTAGTCGCTGTAACTGGGTATGGCGATGCTTGCCAGAATGCCGATCACGGCGATAACGACTAACAGTTCAACCAGCGTGAAGCCTCGTTGCTTGCTCATGTTGCACTCCATAGCTTTTCCAGAATGTGCAAAGCGTAAATGTTTACGGGGTAAACTGCCATCGCAATCCGACTGAGCGTTGGCAAATTCAGATGAGCGGAGCGCAACTCGCCATAAACGTATCAGGCAGGCAGTTAAAAGTTTGGGCAATAGCGACCGATTGTTCCGGCTATTCGTAGTGTAAGGTGATCTCGACCACGGAGTTTGCCGGGTAGCCTAGTCTGTGCCCGGGGGAAAAGCGGCTGTTCATCAGATGTGAGCGAATCTCAGAAATTAAGGCTTGCGACAATTCTGCGGTAACCGGCTCGACTTTAACGACTTTGCCGGATTTGTCTATCCACAGGCGCATCACGATGTCGATCTGTTTTGGCGGGTCAGGCAGGTTAAAGGCGAGTTGATCTTGGTCCGTGTGGGGCGGTTGATCCAGCTCATTTGTATTGAAGTAGTGTGTATCGGACGTGGCCGCAGCGGCAGGCGAGCTGGGTGTGATGGCCGGCTTTAGTGTGGATGTTAGGTTGATGGTGCTAGGGCGCGGCGGAGTTTTCGCTGAATTTTTATTGAGTGTTACGGATAAGGTTTTTCCGGTTGTTTGGTGTGCAAAAGGCGCGGCGTTAAAGTGCGGCTGTAGTGTCAAGATGGCGATATGAGCGAGCACCGACAGTCCAAGGGCAATCGCTATGCGAGCGGATTCGTTGTGCAGGAACCGGGATTTCATGAAAAAAGTAAGCCGGCCTGAATCGGGGTGACGTTGACTGGCCGGTAATGATTACTTGATTGAGTTAAGTGATTGCGTAACGATGTTTTGCGTTGCGAGATAAGCGCTTTGTGCCGCCTGAGCCGTGATTCCCCCGGAAGTGGCTGCGGGTGTATTGGCGGCGAGCGGGTCGTTCGTGTCGGTGGTATTGCCGAACATATCTATAGTCGATGCGCCAGACTGAGATCCTGACATCAGCGAGTCGAGTGTTTGCGTCAGTGCATTCTGTGTAGCCAGCATGGCATTTTGCGCTGCCTGCATGGCGTTGGTCGTGCTCTGCGTTGAGGCATTGAGCTGGCCTGTGGCGTTATAAGTTAGCGGCGTGCTGCTGGTTGATGAGTTGAGCAAACTGACCGTCGAAGGACTGGCGGAGGTTGCTGCGCTCGAGACCGCGCTGGGCTTTTGGGCGGGTGCGCTGTAAGCGGCAATGTTAGAGGACGATAAGCCTGATATGTTTGTCATGATATGTCTCTCACCGTAAATTGCGAATTCTGGTAGGCATTCTACCCCTATCAATAAATAATCCAAAAGATTTTCTCGCGAGGATAATGTGTACTGCGGTTGCCGATAGGGCTGATTAAAGGTAAGATTCCAGCCCTTTCGCTTTTGTATTTGAGTACAGGTAGTAGGCATGGCGACGCGTGTCGTCATTTTTTTGCATTAACATTGTGTTAAAAAAGGATGCAGGCCGCGCCGCATAGCAGGCGTGCTTGTCCGGTTTTAACACCCAGTTTGATTTGATTGAGGAATGCCGTGGTTAACTCTTCTTTGCCGATGCAACAAGGTTTGTATGATCCGCGCCAGGAGCGCGATGCCTGTGGA
Source organism: Gallionella capsiferriformans ES-2 (assembly GCF_000145255.1). Lineage (NCBI taxonomy): Bacteria > Pseudomonadati > Pseudomonadota > Betaproteobacteria > Nitrosomonadales > Gallionellaceae > Gallionella > Gallionella capsiferriformans. The sequence goes on from NC_014394.1 coordinate 206,195, forward strand.
GTGGGATTTGTCGCCCATATCAAGGGTAAAAAAAGCCATGATATGGTTAGCCAGGGGTTGCAAATACTGGAAAACCTGACCCATCGCGGTGCGACCGGTGCTGATCCGCTGGCCGGCGACGGTGCGGGTATCCTGTTGCAGATTCCCGATGCATTCTTCCGTGTCCAGTGTGCGGCGCGGGGTTTGGCGTTGCCGGAAGTTTATGGCGTGGGGATGTTGTTTCTGCCGACGGATGTCGCAGCGCGTGCTGCGTGCGAACAGATCATTGCCGATAAAATCGCGGCTGAAGGCCAAATCTTGCTGGGCTGGCGCGATGTGCCGGTTAATAGCGCGATTCTTGGTGAGAGCGTAAAGCTCGTCGAGCCTACTGTGCGTCAGGTCTTTATCGGTTGTGGCGCAAACTGCATCGACACGGACTCCTTCGAGCGTAAACTGTTCGTGATTCGCAAGACGGCTGAACACGCCGTGAATGCGTTGCCCAATGTGCAGGGCTTCTATATTCCTTCATTGTCGGCGCGCACGATTGTTTACAAAGGTATGTTGCTGGCAGATCAGGTAGGCAAGTACTATCCGGACCTGCAGGACAGTACGCTGGTCAGCGCGCTGGCACTGGTGCATCAGCGTTTCTCCACCAATACCTTCCCGAGTTGGGATTTGGCGCATCCGTTTCGCATGATTGCGCACAACGGCGAAATCAACACGGTGCGTGGTAATGTGAACTGGATGGCGGCGCGCCATGCGGCGATGTCCTCCAAATTGCTGGGCGAAGATCTGGAAAAGCTCTGGCCGCTGATCGTTGATGGTCAGTCCGATTCGGCCTGTTTCGACAACGCTTTGGAACTTTTGGTTGCTGGTGGCTATTCGTTGCCGCACGCGATGATGTTGCTGATCCCTGAAGCTTGGGCCGGTAATCCGCTGATGGATGAAGAGCGCCGCGCGTTCTATGAATATCACGCCGCACTGATGGAGCCATGGGATGGCCCTGCCGCTGTTGCCTTTACCGATGGCAAAATGATCGGTGCAACGCTCGACCGCAATGGTCTGCGTCCTGCCCGCTATCTGATTACCGATGACGATGTGGTGTTGCTCGCGTCTGAAATGGGCGTTTTGAATATTCCTCAGCACAAGGTTGTCAAAAAATGGCGTTTGCAACCGGGGCGCATGTTCCTGATCGACATGGAGGCGGGTCGTATTATCGACGACAGCGAACTGAAGACTCAGCTGGCGACGGCCAAACCTTATCGTCAGTGGATCGACGAATCGCGTTTCTTCCTGGGTGACCTGCCTAGCACGGTGAGCGAGGTCAAGCTTGCCGCATCCTTGCTCGATACGCAGCAGGCGTTTGGCTATTCGCAAGAAGACATCAAGTTTATTCTGGCGCCGATGATCGCTGCCGGTGAAGAGCCGACCGGTTCCATGGGTACGGATGCCGCGCTGGCGGTGCTGTCGAACAAGAACCGCTCCTTCTTTGATTATTTCCAGCAGTTGTTTGCTCAGGTGACCAATCCGCCGATCGATCCGATACGCGAAGAAATCGTCATGTCGCTGACCTCCTTCATCGGTCCTAAACCTAATTTGCTCGGCATCGAGGAAACGGTGCCTTCGTTGCGCCTGGAAGTGCATCAGCCTGTGTTGTCGAATGACGATATCGCCCGTTTGCGCAATATCGATGCGTTGACGCAAGGCCGCTATCGCTCGCTCGTGCTGGATATCACTTATCCGGCAACCGAGGGCGCGGCAGGTTGTGAAGCATCCGTGATGGCGCTTTGTGCGGCAGCCGACCGTGCGGTCGCTGACGGCTATAACGTGCTGATCCTGTCTGATCGCAGTATGTCGGCTGAACGCGTTGCGATTCCGGCTCTGGTTGCCTGTTCGAAAGTACATCAGCATCTGGTGCGTGAAGGGCTGCGTACCAGCACGGGGCTTGTTGTTGACACAGGTTCCGCTCGCGAGGTTCATCACTTTGCGCTTCTGGCGGGTTACGGCGCGGAAGCCGTGTGTCCGTGGCTGGCATTTGAAACCATCATGGCGATGAGCGCAGCGTCTGGCACGGATGCCAAGGAAGCCAAGAAGCGCTTCATCAAGGCGATCGACAAGGGCTTGATGAAAGTGATGTCCAAGATGGGTATCTCCACCTATCAATCCTACTGCGGCGCGCAGATTTTTGAAGCGATCGGTCTGAATGCCTCCTTCGTTGCGCAATATTTCACCGGCACGGCAACCCAGATCGAAGGGATTGGTTTGTCAGAAGTCGCTGAAGAAGCGCTGCGTAACCATAAAGATGCGTTTGGCAAAGATCCTGTGTTGGCGAACGCGCTGGATGCCGGTGGCGAATATGCTTACCGCGTGCGCGGCGAAGAGCACATGTGGACGCCGGATTCCATTGCGAAATTGCAGATGGCAACGCGTACCAATAATGCGTCTACCTATAAGGAATACGCCAAGCTGATCAACGATCAAAGCACGAAGTTGAAGACTTTGCGCGGATTGTTTGAAATCAAGTCGGTCGGCGCTTCCGTGCCGCTCGATGAAGTCGATTCTGCTGCATCCATCGTCAAACGTTTCGTGACCGGCGCGATGTCGCTCGGTTCTATTTCGACCGAAGCGCATACCAATCTCGCGATTGCGATGAACCGCATCGGCGGCAAGTCCAATACCGGTGAGGGGGGTGAGGATGCGGCGCGCTTTGCGGTGCTGAAGGGCGGCGAGATGCTCTCCGATATCATCGGCAAGAGCCGTATTGAGGCGGATCGCGAGATGCTGGCAGGGGATTCGTTGCGTTCGAAAATCAAGCAGGTTGCATCCGGTCGTTTCGGTGTAACCGCCGAATATCTGGCCAGTGCCGATCAGATTCAGATCAAAATGGCGCAGGGTGCTAAACCCGGCGAAGGCGGCCAACTGCCCGGCCATAAGGTATCTGAATACATCGCCAAGCTGCGTTTCTCAGTGCCGGGTGTTGGCCTGATTTCTCCACCGCCGCATCACGATATTTATTCGATTGAAGATCTGGCGCAGCTCATCCACGACCTGAAGAATTCGAATCCATCGGCATCGATTTCGGTCAAGCTGGTGTCCGAAGTGGGCGTGGGGACGGTGGCGGCTGGTGTGTCGAAGGCTAAGGCTGATCACATCGTCGTGTCGGGTTTTGACGGCGGCACGGGCGCATCACCCTTGTCGTCTATCAAGCATGCGGGTACGCCGTGGGAATTGGGTTTGGCGGAAGCGCAGCAAACGCTGGTGTTGAACCAGTTGCGCGGTCGCGTCGCGCTGCAGGTGGATGGTCAGTTGAAAACCGGTCGCGATGTGTTGATCGGTGCGTTGCTGGGCGCGGATGAGTTCGGTTTTGCCACGGCCCCACTGGTCGTGCAAGGTTGCATCATGATGCGTAAGTGTCACCTCAATACCTGCCCGGTTGGCGTGGCTACGCAAGACCCTGAGTTGCGCCGCAAATTCACTGGTCAACCTGAACACGTGGTGAATTACTTCTTCTTTGTAGCCGAAGAAGTGCGCGAATTGATGGCGCAGATGGGGATACGCCGCTTTGTCGATCTGATCGGACGTTCCGATTTGCTGGATGTCAAACACAGCATCGCACACTGGAAGTCGCAAGGGTTGGATTTTTCCAAGGTATTCCATCAGCCCGCAGTCGCGGCATCAGTGGCGCGTCAGCATGCTGAACAGCAGGATCACGAACTGGACCGTGCGCTCGACAACACGCTGATTGCCGGTGCCAAGGCGGCCCTTGAGAATCAGGTTGCTGTGGTGATTGAGAGTCCGATCCGTAACGTAAACCGTACGGTCGGCACCATGTTGTCGCATCAGGTTGCACGCCGTTACGGTAATGCCGGATTGCCTGCTGATACCATTCGTGTCAACTTCAAGGGGACGGCAGGGCAAAGTTTCGGCGCATTCCTGTCGCACGGCATTTCGTTTGAATTGCGCGGCGAAGGCAACGACTACGTTGGCAAGGGGCTGTGCGGCGGACGCATCGCGATCATGCCGCCTGCAGAAGCGAAGCTCGTGGCATCAGAAAACATCATCGTCGGCAATACCGTGTTGTACGGTGCGACCTCGGGCGAATGTTATTTCAACGGCGTGGCGGGTGAGCGCTTTGCCGTGCGTAACTCGGGTGCCATCGCCGTTGTCGAGGGGCTAGGCGATCACGGCTGCGAGTACATGACCGGTGGTATGGTTATCGTGCTGGGACAGACAGGACGAAATTTTGCGGCCGGGATGTCGGGCGGTGTTGCCTATGTGCTGGATGAGACGGGCGATTTTGAGAAACGCTGCAATTTGACCATGGTGGCACTCGAACCGGTTGAGGAAGAGTTAGCTACGCTGGACAGCACGGATGAGCTGCCGTCGAGTCACGGTCGCGTGCATTTCAATCATTTGAACAAGGCGGATGAACATGCGCTGCGCGAACAGATTGAAAAACATCTGCTCTACACCGGCAGCGAGCGCGCAAGGATGGTACTGGAAAATTGGGCAGACTACCTGCCTAAGTTCACCAAGGTCATGCCGACCGACTATCGCCGCGCATTGCAGGAGCAAGCAGCGGAAAATGTTAAGAATGGGGAGGCTGCATAATGGGTAAGCCAACGGGTTTTATGGAGTTCGACCGTCTGTCAGAGGCAAGCTTGCCGGTGGCTGACCGACTCGCGAACTACAATGAGTTTGTGTTGCATTTGACCGACGATCAGGCCAAGACGCAAGGTGCGCGCTGCATGGATTGCGGCGTGCCGTTTTGTACTTCGGGTTGCCCGGTCAACAACATTATTCCTGACTGGAATGATCTGGTGTTTCGCGGTAACTGGCGTGCGGCGCTCGATGTGCTGCATTCAACCAACAACTTCCCTGAATTTACCGGACGTCTGTGTCCCGCGCCTTGCGAAGCGGCCTGTACACTGAATATCAATAATGATGCGGTGGGTATCAAGTCCATCGAGCATGCGATTATCGATAAAGGTTGGGAAAATGGCTGGGTCGTGCCTCAAGTGCCGGCTCAGAAAACGGGCAAAAAAGTAGCGGTGGTCGGTTCTGGCCCCGCCGGTATGGCCTGCGCGCAACAGCTGGCACGTGCCGGTCACGATGTAACGGTGTTCGAGAAAAACAGCCGCATTGGTGGCTTGATGCGTTACGGTATTCCTGATTTCAAGATGGAAAAATCGCACATCGACCGCCGTGTTGCTCAGATGGAAGCGGAGGGGGTCACATTTAAAACTTCGACGTTTATCGGCTCCGAGTGCGAGGCAGGCGTCAATAACATGGCCGTTGCGACGATTTCCCCTGAAGCGCTGCTCGCTCAATTCGATGCGGTGGTTTTGTCGGGTGGTGCTGAAACGCCGCGTGATTTACCGGTTCCAGGACGTGAACTGTCTGGAATTTATAACGCGATGCAGTTTTTACCGCAGCAAAATCGTGTCAATGCAGGGGATGTCTTGCCGGAACAGCTTCGCGCCACTGGAAAACATGTGGTCGTGATTGGTGGCGGTGATACCGGTTCCGATTGTGTCGGTACTTCGAATCGTCACGGCGCACTGTCTGTCACGCAGATCGAAGTAATGCCGCGTGCGCCTGAGCAGGAAAACAAACCCCTAACCTGGCCTAACTGGCCGTTGAAGCTGCGCACCTCGAGCTCGCACGAAGAAGGTTGCAATCGCGACTGGGCGATCGCTACTAAGGAATTCGTTGGTAGCAACGGTAAGCTTGAAAAGATACGCGCAGTACGCGTTGAATGGCAGGCGGGAAAAATGATTGAGATTGCCAGCAGCGAATTCGAACTCAAAGCCGATCTGGTATTTCTGGCGATGGGTTTTGTCAGTCCGGTGCAAAAAGTGTTGGAAGCGTTCGGCGTTGAGAAAGATGCTCGCGGCAATATCAAAGCTAATACCGATGATTACCGTACCAGTGTGGAGCGCGTATTCACGGCGGGCGATATGCGTCGTGGTCAGTCATTGATAGTCTGGGCGATACGCGAAGGCCGTCAGTGCGCACGTTCTGTTGATGAATTCCTGATGGGATCGTCAGTTTTACCGCGTTAAAAAGTGCGGGATTCGTCCCGCTCGATGAATACGAACTAAAGGCCATTAAATGAATTTCAAGTTAAAGAATGACACGTTTCTGCGCGCTTTGCTGCGCCAGCCTACTGAATACACGCCGTTATGGATGATGCGTCAGGCAGGTCGTTTTCTGCCTGAGTACCGTGCAACGCGCGCACGTGCTGGCAGCTTTCTGGGTCTGTGCAAGAATCCTGATTTTGCGACCGAAGTAACCATGCAGCCACTGGATCGCTATCCGCTCGATGCGGCAATTTTGTTCTCCGATATTCTGACTGTGCCCGATGCGATGGGACTGGGGTTGTACTTTGCTGATGGCGAGGGCCCTAAATTTGAGCGTCCCCTGCGCGATGAAGCGGCGATTATGGCGTTACAAGTGCCGGATATCGATAAAACTCTGCGTTATGTAACTGACGCGGTCTCACAGATTCGCAAGACGCTCGACGGTCGCGTGCCGTTGATCGGTTTTTCCGGTAGTCCATTCACTTTGTCATGCTACATGGTTGAAGGCGGTGGCAGCGATGATTACGCACGCGTGAAAACCCTGATGTACAACGAGCCTAAATTGATGCATCACATTCTGGAAGTTACGACCCAGGCCGTGATTGCCTATTTGAATGCGCAGATCGAAGCGGGCGCCCAGGCCGTGATGATCTTCGATTCGTGGGGCGGTGTATTGTCGCATTCCGCCTACCATGAGTTTTCGCTTCCTTATACACAACGAATCGTGGAAGGTCTGATCAAGGAAAAAGACGGCGTGCGTATTCCGAATGTCGTATTCACCAAAGGTGGCGGACTGTGGATCGACAGCATTGCCGCGACGGGTTGCGATGCGATCGGCCTGGACTGGACGATGGATATCGGTGTTGCACGTCAGAAGGTGGGCAATAAAGTCGCGCTGCAGGGCAATCTTGATCCGGCAGTTCTGTTTGCAAATCCTAATGCGATTCGCAACGAAGTAGAGAAAGTGCTGAGCAGCTACGGTTACGGTAGCGGTCATGTATTTAATCTGGGTCATGGGATTTCGCAGCATACCAACCCTGAGCATGTTGCAGCGATGGTGGCAGCCGTGCATGAGCTGAGCCGAAAATACCACTAGTTATAGAGGCAGAGCGTTGAAAGCAAAGAACCGCAGGTGACCCCTGCGGTTCTTTGCTTTCGCGGATGCAGTTTGAATAGAAGATGTCCGAAAAAATAGGTTTCTTGCGATATTTCAATAATATTACCGAAAAGAGTTGACGTGGTATTTTAAGTGCCTATAATGCGCACCTCTTCACCGGAACAGTGGTTGAAACGAGGCGGATCTGGAAGCGGAAAAGTCTTAATAATCAATAAAATGATTGCGTTTCCTGATGTTTTTGGTGAGGTTGAAATAAAGGTGTGAAGATTTAGTTGACAATGTGTTTTTAGTCTCTATAATGCGCACCTCTTCAACGGAACGAGGTTTGAAACGAAGCGTAAGGGGTAGCCTGAAATGCTTAAAGATCAGAGGGTTGATTGAGTTTCGCCGGTTTAGTTGAGAAATAAAAGATTTCAAAATGTAGTTGACAATAAGTTTTAAGTCTCTATAATGCTGACCTCTTCGCTGCAAAGCGAACGCTCTTTAAAAACATAAATTAAACAATCGACGAGTGTAGGTGCTTGATTTTTGGTAGTTATCGGCTTCTTATGGAGCTTAAAAAGATAACGACTTTAAAATATAGTAGTGCTTACGCAAAGTCGAAAAAAATCATGTTATGTGATTTTCTTTGAGTAAGATCGGTTCAGCAGTGAACCAAAACAGGTATTGAACTTAAGAGTTTGATCCTGGCTCAGATTGAACGCTGGCGGTATGCTTTACACATGCAAGTCGAACGGATTAAAGAGCTTGCTCTTTAGTTAGTGGCGAACGGGTGAGTAATATATCGGAACATATCCGGAAGTGGGGGATAACGTAGCGAAAGTTACGCTAATACCGCATATGCCCTGAGGGGGAAAGGGGGGGATCGCAAGACCTCTCGCTTTCGGAGTGGCCGATATCGGATTAGCTAGTAGGTGAGGTAAAGGCTCACCTAGGCGACGATCCGTAGCTGGTCTGAGAGGACGACCAGCCACACTGGAACTGAGACACGGTCCAGACTCCTACGGGAGGCAGCAGTGGGGAATTTTGGACAATGGGCGAAAGCCTGATCCAGCCATACCGCGTGAGTGAAGAAGGCCTTCGGGTTGTAAAGCTCTTTCAGCCGGAAAGAAATTGCTTCTATTAATACTAGGAGTAGATGACGGTACCGGAAGAAGAAGCACCGGCTAACTACGTGCCAGCAGCCGCGGTAATACGTAGGGTGCGAGCGTTAATCGGAATTACTGGGCGTAAAGCGTGCGCAGGCGGTTTTTTAAGTCAGATGTGAAATCCCCGGGCTCAACCTGGGAACTGCATTTGAAACTGGAAGACTAGAGTATAGCAGAGGGGGGTAGAATTCCACGTGTAGCAGTGAAATGCGTAGATATGTGGAGGAATACCAATGGCGAAGGCAGCCCCCTGGGTTAATACTGACGCTCATGCACGAAAGCGTGGGGAGCAAACAGGATTAGATACCCTGGTAGTCCACGCCCTAAACGATGTCAACTAGGTGTTGGGGGAGGAGACTTCCTTAGTACCGTAGCTAACGCGTGAAGTTGACCGCCTGGGGAGTACGGTCGCAAGATTAAAACTCAAAGGAATTGACGGGGACCCGCACAAGCGGTGGATTATGTGGATTAATTCGATGCAACGCGAAAAACCTTACCTACCCTTGACATGTCAGAAAGATCGCAGAGATGTGATTGTGCTCGAAAGAGAATCTGAACACAGGTGCTGCATGGCTGTCGTCAGCTCGTGTCGTGAGATGTTGGGTTAAGTCCCGCAACGAGCGCAACCCTTGTCATTAATTGCCATCATTTAGTTGGGCACTTTAATGAGACTGCCGGTGATAAACCGGAGGAAGGTGGGGATGACGTCAAGTCCTCATGGCCCTTATGGGTAGGGCTTCACACGTAATACAATGGCGCGTACAGAGGGTTGCCAACCCGCGAGGGGGAGCTAATCTCAGAAAGCGCGTCGTAGTCCGGATTGGAGTCTGCAACTCGACTCCATGAAGTCGGAATCGCTAGTAATCGCGGATCAGCATGTCGCGGTGAATACGTTCCCGGGTCTTGTACACACCGCCCGTCACACCATGGGAGTGGAATCTGCCAGAAGTAGGTAGCCTAACCGTAAGGAGGGCGCTTACCACGGTGGGTTTCATGACTGGGGTGAAGTCGTAACAAGGTAGCCGTATCGGAAGGTGCGGCTGGATCACCTCCTTTCTAGAGAATCCGGAAATTGAGTGCCTACACTCATCGATTGTTTAATTTAAGAGTATTACCTGGGTCTGTAGCTCAGCTGGTTAGAGCACTGTGTTGATAACGCAGGGGTCGTTGGTTCGAGTCCAACTAGACCCACCAGTTAGAAATAGTTTTGCCGGGGGTTTAGCTCAGCTGGGAGAGCACCTGCTTTGCAAGCAGGGGGTCAACGGTTCGATCCCGTTAACCTCCACCATTAACTGAGAAGTAGTGGTGGTAGTAAGAAGTTGCAAGAACCCATATTTAAACCTTTAGGGTTTCGATATTGGCTTTTGCCGATAAGATGTTCTTTAAAAATTTGGAAGAAGTAAAGAAGTGATTCATGTATGAGTCAGGTTGGTTAACTCCATTCTTATGATTACATGTTTAACTTAAATGGGTTTTTGATTGTATCAAGACATTCCGTGATTAGTCATCATGGTTTGTACACAAACCTTTGCGAAATCAGATCCTTAAATCAATCTGATGTAACGAAGATTTAAATTGCGAAACATATATAACGCCTTAGTGGCAACACTGAGGACTTAACGTTATAGGGTCAAGCGAATAAGTGCATGTGGTGGATGCCTTGGCGATTACAGGCGATGAAAGACGTGATAGCCTGCGAAAAGCTACGGGGAGCTGGCAATAAGCTTTGATCCGTAGATATCTGAATGGGGAGACCCGGCCCTTCGGGGTCATCCGAAGCTGAATACATAGGCTTCGTGAAGCGAACTCAGGGAACTGAAACATCTAAGTACCTGAAGGAAAGAAATCAACCGAGATTCCGTAAGTAGTGGCGAGCGAACACGGAGCAGCCTGTAACTTTTAGCATCATTGTTAACCAAACAGTCTGGAAAGTCTGACCATAGTGGGTGATAGTCCCGTAGGTAAAAACAGTGGTGTGGAACTAGGGTTACGACAAGTAGGGCGGGGCACGAGAAACCTTGTCTGAATATGGGGGGACCATCCTCCAAGGCTAAATACTCGTAATCGACCGATAGTGAACCAGTACCGTGAGGGAAAGGCGAAAAGAACCCCGGAAGGGGAGTGAAATAGATCCTGAAACCGCATGCATACAAACAGTGGGAGCGGACTTGTTCCGTGACTGCGTACCTTTTGTATAATGGGTCAGCGACTTACGTTCAGTAGCGAGCTTAACCGAATAGGGGAGGCGTAGGGAAACCGAGTCTGATAAGGGCGATAGTTGCTGGGCGTAGACCCGAAACCAAGTGATCTATCCATGGCCAGGATGAAGGTTGGGTAAAACCAACTGGAGGTCCGAACCCACTAATGTTGAAAAATTAGGGGATGAGCTGTGGATAGGGGTGAAAGGCTAAACAAACTTGGAAATAGCTGGTTCTCTCCGAAAACTATTTAGGTAGTGCCTCACGTATCACTCTCGGGGGTAGAGCACTGTCATGGCTAGGGGTCTATTGCTGATTACCAAACCATTGCAAACTCCGAATACCGAGAAGTGCGAGCGTGGGAGACAGACATCGGGTGCTAACGTCCGGTGTCAAGAGGGAAACAACCCAGACCGCCGATTAAGGTCCCCAAGACATAGTTAAGTGGAAAACGAAGTGGGAAGGCTAAAACAGTCAGGATGTTGGCTTAGAAGCAGCCATCATTTAAAGAAAGCGTAATAGCTCACTGATCGAGTCGTCCTGCGCGGAAGATGTAACGGGGCTCAAACTATGCACCGAAATCGCGGATATTGAACACTCTATATGGGTGTTGATATGGTAGGAGAGCGTTCTGTAGGCCTGCGAAGGTGTCCTGTGAGGGATGCTGGAGGTATCAGAAGTGCGAATGCTGACATGAGTAGCGATAAAGGGAGTGAAAGGCTCCCTCACCGAAAGCCCAAGGTTTCCTGCGCAACGTTCATCGGCGCAGGGTGAGTCGGCCCCTAAGGCGAGGCAGAAATGCGTAGTCGATGGGAAACAGGTTAATATTCCTGTACCTCAATATAATGCGATGTGGGGACGGAGAAGGTTAGGCAAGCAGTCTGTTGGAATAGGCTGTTCAAGCGTGTAGGGAGATCTCTTAGGCAAATCCGGGAGGTCAATTCTGAGGCGTGATAACGATTGCTCTTTGAGCGAGAAGTTGCTGATACCAAGCTTCCAAGAAAAGCCACTAAGCTTCAGTTATATTGGGACCGTACCGCAAACCGACACAGGTGGGCAGGATGAGAATTCTAAGGTGCTTGAGAGAACTCGGGTGAAGGAACTCGGCAAATTTGCACCGTAACTTCGGGAGAAGGTGCGCCCCGGTAGAGTGTAGGACTTCGCGTCCGAAGCTCGATGGGGTTGCAGTGAAATGGTGGCTGCGACTGTTTATTAAAAACACAGCACTCTGCAAACACGAAAGTGGACGTATAGAGTGTGACGCCTGCCCGGTGCTGGAAGATTAAATGATGGGGTGCAAGCTCTTGATTGAAGTCCCAGTAAACGGCGGCCGTAACTATAACGGTCCTAAGGTAGCGAAATTCCTTGTCGGGTAAGTTCCGACCTGCACGAATGGCGTAACGATGGCCACACTGTCTCCACCCGAGACTCAGCGAAGTTGAAATGTTTGTGAAGATGCAATCTACCCGAGGCTAGACGGAAAGACCCCATGAACCTTTACTGTAGCTTTGCATTGGATTTTGAATAGACCTGTGTAGGATAGCTGGGAGGCTGTGAAGTAGGGACGCCAGTTCTTATGGAGCCAACCTTGAAATACCAGCCTGGTGTGTTTGAGATTCTAACCTAGACCCCTTATCGGGGTTGGGGACCGTGCATGGTAGGCAGTTTGACTGGGGCGGTCTCCTCCCAAATTGTAACGGAGGAGTACGAAGGTATCCTAGGTACGGTCGGACATCGTACTGATAGTGCAATGGCAAAAGGATGCTTAACTGCGAGACTGACAAGTCGAGCAGATACGAAAGTAGGTCATAGTGATCCGGTGGTTCTGTATGGAAGGGCCATCGCTCAACGGATAAAAGGTACTCTGGGGATAACAGGCTGATTCCTCCCAAGAGTTCATATCGACGGGGGAGTTTGGCACCTCGATGTCGGCTCATCACATCCTGGGGCTGTAGCCGGTCCCAAGGGTATGGCTGTTCGCCATTTAAAGTGGTACGTGAGCTGGGTTTAAAACGTCGTGAGACAGTTTGGTCCCTATCTGCCTTGGGCGTTGGAAATTTGAAGGGACCTGCTCCTAGTACGAGAGGACCGGAGTGGACAGATCTCTGGTGTACCGGTTATCACGCCAGTGGTATTGCCGGGTAGCTAAATCTGGAAGAGATAACCGCTGAAAGCATCTAAGCGGGAAACTCGCCTTGAGATAAGATTTCCCTAGGCTTTAAGCCTTCTAAAGAGTCGTTCGAGACCAGGACGTTGATAGGTTGGGTGTGGAAGCGCAGTAATGCGTTAAGCTAACCAATACTAATTGCTCGTGAGGCTTGATCCTATAACATTAAGTAGGGCTGATAAAACGGTCTTATATATGTAACGCAAGTACAATCAAAGACTTACTTTACTTCTTCCAGATAATGTTTCTTGAAACCATGTATAATGGCGGCAAGAAACAACAAACATAGTGGTTTGCAGAACATCGCAAACGACTTACCAGTTTGTCTGACGACCATAGCGAGTTGGTCCCACTCCTTCCCATCCCGAACAGGACAGTGAAACGACTCCGCGCCAATGATAGTGTGGATTACCCATGTGAAAGTAGGTCATCGTCAGACTCCTTATATGCATAACCCCCTCCGGAAACGGCGGGGGTTTTTGCTTTGTACTGTTAAATTTCAATCGGTATTAGATCACTGAGTCTGAGATAATCCCGCTAACTCCTGTGCCTGAATAGAAATGCAAATTGTCCGTGTTGCCCTTGATGTACCGCTGCCCACTTTGTTTGATTACACGGTGGACGATGCAGTTGTGCTCGGACAGCGTGTAATTGTGCCGTTTCGTCGCAGCCAACTTGTCGGTGTGGTGATGGAATGCGTGATGTTTTCTGAGCTGGCGGTAGAGAAAATTAAGCCGGTTGTGCGAATTTTATCTGATAGTGAGCCTATATCAAGTAAGTTGCTCGCTTTGTTGAGGTTTTGCAGCGAGTATTATCATTACCCCATTGGTCAGACTGTTATACCCGCATTGCCTGCGCGATTGCGCTCTGACAAACCTATTACTGTCAAACACGAGTATCACTACCGATTACTTGATGGCGCGCCACCTATCGATCTGATTCCGCAACGAAAAACCGCCGCGCGTAATATGGTTAAGATGCTAGCGCTTCAGCCTTGCAACTTGCAACAACTGAAAACAGTGGCGCTAACTGCCTCAGCTCAACTGAAGTGGCTGATTGAAGCGGGCTGGGTTGAGGCGTTCGAGGTAAACCCGCTGGCTTGCCTCCCTCGTATGCACTGTTTTGCGAATGCACACAAACTGACAGATGAGCAGCAGCAGGTCGTTGATGCGGTTACGCAGACATCCGGATATCGTTGTTTTCTACTTCATGGAATCACTGGGAGCGGGAAGACCGAAGTCTATGTGCATTTGATCAATCGCGTCTTGCAAACAGGCGGTCAGGTATTGCTGTTAGTGCCGGAAATTAATCTGACCCCTCAGCTTGAACACTATTTTTTAAGTCGATTTCCCGTTGCTACATTAGTCAGTTTGCACAGCGGGTTATCTGAAAATGAGCGGCTCAAGCATTGGCAGCAGGCGCAATCAGGTGCAGCAGGCATCGTGCTTGGGACGAGGTTGTCGGTATTCGCAGAATTGCCTAAGTTGTCGCTCATTATCGTGGACGAGGAGCATGATGCTTCATTCAAGCAGCAGGATGGCTTACGATATTCTGCACGGGATGTAGCGATTTTTCGTGCAAAACAATGCGGCGTGCCCATCCTTCTGGGGTCTGCCACGCCCTCATTTGAGAGTTACCACAATGCGCTGAACGGTCGTTACGAAATGTTGAAGCTGACAGGGCGAGCGCTTGCGGATGCGAATCTGCCTGAAATTAAATTCATACATAGCAAGCAAACGGTAATGGTGGACGGTATCAGCGAGGTGTTGTTGCGCGAGATTGCTCACCGCATAACAAGAGGCGAGCAAAGTCTGCTCTTTATCAATCGACGCGGATATGCGCCCGTGTTGATGTGTACGGAGTGCGGCTGGTTATCAGATTGTAAAAATTGTGCAGGCAAGATGGTGCTGCATACTAAAGATCAGCGATTGCGCTGCCATCATTGTGGCTACCAGATTCATGTGCCCACGCTGTGTCCTGAATGCCGCCATCCAGAGTTACTTCCGGTTGGCAGCGGCACGCAAAGAGTCGAGAGGGTTTTGATCGATAGATTTCCGGAAGCGCGCATTCTGCGGGTTGACCGCGACAGCACGCGCAACAAGCGCACGTGGGAGGCGATGCGCTCGAAAATTACGGCGAATGAAGTAGATATTATGGTCGGTACGCAAATGCTGGCCAAAGGACATGACTTCCCGGCGTTGACGCTGGTGGGCATTTTGAATCCGGACAGTGCGCTGTACAGCAGCGATTTTCGGGCGGCAGAAAAATTATTTTCTCAGCTGATGCAGGTGTCGGGGCGCGCCGGACGTGCCGATAAACCCGGCGAGGTTTTGATTCAGACCGAGTTTCCGGATCATCCTATGTACCGATGTTTACAGCAACACGATTTTGAAGGCTGGGCAGCATCGCAATTGGCCGAGCGCGAGATGGCTGATTTTCCTCCCTTTGCGTTTCAAGCCATGCTACGAGCCGAGGGATTGGTGGAAGCAGATGTCTATGCTTACCTTAATATGGCGAAGTTAGCTGGCGTTAAATTAAATCACCCGGTGGAAATTTTCGGCGTTGTGCCGGCGTCCCTAGCGCGTCGTGCTAACCATGTGAGAGCACAATTGTTGATTCAGGCTAATTCTCGACGAGTGCTCCAGCAGTTTCTGCGCGTATGGCAACCCGGACTGGCGGATTTGGCAAGTAATAAACTGCGATGTTCGCTGGACATTGACCCGCTAGAGTTTTAAAGTCACACATTAAATTGGAGAAAAAGCTATGGCAGCAGTAGAAGGTCACATCGTACCAAAACGTTTTTACGATCGCACGATCAGCGAAAAATTACTCTACACGTGTTTCCTGTCTCTGGTGGGGTTGGGCTACTTGATGGCGACAGCTTATTTGTACGTCACGCACGAAATGAATGACACTAAGCCGGGATTATCGGTTGCCGATGTAGCAAACAGCTATTACGGTAATCGTAGCGGTACCCGTCTTGAGGCTGCGATACGCGGTCCGATGTCCGGAAACATAAGCCCTGAAGACAGCGAGGTAATGGTGGCCTGGCTTAAGGACGGTGCAGAAGAAGAGCACTTTGCAAAGGATATCAAACCGATTCTGGATAAGACCTGTCTTGCCTGTCATGTGCAGGCTTCGGGAATGAATATCGCTGATTTCAGCACCTATCAGGGGCTGCATAAGTTTGCCGAAGTGGATACCGGCATGTCGATGGCCAGTTTGTTGAAACTGTCGCATATACATCTGTTCGGAATTAGTCTGCTGTTGTTTATGCTGGGATCTATTTTTATCCAGTGCGAAATCAACGTCTGGTTTAAGCGATTTCTGGTTGTGTCGCCTATGCTTGCGGTGTTCGTTGACGTGCTTTCATGGTTTTTGACCAAATACGATTCGCACTACGCTGTGATCGTGATTGCGGCGGGTGGCTTGCTAGGAATGTCGATGGCGCTGCAAATTCTGATTTCTTTATATCAGATCTGGACGCTTAAAAGACCCGTGCATTGATCATGCAGGAAGCCTTCATTCAGTCGGCAATCACCATCGCAGGCCGTGAGGCGGTTCTAACCGGGGATGCGATGACCGCTTATTGCGAAGACTGGCGCGGGCGCTATTCCGGTGCTGCGTTGGCGGTTCTGTTTCCCGCTAATACCCTGCAGGTATCTGAAATCGTCAAGTTGTGTGTTGCAAATCAGGTGGCCATTGTGCCGCAGGGAGGCAACACGAGTTTGTGCGGGGCGAGTGTACCGGTCAGTCAAGGCCGCCAGGTTGTGTTGAATCTGTCGCGCATGAATAAAATTCGTGTCGTAGATGCAATTAACTATACGATGACGGTTGAGGCGGGCTGTAAGCTGGCTGCGCTGTACGAGGCGGCCGAACAGGCTAATCGTTTGTTTCCCCTCGGGTTGACAGCCATCGCCGCGCACTGTGAAATTGGCGGCAATCTTTCCACTAATGCGGGCGGTATCGGTGTGCTGCGCTACGGTAGCGCGCGCGATCTCGTGTTAGGCCTTGAAGTCGTACTGCCGGACGGCCGCATCTGGAACGGATTGCGCAGTCTGCGTAAGGACAATACCGGCTATGACTTAAAGCAATTATTTCTGGGCGCCGAAGGTACGCTAGGCATTATTACGGTTGCTGTGCTGAAATTGTTTCCGCGTCCTCAATCGACCGCGACGGCCTGTGTCGCGGTCGCAAGCCCAGAAGTGGCTGTGCGATTGCTGGCGACTATTCGGGCAAGCTGTGGTCAGGCATTGAGCGGATTTGAAATTATCTCGCGCAATTGTCTGGATCTGGTATTCAAGCACATCGAGGATGCACATGAGCCATTCAAGAAACGCTACGAATGGTATTTGCTGATCAAAATCGATGACGTGCAGCAAAGCTCACCCGCTGAAGCGATTCGCAGTGCGCTGCTCAATTTTGGTGGCGACGTGCTGACGTTCGGCATCGCCTGTGATGCGAGGCAGGCCGAGCTGTGGTGGCATCTGCGCAAAAATATCAGCGAGGCGCAAAAACTCGAAGGGGTGAGTATCAAGCATGATATTTCTGTTCCGGTGAGCCGCGTCGCGGAATTTATTGCCGAGGCTAGCCGCGTATTGCGTAACCGGTTTGTTGATCTGCGCATTGTGGCATTCGGCCATATGGGGGATGGCAATATTCACTTTAATGTGTCGTTACTTGACGCTGCAGTGAATGATGCTTTTATCGGGCAGCATGAAATCGAAGTGAATCGCCTTGTCTATCAGGTGGTGCAAAAACTGGGCGGCAGCATCAGCGCTGAGCATGGTCTTGGGCAACTCAAGCGAGAAACGATACGCGACTACAAAGATCCGCTGGAACTGGAAATGATGCGCACGATCAAGCATGCTTTTGATCCCGGGAATCTGATGAATCCGGGCAAGGTAGTCTGAGCCTCGCTTGTCGTGCAAGTTGCGCGATGGGCGTCATGTGAAATACTTTTCAAATCTGTTGCGTTAGCGCGGGCTTATCTGGTCACTGTCACGGTGCAGGCATCTGAGATTTTGCAGTGGGGGCGGCGATCGGAAATGCGTTGGGTAACGGCTGCGAAGTGGATGAAATTATGGATAAAGCGGCTATGTATCTGGCAAAGCGAAGCGGAAAAAACACCTATTCTTGATCTGCGCGATGCGCCAGAATCTCGCGAGTACCAGCCAGTTCGCATGCAAGTGTTATAATCAACACCTCTTTAAAGGTGCTGTTTATGTCCGTCGTATTGAATTTTAAATCCCATATTACCGAATTATTTGTTGAAGCGATGCGCGAGGTCGCGCCAGAGCAGGGCAGTGTGTCTGTCTTGATAGAGCGTCCCAAGCAGGCATCGCACGGCGATTACGCCTGCAATCTGGCAATGCAACTGGCTAAGCCGCTGCGAAAATCGCCGCGCGATATTGCTCATGCACTGATTGCTGCCCTGCCAAAGTCCGATGTGATCGAAAAAGTTGAAATTGCGGGTGCCGGATTTATCAATTTGTTCGTGACCCATGCTGCCAAACAGGCCATTGTGCATGCCGTGTTGCATGCGGGTGCCGGTTACGGCCATCTGCATGTGGGGCAGGGGCGACGGGTTCAGGTGGAATTTGTCTCGGCCAATCCGACTGGTCCTTTGCATGTGGGGCATGGCCGTGGGGCGGCCGTTGGCGATTGCCTGTGTAATGTGTTGCAGGCGGCTGGCTGGAATGTCACGCGCGAGTTTTATTACAACGACGCCGGGGCTCAAATCGATAATCTGATGCGTTCAGTGCAGTTGCGCTGCAAGGGAATTACGCCGGATGATCCATCCTGGCCTGAGGCCGGTTATCGTGGCGATTATATTGCCGATGTGGCGCGGGCTTATATGGCGTGTGAAACCGTTGAAGCGGACGATCAGCGGACTACCGGTTGCGGGGATGTGGACGACGTGGTGGCCATTCGCCATTTTGCGGTGGCCTATCTGCGTCGCGAGCAGGACTTGGATTTGCGTGCCTTCCACGTCGAATTCGATGTGTTTTCACTGGAGTCGGCGCTGTATAGCGAAGGCAAGGTCGATGAAACGGTGGCAGGCTTGATCGCGAGCGGGCATACCTATGAACAGGATGATGCGCTGTGGTTGCGCACCACGGATTTTGGCGACGATAAAGACCGTGTGATGCGCAAATCTGATGGCGGTTATACCTATTTCGTGCCGGATGTGGCTTACCATCTGGATAAATGGCGCCGGGGTTTTGTGCGCGTCATCAATGAGCAAGGTGCAGATCATCACAGCACCATCACGCGCGTGCGTGCGGGATTGCAGGCGTTGGATGTCGGGATTCCTAAGGGTTGGCCGGATTATGTGTTGCATCAGATGGTGACGGTGCTTAAAAACGGCGAAGAGGTGAAAATTTCCAAGCGTGCGGGCAGTTATGTGACGTTGCGCGATTTGATCGACGAAGTGGGTTGCGATGCAACGCGCTATTTCCTGGCCGCGCGTCATCCTGATTCCCAGTTGGTGTTCGATATTGATTTGGCGAAATCCAAGAGTAACGACAATCCGGTGTACTACATTCAGTACGCGCACGCACGCATCAGTACCGTGCTGGAAACTTGGGGCGGCGAGCGCTTGAGCTTGTTGAATGCGAATGTCAGTTTGCTAGACAGCGAATACGAAACGGCGTTGCTGCAACAGATCATTGATTACCCTCAGGTGATTGAAAATGCAGCTCAGGAATTGGCGCCTCATCTGATTGCTTTTTATCTGAAGGAATTAGCGGCTGCGTTTCACAGTTACTATAATGCGTCTCGCTTTCTAGTCGAGGATGAAGCGGTCAAATGTGCGCGTCTGGCACTGATTGCGGCAGCGGCACAGGTGATGAAGAACGGCCTGGCGCTTTTGGGTGTCGGCGCTCCGGAAAAAATGTAGTTTTGCCAAGAGTTGAATATTTTAAATTGGAAATGAATCAAAAATGAGTAAAGTCACAGGCAGTAAACCGTCCTCACCGAAAAAAAGTGGCAGCCCATTGCTTGCCGGTATTTTGATGGGGATGGTGGTGGGGGTGGCGTTGGCGGCAGGGTTGGCTTGGTTTATATTGAAATCGCCTAGCCCTTTCGTCAATAAGGAGGTAGCAACGAGGCCTGCGGCGGAAGTCTCAATCGTTGACGTTGCGCGCCCTGAATCTGTTAAGCCTAAGGTTGATGTTGCGGCCGTCTCTAGCGTGGATGAGGCTAAACCCCGTTTTGAATTCTACAAGGTGTTGACCGACAAGCCGGATGCGGCGGATGCCCAGCTCAAACCGGCCGAGAAGCCTAAAGCCGAGGAGTTCAAATCGGTGCCCAAATTTTTACAGGCAGGTTCGTTTGCGAGTGCAACCGATGCTGAAAATCTTAAAGCGACCCTGGCGATGAAGGGAATGGAGGCAAGTGTGCAAAAAGTGACCATTCCAGGGCGCGGCGAGATGCATCGCGTACGCATCGGCCCATTTACAAGCGAGCAGGAGTTGAATAGCGCGCGTGGTACGTTAAAGCTGAACGGGCTGGATGCTACGCCGGCGCGCTAATCTGGTTTTTAGCCATTTTTGTCGTATTTTTGAGGAGAGATGCATGAAATTAAGTCTTAAAGGTTTGCTTGTTGCCCTAGCCCTGTTGATGTGCGGAACCTCTTATGCCGCCGTGCAGGGGAAGGAATTTACCCTGTTGGCTGCGCCGCAGATCGCAAATGCCAAGAAAATCGAGGTGCTGGAGTTTTTCTTCTATGAGTGCTCGCACTGTTATCATTTGCACCCTGAACTGGCACGCTGGGAAAAGGCTTTGCCCGCTGATGTCGAGCTGACTCTTGTACCGACTATTTTTCGCGACTCAACAGAGCCGCTGGCGCGTGCTTACTATGCGCTCGATAGCATCGGAAAAATCAAGCAGTTAGATGATGCGATTTATCAGGCTATCCATGTGAAACAAGCAAACCTGTATGACATGGATACGATAAGCGCATTCGTTGCGAGCAACGGCGTAGATAAAGCTAAGTTTGCGGCAGCTTACAATTCTTTTTCGGTGAATAGCCGCATCATGCGTGCTAAGCAAATGATTCGTGAATATCATATCGAGGGGACGCCCACACTGGTCGTTGACGGCAGGTATGCAATTACCGGGCTGCAACCGGCTGATACGATCCGTGTATTGAATGAAGTGGTGGCAATGGTGCGTAAAGGGCGTGCATCGGGCAAGGTTAAAGCCAAGCCTTAATGTCATTAAAGGTTGTAATCAGTGGCGCGTCGAGCGGCTTAGGCTTGGCTTTGGCGCGCCATTATCTTATGTCCGGCGCAATTGTTGGCGCAATCGCCCGGCGCGATGAATTGCTGCAGGTGCTGTCTGCCGAATTTCCAGGTCAAGTGTATGGCTATGCGCTGGATGTGCGGGATGCTGCCGGCTTGCAACTGGCGGCAGCAAACTTTATTGCGCGGGTCGGTGTGCCGGATGTGGTGATCGCCAATGCGGGCGTCAGTGTCGGCACGCTCACCGAATATGCCGAAGATTTTGACGCGTTTGCTCAGGTGATGGAGGTAAACGTGCTGGGGATGGTCAAAACCTTTCAGCCATTTCTTGCCGCCATGCGGCGTGAGAGGTGCGGTACGCTGGTTGGTATTGCCAGCGTCGCCGGGTTTCGCGGCCTGCCGGGCGCCGGTGCGTATTCTGCGTCTAAAGCGGCAGCAGTCAGTTATCTGGAATCGCTGCGGGTCGAGTTGCATGGCAGCGGGGTAAAGGTGGTAACGATTTGCCCGGGTTATATTAAGACCGCGATGACAGCGGTCAATCCTTATCCTATGCCCTTTATTTTAGACGCAGACGATGCGGCAGCGAGAATGGTGCGGGCGATCGGCCGTCAAGTGGCCTTTGCGGTCATTCCCTGGCAAATGGGTTGGGTGGGGCGCGTGCTCAGGTGTCTGCCACGCTGGTTATATGACCGTTTGTTCGCGAACGCACCGCATAAGCCCCGGGGCTTGCTCTAAACTTTTGGCCCTTATTTGTATTCGGTCGGCTTTGCAGCAGGCAAAAAAATGCCCCTGAACATGAAAGGTCAGGGGCGAAATTCTTAACTATTTGGGAGGAGTTAAGATACCCATCCAGGGAGGTAATGGGTGATAGCTTGCGCTAACTGTATGCTCAGGCAGGTCGCTTAGTAAAAAGTTCCGGAATATGAAAAATATTTTTGAGTGTTGCTCGCCAGACGCTCATGGCTGCTCACAGACGGGTGGTAATCACGAACTTGCCAGTCGATAAATCGGCTAAAATGCGCGCACTACAATTTTTTACAGGCAGCTGTCATGCGTATATTGTCATTGTTGATTTTTGCAGGCTTCGCATTGCCGGTTTTTGCGGCTCAGCCCGTACCCGCAAATCTGGAGCCATTATCTCCTCCGCCCGAATTTACTCCGGAAGCGGCGGCAGGCGATGAGCCTGAAGTGACTATCGTTAAACAAACTGAACTCACGGTGGAAGAATATCGCTCGGGAGGTCGCATCTATATGATCAAAGTAACTCCTAAGGTCGGGCCTCCTTACTATCTGGTCGACGACAGGGGTGATGGTAAATTTGCCCGTCAGGAAAGTCTGGACTCAGGATTTCGCCCTCCGCGCTGGATTATCAAGACCTTTTAACTCATGTCTGTTTACACTACTGTATCCGATGCTGAACTGACCGTTTGGCTCAATGATTATTCTTTAGGGGAATTGCAGGAATTGCAGGGCATTGCTTCCGGCATTGAAAACACGAATTATTTCGTTACGACCAGCAATGGTCGCTTTGTCCTGACCTTGTTCGAAAAGCTTCGCGCGGACGAGTTGCCATTTTATCTGAACTTGATGGCCCATCTGGCCCGTCACGGTATTCCCTGCCCTGCCCCGATGGCTAACAGGCACAATCAATTTTTGGGCGTTCTGAAAGATAAGCCTGCCTGCATTGTCAGTCGCTTGAGTGGTAAATCCACAACGGCGCCGACACTGGCTCACTGTGCCGCGATGGGTGCAATGTTAGGTCAGATGCATATCGCAGGACAAAGTTTTTCCCAGATCATGCCGAATCCGCGCGGAGGCGCATGGCGCATGGCGACCGCACCTCAGGTCCGGCCCTTTATTAACACCGGACAAGCGGCATTGCTCGATAGTGAAATTGCTCTGCATGCTCAGCGCAATTATTCACTCTTGCCGCAAGGCTTGATACACGCCGATTTGTTTCGTGACAATGTCTTGTTGGAAGGAGAGCGTGTCGGCGGGCTGATCGATTTTTATTTTGCCTGCACCGATGCCTTGCTCTACGACGTCGCTATTACGGTCAATGACTGGTGCATGCGTCCTGACGGCATACTCGACACAACTCAAGCACAGACTTTTTTACGCGCCTATCATACTGTGCGCCCGCTGCAGGACAGTGAGCATCAGGCATGGCCTTTGATGTTGCGGCAGGCCGCGTTGCGCTTTTGGCTGTCGCGGCTGTTCGATAAATATCTGCCGCGCGATGGCGAATTGATCCATGCTCATGACCCCGCTCATTTTGAACGCATCCTGAAAAATCATATCGACACCTCGCAAGCTGTATGGATTTAAAAACGGATAAGCAGGGGCTTGGGGAAAAAATGGAACCGTTACGTTTAGAAGCTGCTCAGGGCATGCAATGGATCAAAAAAGGGTATGCCTTGTTTATGAAGGCGCCGCTGCTCTGGATCGTGCTGCTGGCGATTTGCTTTGTTACTGCTGCAGGCGTCACGGCGGTGCCGGTGATAGGCGAACCGTTGGTCAGTTTGCTGATGCCGGTTGTGGTAATTGGCCTAATGGCAGGTTGCCGGTCGTTGGAGCTGGGTGACGATCTGGAACTGATGCATCTTTTTTGCGGCTTTCAGCGGCATACTTCGCATTTGATAACGCTGGGCGGGATTGCACTGGTCGGTCAATATCTGATCTTTGGCGTGATGATGATGGTCGGGGGCGCTGCGCTGGTGGGAATATTAATGAATAGTCAGGCGGCCGTGCCGCCCGACGTCATCCAGCAGGCAGTCGCTGGCGCTGGTGCATCGGTCATGATTGGCGTTGCACTGTTTGGACTCCTGCTGATGTCCATGCAGTTTGCCCCCATGCTGGTATTCTTTCGTGATGTACCGCCTTATGAGGCGATGAAGCTGAGTCTGCGCGCATTCACACATAATGTCGGCGCGATGTTTGTCTATGGCATGGCCTTTTTGTTGCTGGCGATACTGGCCAGCATGCCGATGATGTTAGGGTGGCTGATACTGATGCCGATGGTCTTTACGTCGTTATATGCCAGTTTTTGTGATATTTTCCCGGAACCCGTGATCCCGGCCTCCGCTGTAGAATAGGACGATCAGGCGCATTTCTGAGCATGCACTGGCGTGTGCTATCAGCCTGATTTAAATATTAGCTTGTGCTAATATGTTCCTCTGTTGAATTCAAATCGGGAAATGCGATGCAATTTGAGATTGATCCGTCCGTAATTAAACGCGCGCAATTCCCGCATAATTTACTCATTTCCGCTTTGTTTGGATTTAATCTGCTGATGGCGCCCGCCGTTATTGCGCTGAAGTTTGGCATGGTAGGCTTGCTGGTTCCCTTCCTGAGTACCGGCGCGCTGATAGGTGCGATCTATCTGCGCAGCAGAAAAAACACGCTCTGGTTTGTCGATGCACACTGGCAACTGGCGTTTAAAAACAGCCGCTGGCTAATGTTAGGCTATGCAATCACGGCATTGCTGATACTTGCCGCCTGGCTGGTGAGTCTCGCCGCTGCTAATCCTAGCATGGGTCACATTATCTGGACGGCACTCACGCGTATTGCAATCTTACCAACCTTAGCGGGCGTCATGATCACCGCGATCATGGAGGCGGGTGCGATCAGCCTTGCCTCAAAGCGCGAAGTGCCTGACAGCCTCGTCGCGAGTTTCCCGCCTCAGGTGTGAACTACTTGTGTGTTATAAAAGTCGCCGCTTGGCCGTGACAGAGGCCGGCTTCATCTATTAAATTCCAGACGGTTGCGTTGCGGATCATGAAGCGGGTGTTCTTGCCGCTAATGCGCATGCCGCAATAGTCGTCGATATAACCTTGCAGCGAGACCTTGTGCAGCAGTTTGGCGCGCGCCTCCTGTGCCAGCGGTTCGGCGGAGAGCCGTGAGGGCAGTTTTACGAATTCCTCGAAACTCATCTCGAACTGTTGCAAGGCCAGTTTGTTGCCATAGAAGAAGACGGGATCGGATGCGGTGTCATGGGCGACGATGGCAAAAGGGGCGTGCCACATACTTTGCGTATCGGCTAACAGGATTTTTCCGGTTAAGCGCTGATAACTATCCAGTATCAGTGGCAGACGCGGATCGGTTAGCGCTGTATCGGGCGGCGTATCTGTCGTCATAGTGCGGTGAGTTTCGCGTATTCGAGCGCCAGCCATTTGCTGCCGGCGTGTTTGAAATTGACCTGTACGCGTCCGTCGGTGCCGCTGCCTTCGACCCCTGTGATCACCCCTTCACCGAATTTCAGGTGCATCACGCGCTGACCGGTGCGCCATCCTGTGCTGCTGACGGAATGCTGTACGGGTGCCGCAGGTGCGCTATAACCGAAGGAGGCAAACGGGTTGCGCGGCGCTTCGCGAGCGGATAGCCATTGCAGCAAATCTTCGGGTAATTCTTTTAAGAAACTCGAGGGGGCGCCATAACTCACCTGACCATTCAGCATGCGACGCTGCGCAAAACTCATATACAGACGCCGGCGTGCGCGGGTAATCGCGACATACATCAGGCGCCGTTCTTCATCCAGACCGCCATCGACCCGCTGGCTGTTCTGATGCGGAAATAAGTTTTCTTCGAGGCCTGTGATAAACACGGCGTTAAATTCCAACCCTTTGGCCGCATGCACGGTCATCAGATGCAGCGCATCGTCCTGATCGCCCGCCTGATGTTCTCCCGCTTCGAGCGAGGCGTGGGTCAGAAAGGACGTCAGGCTGTCGTCTTCGTTTTCATGCACGAACAACGTGGCTGCGGTGACCAGTTCTTTCAGATTTTCCAGTCGCTCTTCCGCTTCTCGTTTCTTGGCGCCTTTTTCGCTTTGATAGTGCTCGATAAGACCGCTGTGTACCAGCACATGTTCCATGATTTCAGGCAGCGGCAAGGCGCTCGTGGCACTTCGCATGGCTTCGATCAGGCCGACGAAGGCGGATACTTTGCCGCCCGCACGGGCGGCGGCATCCCACAGCGTGGTGCCGTGCATCTTTGCCGAATCCTGTATCTGTTCGATGCTGCGCGCGCCGATGCCGCGTGTCGGATAGTTGATGATGCGCAGCAGCGCATTGTCGTCATCGGTATTTTGCATCAGGCGCAGATAAGCCAAGGCGTGTTTGATTTCCTGTCGTTCGAAAAAGCGCAGGCCGCCATAGACCCGGTACGACAATCCGGCTGAGACCAGCGCGTGTTCGAGCACACGCGATTGCGCGTTGGAGCGATACAACAGTGCCATCTCAGTGAGTTTCAGACCTTCTGTTTTGAGCTGTCTGATTTCGCCTACGATGAAGTTGGCTTCCTCCACATCGGTCGGCGCTTCATAGACGCGCAGCTTTTCGCCGCCCTGTTCAGACGTCCACAGGTTTTTGCCCAGGCGATTGCGGTTATTGGAAATCAGCGCGTTGGCCGCATCGAGTATGTTGCCGTGGGAGCGGTAGTTTTGCTCCAGCTTGATGACCGCTTCGACCTTGAAATCCCGCAACAGGTCTTTCATGTTGCCGACATTCGCGCCGCGAAACGCATAGATGGACTGATCGTCGTCGCCCACGGCAAATAAGGCATTGTGCTGCCCCGCTAAAAGCTTGAGCCATTGGTATTGCAGCGGATTGGTATCCTGAAATTCGTCCACTAGAATGTGGTGGAAGCGCTCCTGATAGTGGGTGCGCAGACTTTCATTGCGGGAGAGCAATTCGAAACAGCGCAGCAGCAATTCGGAAAAATCTACCACGCCTTCACGTTGACACTGCGCATCGTATTCGGCGTACACATCGACCTTGCGCCGTGTATAGGGATCAAAGGCCTCAACATCATGCGCGCGCAGTCCCTGCTCTTTGCTGCCGCTGATGAAATTTTGCATCTCGCGCGGAGGATATTTTTCATCATCAATTTCCAGCGCTTTCATGATGCGCTTGATCGCCGAGAGCTGATCACCTGAGTCGAGAATCTGGAAGGTCTGCGGCAGGGCCGCCTCTCTGTAATGCGCGCGCAGTAATCGATTGCACAGTCCGTGAAACGTACCGATCCACATGCCGCGCGTATTGATGGGCAGCATCGCCGACAGGCGGGTCACCATTTCCTTTGCGGCCTTGTTGGTGAAGGTCACCGCCAGTATGCCGTGCGGACTCACAGCACCGGTACTGATGAGGTAGGCGATGCGCGTGGTCAGTACGCGGGTCTTGCCACTGCCGGCACCGGCCAGAATGAGCGCGGACTGGCGGGGTAGCGTTACGGCTTGCAGTTGGGGCGGATTGAGGCCGGATAAAAGTGTCGTATTCATGGGCGGATTATCCCACAGTGGCGCAGACATGCCGATAGCGCTCTTTCAAAAGGTTGCCGCCGTGCAATAAAAATTACGCAGGTGAGGCGCGCCTCAAAGCGCATACGAGGCCCCCGTAGATTTACCGCCTGCATTGGTTATGTGACCAGGTGCTCCGGGGGTGAAAAATGAGGCGGAGAGGTAGATTAGTGAGGCGAAGCGCGAGATTAGTGAGGCAAAGCGCGAGATTAATGAGGCGGAGAAGGTGGCCGGAGAGGCCGAGCGGGAGAAAATTAAGGCCGAAAAGGATGACTTTTCGGCTATCTCCAACCCGGCGTTGTATTGAAGTGAATCAACCGCCTCTAATATCCGGCGGCGCGACTAGTCAAATACCACGTCGCCTTCGGCGACGTCCTGGCCCATCTGCATGCCCTTGAAATCGAAAAGAGTGCCATCGAGCAGATGGGATGGCGCGACATTCTGCATCGCGGTAAAAATCGTCTGGCTGCGTCCGGGATACTGGCGTTCCCAATTGGTCAGCATTTCCTTGATATTTTGGCGTTGCAGATTTTCCTGCGAGCCGCACAGGTTGCAGGGAATAATCGGGAATTCCATGCCGCGCGCATAGCGGGCGATGTCTTTTTCGACACAGTAGGCCAGCGGACGGATGACGATATGATCGCCCTTGTCCGTGACCAGCTTGGGCGGCATCGCCTTGAGTTTTCCGGCAAAGAACATATTCAGGAACAGCGTCTCTATCATGTCGTCGCGGTGATGGCCCAGTGCAATCTTGTTGGCGCCCAATTCGCCCGCGACCTTATAGATAATGCCGCGCCGCAATCTGGAACACAGCGAGCAGGTGGTTTTTCCTTCCGGGATCTTCTCTTTGACGATGGAGTAGGTATCCTGCGTTTCGATGTGATATTCGACGCCCAGCGCTTTGAGGTAACCCGGCAAAATGTCGGCGGGAAAACCGGGTTGCTTTTGATCCAGATTCATCGCGACGATGCGAAAATCAATCGGTGCGCGTTTTCGCAGCGTCAGCAAAATATCCAGCAGGGTATAAGAGTCCTTGCCGCCTGAGAGGCAGACCATCACCGAGTCGCCCTCTTCGATCATGTTGAAATCGAAAATGGCCTTGCCGACTTGATGCTCCAAGCGGTTCTTGAGTTTATTGAAATTGCCGGAATGATCGAACTGAATAGGTTGTGCAATGAGGGTCATAAATTTCCAATTAAAGTGTGATGCTTCTGCCGCCATCTACCGAGATGACCTGCCCGGTGATATACGGGGCATCGGCGATTAAAAATTTTACGGTTTTGGCGATGTCATCCGGCTCGCCTTCACGTTTGAGCAGGGTGTGGGCCACGATATTCCCGCGTTGTGCGGCATCTTCCCAGTCGGCATTTTCTGGCCAGAGTATGACGCCGGGTGCGACTGCATTCACGCGCACGCAGGGTGCGAGCTCCTGAGCCAGTGCGCGGGTGAGTGCGACCAAGCCCGCTTTAGCAACGCTATATAACAGATGGCCTTGCATTGGACGTTCTGCATGAATGTCCACGATGTTGACGATGCAGCCGTGTCGATGGCGTAATTCGCCTTGTGCGGCCTGCGCCAGAAACAGCGGTGCGCGCAGATTGGTGCCGAGCAGATCGTGCCATTGCATTTCGTTCAGCTCAGGGAGCGGCGTCGCGTAAAAACTGGAGGCATTGTTGATCAGCGCATCGAGACGGCCGAATCTGGCGATGACGGCCTCGATTAAACGGGGTAAATCGGCCAGATCAAGCAGGTCGGCTGAAAAAGCTGCGGCGCTATCGGGGCGCAGAGCGTTGAGTTCGTCCTTTAATGCCATGGCTTCTTGCGTTGAGGTGCGGTAATGCAGTGCGATGGTCGCGCCCGCAGCATGCAGGCGGCGGCAAATTGCAGCGCCCACTCGTTTCCCCCCGCCTGTCACCAACATAACTTTGCCTTGCACCGCACCCTCCATTAAACTTAGCAATCTGACGAATTATACCTGACCATGCCCATAACACCCGACACATCACTTCCCCAACCGGGCCCTGCGGCGGCACAACACAGCGCGCGCCTGATCGAGGCGATACACCGTGAGATTGCCGATCAAGGCGGCTGGATTTCTTTCGCACGCTATATGGAGCTGGCGCTGTATGCGCCGGGACTGGGTTACTACACAGCCGGTGCGCACAAGTTTGGCGAAGCGGGGGATTTCATTACCGCACCTGAACTCTCGCCGCTGTTCGGTCGCACTCTAGCCCGGCAAGTTGCGCAAATCATGGAAGAGAGTGCGCCGCATATTCTGGAATTGGGTGCGGGCAGCGGGAAACTTGCGGTCGATATGCTGGGAGAATTAGAGCGGTTGGGCCGTTTGCCTGATAGCTACTGTATTTTGGAGGTTAGTGCCGATTTGCGTGCGCGCCAGCAGGCGCTTATTGGTCAGTGTCTGCCGCATTTGCTTGGCCGCGTGCACTGGCTGGATGCGTTGCCAGAACAGGTGAAGGGCGCAGTCGTTGCCAACGAAGTGCTCGATGCGCTGCCCGTGCATCTGGTACGCTGGCAGGACAGTGCGCTGAGTGAAATCGGCGTGGCTTTGGATGAGTCGGGCTTTGTCAGAGTAGAGCGCGCGATTGCCGACGCACAATTATTGCAGGCAGCGCAGCAAATCAAGGTGCCGGATAACTATGTCAGCGAGATCTGTCTTGCGGCGAGAGGCCTAGTCACTAGCCTGGCCTGCCGCCTAACGCAAGGTACGCTGCTCTTCATCGATTACGGTTTTGGCGCGCGCGAGTTTTATCATCCGCAGCGATTGAACGGCACGCTGATGTGTCATTACCGTCACCGTGCGCATGACGATGCCTTTTTTCTGCCGGGGCTGCAGGACATCACCGCGCACGTCAATTTTACGGATATTGCAGAGACCGGCATCGATGCGGGGCTGGAATTGTCAGGGTATACCAGTCAGGCGTTTTTCCTGATTAATAACGGCATTGCGGACCTGATGGTGGAGACTTCCCCTGAAGATCTGCGCGCTTATCTGCCGCTGTCCGCTCAATTGCAGAAATTGACCAGCCCCGCAGAAATGGGCGAACTGTTTAAAGTTATCGCATTGAGCAAAAACAGGGCGAACCCTTTATCAGGATTCGCCCGTGGCGATTTTAGCCGCTTGCTGTAAGCTATTTGGCGGGTGCGGTCAAGGCGCGCAGGAAGTCTGAAATTTCTTTGATATTGAGCTGGCCGTCGAGGTTGCTGTCAATTTCATCGAAATGCGCATCCAAGTTGGGAAGCACGGCCGCTTCCTCGCGTGACAGGGTGCCATTCTTATTTTTGTCCGCTTTTTCAAGTTGCTGAGAAAATTCGCGGCGCTTCTTTTCCAGCGCGAGGGTGAAGGTCTTGATCTCGGCTTTGGTCAAACCGCCATCGTGGTTGGTATCGATCACTTCGAATCCATCCGCCATTGCGGGTGCTTTGAGTGCAGCCTCTTCCTTTGATATCTTGCCGTCGCCATCGGCATCCACCGATTTGAACAGCTGTTCAAACTTGGCCTCGATTTCCTTTTTACCTGATTTTTCCGCGGAGAAAGCCAAACAGGGTAGTGCAACGAACAACATACCGATGATCCACTTCATATTTTCAAATCCTTTTGATGATTTTTGACCAGATTTTCTATTGCGTCTTTGCGCGCATGCGCCACAGCGGCTGGAATTGTACCTTTATCCTGACACAATCGCGCAATCTCGCCTAGATTGACCGCGCGGGCAGCGCTGAGTAATTGCAGTAAATAAGCGGCTTGCGGATACAAACTCTGCTCAAATCCTAAGCGCCCACGCGCATCAGATGCACAGGCTTGCAGCAATTGGCTAAAGCGCTCCGGCCTGCGCCAGGCGTCGCTCGACTGGAATAACTTGATGATGGTGTCGCTGCGTAATTCTGACGCCCGATGTATGTCGCCGTGAAAGCGTGCCGCCAGCAGCGCCAGATCGCGGCATTCACCCGTTGCCCTGATGCGTTCTGACAGCGTTTTTACCAGCGCGACGCTGCGCAGCTCATGGCCTAGGTGTCGCGGCAGCATGTCGGGCGCAGTGGTGGCTTTGCCAAGATCGTGGGTGAGCGCCGCATAACGCACCTCGAGCGCATAATCATGCTGCGCCGCATCCTCAATGACCATCAGGGTGTGCAGGCCGCAGTCGATTTCCGGATGATATTTTGCCACCTGCGGGATGCCGAACAGGGCATCGATTTCGGGCATGATTTTAGCCAGCGCACCGCAATCCCTCAGCGTGGTAAAAAACCGTGCAGGGGTCTGCTCCATCAGGGCGCGGGACAGTTCCTGCCAGACGCGTTCGGACACCAGCGCATCGACTTCGCCATTATTCACCATGTCGCACATGAGCGCTTGTGTCTCGGGTGCGATGTGAAAGCCAAAGCGTGCTGCAAAACGCGCCGCGCGCAGGATGCGTACCGGATCTTCGTTGAAAGCGCTGCTGACATGGCGCAAGATGCCGGCGCGTAAATCGGTCATGCCCCCGTGCGGGTCGATCAGGTTGCCGGCCGTATCCTGAGCGATGGCATTGACGGTGAAGTCACGCCGCATCAAATCCTGTTCCAGCGTCACATCGGGTGCGGCATGCACGACAAAGCCCTTGTAGCCGGGCGCAGTTTTGCGCTCGGTGCGGGCTAGCGCATATTCTTCATGGGTTTTCGGGTGCAAAAATACCGGAAAATCGCGACCGACCGGCTGGTATCCTTGGGCTATCATCGCCTCTGGCGTGCTGCCCACCACCACCCAGTCGTGATCTTTGACGGGAAGTCCTAACAGGCGGTCGCGCACCGCGCCGCCGACGCAATAGATTTGCGCGTTAGCGGTCATTGCTGCCGCCGGGCGATTTGTCGTCGGTGAGCGGTATATCCCCCGTTCTTGCCGCAATGGTGCCAATGCGCGCCTTGAGTGAACGCGGCGGGGCACCAAACTGCCGTGCGTAATACACTGTGTTGCTCATCACTTTTTTGACATAGTCGCGCGTTTCATCGAACGGGATGCTCTCGGCGTAAATCGCACCTTCCAGCGGTTTATCCGAGCGCCAGCGACGGGCCCGGCCCGGCCCCGCGTTGTAAGCAGCTGATGCCAGCACCGGACTGTCATCGAGGGAGGAGAGCATATTCTTCATATAATAGGTGCCCAGCATCAGATTGGTGTCGAGCTGGTGCAGCAGCGATTCGCGATAGTCCTTCAAACCCAGTTTTTTGGCGATCCAGCGTGCGGTGCTCGGCATGACCTGCATCAGTCCGGAGGCGCCAACCCCCGATTTAGCTGAGGTTACGAAGCGACTTTCCTGACGCATCAGCCCGTACACCCAGGCTTCTTCGAGACCGTTTTCCTGCAGATGTTCGCGCATCGCAGTGCGGTAGGGGGCTAGATAGCGCAGGCTAAAATCATGCACGAGCACAGTTTTGTCGGCTGTATTGATCGCGCGATCATACATTTCGTGGCGTTTGGCGATTTCGGCTGCCGTGATGAGTTCGTGATCGTTGAAATTGCGTATGAGCCAGTTCCATTCGCGCATTGCATCGGTGCGCAGATCCATTTTATACATCGCAATCGCGCGCTTGATGCCGGGCAATTGTTCCATGGCCGTTAACTCGCGGGTGCCGGGCTGATAGCTCGATGGCGTCGCACTGAGCACGGGTGTGTCGCCTAGCTCTTCGGCGGACAGCTGACCGTAAAAAGTGTGCTCCGCACTGAGTGGCAGGAAAATTTTCAGGGCTTCATCGCGGTGTCCGGTTGCCTGCAGGGCGCGGGCGCTCCAGTAGCGCCATGCTGATTCGCTGCGTTGAGGCTCGGTCATGGCGTTAACGCCGGCCAGCACTTCCGGCCAGTCCTGAACTCGCAGGGCGGCGCGTACCCGCCAGGCGGCTTGTTGATCGGTGAGCTGGCTGCTGCCGGCTTGCTTGAACCACTTTCGGGCGCGCGGATCCTGCTTGCGAGCGGCTTCAAAGGCTAGCCAGCCTAAAAAATATTGCTGTTCGGCGTCAGAAAAATGGGCGGACAGATGGCCCCAGCGATCCGCTGCCAGATCGGGGGATAGCCGCGCCAGTCGTTGCAGCGCGAACAGAGCAACCGCGCGCTGGCCCAGGCTTGCGTTATCCAGTGTCTGTTTGTCCAGATACCGACCCGGATTGTCCATTGCGCGATCGAGTGCGCCGGAGGGAATTGCGCGGCTGCCGGTCAGGTGTTCGGCCAGGTTTTTCGCCTGCGACACATTACCCGCTTGCAGGGCTTTGTGCATGCGCTGCCAGATATCCTGCTGGCTGATTACGCCGGAGGATATGGCCGCATCAAACAGCACCGTGCAGTTCGATGGTTGGTCCTTAGCGTTTAGCCATAGGCTGCGCACATCGGATAAAAGTTCGCGGGTTTTTATGCGCGATTGCAAGGTATAACAGGCCAATTCAGTGTCTTCTGCGATCAGACGCGGCCGTTCACGTTCGAACAATTCCCATTGCTGTTTTTTGGCCAGACTTTTCAGCCATTCGGAACGCATTTTATCGATCATCGGCGTATCGTCCGGGCGCGCCAGATAGGCGCTGATCTCGCTGATATCGGCGGTATCGAGCTTCATTCTCAGCTGATAATAAGCGGTATACACTTCCAGCGGCGTATTGCGCAGTCGCTGCGAGAATGTCGCCAGTTTTGCAGCGTCGCCCGAGCGGAAGGCATCTCGTGCGGCGAGAAAATCGTCGTCCTGTGCGGCTTCTGCGTTGAAAGTAATCAGAGACAGGAGTAGAAAAAGAAATTTTATAAGGGACATCAGGACGGGCTGGCTAACTAAACTGTTGATAAGCATACCATAACGATGACAAACGCAGGCCTGTGCTGCGGTGCAATTTCATCCGTGGACGGCAGGTTTTGAGTTTTAAGGCTGGCGAATTTTTTTTAGCGGTCTGTATAATCGACGGTTTTTCGGGAGACTAGGTCATGTGGTTTAAAAATATCTTTATCTATCGCCTGCCTGTCGACTGTGCGATCACGGCCGCTGCCTTGCAGGAAAAACTGGCACTAAAACCGCTGCTGCCGTGTAGCGGGCTCGATAAGCAAAGCCGTGGCTGGGTATCGTGCCGTGGCGACGACCGCCTGGTACATGCCGCTAACGGGCAAATATTATTTGCATTGGGTGTCGAGCAAAAGCTGCTTCCTGCGACCATCATCACGCGTTTCGCCAAGGAGCGCGTCGCCGATATCGAAGCGCAGCAGGGCTATAAAGTCGGGCGCAAAGAGATGAAGGATCTCAAAGAGGCGATCACGGAAGAATTGTTGCCGCGCGCTTTCGCACTGTTGCGCACAACCTATGCGTGGATCGATACAGCGAACGGCTTTTTAGTGATCGATGCCGCATCCGCTGCTAAAGCTGAGGAACTGCTTGAATTTTTGAATAAGACGCTCGATGACTTGCCGGTCAAACCGCTGCACACCGAACTCTCGCCGGTCGCCGCGATGACTGACTGGTTGGCAGGGGAAGCGGCACCGGCAGGATTTACCATCGACCGCGAGCTGGAACTGCGTGCGACCGGCGAGAGCCGCGCCACGGTGCGCTACGCAAATCACGCGCTCGAAGGCGACGAGATACTGGCGCATATCGCCGCCGGTAAACGTGCGACCCGTCTGGGGTTGACATGGAATGACCGCGTCTCGTTCGTGCTGACCGAGCAATTGCAGATCAAGCGACTTGAATTTCTCGATATCATCAAGGAAGAGTCGACGACGCTGGCCGATACGGCCGATGAACTGTTCGAACTCGACTTTACGCTGATGACGGGGGAGCTTGCCAAAATGCTGGTCGATCTGACTGACGCCTTGGGCGGCGAAAAATCGAATCAGTAAGGGGGAGTGGCGTGCAGTGAAATTTCGCTGCCCGCCCGCTGTTACAAGTAGAGCTGACGTTCACGTTCGGCTTCGGTTGGTTCAAAGCCTGCGGTTTCGTAGTGTTTGAAAATAGCCCGCACCACTTCTTGTGGTTCATCGATGAGCTGGATGAGTTCCATATCCTCCGGATGGATGACTTTTTCTTCGATTAGCGCCGTTTTGAACCATTCGATCATGCCGCCCCAGAATTTGCTGCCGACCAGTATGATCGGGATGCGCCGCGTTTTACCG
Source organism: Gallionella capsiferriformans ES-2 (assembly GCF_000145255.1). NCBI lineage: Bacteria > Pseudomonadati > Pseudomonadota > Betaproteobacteria > Nitrosomonadales > Gallionellaceae > Gallionella > Gallionella capsiferriformans. The sequence continues at coordinate 241,550 of NC_014394.1, forward strand.
GTTTGCACCAGGGTGAGCGCTTCCATCAGCTCGTCCAGTGTGCCGAAGCCGCCGGGCATGACCACGTAGGCGTTGGCGAATTTGACGAACATTACCTTGCGTGCGAAAAAATGCTGGAAAGACTGGCTGATGTTCTGGTACGGATTGTTCGATTGTTCGTGCGGCAATTGAATGTTCAGGCCGACGCTGGGGGATTTTCCGTAAAAGGCCCCTTTGTTGGCCGCCTCCATGATGCCCGGGCCGCCGCCTGAAATAACCGAAAATCCGGCGTCCGACAGCAGTCGGGCAATTTCTTCCGCGAGTTTGTAATAGGGTTGGTCGGGGCGGGTGCGGGCGCTGCCGAAAATGCTGACGGCGGGATGGATTTGCGCTAGACGGTCGGTAGCTGAAACGAATTCTGACATAATGCCAAATACGCGCCACGCTTCTTTGGCATCCCAGGCCGCTGGAATATCGGATAATGGCAGCTTCGGTGTGTTGTTCATGTCAGTACCTTGAAAATATAAAATGTCTACAAAAACTTTGCTTCTGGTGGACGGATCGTCCTTTCTTTACCGCGCTTTTCACGCTATTCCTGAGATGCGCAATCAGCACGGCGAACCGACCAATGCGATCTACGGCGTGCACAACATGCTGCGCCGCCTGCGTCAGGATTTTCCTGCCGATTATAGCCTGTGCGTATTTGACGCAAAAGGTAAAACCTTTCGCGACGACCTGTATCCGCAATATAAAGCCAATCGTCCTTCCATGCCTGCTGATTTGGTGGCGCAAATCGAACCACTGCACCAGTTGATTGCCGCATCGGGTTGGAAAATTGCCATGGTGGAGGGCGTGGAGGCAGACGATGTGATCGGCACGCTGGCGCGCCAGGCCTCTCGGGACGGCGTGCGCTGCATTGTCGCGACGGGAGATAAAGATCTGGCGCAGCTGGTTGACGAGCATGTCACTTTGATCAACACCATGAACAATGAAACGCTGGATATGGCCGGTGTGAAGGCGAAGTTCGGCGTGCCGCCCGAGTTGATCGTGGACTATCTGGCGTTGATGGGCGATACGGTGGATAACGTGCCAGGCGTTGAAAAGGTGGGTCCCAAAACGGCCGTTAAATGGTTGTTGCAACACGGCTCGCTCGATAACCTGATGCGAAATGCCGACACAATCAGCGGGGTGGTGGGTGCGAATCTGCGCAATGCGCTGGAGTGGCTCCCGCAGGCGCGGCAGCTTGTTACGGTGAAATGCGATGTGCCCGACTTGCCCCTGTACGCTGAGCTGGTCGCGCCAACGCCGGACAAGGCGGCGTTAAGGCAGCTGTTTGAGCGTCTTAATTTTAAAACCTGGTTGCGCGAATTGAATGCGGCGACGGAGGTGGCGAAGGCGCCCGAACAGGCAGAGGTGTCGGCCGTGCCTGAGCTTGTCAGCACCGCGCAGGTGCAGTATCAAAAAATTCTCACCGGTGAGCAGCTCGACGCTTGGCTCGCTCGCCTGCTTGCCGCCGATCTGGTCTGTCTCGACACCGAAACCACGGGGCTTGATGTGATGGATGCACGCTTGGTCGGGATGTCCTTTGCGATCACGCCGCACGAGGCCGCTTACCTGCCTCTGGCGCACCGGTATCCCGGGGTGCCGGATCAGTTGGATCTGGATGCAACGCTTGCCCGTCTGCGTCCTTGGCTTGAGAGCGAGCAGCACAAGAAGCTTGGGCAAAACCTAAAATACGATAAGCACATTTTCGCCAATCACGGCATTGCGCTGCGCGGGATATCTGACGATACGCTGCTCGAATCTTATGTGCTGGAGAGCCATAAATCGCACGACATGGATAGTCTGGCCTTGCGCCATCTCGGGGTTAAAACGATCAGTTACGAAGAGGTGGCGGGTCGTGGCGCCAAACAGATTTGTTTTGATCAGGTCGATCTGGATATTGCGACCCGCTATGCCGCAGAGGACGCTGACATCACCTTGCAGTTGCATCAGTCGCTGGCGCCAGAAATCACAGGGAAAACCGGTTTGCAGCATGTGTACCGCGACATCGAGCTGCCGGCGATGCAGGTGTTGTTCGTGATGGAGCGCAACGGCGTTTTGCTCGATGCCAATTTGCTGCATGTACAAAGTCATGAGCTGGGGGTGAAACTGATCGCACTGGAAGCGCGTGCCCACGAGGCCGCAGAGCAGCCGTTCAATTTGAACTCGCCCAAGCAGATACAGGAAATTTTGTTCGATAAATTAAAGTTGCCGGTGAAGAAGAAAACGCCGAGCGGCGCGCCGTCCACCGACGAAGAGGTGTTGCAGGAACTGGCGCTGGACTACCCGCTGCCGAAAATATTGCTCGAGTATCGCGGGATGGCGAAACTCAAATCCACCTATACCGACAAACTGCCGAAGATGGTCAATCGCGCCACGGGCCGCGTGCACACCAGTTATTCTCAGGCAGTCGCGGTAACCGGACGGCTCGCCTCCAGCGATCCTAATCTGCAGAATATTCCGATCAGAAGTGCAGAGGGGCGACGTATCCGCGAAGCGTTCATTGCGCCATCCGGTAGTTGCATCGTGGCGGCCGATTACTCGCAAATCGAGCTGCGCATCATGGCGCACTTGTCGGGGGATGCGGGTTTGCTGCAGGCTTTTGCGAAGAATGAAGACGTGCATCGCGCAACGGCCGCTGAAATCTTTATGACGACGCCAGTTGATGTGACGACCGAGCAGCGGCGCTATGCGAAAGTCATCAACTTTGGCCTGATCTACGGCATGTCCGCTTTCGGGCTGGCGAAACAGTTGGGAATTGAGCGGGGCGCTGCGCAGGCTTATATCGCGCGTTACTTCGCACGCTATCCCGGGGTGCGCGACTATATGGACAGCACGCGCGAACAGGCGAAGCAGCAAGGCTATGTCGAGACGGTGTTCGGTCGCAGGTTATGGCTGCCTGAAATCAACAGCAGCAATGCGATGAAGCGTCAGGGGGCTGAGCGCGCCGCGATCAATGCGCCTATGCAGGGGACGGCGGCCGACTTGATCAAACTTGCGATGATACAAGTGCAGGGCTGGCTGGAGACGGAAAAACTCAAGACACGTCTGATCATGCAGGTGCACGATGAACTGGTACTTGAGGTGCCGGATGACGAGTTGTCGCTGATTAAAGCATCGCTGCCCGGCCTGATGTGCCATGTTGCCAATCTCAACGTGCCGCTGCTGGTGGAGGTAGGTTCCGGCAAAAACTGGGACGTGGCGCACTGAGCGCTTCGCTTGTTCAATAGTGGCGTGTCACCTATAATCTGGCAGCCTTAGGTCTTTGGGGGGCATGACCTTAATAACTGGATTTTTCTTTGGATATCAATTTTCAGCGCGCAGTTGATCGTCTTGCCGGGGTGCCGATCTGTGCGCTGCTCTCAGGATACGATCGTTTCCGTAATTTTCTGTTTGGCGCGCCCGCGCAAGCGGCTATCCCTCGGCGTATCCTGATTATATTGCTCTCCGAAATGGGCAGTCTGGTGTTGGCTCATGCCATGTTCGCCCAGTTGAAGCGGCAATATCCCGATGCGGCATTGCATGTGATGCTGTTCAAAAAGAATCGCGAAGTGCTCGATTTGCTGGGCGTTGTGCCTGAGGCCAATGTGCTGACCATCGATGATCGCACGCTGACTCAGTTTCTCCCGGATATATGGCGTGCTATCCGGTTGATGCGCGCCCTTAAATTCGATGTAGTGATCGACTGCGAACTGTTTACGCGCGTGAGCAGTATTTTTGCCTATCTGTCCGCAGCCCCCGTGCGCGTGGGGTTTTCTCGTCACACGCAAGAGGGACTGTATCGCGGCACGTTCATCAATCGTCCTGTGATGTACAACCCTTACCGCCATTTGTCTGAGCAGTTTTTGACGATGGTCGCAGCGATCGGCTCTGCCAGCGTGCCTAAAGGAAAATCCGCGCCGGTATTGCGTGTTGAGCGCCCACCCCAACTGGTGTTTCGCGACGGCGAACTGGAGGAGGTCGCCTCCGCCCTGTATGCCGATTTTCCGGCAATTTCCGGCAAAAAACTTGTACTGGTGTATCCGAGTGGCGGCATTTTGCCGATCCGCGCCTGGCCGCCTGAGAGTTATAAGCTGCTTTGCGTGAGTCTGCTGGCGGACGGTTATGCGGTCGGGTTGATCGGCATGAAAGACGATGCGCCGCTGGCGCAAGAAATCGTAGAGTACGCTCAGAGTCAATATTGCGTCGATCTGACGGGCTACACCAGAACGGTGCGGCATTTATTGTGCGTGTTCCAGTATGCGTCACTCTTGGTGACCAACGACGGCGGCCCGGGCCAGTTTGCCGCCCTGACCCGCTTGCCGACGCTGGTGTTCTTCGGGCCGGAAACGCCTGCGCTGTATAGCCCGTTGACCGACAATATTCATTGCCTGTATTCGTCCTGGTCTTGCTCGCCTTGTCTGACGGCCTACAACCATCGTTTATCGCCTTGCGATGGCGACAATCAATGTCTTAAACAAATTACCCCTGAACAGGTATTGAGCAAGTCGCGTGAATTGCTCAGCGTGGACAATACCGTATGAAATCGGCTCTCAATCTGAGCATCTCTATTCCCTCGTTGCTGCGCCGGATTTTTTCGCGGCGCTTTTTGAAATTCGGCACGGTCGGCGCCTCCGGTACGGTTGTCAATATCGGCGTGTTGTATCTGGCGCAGGAACATCTGTTTAACACGGTGCAGCACGTCGAGCTCAAACTGAATCTATCGCTCGCCGTGGCAATTTTGCTGGCGACACTGAATAATTTTTTCTGGAACCGATTGTGGACCTGGTCGGATCGTACGCAACAGCATCACCGTTCCTGGTTGTCGCAGTTCGGTCAATATACGCTGGCCTGCTGGCTCAGCATCGCGTTGCAAGTGCTGTTCACCAATTTGCTGGCACCGCATTTTTATTACCAGTTTGCAAATTTGATCGCCATCGCTTCAACGAGTGTGCTCAATTTCGTGCTGAATGATATCTGGACCTTCGGTCGCGTGAAGTTGCTGCCGGCGCGTGCGCCTGCCAAATCTGTCGATGAAGCGCATTAGTCCGGCGGCCTGGCGTTTCATCTACTACGGACTGGCGGTTGTGCTGGCCGTGTTTACCTATTTTTACGCGCTGGATAGCGCGCATATCCCGAAAAATGGCGATGAGTTTCCCTACACGCATATCACCCGGCTGACCGCGGAGAGCGGACATTTGCTGCCGCTGCAATCGCAATTGCACGGCATGAGAAATACCAAGCCGCCGCTGTTGTTCTGGCAGGGTATCCTCTCGACGCACTGGGGTGCCCAGTGGACATGGTGGAATCTGCGCTATCCGAGTGTCATTTATACCTTGCTGACCGCGCTGCTGGTTTTTTTGCTGGCGCACAGGCTGGCCGGTGAGCGCAGATCAGAGGGGGTTGATCCTGTGGAAACGGGTTTTATCGCGGCGCTGACCTATCTGGCCTTTTTTAGCACCTACCGTTTCGGGCGTCCATTTTTGGTCAACCCTGCCGAAATATTCTGGTTTTTTCTGCCCTTTTTTACGCTGTTGTACTGGCGCACTCAGGCCTTTGACTCACGGTTGATCGTGCCGCTGCTGTTGGGTGTCGAGGTGGGCATGGGGCTGTTGTATAAATCCTTCGCGCTGGTCGCCCCCGTCAGTCTGGCCCTGTCCTTATGGTATCTGCATCAGCGCCAGTATCGCTGGTCGGCCTTTATTTTGAAAGATGCGTTGAAGGTTGCCATCACCGTCATCGTCGCATTGGCGCTGTTCGGGCTGTGGTTCGTCTTCGATCCTGATCCGGCTGCCGTGTGGCGCGAGTTTATCGTCGGTGAAAATGCCGGAAAATTCGGCGCGCAGGGCGGCAGCTATCTGGGGCATCTGCTCTGGGGGGGCAGCAGTGTCTGGGCGCTGCTGCTCGGCTATCCGATGAATGCCGGACTGCTGGCATTTCCAGTGGCAGCCTTGGGGTGGGTTGCTTATCGGCGACCGTTGAGTGACGCCGAAAAACTGTTGTGGATATGGATGGGCGTTTTGTTCGTGGTGTTTTGTGTGCCCAGCCAGCGTTCTGCGCGCTATCTGCTCGAAGCGATGCCGGTCTTGGCGGTGTTGTGTGCACTCAGCTGGCAGCGCATCAGTCGCTGGGCGTTTGTCGCGAGCCTGTTGCTCTGCGGCGGTGTGCTGGTCTTGCTCGCATTTTTGTCGTGGCGGCTGCAACAGGCCATGCCGGGTGAGGACTTGTATTCGGCGGGTTACTGGCTGTTGCTCCTGATGACGGCAACGCTGTTGTTGCTGGGGATTTTTCACGCGCGCACGACGCGCTTGGTCACCAATGTGGTGGTGTTGCTGGTGATGTTGTCGCTGGCGGCTTTTTTGCGTCCGTTCGATGGCATCGCGGGAAATTTCAGTGCCGGCGCACAGCGCTATGCCGCAGGAAAAGAAGTCTGGGTGCCGTGCGACTTCAGGGCGGTTGACGAGGGTTACCGGTTTATCTTGCCGGGCGCCAAAATTCACGGTTATTTTGCGGGTGCGCCGTTAAGTGTGGGTGAATTGGCATCCCGTTATGATCTGTTTGCCGTGCAATTGCCGCTGCAAACGCCTTGCGACGGCTGCAAAATCATCGGCGAACGTCTGGAAATACGCGGTCGCCACAGCCCTGATGAGCTCAAGCGTATTTTGGCAGGCGAGGTGTTTGAGCAGCTGTTCGTTAAGGAATTGCTGATCGAATCATCCGGTGTGTCTCAGGTTGCCGCGAAGGAAGAGGGGTGCCGGTAATGTCATGGCAACGCCGCATCCTGTTGAATCTCGTGTTGCTCGCTTTTTCCTGCGGGTTCTATAAAGCGATGTCACGCCCGGCGGCCGCCAGTTTTAAGATGCAGGCAACAGTGCCGGTGAAGGTTACATCAGCGCGGTACGAGACGCATTTTGCCTCGTCCAAGCTGTTCACGCAGGTACATGCCGCCTCATCCATCGAGCTCAAAGACGGGCGCATTCGGGCTTTCTGGTTTTCCGGTAGCCGCGAGGGAGCCAAAGACGTCGCGATACACAGCGCAGTGTTCGATCCTGCGACCGGTCAATGGAGCGCAGAATTGATTGCCGCGACACGCGAACAGACTCAGTCGACATTACATCGCTATATCGCAAAACTCGGCAACCCGATCGTCGGTCGCATGAGCGATGGCCGCTTGCGTATGTACTATGTCGCCGTGTCGCTGGGCGGCTGGGCGGGCAGTTCGATTACCACGATGACCTCAAGCGATGAAGGCACGACATGGACTACGCCGCGCCGACTGATTACATCGCCCTTTATGAATATCAGTACGCTGGTGAAAGGCGCGCCTTTTTTATACAGCGATGGCACGCTAGGTTTGCCTGTTTATCACGAATTTATCAGTAAATTCGGAGAGATGCTGCATCTGAGCCAAGAGGGCGTCGTACTCGACAAGCAGCGATTGGCCGCCGGTGGTCAGGGGACTTTGCAGCCTGTCGTGCTGATGCAAAATGAACATTCAGCTAAAGTCTTGATGCGCTATTCAAGCGCATCGGGGCCGCATCGCGTGGTGGCGGTCAGCACGCAAGATGCGGGGCTGCATTGGTCTGCGCCTGAAAAAACCGCACTGCGTAATCCTGATGCGGCGGTGACTGGCGTAACCCTGCCCGATGGGCGTATGTTGGCTGTGCTCAATGATCAAGAACTGGGTCGTGATACGTTATCGCTCGTGCTCTCGCAGGATGGCGGCGTCACCTGGCGGGTTGTGCAGTTGCTGGAAGATCAGCAGCAGGCAAGTTCGCAGCCTGATGAGGCGAATTTCATCAAAAATGCCGCACAGATGATTGAGAGCAGCGATGCTATAAGTACTTCCCGCCTCGAGCCGGCTGTCGAGTCCGCCAGACGTACCGTGTGTCATGACGGGCATTGTCGCTATGAGTTCTCCTACCCTTATTTGATACAGGCGTCCGGCGGTGATTTTCATCTCGTCTATACCTGGAACAGAACCTTTATTAAGCATGTCTGGTTTAATTTCGCGTGGCTCGATCAGCGCGCAGGGGAGGTCGATCATGCGCTTCACTGATATCAGCGCGCTTGCCGGTATCGCATTTGCGATCATGGTGCTCGCCTTACATCTACCTCTGATCAATCGGTTAAAGCAAATCAGCTTGTTTGGCGTGCTCCTGTTCATCGCGGCGCTCATTCCGGCCGATGGTCTGTCTGTTGCTGAATTCGTCCGGGGGATGCTGGGGGATTTGAGCTTTTCGACACTGCTGCTGTTGGCCATAGCATACGGTCGCATCCTGTCGGCGCGGTTGCATCGCAACGAGATACGCCATGATATAGATGGCTCGTTGCCGGTGTTGAGTGTCATCGCACTTGCGGCACTGGCGCTATATCCTTTTGCGCTGGGGATCGGGATGACTGACCCTTACCGGCTGGGTTACGGCGACATGGGATTTTTAGGCGGATTGCTGCTGGCGGCACTGCTCGCGTGGGCCTTACGGTACTCGTTGATTACACTGATTATTTCTCTGGCTGTATTGGGCTGGTCTGCCGGCTGGTATGAATCAAATAACCTGTGGGATTATCTGCTCGACCCGTGGGTGGCGATTTATGCGCTGGTTGCGCTGATTAAAAAATCGGTTTTACGCGTACGCAAAAAAATTATCTGATTTGGCTGCGCTCGATGCTGATGCCCACCATGCGGCAATTGCGTATCGCCTGTAATTTTGCAACGCTCACTTTGACCCACGGGGCGTTGAAATCTTTGAGGATGATCTGGGCGATGTGTTCAGCCAGTGTTTCCACTAGAGAAAAGTGCCCCTCGCTCAATACCGTCTGGATGTGCTGCGCGACCTTGGCGTAATCGAGCGCATCGTTGATGTCGTCGCTGTAACAGGCGCGACTGTTGGGCAGCGCGATATCGAGGTCAAGCTGCAAGGTTTGCGGGACGTGCTTTTCCCGCTCGTAAATGCCGATCAGGGTCGTGACTTTGAGTTCGCGTATAAAGATGATGTCCATATTTTTCGATGTTTGGTGGTTAAGTTGTGATTCAAGTAGAATTCACACCTGTTGAATTCTAAGGTATTACCGATGTTGACCCTAATTTTTGTTGTTGCAGCCTACCTGTTGGGCTCGGTGTCCTTTGCGGTTGTGACCAGTCGTATCTTTGGTATCGCTGATCCCAGAACCTATGGCTCCGGCAATCCGGGGGCGACTAATGTCTTGCGCAGCGGGAAAAAAGCCGCGGCTGCACTGACGTTGCTGGGCGATGCGGCCAAGGGTTGGGTGGCTGTGGCTGCCGCCCAGCACTATGCACCGGATGATTTACAGCTGGTCGCATTCGTGTTTATGGCGGTTTTTTTAGGTCACGTGTTCCCGATTTTTCTGCGCTTCAAAGGGGGCAAGGGGGTGGCAACCGCGCTCGGTGTATTGCTTGCGCTGAACGGCTGGCTCGGGCTGGCAGCACTGGTTACCTGGCTTGTTATCGCCGTCGTGTTTCGTTTGTCGTCACTCGCGGCATTGATGGCCGCAGCGACTGCGCCTGTCTATGCCTACGAGATGAATTTGCCGCAGGAGTGGGTGTTTGCGTGTTTTGTCATGTCTATGCTGCTCATCTGGCGGCATAAGAGCAATATTCAGAATCTGCTGGCGGGCAAAGAGAGTCGCATCGGGAAAAAAGCGTAGTTCGTTGCGAGCAGTAAGCTTAAGCGAATTCCTCTAGGTTCCAGCGTGGTTTGACGTTGAAACGGTAATCTTTCGTGCCTTGTCCCTCGCTCAGACGCAGCGCACCGGCAAAGGCGATCATCGCGCCGTTGTCGGTACAAAATTCCAGATCCGGATAAAACACGCAGCCCCCGCGACGGCCGATATCCTCGCTCAGTCGCTGACGCAGCATCTGATTTGCGCCCACGCCCCCTGCTACAACCAGTTGTGACAGTCCCGTCTTTACCAGGGCAGCACGCGCTTTGTGCGCCAGCACGTCGATGATCGCCTCCTGCGTTGCATAGGCAATGTCGGCGCGGGTTTGTTCGTCGAGCTCGTTTTGTCGTACCAAAGTTAGTACGGCTGTTTTTAAGCCGCTGAAGCTAAAATCAAGATTTCCGCTGTGCAGCATCGGGCGCGGCAGCTTATACAGGCCAGGTCGACCCGAAGTCGCGAGCTTCGCCAGCGCAGGGCCGCCCGGATAGCCGAGTCCCAGCAGCTTTGCGCTCTTGTCGAAGGCCTCTCCTGCTGCGTCATCCACGGTTTCACCGAGCAGTTCATATCTTCCCACGCCATCGACGCGCATGAGTTGTGTGTGCCCGCCCGATACTAAGAGTGCGACAAACGGGAATTCGGGCGCTGGATCGGATAAAAGCGGTGAGAGTAGGTGGCCTTCTAAGTGATGGATGCCTATAGTAGGTATATCGAGTGCGAAGGCGAGCGAGTTGGCGACACTAGCACCAACCAGCAGGGCGCCTCCTAAACCGGGTCCTTGCGTGTAGGCAATCGCGTCGAGTTGCTCGAACGTGAGATTGGCGTCCTGCATGACTTGTCTTATAAGAGGAATAGCGCGTTGCACGTGATCCCGTGATGCGAGTTCAGGCACGACGCCGCCGTATTCGCTGTGCATTGCGATTTGTGTATGAAGTGCGTGAGCCAGTAAGCCGCGGCCTGTTTGATAGAGCGCGATACCGGTTTCGTCGCAGGAAGATTCAATTCCGAGTGTAATCACAGCAGCCTTTCGAAGTAGACGCTATTGTAGTGAAAAACCGGACTGAGCAGTTTGCCGGTGCGATATTTCAATAATATTACCGAAAAGAGTTGACGTGGTATTTTAAGTGCCTATAATGCGCACCTCTTCACCGGAACAGTGGTTGAAACGAGGCGGATCTGGAAGCGGAAAAGTCTTAATAATCAATAAAATGATTGCGTTTCCTGATGTTTTTGGTGAGGTTGAAATAAAGGTGTGAAGATTTAGTTGACAATGTGTTTTTAGTCTCTATAATGCGCACCTCTTCAACGGAACGAGGTTTGAAACGAAGCGTAAGGGGTAGCCTGAAATGCTTAAAGATCAGAGGGTTGATTGAGTTTCGCCGGTTTAGTTGAGAAATAAAAGATTTCAAAATGTAGTTGACAATAAGTTTTAAGTCTCTATAATGCTGACCTCTTCGCTGCAAAGCGAACGCTCTTTAAAAACATAAATTAAACAATCGACGAGTGTAGGTGCTTGATTTTTGGTAGTTATCGGCTTCTTATGGAGCTTAAAAAGATAACGACTTTAAAATATAGTAGTGCTTACGCAAAGTCGAAAAAAATCATGTTATGTGATTTTCTTTGAGTAAGATCGGTTCAGCAGTGAACCAAAACAGGTATTGAACTTAAGAGTTTGATCCTGGCTCAGATTGAACGCTGGCGGTATGCTTTACACATGCAAGTCGAACGGATTAAAGAGCTTGCTCTTTAGTTAGTGGCGAACGGGTGAGTAATATATCGGAACATATCCGGAAGTGGGGGATAACGTAGCGAAAGTTACGCTAATACCGCATATGCCCTGAGGGGGAAAGGGGGGGATCGCAAGACCTCTCGCTTTCGGAGTGGCCGATATCGGATTAGCTAGTAGGTGAGGTAAAGGCTCACCTAGGCGACGATCCGTAGCTGGTCTGAGAGGACGACCAGCCACACTGGAACTGAGACACGGTCCAGACTCCTACGGGAGGCAGCAGTGGGGAATTTTGGACAATGGGCGAAAGCCTGATCCAGCCATACCGCGTGAGTGAAGAAGGCCTTCGGGTTGTAAAGCTCTTTCAGCCGGAAAGAAATTGCTTCTATTAATACTAGGAGTAGATGACGGTACCGGAAGAAGAAGCACCGGCTAACTACGTGCCAGCAGCCGCGGTAATACGTAGGGTGCGAGCGTTAATCGGAATTACTGGGCGTAAAGCGTGCGCAGGCGGTTTTTTAAGTCAGATGTGAAATCCCCGGGCTCAACCTGGGAACTGCATTTGAAACTGGAAGACTAGAGTATAGCAGAGGGGGGTAGAATTCCACGTGTAGCAGTGAAATGCGTAGATATGTGGAGGAATACCAATGGCGAAGGCAGCCCCCTGGGTTAATACTGACGCTCATGCACGAAAGCGTGGGGAGCAAACAGGATTAGATACCCTGGTAGTCCACGCCCTAAACGATGTCAACTAGGTGTTGGGGGAGGAGACTTCCTTAGTACCGTAGCTAACGCGTGAAGTTGACCGCCTGGGGAGTACGGTCGCAAGATTAAAACTCAAAGGAATTGACGGGGACCCGCACAAGCGGTGGATTATGTGGATTAATTCGATGCAACGCGAAAAACCTTACCTACCCTTGACATGTCAGAAAGATCGCAGAGATGTGATTGTGCTCGAAAGAGAATCTGAACACAGGTGCTGCATGGCTGTCGTCAGCTCGTGTCGTGAGATGTTGGGTTAAGTCCCGCAACGAGCGCAACCCTTGTCATTAATTGCCATCATTTAGTTGGGCACTTTAATGAGACTGCCGGTGATAAACCGGAGGAAGGTGGGGATGACGTCAAGTCCTCATGGCCCTTATGGGTAGGGCTTCACACGTAATACAATGGCGCGTACAGAGGGTTGCCAACCCGCGAGGGGGAGCTAATCTCAGAAAGCGCGTCGTAGTCCGGATTGGAGTCTGCAACTCGACTCCATGAAGTCGGAATCGCTAGTAATCGCGGATCAGCATGTCGCGGTGAATACGTTCCCGGGTCTTGTACACACCGCCCGTCACACCATGGGAGTGGAATCTGCCAGAAGTAGGTAGCCTAACCGTAAGGAGGGCGCTTACCACGGTGGGTTTCATGACTGGGGTGAAGTCGTAACAAGGTAGCCGTATCGGAAGGTGCGGCTGGATCACCTCCTTTCTAGAGAATCCGGAAATTGAGTGCCTACACTCATCGATTGTTTAATTTAAGAGTATTACCTGGGTCTGTAGCTCAGCTGGTTAGAGCACTGTGTTGATAACGCAGGGGTCGTTGGTTCGAGTCCAACTAGACCCACCAGTTAGAAATAGTTTTGCCGGGGGTTTAGCTCAGCTGGGAGAGCACCTGCTTTGCAAGCAGGGGGTCAACGGTTCGATCCCGTTAACCTCCACCATTAACTGAGAAGTAGTGGTGGTAGTAAGAAGTTGCAAGAACCCATATTTAAACCTTTAGGGTTTCGATATTGGCTTTTGCCGATAAGATGTTCTTTAAAAATTTGGAAGAAGTAAAGAAGTGATTCATGTATGAGTCAGGTTGGTTAACTCCATTCTTATGATTACATGTTTAACTTAAATGGGTTTTTGATTGTATCAAGACATTCCGTGATTAGTCATCATGGTTTGTACACAAACCTTTGCGAAATCAGATCCTTAAATCAATCTGATGTAACGAAGATTTAAATTGCGAAACATATATAACGCCTTAGTGGCAACACTGAGGACTTAACGTTATAGGGTCAAGCGAATAAGTGCATGTGGTGGATGCCTTGGCGATTACAGGCGATGAAAGACGTGATAGCCTGCGAAAAGCTACGGGGAGCTGGCAATAAGCTTTGATCCGTAGATATCTGAATGGGGAGACCCGGCCCTTCGGGGTCATCCGAAGCTGAATACATAGGCTTCGTGAAGCGAACTCAGGGAACTGAAACATCTAAGTACCTGAAGGAAAAGAAATCAACCGAGATTCCGTAAGTAGTGGCGAGCGAACACGGAGCAGCCTGTAACTTTTAGCATCATTGTTAACCAAACAGTCTGGAAAGTCTGACCATAGTGGGTGATAGTCCCGTAGGTAAAAACAGTGGTGTGGAACTAGGGTTACGACAAGTAGGGCGGGGCACGAGAAACCTTGTCTGAATATGGGGGGACCATCCTCCAAGGCTAAATACTCGTAATCGACCGATAGTGAACCAGTACCGTGAGGGAAAGGCGAAAAGAACCCCGGAAGGGGAGTGAAATAGATCCTGAAACCGCATGCATACAAACAGTGGGAGCGGACTTGTTCCGTGACTGCGTACCTTTTGTATAATGGGTCAGCGACTTACGTTCAGTAGCGAGCTTAACCGAATAGGGGAGGCGTAGGGAAACCGAGTCTGATAAGGGCGATAGTTGCTGGGCGTAGACCCGAAACCAAGTGATCTATCCATGGCCAGGATGAAGGTTGGGTAAAACCAACTGGAGGTCCGAACCCACTAATGTTGAAAAATTAGGGGATGAGCTGTGGATAGGGGTGAAAGGCTAAACAAACTTGGAAATAGCTGGTTCTCTCCGAAAACTATTTAGGTAGTGCCTCACGTATCACTCTCGGGGGTAGAGCACTGTCATGGCTAGGGGTCTATTGCTGATTACCAAACCATTGCAAACTCCGAATACCGAGAAGTGCGAGCGTGGGAGACAGACATCGGGTGCTAACGTCCGGTGTCAAGAGGGAAACAACCCAGACCGCCGATTAAGGTCCCCAAGACATAGTTAAGTGGAAAACGAAGTGGGAAGGCTAAAACAGTCAGGATGTTGGCTTAGAAGCAGCCATCATTTAAAGAAAGCGTAATAGCTCACTGATCGAGTCGTCCTGCGCGGAAGATGTAACGGGGCTCAAACTATGCACCGAAATCGCGGATATTGAACACTCTATATGGGTGTTGATATGGTAGGAGAGCGTTCTGTAGGCCTGCGAAGGTGTCCTGTGAGGGATGCTGGAGGTATCAGAAGTGCGAATGCTGACATGAGTAGCGATAAAGGGAGTGAAAGGCTCCCTCACCGAAAGCCCAAGGTTTCCTGCGCAACGTTCATCGGCGCAGGGTGAGTCGGCCCCTAAGGCGAGGCAGAAATGCGTAGTCGATGGGAAACAGGTTAATATTCCTGTACCTCAATATAATGCGATGTGGGGACGGAGAAGGTTAGGCAAGCAGTCTGTTGGAATAGGCTGTTCAAGCGTGTAGGGAGATCTCTTAGGCAAATCCGGGAGGTCAATTCTGAGGCGTGATAACGATTGCTCTTTGAGCGAGAAGTTGCTGATACCAAGCTTCCAAGAAAAGCCACTAAGCTTCAGTTATATTGGGACCGTACCGCAAACCGACACAGGTGGGCAGGATGAGAATTCTAAGGTGCTTGAGAGAACTCGGGTGAAGGAACTCGGCAAATTTGCACCGTAACTTCGGGAGAAGGTGCGCCCCGGTAGAGTGTAGGACTTCGCGTCCGAAGCTCGATGGGGTTGCAGTGAAATGGTGGCTGCGACTGTTTATTAAAAACACAGCACTCTGCAAACACGAAAGTGGACGTATAGAGTGTGACGCCTGCCCGGTGCTGGAAGATTAAATGATGGGGTGCAAGCTCTTGATTGAAGTCCCAGTAAACGGCGGCCGTAACTATAACGGTCCTAAGGTAGCGAAATTCCTTGTCGGGTAAGTTCCGACCTGCACGAATGGCGTAACGATGGCCACACTGTCTCCACCCGAGACTCAGCGAAGTTGAAATGTTTGTGAAGATGCAATCTACCCGAGGCTAGACGGAAAGACCCCATGAACCTTTACTGTAGCTTTGCATTGGATTTTGAATAGACCTGTGTAGGATAGCTGGGAGGCTGTGAAGTAGGGACGCCAGTTCTTATGGAGCCAACCTTGAAATACCAGCCTGGTGTGTTTGAGATTCTAACCTAGACCCCTTATCGGGGTTGGGGACCGTGCATGGTAGGCAGTTTGACTGGGGCGGTCTCCTCCCAAATTGTAACGGAGGAGTACGAAGGTATCCTAGGTACGGTCGGACATCGTACTGATAGTGCAATGGCAAAAGGATGCTTAACTGCGAGACTGACAAGTCGAGCAGATACGAAAGTAGGTCATAGTGATCCGGTGGTTCTGTATGGAAGGGCCATCGCTCAACGGATAAAAGGTACTCTGGGGATAACAGGCTGATTCCTCCCAAGAGTTCATATCGACGGGGGAGTTTGGCACCTCGATGTCGGCTCATCACATCCTGGGGCTGTAGCCGGTCCCAAGGGTATGGCTGTTCGCCATTTAAAGTGGTACGTGAGCTGGGTTTAAAACGTCGTGAGACAGTTTGGTCCCTATCTGCCTTGGGCGTTGGAAATTTGAAGGGACCTGCTCCTAGTACGAGAGGACCGGAGTGGACAGATCTCTGGTGTACCGGTTATCACGCCAGTGGTATTGCCGGGTAGCTAAATCTGGAAGAGATAACCGCTGAAAGCATCTAAGCGGGAAACTCGCCTTGAGATAAGATTTCCCTAGGCTTTAAGCCTTCTAAAGAGTCGTTCGAGACCAGGACGTTGATAGGTTGGGTGTGGAAGCGCAGTAATGCGTTAAGCTAACCAATACTAATTGCTCGTGAGGCTTGATCCTATAACATTAAGTAGGGCTGATAAAACGGTCTTATATATGTAACGCAAGTACAATCAAAGACTTACTTTACTTCTTCCAGATAATGTTTCTTGAAACCATGTATAATGGCGGCAAGAAACAACAAACATAGTGGTTTGCAGAACATCGCAAACGACTTACCAGTTTGTCTGACGACCATAGCGAGTTGGTCCCACTCCTTCCCATCCCGAACAGGACAGTGAAACGACTCCGCGCCAATGATAGTGTGGATTACCCATGTGAAAGTAGGTCATCGTCAGACTCCTTATATGCATAACCCCCTCCGGAAACGGCGGGGGTTTTTGCTTTAATTGCATTCAATAATAGACCTGCTTGAACGAAGGGACAACAAGACGCCGTGGTTCAGCGCGGCTTGTGTAGGCGGCACAAGAATCTACATTGGACGGAACCAAAGTCGGTCATGAGCCTGTCTTATAAAAATCTGCCATACAGCCTGATATTGGTTATATGATTTGCTGGCATAGTCAAGGTCGACATAATCATCTCTTGCTAGAAAAGTTGAACGTCATCCGTAAAGTGTTCAGCGGTCAAATTTCCTTCTGCGATTAACCCTTCATAGAAGCAGACCTGATTTCTACCATGCTCTTTAGCGTAATATAGTGCCTGATCTGCGCGGCCAACGAGTGTTGATGGGTCGTCTTTTCCGTTAAGACAGGTAAAGCCGATGCTGATTGTGACGCGCCCGACTTGCGGGAAATCATAGCATTCTATTGCTGTGCGGAACCGCTCTAAAACTTTTGAAGCATCAACTTCGCAGGTTCTGTCCAGAACGACGACGAATTCCTCACCGCCGAAACGAAATAACTTATCAGTCTGTCTAAAATTTCTACGCATACAGCGGGATAATAACAACAATACCTCGTCGCCATACAAGTGTCCGAATTCATCGTTGATGCGCTTAAAGTGGTCAATATCCATCACGGCTAGCCAGTGAGGAAGTTCAGATGAGGGGGGCTTTCTCGAATGAGAATTGATCTCGATTTTTTGGACTTCTGCATCCGTGCATTCTGTCAGCATTTTCTCAAGATTGTTGTCGAAAGTGCGTCGATTAAGTAATCCTGTCAGCGTATCCGTCTCACTTTCATCAAGCAAATTCAGATAGTTGCTGTAGATCGTCAAAATGTCGCGGGGTAACGACAGTGATTGATCGAAATTGGCGTTAGTGATTATAACCAGTAAGGCTGTAATTTCTTGTTGGCCATAAATCGGAATGGTCACGCTAGTTGTGTGTGCATCCAATGAAGTAATAGATTCACATCGTGAATCAATTACACTTTTAAATTCTAATCGGTCAGAAATGATGATGCTCGGCTCTGCAATTTGGTCAGGCGGGATAGCTGTGCCGGCCTGAGCAACAAGAATAGCTTCATCACCCACCAGTCGGTATAGGGTGATTACGCTTTGTTCCATGAGTTCGGATAAGGTTGCAACCAGCGTTCTTGCAAGAAGTTCACGATCTCTTTGCCCTGTCATCGCGGCCAATGACTGTAACGCGTGGTTTAGCGAACTATTTAAGTCAGGAAGTAGCATGGTGTGTTGCCTTCAAAATATCCCTACATGGTGGAATGATCGCATTGCACTCTGCTGCACTGGCGTCGCATGTGATTTTGCAGCCCGCTCTACGATGAGGAGCAGCGAGAGCAGTGATGATCTTTGGTAATTACGCTGTGTCGGAAGCTCATGTCTAATGCATTAACCGTTAAAAGTTTGCCTGAAAGTCCGGGCTGGATGCCGATAAGTAGTTTGAGTGTTTCAGCCGCTTGGATTGTGCCAATGATGCCAGCTAAAGGTGAAAAAATACCTGTTGTAGCACACCGTAAATTTTCGGCGTCAGAGTCTTCAGGAAACAGGCAGTTATAGCACGCAGCATTCGGGTCTCTGAAATCAAATACAGACGCCTGGCCAGAAAACAGGATAGCCGCGCCGGAAATGAGGGGCGTATGGTGGGTCTTGCAGGCCTGATTAACGGCGTATCGTGTCGAAAAATTATCGCTGCAATCTAAAACGACATCGTGGAGTGCGACGAGCTGGTTAAGGTCGGTCTGGTTGACGCGTGATTCGAATTGAATGCAGTGCGTTTCCGGATTGATATCCAGAATGGCAGCAGCGGCAGAGCCGACTTTGGATTGACCAATACTGGAAGTCCGGTGCGCGATTTGACGTTGCAAATTCGACAGATCGACGGAATCGTCATCGCACAATGTAATTTGACCAACGCCGCTAGCTGCCAGATAAAGCGAGGCCGGAGAGCCTAGGCCGCCTAGTCCTACAATAAGTACGCGCGATTCGATAAGTCGCTGCTGACCTTCGATGCCAATTTCGTCGAGCAAAATATGCCTGCCGTAACGCTGCAGTTGAAAGTCATCCATACGCTCGTATTACTCGAACTCGCGCAATGCAGGTGGCTTTCCTGCCGGGTCGGTATGGCTGTGCTGCCCCCCTATGCCGACAAATACTTCCTTTTCGTTCTTCTTTGTGATGTGACCGCGAATTTCCATGTTGTGGCGCGAGGTGTCTTCGCAGTAATGGATAATATTGCGACCGACATGATGCAAAAAACTTTGGTCGAGTTGGAAACCTTCTTGCTCCAGCGCATGCTCTAAACCTGCGAGTGTGTAGTTTTGCAAATTGTATTGAATTTCGACGGCGTAAGCACGTGAACTTGCGCATGCTTTTAGATTGGCGAGTCCACTCAAAATAGTCAGTGCGCGCTCGGCTTGTCCGGCGGGCTCAGTCGCAAACAAGAGTTCTCGTTTCTTTTCCAGATCGAAAGGATTTATCATGACAGGTTCCTTATCTCCTATTTTCCTTGCAGAATTTTCATGCCTTTTAGCAGGTTAAAAGCCTGATTTAACTGGTAATCATTTTTTGAACCATACTCGGTAGGCGGAAGCTTTTCAGTATTGCTCTTCGTGGACGAATCTGATTTGACGGTATTTGGCGTCTTCTCTTCAGGCTGTTTATCATTTGCTAAATGCTTTTCCAGATCAGCTTCGCGCAAACGGAACAAATTGTCAGATGCGGATGTTGAGGGGTCATCGGCAAGAATGTCCGGCACGATTCCCTTGGCTTGAATCGAACGTCCACCCGGTGTGTAATAGCGTGCCGTCGTTAGCTTGATGGCCGTGCTGTTTCCAAGCGGTAGCACCGTTTGTACTGAACCTTTGCCGAAGGTCTGGGTTCCCATGATGACGCCGCGCTTGTGATCTTGTAAGGCGCCTGCGACAATCTCGGAAGCGGATGCTGAGCCGCCGTTGACTAAGACAACCAAAGGTACGCTCTTAATCGAGGCAGGGATGTTTTTGATGTAGTCATTCTTGTTGCTGCCGCGCAGGTAGTATTCCGGCGATGCAGTGAGCCGCATCTTAGCATCTTCGGTGCGCCCTTCGGTATACACTACTAGGGCATCTTTGGCCAGGAAGGCGGCCGACACCGCAACGGCACCATCGAGCAAGCCACCCGGATCATTACGTAAATCTAGTACCAGCCCGCTTAGAGCCCCCTTATTTTCTTTGACCAGTTTATCCAGTGCAGTGGCGAGATTTTCTCCTGTATGTTCCTGAAATTGTGTTATGCGAACAAAACCGTAGCCGGGTTCAGCCAACTTGGCCTTGACGCTTTGCACCTTGATTACCGCTCTGACCACGGTAATGGTCAGCGGTTTGAGTTCGTTTTTACGCAGTATCGTCAGCACGATTTTGCTGCCCGGTTTGCCCCGCATACGCTTGACAGCATCGTTTAGGGACATGCCCTTGACCAGCGCATCATCCAATTTCAAAATCAGGTCGCCACTTTTGACCCCTGCCAGATAGGCCGGGGTGTCTTCTATAGGAGAGATCACTTTGACAAGTCCGTCTTCCATGCCAACTTCGATGCCTAATCCGCCAAATTCGCCTTGCGTTCCAACCTGCAAGTCTTTAAAGGCATCCGCATCAAGATAGGCTGAATGCGGGTCGAGCCCGTTGAGCATGCCGTTGATGGCCTCGGTGAAAAGTTTTTGATCGCTAACAGGTTCTACATAACTGTTTTTGATATGGCCGAACACCTCGGTGAAGGCGCGTAACTCTTCGATAGGAAGCGGAGAGACCAGCGTTTCTTTGTCGGCTAGGGCCGCAAAATGCAGGCTGAGCGCAACCCCTGCGACCAAACCAAACCCTACCAATCCCGCTTTTTCCATACGACGCATAGTTACTCCTTTTATTTTTTAGCCAGCCATTTTGCAGGATCGAGCGGTCGGCTTTCATGACGCAGTTCAAAGTATAAACCGGAATCTGCATTCCCACCGCTGTTGCCGACCGTTGAGATGGCATCTCCGCCGTGAATTTCATCGCCGACCTGTTTGTAAAGTGTTTCGTTGTTGCCATATAAGCTCATATAGGCATTGCCGTGATCGATGATCAGTAGATTGCCGAAGCCTCGCAACCAGTCGGCAAATACTACCCGGCCGGCAGCAATGGATCTGACGGGTTGTCCGTGAGCTGTGCTAATAAATAAGCCCTTCCAGATTACCGTGCTGTCGGGCCGGGTTGTGCCAAATTGATTGGTAATCTCACCTTTGACCGGTAAGGCGAGTTTGCCCATCAGTTCTTCGAAGGGCTTGCCGTCAAAGCGACTATCCGGAATGTTGGTGTTGTGAAATAAAGACTTGGTTTTTGGTTTTGCAAGCATTTGTGCGATCTTGCTCACCAGATTGGCCAGTCTGTTTTCGTCGTGCTGCAAGCGGGAAATTTCTTTACGTTGTTGCAAGAGTTGCTTAGAAATCTGTCCTAGAACCAGCTGCCTGTCTCGTTGATCTTGTCGTAACTTTTCTTTTTGAGTGGCTTGTTCTGTACGCAGATTGGTCAACGTTTCACTTTGAGTATGAACAGCCGCTGCGACGGCATCCAGTTCCTTGAGGTCACGTCGCAAACTGTCAAGCCAGATGGCACGGTTGCGCGCAATGTATTGAAAATATTGCAGGTCTCGTGCAACTTTATTCGGATCTTGATTGTCGAGCATCAGTTTGAGATAGTCGTGTTTGCCACCCAGATATTGCTGATATAACAATTTTTCAAGCAACGCCTGCTGGTCTGTTATATGTTGTTCCAGTTGCTGGCGTTGAATTTCGAGTACGCCGAGTTTTCGGTCGGCATCACGTTTTTGTTCAGATAATTGCGCAAGACGGCGATTACTGTCGCTGATGGCAAGCTCAGACGCGCGTAGTGAGTCTGCCGCTTCTGATTTGGATTCGCTGGTTTTAGCGATCTCACTTTGCATCTCCTTGATGCGCTGGCGCAGGTTCTCCAGTTCTTCCTGCTGGCTGGCCGAAGCTTGGCCAGCCAGCAAACACAGTGACAGTATCAGTGCAAATTTCACAATAGTTTGATCAAGCTGTGCCCTGTCATTTCTGCGGGTTGGGGCAGTCCCATCATATAGAGCAGGCTTGGCGCCAGATCACGCAGCGATCCGCCATCTGTGAGCGTGCAGGAGCGCCCTACATAGAGGAAGGGGACCGGATTAAGAGTATGCGCGGTATGCGCCTGATGAGTGGTGTTGTCCATCATCTGTTCAGCATTGCCGTGATCAGCAGTTAATATGACTTCACCGCCGATAGACTGCATCGCTTTGACGATGCGTCCGATACACACATCCAGCGTTTCGATCGCTTTGATCGCGGCTTCCATATTGCCGCTGTGTCCCACCATATCGCCATTCGCGTAGTTACAGACAATCAGTGGATACTGCTGGCTTAAAATGGCTGCCTCCAGTTTTTCTGTGACGGTAAATGCGCTCATCTCAGGTTGTAAGTCGTAGGTGGCCACTTTTGGGGAGGGAACCAGAATGCGGTCTTCGCCCGGATAGGGTTGCTCTTTGCCGCCGCTGAAGAAATAAGTGACGTGGGCGTATTTTTCAGTTTCAGCGATGCGCAACTGTTTCAGGCCGAGGTTCGCAACGTATTCGCCGATGTCGTTATGGATTGCCTCGGCCGTATAGGCGCATGGCAGAGTGAACTCGGATCCGTAGTTGCTGAGCGTGACGTAACGGCCGAATTTTGGCAGGCAGGCGCGCTCAAACCCGCTAAAGGCCTCATCGGTCAGCGCGCGGGTGATTTCGCGGGCGCGATCGGCACGGAAATTCATAAATACCACCACATCGCCATCCTGCATGGTGACAGTGGGTTCGCCCGCGCCACTGATTCGGGTGGGCTTGACGAATTCATCCGACTCGTCGCGCGCATAAGCGGCGTCCAAACCGCTTATGGCATCGGTTGCGTAATAGTCGGCGCGTCCTTGTGTCAGTAATTCATAGGCCGGTTGCACGCGTTCCCAGCGATTGTCGCGATCCATCACATAAAAACGCCCTACAATGCTGGCGATTTTTCCGACGCCTAATGCCGCACATTTATCCTGTAATGCCAGCAGGGAAGGTGCTGCACTTTTCGGCGGGGTGTCGCGGCCATCGAGAAAGGCGTGCAGGTAGACTTTTTTGAGCCCGTTTTTAGCTGCCATTTCCAGCATGGCGTGGATGTGGCTTTCGTGACTGTGCACGCCACCTGCCGAGAGTAGTCCCATGATGTGTAGTGCGCTGTCATTGCTTTTTGCGACTGAAATTGCATCCGACAACGCGGGATTTTTGAAAAAACTACCGTCCTCAATCGCGACATCAACACGGCTCAAGTCCTGATACACAATGCGTCCTGCGCCGATGTTCAGATGCCCTACTTCAGAATTCCCCATCTGATGTGAGGGGAGGCCGACATGCTTTTCGGATGCATTGATCAGCGTGTGCGGATAAGTCTGCCACAGCGCATCCCAGTTGGGTTTTCGTGCGGCCAGAATAGCATTGGAGTCAGTTTCTTCGCGGTAGCCGAAGCCATCCAGAATAAGCAATAAGACAGGGGTCGCTTTCATTGGGGTAGAATATTAGCAGTTGTTAATTTAATGGGCTTATTTTAACCGAATTGGCCGACGAGCGTGTTATTAAGGGACGAGAATGACGAACAGATTAATCGATAAAGAAGAGGATATTCAGCAGGCATCACAAGCAATCAAGGCTATTGCGCACCCGTTGCGTTTGAAAATTTTGTGCGTACTGGATGATCAGGAAATCAGCGTTCAGGATATCGTTGAGCATGTCGGTACATCGCAAAGTAATATCTCGCAACATTTGGCGATTTTACGGGATAAAGGGGTGTTGTCGACCCGCAAGGAAGCGAATAAGGTGTATTACCGGATTGGAGATTTGCGCACGCTCAAACTCGTTAGTATGATGCGTGAGGTGTTTTGTACTTCGTAGCGGATTGAATTAAAGGTAAGGTTCGTTAAGTTTTTGTGCTGCTGATTAGGATGCTGCTGTCAAATTTACTGTTTTTTGCAACCTAAAGCATTAGAGATTCATTATATAATAATATTCAAGTTTGGTCGCCTGCATGAGTCGGGGGCGTGCTGCACTTAAATCGAAGTATTCGTTGTATTTAAAACAATTAACACATTTGAAGGGACGCAAATGGCACGAGTCGTGATTTTAGGGGCAGGGATCGCAGGGCATACCGCGGCCAGGCATTTGAACAAAATGATAGGCCGACATCATGAGATTGTTGTCGTATCGCCTAATGCGAA
This sequence comes from Gallionella capsiferriformans ES-2, assembly GCF_000145255.1. NCBI lineage: Bacteria > Pseudomonadati > Pseudomonadota > Betaproteobacteria > Nitrosomonadales > Gallionellaceae > Gallionella > Gallionella capsiferriformans. The sequence goes on from NC_014394.1 coordinate 265,530, forward strand.
ATGGAACTGGATACCGTCCAACATCTGGGTGGGTGTAGGCCAAATGAAGGAGGAGGAGGTAACCTTCGATCTGGCCGACGTGTACAAAAAAACCAGTGTCAGCTTTCGTCAAGCGCGAGCGCTCTCAATTAGCCCGGCAGGCGATGCCGGGAGTGATAGCCCTTTCGTGATGGTCGAATACACCCATCCTGACAAAGCGGGTGTGACGGAAAAAATCACTTACGATTATCTGATCAATGCCACAGGACCGAAGCTAAATTTTGGCGCGACCGAAGGCTTGGGGCCTGAACACGGTCACACCGTTTCGGTTTGCACGGCAAGCCATGCGATCGAAGCTAATAAAAAGCTCCAGTTGATTATTGACGATATGCGCAAAGGCGAGCGGCGCACGATTGTCATTGGTACCGGGCATGGCATGTGTACTTGTCAGGGCGCTGCATTCGAATATATTTACAATGTCGATCATACGCTGCGTGAAGCGGGCGTCCGTCACATGGCGCGCATTGTTTGGCTCAGCAATGAGTATGAGCTGGGCGACTTTGGGATGGGCGGCGTGCATATCAAGCGTGGCGGCTACATCACCAACGGCAAGACATTTGCCGAGTCACTGATGGTTGAGCGTGGCATCGAATGGATTACCCGCGCCCATGTGAAAAAAGTCGAAGCCGGAAAAATTCACTATGAAATTCTCGATGGTAGTTTTCACGAACTGGCATTCGATTTCTCGATGTTGATCCCGCCTTTTGCAGGGGTGGGTCTCAAGGCGTACGATAAGGCCGGTGAAGACATTACGAGTGCAGTCTTCGCGCCAAACGGTTTTATGAAAGTGGATGCCGATTACACGCCGCGTCCTTATCTGGAATGGAGTGCGCGCGATTGGCCGAGAACTTATCAAACGCCGGGCTATGCGAATATTTTCGCGGTCGGTATCGCATTTGCGCCGCCTCATATGATCAGCAAACCGATGCAAAGTGTGAATGGTACAGCGATCAATCCGACCGCGCCCAGAACGGGCATGCCTTCCGCTGCGATGGCAATGGCGGTGGCTAAGAGCATCACCGATATGATTAACGGCGCGCAAAAGCCTACCCATACCGCTTCGATGGCTGAAATGGGGGCTGCTTGTGTGGCGTCAACGGGTTCGCATGTATTTAAAGGAACGGCAGCTACCATGACCGTTTACCCTGTCGTACCGGACTTTGAAAAATATCCTGAATACGGGCGCGATCTTGATTTGACCTTTGGGGAAATCGGTCTGGCCGGTCACTGGATGAAATATTTATTGCATCATGCTTTCATCTATCAGGCAAAAATGAAACCGGGCTGGTCCATCATTCCCGATTAATAACCCAATTTTAGGAGCCGTCAATGTCAAACAAAGTTACCAATAGAGAGCCTTATCAGCAGGCATATTATCCGCCGTCACCAACCGGTTTTACACGCCACATGAGGACGTCTATCATCTGGCAGATGATGCGTTTTATCGTGATCAATTTTAAAATTCTTAAATTGATGGCAAAGTCGCACCATTGAGTTTGGTTGAGTGATTTCGAGCAGGCGGGAGAGTTGGCGCTTGTATTTTACCCAATATATTAGTATATTCTAATATATTGGGTTCGCGAGAACCAGAATGGATGAGGGAATTGCTGTGAAAAAACTGTGGTTAGTAAGTTTGCTGATGATGTCGACGGGTGTTGGTGCGGCTGAATTGGTGGCGCCGGTCGAGTATCGCGAGGTGGCACAGACTTATAGTGCGGAAGGTATGGTCGAGGCGACTCGGCAATCTACCGTTTCTGCGCAAATTGGCGGTCGGGTTAAGGAAGTGAATTTCGATGTAGGTGATAGCGTAAAAAAAGGCCAGATCATTTTGCGTATCGATGAGCGTGAGTCCGCGCAGGCGCTGGCTGGCAGTCAGGCGCAGGTGCAACAGGCGCAAGCTAACGCACAAAATGCCAGGTTGACCTATGAGCGTGCGCGCCAGTTGCTCGCGCAAAAATTTATTAGTCAGGCGGCGCTCGACAAAGCACAATCCGATTATAAGGTGGCGATAGCCCAAGCTGCGGCAAGCGAGGCAGGTGCCGGACAGGCGAGTCTCGCGCATGGATATACGGCCGTCGTTGCGCCGTATTCCGGTGTTGTGTCGGCACGCATGGTGGAATTGGGCGAGATGGTGATGCCGGGCAAACCTTTGATGACGGGTTTTGACCCGTCTGAGATGCGTGTGCTGGTCAGCGTGCCGCAATACAAGATCGGCAATATCGGTGCGCATCCCGAGGTGATGATCGAAGTGCCGTCTTTGAATCGCTGGATTAAAGCCGATTCAAGTAAAGTGCAACCGGTTGCCGATGCGCGTACGCATAGCACGCAAGTGCGTGTGTATCTTCCTGCGAATGAAGCCGGCTTGTATCCGGGGATGTTTGTGCGCGCCCATTTTGTCGTTGGCAAAGTCAAAAAACTGGTTATTCCTGCCAGCGCCGTGTTACGCCGCAGTGAAGTTGTCGCCACGTACGTGGTGGATGAAAAAGGTGCGGCCAGTTTGCGCCAGATTCGCGTGGGTGAAACTGCCGCTGAAGGATGGGTAGAAGTTTTATCAGGTTTGAAAGAGGGCGAGCGTGTGGCCCGCGATCCGGTTAAAGCAGGAATGAAACAGTAATTGATAATGATTAATTATCAATGGTTAACTAGGGGTTGATAGGGATGGGTATTTCAGGACGTATTGCCAGACATTTTTTACACTCGCAGATGACGCCGTTGCTCGCGCTAGTTGCCGTGTTGCTGGGGTTGTTTGCAGTGTTGGTCACCCCGCGCGAGGAAGAGCCGCAGATTAATGTCACGATGGCCAACGTGCTGATCGCCTACCCCGGCGCGTCGGCTCAGGATGTGGCGAAAACCGTTGCTACGCCTGCCGAGCAGGTGCTCTCGCAAATCGCCGGCGTCGATCACGTGTACTCGGTCGCGCAACCGGGGATGGCGGTGATCACCGTGCAATTCAAGGTCGGCGAAGCGCATGTGCCGTCCTTGGTTAAGCTGTACGATGTGGTACATTCCCATTCAGACTGGTTGCCGCAAACGTTAGGCGTCTCGCAGCCTATTATCAAAGCAAAAGGCATCGACGACGTGCCTATCGTGGCATTGACGTTGTGGCGAAATCAGCAGATTGGCGGTGGACTTGAACTCACGCAGGTGGCGCATGCCATTGAAGCGGAGTTGAAACGCGTGCCCGGTACCCGCGAGGTGTCGACGTTAGGCGGTACGCAGCGTCAGGTGCGTGTGCTGCTCAACCCCGAAAGTCTGAATGCGTATCAGTTGTCCATGCAGGATGTGCGCGCTGCGTTGCAGTCGGCCAATGTGTCGGAAAATGCCGGGACACTGGTGCAGGACAATCGCGAAGTGCTGGTGCAGACGGGCAGTTTTCTGACCGATGCGAACGAAGTGCGACAATTGGTGGTCGGTGTATCGAACAACAAGCCGGTGTTTTTGCGCGATGTAGCCGATGTGCAGGATGGTGCCGATCAGCCGGGCAGTTATGTCTGGCTGGGAACGGGGCCTGCTGCCGATGATAAAGGGATTAAAGCGCGCGGTGAATTTACGGCCGTCACGGTCGCGATTTCCAAGAAGCCCGGTGCCAATGCGGTGGAGGTCGCCGATGGCTTGCTTGCCCGCGTGGCGGAGCTCAAAGGCTCGGTGATTCCTGCTGATGTGGAAGTTAGCACCACGCGCAATTACGGCGAAACGGCCAACGACAAGGCCATGAAGCTGATCAAGAAGCTGCTGTTTGCCACGGCGGCCGTTGTCGCGCTGGTTTGGCTGGCCATGGGTCGCCGTGAGGCGATGGTGGTGGGGGGTGCAGTGTTGTTGACGCTGGCAGCAACGCTGTTTGCGTCCTGGGCGTGGGGCTTTACGCTCAACCGTGTTTCCTTGTTTGCTTTGATTTTTTCAATCGGGATTCTGGTGGATGATGCAATCGTGGTGGTTGAAAACATCCATCGTCACCGCGCCTTGACACCAGATCAGCCCTTGTCGCAAATTATTCCCGCCGCAGTCGATGAGGTTGGCAGTCCGACGATACTGGCGACCTTTACGGTGATCGCGGCTTTGTTGCCGATGGCCTTCGTCAGTGGATTGATGGGACCGTACATGAGCCCGATTCCGATTAATGCCAGCATGGGAATGTTGATTTCACTCGCGGTGGCGTTTGTCATCACGCCGTGGCTGGTGCTGCGTTTTGCAGGTTCGCATCACGAGTCGGTCAAAGAGGATGGCGAATCGGCTATCAGCGGATTTTTTCACAGGGTATTGAGTCCGTTTTTGAACGGTGCTCAGGGCAAACCGGCACGGCGCAAGTTGTGGCTTGGGATACTGGCCGGACTCGTGCTGGCCGTATCGCTCGGGGTTGTGAAGCTGGTGATTTTGAAAATGCTGCCGTTTGACAATAAGTCCGAATTTCAAGTGGTCGTGGATATGCCAACCGGTACGGCGCTTGAGCAAACCAATGCGGTGCTGCACGATATCGGTGCATATCTGGCCACCGTGCCTGAAGTGACCGATTACGAAGCGTATGCCGGTGCTGCGTCCCCGATTAACTTCAACGGGCTGGTGCGCCAGTACTATCTGCGCAGCGGTGCCGATCAGGGCGATATTCAGGTCAATCTGCGTGAAAAGCATCATCGCAGTCGCAGTAGTCATCAGATCGCGACCGCGATGCTCGACCCTATACAGAAAATTGCGGCCAACTGGGGCGCTAAAGTCAAGATCGTTGAAGTGCCGCCCGGTCCGCCTGTGATGTCGCCGATCGTCGCAGAAATCTACGGGCCGGATTATGAAGGGGCACGTCGGGTTGCGAGCCAAGTGCGTGCACAGTTTGGCAAGACCGAGGGTATCGTCGGGATCGATGATACGGTCACTGAAGCGGCGCCCAAGCTGCAATTACGTGTCTTGCAAAGTAAGGCGGCCTTGTTGGGTGTTGCGCCGCGCGATATTGTCGATGTAATCGGCACGGCTTTGTCGGGACAGGATGTTGCGTCCTTGCACGACGCGAGTGCCAAATATGCGCCACCGTTACGTATCGGTTTGCCAGGTGAGCTGCGTAGCAGCATCGAAGAGGTGCTGAAACTGAAAGTGCGTGCGCGTGACGGTGTGCTGGTGCCGATTTCAGAAGTGGTGCAGGTGATCCCGGTGGCGCGTGATTATCCGATCTACCACAAGGATTTGCTGCCGGTCGTGTATGTGTTTGGTGATATGGCGGGTAAATTAGATAGTCCGCTGTACGGTATGTTCGGGATTAACGGGCAAATCAGTGGCACGCCGCTTGCGCAGGGCGGCAGTCTGAAAAGCTACTTCTTCAACACCCCCAGTGATCCTTATGCCGGTTATGCGTTGAAATGGGATGGTGAATGGCAGGTGACGTTTGAGACATTCCGCGATATGGGCATTGCCTATGGTGTCGGACTTATCTTGATTTATCTGCTGGTGGTCGCACAGTTCAAATCTTATCTGGTTCCCTTGATTATCATGGCACCGATTCCGCTGACCATCATCGGCGTGATGCCCGGTCACGCCTTGCTGGGTTCGCAATACACGGCAACATCGATGATCGGCATGATCGCGTTAGCAGGAATTATCGTGCGTAACTCGATCTTGCTGGTGGATTTTGTCAATTTGCAGCTGGCGGGTGGGATTCCTTTGCAGCAAGCTGTGATTGCCGCGGCCGGGGCGCGCGCCAAGCCGATTGTGCTGACCGGCTTAGCTGCGATGCTGGGCGCGTTCTTTATTCTGGATGATCCGATCTTCAACGGGCTGGCCATCTCCTTGATTTTCGGTATCCTCGTCTCCACCTTGCTGACACTAGTGGTGATTCCGGTGCTTTATTACGCCACGCTGTATAAAAAATTCCAGTAAAATTGTCGAAATTAAATTTAAGGAGCATTAACGCATGAACGCAGAACGCATTATTCGCATCGTAGCCGGTACCTTTGTCATGTTGTCGCTGGCGCTGGGCGTTGAAGGCAGCCCGATTTTTGTGGCTAAAAATTTCTTGTGGTTTACCGGTTTTGTGGGTCTGAACCTGTTTCAGAGCGGGTTTACTTCGTTCTGTCCGTTGAACAATATTCTCGCTAAATTCGGGGTTAAAGGCGGTTCTTGCTAACAAGCAGGCAGTCTTCTTTTAACTTAACCCACATCAGTCTGGCTCTGGCCGGATTGATGTGGGTTTTGCCTTTTCTGCATTATCGTCACCAATATCCACTCACCACGTTTGAACAGGAGTGGTTGAGTGCGCTGATGGGCGTGCTCTCGCTCACCTTGCTGCTCACAGGCGATTATTGGCAAGCGCCCCGCCTGCCGCGCATCGTGCAATTGCCCGCGTTCCTGATCGCGCTAGTGTTGCTGCAATCATCCTTGGGGATGATGGCGTATTTCGACCAGTCCTTGCTCTACCTGTTATATCTACTGTTCACTCTGCTGCTGATGATGCTGGGTGCGAGGTTGCGCGAGGTGTTTGGACTGGAATTTCTGGCTGTTGTACTGGCGGGATTTTTGCTGGTCGGGGCGGAACTCAGTGCGTTGATCGGCATATTGCAGCACTACCGCTGGCACAGCTGGTTCGACTCTGTGGTGGTGATGAAAGTCTCAACCGGCGTGTACGGTAATCTTGCGCAACCCAATCATTTCGCCAGCTACATCACGCTGGGACTAATTTCGCTGGGTGTGCTGTTCGGGCAGCGTAAATTGCCGGCAGGTTTCGTACTGGCGCTGGCGCTGCCCCTGTTGTTTGTCTTGACGCTGAGCGGCTCGCGCAGCAGCTGGCTGTATTTATTGTTCATGCTGCTGCTGGCCTGGCGCGGGATGAAGACCCTGCCGCAGTTGCGCCCTGTAATGCATTATTGCGTAGTGTTGCTGGCAGGATTCGTGCTCATGCACGGCGTTGTGCAACTATCCTTTATGAAAGGGGCTGGCAGCAATTTCGATATTTTTCAGCGAGTTGCAGATACCTCGTCGGGCAGCATCCGTCTGCAATTGTGGCATGAAGCCTGGCTGATCTTCAAACAGTCGCCGTGGATGGGCGCAGGCTTCGGGCAGTTCGCCTGGCAGCACTTTCAGTTAGGGCCCGAGTTGCGGCAGGTCAATATTAACGGGCTGTATAACAATGCGCATAGTCTGCTATTTCAGCTGGCGGCTGAAGCTGGAATCGCCGGACTGCTGGTGTTGTTTGCAGCCTTAGGTGTCTGGTTTAAAGGGGGGCGTGTCTGTAGTGCCCCGCACTGGTGGGGGTATGCCATCTTGGGTGTGCTGGCCATACACAGCCTGCTCGAATATCCGCTCTGGTATGTGTATTTTCTTGCGGTTGCCGCACTCCTGCTGGGCATGTTCGATGAGACGCACTACCGGTTGCACATGCGCTGGGTGGGGCGCGGCGCGCTGGCCGCCATATTATTACTGGGGTTGTTGTCGCTGATTCAGCTCAAAAGCGGCTATCAGCTACTCAAAGATACGCTTGCGATACGACCTGTTTCAGGCAACGTGGCTGTGGCCTTCGAACGTACGCGGGCCGGTCTGATTCAAGTACACAACGGCTCGTTACTACGGCCTTATGCCGATCTGTTTATGGCGGCCTATTTTGAGGTAAGTGACGAGAAGCTGGCGGCGAAGCTGGCGGTCAATTCGAACCTGTCGCGCTTTATTCCGATTGCGCCTGTGGTATACCGTCAGGCTTGCCTGCTCGCGCAAAGTGGGGATGCGCTTGCGGCGCGGCGGGTGTATGAACAGGCAATGTGGGCTTATCCCGCCAATCAGGAGGCGCGTGCGCAACTGGTCAAATTAGCCCAGAAAGACCCCGCGCACTTTGCCGCTCTGCTAGAATTCGCCCTCAAGACAGAACAGGAGTATGCAAGTGCAATTCATAACAAGTAACTTTTTCCCGATTTCTCTGGCGCTGATGAGTGGCGTGATGATTATTTGGTCGATGCTGGGTAGTCGTGTGCGCGGAATCAAGGACGTGGATACCAATGCCGCACTGCAACTGATCAACCACAAAAATGCGTTTATTCTCGATGTGCGTGAGCCGGCCGAATTCAAGGCCGGACACATATTGAACGCGCAACTGATTCCGCTGGGCAAGCTCAAGGAGCGCATGGGCGAACTGGCGAAATATAAAGACAAACCGGTAGTCGTGGTTTGCCGCAGCGGTAACCGCTCAGGTAATGCCTGCGTGGCGCTGGGCAAAAACGAATTTACTCAGGCTTATAACCTGGCAGGCGGCATGATGGCATGGCAAAAAGCCAATCTGCCGACGCAAAAATAATGGCTAAGGTCGTGATGTACACCACCGAGGTGTGCCCCTATTGCATCCGCGCTGAACAGTTGCTGCAGCGCAAGGGGGTCACCGAAATTGAAAAAATTCGTGTGGATCTACAACCTGAATTGCGTCTTCACATGGTAGAGATTACCGGGCGGCGCACCGTGCCGCAGATTTTTATCAACGAGCAGCATGTCGGCGGTTTCGATGATCTGGCAGCGCTGGAACAGGCGGGCTCATTAACGGCATTACTGGCAAATTAACTTTAAGGATATAACATGACTGACGCTGCAAACACCCAACCCGTGTTCAATATGGACAAAATCTATGTGAAGGATCTGTCGCTGGAAATCCCTCACGCGCCGCAGATTTTTCTGGAACGCGAAAATCCGCAAATTGAAGTGCAATTGCATACCTCAGCCGAAGGCGTGGATGAGGGCGTGTTCGAAGTGAATGTCACGGCAACCGTCACGGCTAAAGTGGGCGAAAAGGTCATGTTCCTGATCGAAGCGAAACAGGCCGGTATTTTCACCCTGCGCAATTTGCCGGAAGTCGAAATGGAGCCGGTGCTGGCCGTGATGTGTCCGAACATTCTGTTTCCGTACTTGCGCGAAGTGGTCTCCGACGTGGCGGTACGCGCAGGTTTCGCACCGGTCATGTTGAACCCGATCAACTTCGATGTGTTGTATCAGCAGCAAAAACAACAGCAGGTTGAAGCGGCAGCGGCGACCACCCACTAATGCGATACCCCGCCGTCTTGCGTCTGGCCTCGTTGTGCACCTTGCTGTGCGTACTGGGTGCGGCGCAAGCGGTTGACTATGTCACGGTCGGTGAGGCGAGCGCTATCTTGTACGATGCCCCGTCGCTTAAGGCGAAAAAACTGTTCGTCGTGAGCCGCTATATGCCGTTTGAAGCCATCGTGACCCTGGATAACTGGGTCAAGGTGCGCGACCGGACGGGCGGTTTGTACTGGCTGGAAAAGCATGCGCTGACTAACAAAAAGTACGTCGTCGTGATTCCTCCTTTGGTGGATGTGCGTGCTGAACCGGATGAGGGTGCAGCACGTGTGTGTCAGGTTCGGGCTCAGGTGGCGCTGGAGTGGTTTGAATCGACCGGCACCGGTTGGATCAAAGTGCGACACAAGGATGGCGAAACGGGGTTTGTTCGCAGCAGCGAGGTTTGGGGCGAATGAATATTACCGTCATGGGGGCCGGTGCCTGGGGAACGGCGCTTGCCATCAGTCTTGCCGGACAGCATCGCGTCACGCTTTGGGCGCGTGACGCAGCACAAGTGGCGGCCATGCGGGCATCCCGCTGTAACGTCCGTTATCTGCCCGATGTGCTCTTGCCAGACTCGTTGCAGTTGAGTGATGATTTTGCGGCATCGCTAGCCGGTGCGGAGCTCGTGATTCTCTCCGCGCCAACGGCTGCATTGCGCGAATCGCTTTTGCGGCTGGTTCGCGCGGATTTAGCCTGCGGCGTTATCTGGCTATGCAAGGGCTTTGAGCCTGAAACTTCGTTGCTGCCCCATCAGGTTGCCGAGAAAATTTTGCCGCCCGGCACGCCGTACGGCGTTTTGTCAGGCCCCAGTTTTGCACTGGAAGTCGCGCAAGGCTTGCCGACTGCGCTGGTGCTGGCATCGGACGATGAGTCCTTTTCTCAGCGCACGGCGCAAGCGCTGCACCATTCAAGGTTGCGCGTCTATGCCAGCCGCGATGTGGTGGGCGTTGAAGTCGGCGGTGCAGTCAAGAACGTGATGGCGATCGCGGCCGGCGTGTGCGACGGCATGCGGCTGGGCAACAATGCCCGCGCAGCGTTAATGACCCGCGGGCTTGCTGAAATTTCCAGATTGGGGCTCAAACTGGGCGGGTGCTCTGAGACGTTGAGCGGATTGTCGGGCGCAGGCGATTTGATCCTGACCTGTACCGGGGATTTGTCGCGCAACCGCCGTGTCGGTCTTATGCTGGCGCAGGGAAAAACGCTCGACGAAATTTTGCAACAGCTAGGCCATGTCGCCGAAGGGGTGTATGCCGCGCGTGAAGTGTACAGCCTAGCCGCGCGCCTGAGCGTTGATATGCCGATCAGTGCAGCGGTCTATCACGTGCTGTATGACCATGTTCCCGTCGCACAGATGGTCGCCAGTTTGCTCAATCGCACCGCCAGTCTTGAATTTAGCCAGTAAGTTTCGACGCGCCGCCAAAATCGCATTGACGCCAGGCTTCGAAAACCGCCACCGCAACGGTGTTAGACAGATTCAGGCTGCGGTTGTCAGGCAACATCGGCAGTCGCACGCGCTGTGTCGTGGTCAGCTGGTTTAACACCTCGGCTGGCAGGCCGCGGCTCTCCGGACCGAATAAAAATGCGTCCCCGGGCTGATAGCGGATCTCATGAAACGGCTGCGAGCCTTTGGTCGTCAGTGCGAAAATACGCCCGGCATCAAATGCCGATAAACACGCTTCCAAATGATCGTAAACGCGCAGGTTGGCAAATTCGTGGTAATCGAGACCGGCGCGGATCAACTGCTTGTCTTCGAGGGTAAAACCCAGCGGTTTGATCAAGTGTAACTGGCAGCCCGTGTTGGCGCATAGTCGGATAATATTGCCCGTGTTAGGCGGGATTTCCGGCTGGTAGAGAATTACATGGAACATAAATTGTCGTTAAGTCTTGTCAGTGAAGGGAAAAAAGGCTAACTTCCGCCCGCGTAGGTTGAGTTTCAATTATTCAGGGAAGAATTATGGCGCGTCCGGAGAAAGTTCGCATCGGCGATTTGCTGGTGAGCGAGCAATTGATCTCACAAGATCAGTTAAAAGCGGCACTTGATGAGCAACAACGCACGGGACGCAAGCTCGGGCGTGTACTGGTCGATAACGGTTTCGTTACGGAAGAGAAAATTTCCGAGTCGCTCGCCAAACAGCTCCACGTTCCTTATATCAATCTCAAATATTACAACATCAATATCGGGCAGGTGCGCAAGCTGCCGGAAAATCAGGCGCGGCGCTTTCGCGCGATCGTGCTCGAGGAACGCAACGGCGTGTTGCTGGTCGGGATGGCGGATCCGACCGATCTGTTCGCCTTTGATGAAATTAGCCGTATCGTTAAATGCGATATCGATGTCGCGGTTGTGACCGAAGGTCAGTTACTCGAATCGATCGATCGCGGCTACCGGCGTACCGAAGAAATCTCCGGATTAGCCCATGAGCTCAGCGAAGAGCTGGGCGATAGCTATGTCGACTTCGGATCCATGACCAGTGCGGTGGGCAGTGAAGAAGCACCGGTGGTGAAGCTGCTGCAGACCATGTTTGACGATGCCACACAGATACGCGCATCGGACATTCACATTGAGCCTCAAGAGGGCAAGCTGATGATACGCTTCCGTATTGACGGCGCGCTGCATTTGCAAACCGAAGCGCATAACAAAATCGCGCCGGCACTGGTGTTACGGTTGAAGTTGATGTCCGGACTGGATATCTCCGAAAAACGCTTGCCGCAGGACGGCCGTTTTCATGTGCGGGTGCGTGATCAAGGGGTGGATGTGCGTATTGCAACCTGTCCTACCCAGTACGGCGAGGCGGTGGTTATGCGGTTGTTGCGTCAGGACGGCGGAATGGTCGGTCTCGATAAGTTGGGCATGCCGCCCGACATGCTGCTGCGTTTCCGCGCCATTTTAAAGCGCAGCAACGGCATGATCCTGGTGACGGGACCCACCGGGAGCGGTAAGACCACAACGCTCTATTCTGCGCTGGCAGAACTCAATACGATAGACATGAAACTGCTCACCGTTGAAGATCCGGTGGAGTATCGCCTGCCGGGGATTAATCAGGTTCAGGTGAATGAAAAAATCGGATTGACCTTTTCATCTGTGTTGCGTTCGGCATTGCGTCAGGATCCCGATGTGATTCTGGTCGGCGAAATGCGCGATGCGGAGACTGCCCAGATCGGTTTGCGCGCGGCGATGACCGGCCATCTGGTGTTGTCTACGCTGCATACCCGCGATGCGGCAGGTACCTTGTTCCGTTTGGTCGACATGGGCATCCAGCGTTTTATGGTGGCGTCCTCAGTGCAGGCGGTGATTGCTCAGCGATTGTTGCGGCGAATTTGCGAGAGTTGCAGCGAGAGTTATACGCCGACCCCTCAGGAGCGCGAGTGGCTCGAAGTGGAAGGGGTGAGCATCGAACAGCACGCTCGCTTGATGCACGGACGGGGCTGTTCACATTGCAACGGTACCGGCTATCACGGCCGCATGGGGGTGTACGAGATGCTGGAAATGGGGCGCGAGATGGTTGAAGCTGCGGCTCACGATAGTGTCGGACACTTTATGACGGTCGCAGCAGAGCATATGCGCGGCAAGACGCTGGTTGATCATGCCTTGCAGCAGATGTTGCAGGGACGTACCTCGGTTTCCGAAGTCATGCGTATCAGCAATCAGGTTGAAGACTAGTCGTGGCGGTTTTTACCTATAAAGGCCGCAATGCGCAAGGCCGGATGGTAGAAGGCTCGCTGGATGGCGAAGGCAGCGGGGCCGTTGCGGATCAGTTGAACAGCATGGGGATTACTCCCACCGACATCAAACCTTTTGTCGGTAAAAATGCAGTGCAGGCGCCGGACTGGTGGTTGAAACTTAATCAGCAGCCCATCACGCCGATGGACTTGATGCTGTTCAGTCGTCAGATGTACACGCTGCTCAAGGCGGGCGTGCCGATTTTACGGGCGCTGGCCGGGTTGCAGGAGTCGACCAAGAATACGGCGTTTGCGGCGATGCTGCAGGATGTGCGTGATAGTTTAGATAGCGGTCGTGAACTCAGTGCGGCATTGCGCCGGCATCCCAAGGTGTTTTCGATGTTCTATATCAGCATGGTGCAGGTTGGTGAAATGACCGGTATGCTCGATCAGACCTTTATTCGTCTCTACGCGTATTTGGATTTTGAGCGCGATATGAAGGAGCGCATCGCAACGGCCTTACGCTATCCGTCGTTCGTGGTGATCGCGATGGGCATTGCGATCGTGATTATCAACCTGTTCGTCATTCCGACTTTCGCTAAAGTCTATGCCGGTTTTCACGCCGATTTGCCGGCGATCACCAAACTGCTGCTGGGGTTCTCGGCCTTTATGGTGAGTTACTGGTGGATGCTGATGCTGATGCTGGCGGGGGCGGTGACAGGCTTCCGGTATTACATCAATACTAAGGCGGGGCGTTACAACTGGGATCGCTACAAATTAAAACTGCCCATTGTAGGCCCTATCATTTTTAAGGCCACCTTGTCGCGTTTTGCTCGCAGTCTGGCACTCACGTTCAAGAGCGGAATGCCGATACTGCAGGGCATGAATGTGGTCGGCATGGTGGTTGACAACGAATTCATGCGCAGCCGTATTGAAGCGATGCGCGAGGGTATCGAGCGCGGCGAAAGCATACTGCGCACGGCTGTTGCAGCCGGTGTGTTTAACCCGATCGTGCTGCAGATGATCGCGGTCGGTGAAGAGACAGGGGATCTGGACGGATTGATGGCGGAAGTCGCGGACATGTATGAGCAGGAAGTTAAATATGAAGTCTCTACGCTGAGTTCCAAGATCGAGCCTATTTTGATCGTCTCTCTGGGGGCGCTAGTGTTGGTGCTCGCGTTGGGTGTCTTCCTGCCGATGTGGGATCTGGGCAAAGCGGCGATGCATTAAAAATAGGAATCAGGAATCAGGAATCAGGAATTATGTATAATCAGGAGCACTATTAGGAGGCTTGTTTAATGCGTCAATATCACCGGATCCAAAAGCAGTTTTACCGCATCTGTCTCGTGTCGGAGCGGGATTCTCAGACGCTGGCGCTGGTGCCGGATGTGGAAAATGCCTATATGATTGTTCAGTTGCTCAAGGAATCGCAGCGGCTTCGCGATGGTCAGCGCATCGTATCCTTCCCGTCGGTGCTAAGGCCGGAACCGGATAGCGAAAAAACCGATCAAGTGACGATTGTGACCAGTGCGGACGATGTGACTTAGCCGCTGATATTTTTTGTAGAATTTGCAAGGCAGTGGATGGCAGTTGTCGGCGCATCGTATTTCCCTTATAGTTCGCAAAGTCTGACAAAAAAGTCGGCAAGGGCATAAATAACTACGAGGTTTTGCCTCGACTAATCAGGAGCGCAACAATGAAGAAGCAAGCGGGTTTTACACTGATCGAGTTGGTAATGGTGATTGTTATTCTGGGTATTCTGGCAGCGGTTGCCTTGCCTAAGTTTGTAAACCTGTCTGGCGATGCCCGCAAAGCGACTCTGGCGAGTGCCGAAGGGGCAATCCGTTCAGCAGCCAATATGACACACAGCGCGTCGCTTGCCGGTTCCATGGCGGCCGCCAGTAGCGTTACCGCAGAAGGGACCACGGTTACGATGGTTCAGTATTATCCTGCTGCTGCCAGCATTGCGACCGTGGCTGGGCTGGGGGCGGGTTACACGGTGACCACATCGGGTACGACGACGACGATACAGGTAACGGGTGCAACAACGCCAGCTTCATGCCAGGTCACTTATACGGAAGCCGCCGCAGGTGCTGCACCGACCATTGTGCCGACAAACTCTGGCTGTTAAGCAGTTCAGTAGTGCCGGGTAATAAAACAGGGGAGCTTGCTCCCCTGTTTTATTAAGGATCGTCTTAAAACATGAAACAGCTATCGGGTTGATGAATGTCGATTGCTAAACCTAAGTTGTCCAAAGGCTTTACGCTGGTTGAACTGGTGATGGTCATGGTGCTGATCGGTATCCTGGCGGCGGTGGCTGTCCCGCGCTTTTTCGGCACCAGCGTCTTTCAGTCACGCGGTTTTGCCGACCAGCTCAAGGCTACGCTGAGTTATGCACAGAAAGTGGCCGCAGCGCAGAATCATTTTGTTTGTGTGGCTTTTGCGACCGACAGCGTCACGCTAAGCTATGACGCCGTAGCTCCCGGCACTGCACATACCGTAGCCACTTGCCCGGGCGGCAATATGAGCAGTCCTGACGGAAAATCCCCTTATGTTTTGACAGCTCCCGGCGGTGTGGTGCTGAGCGGGGCAACGTCTTTTTATTTTGATACGCTGGGTCGTCCGAGCGCTGCGCAAAGCATTGCGGTGAGCGGCTATGCCACACCGGTCATTGTCGAGGCGGAAACAGGCTATGTTCACTAAGGCCGGATTGAGGATCGGGGATCGCGGATCGCGGGGTGAGCCGCGAGTCGGGGTTTCCTCAATCCTGAATTCGCAATCCTCGCTCCTGGTTTCTCAGTTAGGTGCGAGTTTGATCGAACTGATCATGTTTATCGTAATCGTAAGCTCTGCGCTGGCGGGGATCTTGCTGGTGATGAATCAAACCAGTAAAGGTAGCGCGGATCCTCTGATTCGCAAGCAGGCCATGGCGGCAGCGTATTCTCTGCTCGAAGAGATCGAGTTGCAGGACTTTATTGCGGCATCCGGCGTGGCAAGCTCCCCTGTGACGCAGGCGAACCGCGCCTCCGCGTATCATGTGGTCGGAGATTACAACGGATTTGCCACGACAGGTGTTTTTGCAGTGGCGGATGCAACCTCCTCATCGCCTGTTTTAGCGCAATATAACGCGACAGTATCGGTCATGCCTGAAGCCGCTGTTTGGAACGGCATTCCAGCGGGACGTGTGGCGCAAATCAATGTGACGGTGACCGGCCCGAATAATACGACGATCATCGCAACCGGCTACAGGGCGGCATACTGATGCGTAAAGACCGGATGCGGGAGGCAGAAGGCAGGAGGCAGGGATTCCTCATTCCTCACGTCTGTCGAGGTTTTACGCTGATCGAGCTGGTGATGGTGATTGTGATTACCGGCATCATAGGCAGTATGGTGGCGGTGTTTCTCAAATGGCCCGTGCAGCAGTACATGGATGTGGCGCGGCGGGCAGACCTCACCAATATCGCTGATACGGCTTTTTACCGTCTGGCCGGTGACATCAGCATCGCGGTTGCTAATAGCGTGCGGGTAGCGGGGTGCGGGGCGACGCCCTGCCTCGAATTCATGCCAACGAAAGATGTCGGGCGTTACCGTGTGGCACAGGATATGAGCGATCCTGCCTCCGGGGTGGGCGATGTGCTGGATTTTAGCGGCGCGGACAGTAGTTTTGACGTCATCGGCTCACCGATGAGCTTTGCTGCAAATGACTATATTGTGATCGGTAGCACGCAGTCGGATGGCGCGCCTGCCTATGACGCGACGACATCAGGCGTGTTGCGCGCTTATGCCGGAGCGGCCGGCACACAATCGAATGTGGTGATTACGCCGACGAAATTTCCTTCGTTTGCCCGCTTGAGCAGCCAGCGCTTCGATGTGGTGGATGGCGCGCAGCAGGCGGTGACGTATGCCTGTGAAGGAACTTTGGGTGCGCTCGATTCAAGTGGTCATGGTCAGGCAAGTCTGGTGCGGCATTGGGGGTACGGTTTCAATCCGGTGCAGGCAAGCCCTAGTGTGCTGACAGGTTCACGTGCGATCCTGGCCGATAAGGTGAGTGGATGCAGCATCGATTACACGGCGGCTAATCAGCGCATGGGCTTGCTGGGCGTGCGCCTGACGCTGACATCGGGGGGCGAGAGCGTGAGCCTGTATCAGGAGATTCATGTGAGTAATATGCCATGAAAAAATTGCAAAAAGGTTTTTCTTTGATTACGGCGATTTTTTTGCTGGTGGTAATCGCAGCGCTGGGTACTTTTGCAGTAACCTTGTCTACCACGCAGAATCAAAGTCAGGCCGTGGATGCCATGGCAGCGCGCGGTTATCAGGCGGCGCTGGCCGGGATCGAGGTGGCGGCCTACCATGTTGCGCTGTCCTCAGTTGCCTGGACTGCCGGATGTCCTGCGATGACGGCGGTATCCTTTACAGATAACCTGCTCGCGCCGTTCGCGGTGACGGTGAGTTGCTCGGCAGCTTCGTATGTTGAGGGGACTGCCACGCTTTGGGTCTATGCGGTTTCGTCGGTTGCCAAAACAGCGGGCGCACCGGGTGATGTGAATTACGTGGAGCAGGTCGCCACGGCTAAGCTTGTGCAATAGCGGAGTAAAAATGAATCACTTGAATAAACGGGTGTTGTGGATACTGGCAGGGTTGATGTTCTCGACGGTGGTTCAGGCCGCCACGTGTACCAGTCGTGCGAATGGACGCTGGGGCAGCTCCGGGACCTGGAACTGTGGGAAAGTGCCAGCGAGTACCGATACAATCGTGTTGGCGGCCCCCTTTACGGTTACTTTGGACGCGCGTTATACCTCCTCATCGCTGACGGTGAATGCGGGTGCGATACTGGCTGACGCCGGAAATACGCTGACGCTCACCGGCGCATTGACTAACAACGGCACGATTTCGGGAGATGGCAACATGGATGTCACCGGCGCTGCAGCGGTGATTTCCGGCAGCGGCACCTATTCAGGCACCCGGCTATATACCTCAGGCAGCGCACCGCAAATTGCCGCAGGGGCTGTGCTGAATTTTTCCGGATCATCGCGTCTATATGCCGGACGTAATGATGCGGGAAAGACCGTGGCGGCTTCGGTGTTGACTATCAACGGGACGATCAATTCAACGATCGATGCGGCGAACACGACTTTCCTGCGTATTTATGCCGACAGCACGGTGATCGGTGCCACCGGTGTGATCAATGCCGGTGTGTCTGCTGCCGATTTCAGCAGTAAAACTGCAAAAGTGACCAATAATGGCAGCGTTAGTCTCAAATCCATTAAACAAAAGTCCGCGACAAATGCGTGGACGCAGGGGGCAAACTCGAGTCTGACCGTGACGGCGACCTCCACCGTGGGGGTGCTGAGCGCATCGGCCACTGGCAATACCGTCACCTATACCTCGCCAGCCGTGCCGATTTCGCCACTCAACAAAACTTATTACAACCTGGCTGGCACCGGTGTGGCCTGTCCGCACGGCTTTACCGTCACGGGCAGCAATCCCTGTGTGACCAAGGCCGGTGCGGGGTTTGTGATATCCAGTCCGACGTCTTGCACCAATTTGACCGGGGTCGGGACAAGGGCGTGGACGAATCCGGGGAATGCGCAGGCCGCCGATACCGTGCATTCCATCGCCGGGAATGTCGTGAAAAACACCACGACTAACTATCTGAAATGTACCGGATTTGATTTTGCGGCGATTCCGGTAGGGGCCGCGATCAGCGGCATTACCGTGTATGTAACCCGCAAGACCGATGGCGGCACGATACGCGACGCCTTTGTCTATCTGGTCAAGGCCGGTACCCTCAGTACAACATTGAACGGTGCGACCACCACTAATTACACGAAGGCCGATGTGGCAGAAATGCATGGCGGCATGACGAGTCTGTGGGGGACGACCTGGACCGATAGCGATTTTAAGCTGTCGACTTTCGGCGTTGCGTTCGCGGCAAAAAATACCAGTACCAAATCCAATACGAACCGCTCTGTATCGGTCGATTTCATACAGGTGCGGGTCGATTATGCGGCGACCGGTGTGGATCACGTCGCGATTTCTGCCGCTAACATTGGCTCGACCTGCACGCTTTCCAATGTGACGATTACGCCGCATACGGCGGCACACGGCGCGCCGACGGGGGGCGGCGGCGCCATTAAACTCTCCACCTCGAGCGGCAAGGGCGACTGGAGTATCGTGTCCGGTACGGGGAGTCTCTCAAATGGTACGGGCAATGACGGGCGGGCGACTTACACTTATGCTGCGGGAGAGACGTCGGCGACGCTGGGGTTGATGCATACGAGTTCTGGCAGCATCACCCTCGGTGTGTCGGATAATGCGACGGGAGCGTCCTTGACGGCCAATACGATGGCTGCCGAATTGTCGAATACCATTCTATTCGCAGGCGGCGGTTTTACCGTCGCTAATGCAGCGGGTATCGCAGTGAGCAATATGGATCAGGTGGCAGGCGCGACGTCGCCAGTTTATTACCTGAAGGCGACCAGCGCGAGTTGTGGCAACGCGTTTAACAATGTCGCTAAAAGCGTGGACATCGCCTTTGAATGTCTGGACCCTACAACCTGTCAGAGTCCTGCAGTAACTATCAATGCCTACAATGCCGCAGGTACGGCAGTGACCTCCAGTACGGTATTATCAACCGGGTTGCAGAATGGTTCGGATCCGGCAACGGCGAACACATATAAAGCCGTCTCATTGAATTTCAACGCCAATTCACTGGCGCCTTTTACGCTGAACTATCCGGATGTCGGCCGCATTACGCTGTATTTGCGTTATACCCCGTCCAGCATCATCAGCGAAAGTATCCCGTTTGTGGTCAAGCCGGCGGGCTTTGTGCTGTCCAATATCAAGCGCGTGCGTGACAATTTTGCCAATCCGGGTGCGGCCGATGCAACGGGTGCGGGGTTCGTCAAATCCGGCGAAGCCTTCTCGGTCAGAGTGACTGCGGTCAATGCTCAAGGGGGGGCTACGCCCAATTACGGGCATGAAGTGACGCCCGAACACGTGAAACTCTCGAACGCGCTGGTGTCGCCGGCAGGCGGCCACAATATCGCGATTACCTGTGCCGATCCGGCCAGTGTGACAGCTTGCGATATGACGGGTGTGCAATTTCCGACTTTCGGCGCGTTTACCGGCGGGGTGGCGGTGGGAAATAATTTCGCCTGGGATGAGGTTGGGGTCATTACGGTGACGCCGCACGTGGGCGACTCCGATTATTTGGGCGTGGGTGAGGTGGTCGGCACGACGTCCGGAAATATCGGGCGCTTTACACTGGCGAAATTTGCGCTGCAAAATCCGCTGCTGGACAATCGCACCGATATTTGCGATGCAGGCTTACTGATCTCGGACGAGGTGACGCCGTGCCCTGCCTATACCTACATGGGTGAACAGATGGATGCCTCGTTTATTCTGGTGCCGACGAGTCTGCACGGCGTGCCCTCGCAGAACTATCAGAACTCGACAACGGCGGCGAACAACTATGCAAAACTCGACCCGACTATTTTTGCCAATCTAAATCTCGCGGCGATTGATTTGACGACGCCAAGCTATCTGACGTCGCGCATCAGCAATGCCGGTATGCCGGTGGTGAGCTGTGGAACGACTCCTTGTTTTTCACAGCCGGGCGGGGCAGGATCTCAGGCGCAGGCCGAAATTACCGTGCCGTTTACGATTAGCCGCGGGGCGTCGGCCGATGGCGTATACGATGCGGTCGATATTGGCATTGCGCCGCTCGACAGCGATGGGGCGGCAGTAGAGTCCGATATCGGTACTGTCTGCAATAATCCTGCTGTGGCTGACTGTTATGATCTGGATACGGATGCTGTGGCGGGTAATGATCATGCGCTGCTTGGTCAGGCGGCATTTCGCTATGGTCGGAGTCGTATTGTCAATGCGTATGGGTCGGAGTTGCTCGCCTTGTCACTGCCGGTTTTCATTGAGTATTGGGACGGCACCGCCTATGTGACCAGCGTGGATGATCATATTACGGCGTTGACCCTCGCGCTTAGCAATTATCAGCTTAATCTCAATGCGGCTAAAACTACGCTGACCAATCCCGTGATCAGCAATGGTCAAGGTGTGGTCGGACTGTCAGCCCCGGGAATGGGGGGGAATGGCAGCGTTGATATTGATCTTGCCTCTCCGGCTTATCTTCCGCTGCCGGGTCGTGCGCGGGCGACATTTGGCGTATATGGCGGGAATCCGGTGTTCATTTATCGGGGAAGGCGCGGGCGTTGAGGATAATGAGGCCGGTAATGGAGAATATATGCGGATAATCATTGACAACAGGCACTTGCTAAATTAACTTCGCGTACTTATGAAGATTCCGTCCATCACTTCGTTCCTCAAAGCCAAGCCGCGCGATGCTGGCTGGCTGGCGGTCGGTCTGACGTCGCACGGCGTATTCCTGATTCAGTTGTCATTCGATGCCGAAATTCCGCGTGTGTTGCGTTGTGAATACCATGAAAATTCCGCCGTTACTGTGGCGTATCTGGAACGACTGAGGCGAGAATCGGATCTGGGGAATGAGGCTTGTACGACCTTGCTTGCCGCCGGCGAGTACCAGATCATGTTGATGGAGGCGCCTAATGTGCCTGACAATGAGCTAAAAACGGCGATGCGCTGGAAAATTAAGGATAGTCTGGCCTACTCGGTTGATGATGCTGCGGTGGATGTATTGCGCATCCCTGTCAACAAAAACCGGCCTGAACATAATCAATCCCTGTTTGCCATTGCAGTGCCCAATGAAACAATTAAAACCCGTATGGCCTTGTTTGAGCAGGCAAAGCTTGCGCTGAGCATTATTGAGATTCCGGAAACTGCACAGCGCAATGTGGCTCGTTTGTTTGAGCAATCTGATCGTGCGCTGGCGCTGCTGGCGTTCGACGAGCTGGGAGGTTTGCTGACCTTTACCGCGGATGGCGAGCTGTATTTGTCCCGTCGCATCGAGATCACGCTGCCTCAGTTGCGTGATGCAAATGAAGCGCTGCGCGAACAATATCGTGACCGGGTCGAGTTGGAGTTGCAGCGTTCACTCGATTACTTCGATCGGCAGTTCAACCATTTATCGCTAAGTCGTGTGTTGCTGAGTGCACCGGAAGATTCGGGGCTGTTGGATTATTTGGTTTCAACGGTGGGCATGGCGGTAGAAGGCGTTGATCTGTCGCAAGTGCTGGATATCAGCGCAGTGCCCGCGATGGCTGACAGTGAGTTTGCCGCGATGGTGCTGCCAACGTTGGGTGCGGCTTTGCGCCAGGAGAGGCGCGCCTGATGAGCCAGCAGATCAATCTATTCAATCCTGATTTTCTCAAGCAGGAAACGCATTTCTCACTGGTAACCATGTTGCAGGGATTAGCGGTCATTTTTGTAGGTGCGTTGATTTTGTACGGTTATGCTCTGTATCAGGTTCGTGAGTTGGACAAGCAGGCCGCGCAGGTTTTGGCGAGGCTCAATGTCGAACAGAGCGCATTAGCCGGTTATTCTGCCGGATTTTCTCCTCAGAAAACCAATGAATTACTCCAGAGTGAATTACAGCAGCTGGAAAAAAAGGCCGAAGAGGCGAGGTCGCTGACGGACACACTGCGTGAAGGTCAGGTGAGCAATACCAGCGGTTTTTCGGAGTATATGCGTGCCTTTTCAAGGCAGGTGGTGCCCGGACTCTGGCTGACAGGTTTTAAGGTGAACTCGGCTGAAATTACCTTGAGCGGCGGCACGCTCGCGCCGGAATCGGTGCCGGCCTATATTCAAAAGCTCAGTCATGAAAGCATCATGCATGGCAAAAGTTTTTCAAACTTGCAAATGCAACCGGCCAAAGAGGCCAAGTATTTGGAATTTACCCTGTTTACCGCGCCGGATAGTCAACTATGAAAAAATATTGGGAGTTGACGCGCACCAAGGTTGACGCAATGTCGACGCGTGAGCGTGCCATGATTTTTTCAGTCGCGGTAGGCTTGCTGATTTTGCTATTGAACGCGCTTATGCTTGATCCTCTGTTGGTCAGGCAAAAAACCATTTCGCAGCAGATGGCGCAGCAGGAACAGGAGACGAACAATTTGCAGCAAGCCATAAAGGCTATTTTGCAAGCCAAGCAAGATATTCAACACTCTCCATTGCGCGTTCGTATCAGCGAGTTGAAGGCGCAACTTCAGGAAAATGAAAATTTTCTTAAAGAGCGCAGCGCGAGACTGGTTGATCCCGCCAAGATGGCAGCGTTGCTCGAGCAGGTGTTGAGTCGCAACGATAAATTACAGTTGGTCGAATTGAAGACTCTGCCGCTGAGCTTGTTGCTTGAGCAAAAAACAGATGCTAAAACAGCAGCGCCTCCCGTCTATAAGCACGGTGTGCAGATTACTGTGCGCGGTGACTATCTGGATTTGCTGCGCTATTTGACGGCGCTGGAAACCATGCCGATTCAGATGTTTTGGGGTGAAGTGAGTTTGTCCGTTGCCAAACATCCGGATTCGCTGCTGACTTTGACCGTTTATACGCTGAGTCTGGATAAAACATGGTTGACGGTATGAGTCGCGCACAGTTGGTCGCGGGGTGCGAGTCGTTTCTCGTTGGCCTCGAATGGAGAAATTGGACGGCTTACTTATTGGGGCTGTTGTTCATTGGTTTATCTTTTGCGTCGGTTGCCGAAGAACTCGCCGACCCGACCCGTCCGCCTGTCAGCGTCTCGACGCCCGTTGACGAGTCGGTGCGCGTAGAGACAAAACTGGAACCCGGTCTGCAGTCCATCCTCATTGCCAAAAATCGGCGCGCTGCGATCATTGACGGTCAAACCGTTGAAATCGGTGGGCGCGTGGGGGAGGCTAGGCTCATCGAAGTGAACGCGATGAATGTGGTATTAAAAACGAGTAAGGGGAAGCAAGTGCTGATGTTGTTTCCCGATGTGACGATAAGCAAGACCAAAAATGATGCGCCACCAGTGCAGACCGACAAGAAGGTCTCAAACGGGGATAAAAAATGAAGAAAATCGGGGTGTTTTTCGTAGGTTTTTTGCTGTTAAGCGGCTGTGCGGCCAATAAGAGCCACAATCAGACAGTGGATTCAATTCGGCAGGAAATGAATCAAGCCGTGCAACCGAGCAAGGACGACGCCGTTAATGAGGCGTTGTTGCCGCAGTTGGATGCCGCGATGCTTAAGACCGATAGCAAGCCCTTGGAGACTAAGTTTGATCTGTCCGTTAATAATACCCCCGCGAGTCAGGTATTTATGGCGATCGTATCTGGAACGCGCTACAGCATGCTGGTGCATCCTGATGTGACAGGCAATATTTCACTGAACTTGAAAGATGTCACCGTGTTCGATGCGCTCGAAGCGGTCAAGGAAATGTACGGTTATGACTATAAGCTCGATGGCACGCGTATTTTTGTGCAGCCGCTGACTTTGCAGACGCGTATTTTTCAGGTGAATTACCTGACCGGATTGCGCGAAGGGTCATCCTCATTGCGGGTGAAATCCAGTTCTGTTTCAGATAATGTCGGTAATGCCAGCGCGCAAGCGCAGGCCAATGCGAATGTCGGTCAGTCATCGTCCCAGTATCAATATGGGGCGGCCAGTACAGATACCAGCAAAGTTTCCATGAAGAGTAAATCGGATTTCTGGGAGGAACTGGCGCAGGCACTCAGGCTCATTTTGGGTGGCAAGGATGCATCTGACGGTAAAGGTGCGCGCCTGCCTGCAGATCGCAGCCTGTCGGTCAGCCCGATGTCCGGTGTGATTGTCATCCGAGCTTTGCCCGATGAAATTAGAAATGTCACCGCGTTTTTAAAGGCATCGCAGATCTCCGTTGAACGGCAGGTGATACTTGAAGCGAAAATCATCGATGTGCAGCTCAACGATAGTTTTCAGTCGGGTGTGAATTGGGGCGCATTTAAAAATGGTTTAAACAGCTTTTCATCCGTTGGTGTCGGCGGTGCTGGCAGTGTGTTGAATCCGGCAACGGCAGGTGTGGGCGCGACGGATATTTCAAGTGCGGCACTTAGCGCATTGCCGGGTGCGAGCCTGCTGCCTAATGCGGCTGGCACAGGGTCTTTGTTTGGTCTGGCTTTCCAGACCAGCAGCTTTGCCTTGTTGCTCAATTTTTTGGAGTCACAAGGCGATGTGCATGTGCTGTCCAGTCCCCGCATCTCGACGTTAAACAACCAGAAAGCGGTGTTGAAAGTCGGCACCGATGAGTTTTTTGTCACAGAAATTTCCGGAGGGTCACAGGCCACTGTCAATGTGGCAGGAACCGCGCCTACGATTAAAACGCAGCCGTTTTTCTCAGGGATTGTGCTGGATGTAACGCCAAAAATCGATGAAAACAACGAGATTATTTTACATGTGCACCCGTCCATCAGTTCGGTGACCACGGTGAATAAGGTGTTGAATCTGGGCGCGACGACAGGGACTTATACCCTGCCGATGGCTTCCAGCTCGATTTCTGAGACGGACAGTATCGTGCGCGCACGCGATGGGCAGATCGTCGCGATTGGCGGTTTGATGCGTCAGGACTCGACGAATGGCGAGTCGGGTCTGCCGGGACTTTCCAAATCGATATTCGGCCAAACCAGCAAAGTGTCGAGCAAGCGCGAGCTGGTCATTTTGCTTAAGCCTACCGTGGTTGATTCAGACCGTGACTGGTCGGATGATATTGCGCGCAGTCGAGATCGCGTCGAAAATCTGAGCCGCAAAACCAAATGAGGGTTTTGAACGGTTTACTGTCTGTAGCGCTCCTATGTATTTAAAGCACTTCGGTTTGCATGAGGCGCCTTTTGGTCTGACGCCTGACACCAGCTTTTTTTTCGCCTGTTCCAGTTATCAGGAGGCCCTCAATACCTTGCTGGTGGCGGCGCACAACGGCGAGGGGTTTATCAAGATCACGGGTGAGGTGGGCAATGGCAAGACCATGCTGTGCCGCAAGTTTTTGGCTACCCTCAACGAGGGGATGCAATCCACTACGCCGATCGGCACTCAGGATCAGGCGGCAAGCGCAGTCGCCGGGCAGAATTTCATTACCGCCTACATTCCGAATCCCTATCTGGAACCCAGAAGCCTGCTGCTGGCGTTAGCCGATGAATTTCGTGTGCCGCTCGACAAGGATAGCGATCAGCATCAGCTGATGAAGGGCTTGACCAATGCGCTGCTCGATTGCGCGCGTTACGGCCAGCGTGCGCTGGTGTGTCTGGATGAGGCGCAGGCGCTGCCCCTGCCTACCCTCGAAGTGCTGCGCCTGCTGACTAATCTGGAAACAGAAAAGCGCAAACTGCTGCAAGTGGTGCTGTTCGGTCAGCCGGAATTGAATGCCCATCTCGCGCAATATTCAATCCGTCAGTTGCGTCAGCGCATCAGTTTTCAGTATGAATTGCGCGGTTTGCTGCCTGATGAGTTGGATCGATATGTGCGGCATCGGGTGCGGGTGGCGGGATTTGCCGGCGACACTTTGTTTGATATGGCGGCTATTGCTAAATTGCACCGTGTCACCAAGGGGACGCCGAGGCTGGTGAATATCATTGCGCATAAAGCCCTGATGCTGGCCTATGGCGAGGGCCAGCAGCATGTGAGTGCCAGGCACATCGGGGTGGCAGCGGCCGATACGCCCGAGTCACGGCGCGACTGGTTTGCGCTGGGATTAAAAGCGGGGGCCGTCATTGCTGTATTGCTGGTTGTGGTAAGTGGACTGGTCTTGCTCAGATGAGCGTCATTAATCAGATGCTCAATGGTTTGGAGCAGCGGGGGGTGACTGTTGCGACCGGACAGTTGCGCACGGTTCATGCCAGTAACAAATACCGGAGGGTTCAATTTGTTTTGTTAGCGGGATTACTCGTGATTCTTGCGGCCTTGCTCTGGCGGGGCGTCAATGGGCCGTCTTTAATTACAAAACAGCCTGTTGTGGCTAAAGTGCTACCGGTTGCACCGGTTATCCCTGCAATATCAGCAATTAAGCCGGCAGCAATTTTGCCGGAAAAGCAGGCTGTTGTGGCGCCTAAAGTTCAGCCGATAAAGCAGGCTGTTATGGTGCCTAAAGTTCAGCCGGAAAAACAAGCCGCACCGCAGGTTAAAACGATGCCCCTGGCAAAACGGGCTGCCGCGCCGCCTGCTCTCAAAGCAGTGGCCCCTGCCGTGCCCGATGCTAACCTGCCGGGGGCGGTCAAGCAAGTCAGCTTAAGGCAGCAGGCCGAAGCCGAATTTCACAAGGCCACCGTTTATATGCAACAGGGCAGAAGCATCGAAGCCCAGGCGGGGTTGGAGGCCGTCTTGCGCATGGATGCGGGGTTCGATGCGGCGCGACATTCGCTGGTCAGCTTGTTGTTGGAGAGTAAGCGCAACACGGGTGCGGAGCAGGTGCTGCAGGAAGGACTGAAAATCAGGCCCGCTAACAGCGGGTATGCTATGTTGCTGGCGCGCTTGCAGGTGCAGCGGGGCGAACTGGATCAGGCGATTGCGACGCTAGCCTTAACGTTGCCGTATGCGGTACAACAGGCTGATTACCAAGCCTTTTATGCAGCACTGTTGCAGCGCCGTGCACGGCACAAAGAGGCGGTGGAGCATTATCAGGTGGCACTCAAGGCATCGCCTAATTCGGGTGTCTGGCTGATGGGGTGCGGGATTTCATTGCAGGCGCTGGGCAAAAATGACGAGGCGAAAGAGGCTTTCCTGCGTGCCCTGTCCAGCAAAACATTGAGCGCTGAGTTGCAAGCCTTTGTGCAGCAAAAAATTAAGTCGCTTTAAGCAATCGTGTCGAATTTTGGCACTTTGTCGCCTCCGACTGCGGCGAGCCAGCAGTCTTGCAGGTGCTGGTCTACGCAGATCACAACGCTGCGATCAAGTTTCTTATCATCGACCATCTCGTTGAGTATCTCCATGATCGCATCAGGGTTCAGCGGATCTCGGTAGGGGCGTTTTTGCGCGAGTGCCTGAAAAACATCGGCGACCGCAACGATGCGTGCTTCGAGTGAAATTCCGCTGTCACCCAGGTGGTAAGGGTAGCCTGATCCATCCACGCGTTCGTGGTGTTGAGCAGCCCATGCGGTAATTTTTTCAAGACCGCGGATATCTTTGAGAATGATATAGGTGTCAAAGCTGTGCCTTTGAATATGCGCATATTCTTCATCGGTCAGTTTGCCAGCTTTGTCCAGCAGTTCATCCGGCTGCCTGAGTTTGCCGATGTCATGCAGCAAACCTGCCAGTTCGAGCATTTCACAGGTTTCATTTGACAGGTTGAACAGGCCGCCTAAGTATCTTGCCAGTCTGGCAACGCCGTCAGAATGCTCCTTCGTAAAGGAACTCTTGGCATCTACGATATAAGAGAAGATAGACACGATGCTGCGCAGTTCTTCAAAGTCCATTTCACGTGATTGGGTTTCTGCGAGCCACACGGAGACATAGCCGTTGACTTGTTCGTTTTCCAGCAGCAGCCAAAATGCCTCTGATCGCGATATTTCCATGAAGGCATCGACAAGCTCGGGGCAAAACCACTCTCCGCGTTTAGTGAATATCTTCTGGCGAATTTCCTCTCGCCCCAGCAGCAGGTTGGATTGATCGACTAAAAATCCCAGCGCCAGGACATCCACGCGATCAACCATATAAATGCAGTTGGCGGAAAGTTTGACTTCCATGGGGAGGTCGAGATCTTTCAGTTCTGACCAGTGCGTGTGGTGGTGGCGAACGATGGGGGCTAATTTGGCCAGCAGCGGGCAAGTGGAGAGCAGTTTTGCGCCGGATTTGCAATGATCAATTTCATCTTCCCATTCAAATTGCGCAAGCCGCTGGTGTATCACCGTCTTGGACACGCCGCTGTCATGCAAAATGGCGGCCTGAAACAGGTCATCCATACGAGCCCCTTGCCAGCCCAGCTTTTTCCCGCACTCAGTCGCCATGTAGGCGACATGCTTGCCATGATGAATGTGTGTGACCCCCACCAGATCAAGCGCGTTGGACAGCGAGTAGACGGCTTCATGCAAATTGATGCTGAATTTTGACATCGGATTCCTTCGTGTCCATGAAATTGCCCGCGCAATGTTAAATATAGCGTAGCAATTCTCGCACAAAATAGGGAAATCCCTAATAAGTATCTTATTGCTGGATTTTGTATGTCAGCGCAAATTTGATGTCGCTCGGGCTGCAACCCAGACACTGATTTTGTTTGCGCCCCATTTTTGCACGGCCCGTGCCAGTTCGTTCATGCTGGCGCCGCTAGTGAGAACATCGTCCACCAGCGCAATGTGTTTGCCGGATAAGTCGAGCGTACAGTCAAATGCGTCACGCACATTGCGTTCGCGTTCACACCAGGGGAGCGAGGTTTGCGAGGGGGTGTTGCGTAGCCGATGGCAGGCAGTCTCATTCAAAGGAACGCCAAGCTTTCGTGCAATTGGAGTTGCGATGAGGCTTGCCTGATTAAAACCGCGATCTTTAAGTTTGACAGGATGCAGTGGCATTGGGATGACTAAGTCGGGTATTTCGTCTATTCGGTCGAGCAGCTTTTTGGCAAGCATGGGTGCCAGTGGGAGTTGGCTATGATATTTCAGTGATTGAATCAGTTGGTCGATCGGAAATTGATAGGAAAAGACGGCAAGCGTGTGATGAAAAGCGGGCGGATGGGTCAGGCAGTGACCGCACAGTGAACCGTCCGGTGTGTTACGCGCACAAACCGGGCAATGGGGTGCGTCAAAATAGGGCATCTCATAATCGCACGCTGTGCACCAAAGTCCCGCATGGCTCATTGTGCCGCACAATACGCAGGGTTGAGCAGGCAAGATCTGATCAAATTTTAAGCGGCTGTTTAGTTTGAGCGTGTTTAAAATTGACAAGGCGTGCACCTTTCTTGGATGATACGCAGCTGCTACTCTACATGCGCATCATACTCTATGAATACTCAGACCATCGCCTTTCACCATCCCGTTAAAAGAACCGCAACGCCTGAACGCTGGAGCGTCGAGGCGGTTGAATCGCTGTTCGCGCTGCCGTTTGCCGACTTGCTCTACCGCGCTCAGCAGGTACACCGCGAACATTTCGATCCGAATCAGGTGCAGCTCTCCACCTTGCTGTCGATTAAAACGGGCGGTTGCTCGGAGGACTGCGGCTATTGTCCTCAGTCGGCGTTTCATTCGACGGGCGTGGAAGACCGCAAGATGCTGGCGTTAGATGCGGTAATTGAGGCAGCAAAAGCCGCGCAAGCGGCGGGCGCCGACCGGTTCTGCATGGGGGCTGCCTGGCGCGAACCGTCAGAGGCCGACATGTTGAGCGTGGTCGATATGGTTCAGGCGGTGCGGGGGCTCGGGATGGAGACCTGCGCAACGTTGGGTATGTTGAATGATGCGCAGACCGAGCAGTTGCGAGCGGCCGGTTTGGATTACTACAACCACAATTTGGATACCTCGCCTGAATTTTACGGCGACATCATCAGCACGCGAGACTATCAGGACCGGCTGGATACGCTGGAGCGTGTGCGCCGGGCAGGGATGCATGTGTGCAGCGGCGGCATCGTCGGGATGGGGGAGAGTCTGACCGAACGCGCAGGACTGGTCGCGCAGCTGGCGAACCTGAACCCTTATCCTGAAAGCGTGCCGATCAATAATCTGGTCAAGGTCGAGGGTACGCCGCTGGCCGATGCCGCCGAACTCGATCCGTTGGATTTTGTGCGCACCATTGCGGTTGCGCGCATCACCATGCCGACTGCGCGCGTGCGATTATCTGCCGGACGGCAAGCGATGTCGGATGCAATTCAGGCCTTGTGTTTTCTGGCAGGCGCCAATTCAATTTTTTATGGCGAACAGCTATTGACTACCGGCAATCCGGAGGTCGAGCGCGATCGCGCGTTGATGGACAAACTCGGCATGTATCCGTTTGCGGATAAACATTAAAACCGTTGCCTTTCACTGAACTTCAACTAGAACTCGACGAGCGATGCGCGCGGGGCTTGCTGCGCCAGCGGCGTACGGTATCGAGTCCGCAAACGCCTGAATTGGTCGTGGAGGGAAAGCCGTATTTATCGTTTAGCAGCAACGATTATTTGGGACTTGCGAACCATCCGGACATTATCTCCGCACTGCAGCAGGGGGCGGCGGAGTATGGTGTCGGGGCGGGTGCCGCGCATCTGGTTTGCGGTCATTTTACGCCGCATGAACAGCTGGAATGCGAGCTGGCCGCCTTCGCCGGTAAGCCTGCCGCTTTGCTCTTTTCCACGGGTTACATGGCGAATCTGGGGGTGGTGCAGGGCTTGGTAGGTCGCGGCGATACGGTATTTGCCGACAAACTCAATCACGCTTCGCTCAATGATGCGATGCTGCTCTCGCGCGCGACGGTGCAGCGTTATCGTCACAACGACATGGCGCAGTTAGCCGTCCTGCTGGCACAGACGGGGCGCGGACGAAAACTCATTTGCGTTGATGCGGTATTTAGTATGGACGGCGACATGGCGCCCTTGCCCGAGTTGCTGGCGCTGTGCGTGGCGCATGACGCCTGGCTATTGGTTGATGATGCACACGGCTTTGGCGTGCTGGGTCATCAGGGGCGCGGTTCCCTGTCGCATTTTGGCCTCAGTTCACCGCGCATCATCTACATGGCGACGCTGGGTAAAGCGGCTGGTGTATCCGGTGCCTTTGTCGCCGCAGAACAGGCGGTGATTGATACGCTGATCAACAATGCGCACAGCTATGTTTACACCACGGCCTCGCCGCCGGCTCTAGCCTGCGCACTGCGACAAAGTTTGCAGCTGATCGCGGAAGAAGATCGACGGCGCGCGCACTTGCATCAGCTGATTGCGCAGCTGCGCACGGGTTTGCACGGATTGCCCTGGCAGTTGATGCCCTCCGATACGGCGATCCAGCCGCTGCTGGTAGGCGATAATCAGGCGGCACTGGCGCTGAGCATGGCATTACGCGCGCGCGGGATATGGGTGGCGGCGATCCGTCCGCCGACCGTGCCCGCGGGCACGGCACGTCTGCGCATCACTTTGTCTGCTGCTCACACGGAAGACGATGTCAGTCGATTGCTGGAGGCCTTGCATGAGCTTGCACGTTGATCGTCACGGTGTCTCGGGTGCGCCGTTGTTGTTCATTCACGGCTGGGGTGCCCACAGCGGAATGTGGGGCGATGTTTTACCGCAATTAGCGACGCATTTTAAGGTGATGGCGGTGGATCTGCCCGGGCACGGATACAGCAGGATCGAGGATCGAGGATCGAGGATTGAGGGGAGCGCGCCTTCGGCGCTAAAGGGAGAAGGGGACGCATCTTTGGTGCTTAAGGGAGAAGAGTTCGGAGCGGCGGTTTTGCCCTTCCCCCTTCCCCCTTCTCGCTTCTCCTTGGATCGTATTGTCGATCAATTATCCGCACAATTCACGGAACCGCTAAGCCTTTGCGGCTGGTCGCTGGGCGGACAGGTCGCGCTGCGCTGGGCGATGCGTTATCCGGAACAGGTACAGCGACTGGTGCTGGTTGCCGCGACGCCCTGCTTTACACAGAAAGCTGACTGGCCCTGTGCGATGGAGAACGATACGTTGGCAGCCTTTTCTGACGCATTGCGGCAGGATAGTGCGCAGACGTTGCGCCGGTTTCTCGGGCTGCAAGTGCGCGGCGGGGAGCGCGAGCGCGAGTTGCTGGCCATTTTGCGGCGTAGTCAGGCTTTGCGCGATGAGCCGGATTTCGTCTCGTTGCAGGCGGGGCTGGAAATTTTGCGCGACAGTGATTTACGCGATGTGTTGGTAAAAATAAAACAGTCTGCGTTGCTGATCGCAGGTAGTTGCGACACGCTCACGCCGCTGGCTGCGATGCAGTTTATGGCGGCGAAATTGCCGCAGGCGCGACTGGTGACGGTAGAAGGTGCGGCCCATGTTCCATTTTTGTCGCATCCCGAAGAATTTGTAAAACAGGTGGCGGACTTCTTGCATGAATGAATTTGTAATCGATAAAAAAGCGATGCGCCAGGCTTTTTCCCGTGCGGCAGAGGGGTATGACGCAAGCGCCGTGTTGCAGCGCGAAGTGTGTATGCGCATGCTCGAACGCCTTGAATACATCAAATTGCAGCCAGCGCGTCTGCTTGACGCGGGCAGTGGCACAGGCTGGGGCGGGCGTCAGCTGGCGGAAAAATACCCCGCCGCGCAGGTGATCTCGCTGGATATCGCCATCGGCATGTTGCAGACCTCGAAAAGCCGTTCAAGCTGGTGGCAAAAATTATTCGGCGGCTGCCGTCAGTTGCCGGTGTGTGCCGATGTGGAAGCCTTGCCGCTGGCAGCGAATAGTCTGGATATGGTCTGGTCGAATCTTGCTGTGCAGTGGTGCAATGATTTACCGGCCACCTTCGTCGAATTGCATCGGGTGTTAAAAACCGAGGGCTTGCTGATGTTCAGCACGCTGGGCCCTGATACACTGAAAGAATTGCGGCAGGCGTTCAAAGGGGTGGACGAACGCAGTCATCTGAATCGTTTTGCCGATATGCATGACATCGGCGATATGCTGGTGCAGGCGGGATTCGCTGAGCCGGTGATGGATATGGAATATCTGACGCTGACCTATGAGGATGTGCGGGGTGTGTTGCAGGATCTCAAAGCGATCGGTGCGCATAATACGACGGCAGGACGCGGGCAGGGGCTGATGGGGAAAGCGGCGTGGGCGCGATTGCTGGAAAACTATGAGAAACTTAGGCGTGACGGCAAATTGCCTGCGACCTATGAAGTGGTCTATGGCCATGCATGGAAACCTGCGCCGCGTGTGAATCGTGATGGCGCCGCCATTATTAAGACATCTTTCAAAATAAAATGAGGTTGCCATGAACTTTTTTGTGACGGGAACAGACACCGGTGTGGGTAAGACGCTGATTAGCTGCGCACTGTTGCACGGGTTTGCCCGACAAGGATTGAGTGTCGTGGGGATGAAGCCGGTTGCGGCAGGGTGCGATGATGGCGGCATGAACGAAGATGTCAGAGCCTTGCTTGCCGCTAGCAACGTGCTGGCAAGTCGCGGTCAGATCAATCCGTACAGTTTTGAGCGCGCCGTCGCACCTCATCTGGCAGCAAAGTTTGTCGGGGTAAGGATCAGTCTGGAGCGGATACTTCAGTCGTACAGCGAGCTTGAGAGTCAGGCGGATGTGGTCGTTGTCGAGGGGGCGGGTGGTTTTCGCGTGCCGTTGAACGAGGGGCAGGATAGCGCAGATCTGGCGCGGCAGTTGAAACTCCCTATCATACTGGTAGTTGGAATGCGGCTCGGTTGCCTTAATCATGCACTATTAACGGCTGATGCGATTACCCGGTGCGGACTGAAACTGGCGGGCTGGGTGGCCAATTGCGTGGATGGAGAGATGCGTATGCTGAACGAAAATATAGAGGCCTTGACTGAGCGGATTAAAGGGCCGTTGCTGGGTGTGGTGCCGCATCATCAGAACGCCCCGGATGCTTCGGAGGTGGTGAGGTTTTTGGATATGACGCTGTTAAAGCATTAAACTCTGCCACTATCCACTATCCACTATCCACTATCCACTATCCACTATCCACTATCCACTATATCTTATGACTGAATTTAGCATCATTGCGGTGTTTTTCGTAGGTTTGCTGGGCGGCGTGCACTGTCTTGGAATGTGCGGCAGTTTGGTGGGTATCCTGACAACGCAATTGCCCGCGGGCGGTGCGCGCTGGCCCTTTCATCTGGCCTACAGCGGCGGGCGGGTGACCAGCTACACGCTGGCAGGTTTGCTGGCCGGTGCTGTGGGGCAGGCGGGTTTGCTGTTGCGCGATGTGGTGCCGGTACAGCATTTGCTGTTCGCCTTATCCAGTTTGATGTTGATTGCGCTCGGGCTGTATCTGGCCGGTCTTTGGGGGGCGGTGCGCCGTATAGAAACCTTAGGGAAGCTGCTGTGGCAACGCATCCAGCCTTTGACGCGCGGCCTGTTTCCTGTCTCGACGCCGCTGCGTGCTTTTTTGCTTGGCACGCTTTGGGGGTGGCTGCCTTGCGGTCTGGTGTACAGTGTGCTGATCACAGCGCTGGCCAGTGGTCAGGCGTCAACCGGTGCGCTGGTCATGCTGGCCTTTGGCCTTGGCACCTTGCCGAACTTGCTGGCGATTGGTTTGTTCTGGGAAAACATGCGGGGCTGGGTGCAGTCACCCAAAGTACGACGTGTCGCAGGGTTGCTGGTGGTGGGAATTGGGATGTATGGTCTGACCAAGGTCGGTTACACCTTTTATGTGAACGGCTGGGCGGGGAGTTGCCATGTTGCTGCGTAACGGGTTCGTTTTTTTACTGATGTTATTTATCGCAGGTTGTGGCGAGCCTAAGTTGCCCTCGCCATTTCATGCTGCGGAAGTGGGTGCCAAGTACGCCGGTGCGGATTTTAAATTGACTGATCACACCGGAAAATTACGTACGTTGCACGATTTTCGCGGTAAGGTGGTGGTGCTGTTTTTTGGTTATATGCATTGTCCCGATGTATGCCCGACCACGATGGCGGACTTATCGCAGGTCATGACGCGTTTAGGAAAAGACGCTGACAGAGTGCAAGTGTTGTTTGTTACCGTCGATCCTGAGCGCGACACGCAGGCGTTGCTTGCGCAATATGTGCCGGCTTTTCACCCCTCTTTCCTCGGTTTGTTCGGAGATGCAGGCAGTACGGCTCAAGTAGCCAAGGTCTTTGACGTGATGTATCAGAAGCAGGCGACAGCGACCGGTTACAACGTCGATCATAGCGCAGGCTCATTTTTGATCGATACGGACGGGCGGGTACGTCTGTTGTCCCCTTTTGCACAGCGCACAGACTGGCTGGAGCAGGATATCCGCCTGCTGTTGGCGCTAGGAAAGTCTTAGCCGTCTGTCAGGGGCAGGTTGTCAGTTTGGGCTTGCCGGATGTTATGATTGGGCACGGCCCGTTGAAGGGCTACTTATCCGGGGGGAAAGTATGAAGATTTTAATGGCGGACGATCACGCGCTGTTTCGGGATGGCATGCGCTATGTGTTGCAACAGTTGTCAGATACACTGGAATTGCTGGAAGTTAACAACTTTCCGGAATGTTTGAAAGTGGTTGCTCAGCATCCCGAGCTTGATTTGGTGTTGCTCGATTTAAATATGCCCGGCAGCGAAGGGGCAAGATCGGTCAGCTATTTTCATCAGCGTTTTCCGCGCATTCCGGTGGTAGTGGTGTCAGGAGACGATGCATTAGCAAATATGGAAAAAGTAATGGATTATGGCGCATCTGGTTTTATCTGTAAGAGTTCAACTTCGCATGCGATGCTGGCGGCGTTGAAACGGGTGCTGTCCGGAGAAATTTACGTGCCGCCGGAGATTTTTCGCCAGCGTAGCGTACAGGCCGTTGACAAGCGCAGTATGCACACCAATGGCTATGGACTGACCCCGCGTCAGATGGAAGTGCTCGAGCACATTTGCGCGGGCATGAGTAATAAGGAAATCGCATCCCATACCCATCTGGCTGAAGGCACGGTCAAAATTCATGTTGCGGCGGTATATCAGACGCTGAAAGTGAATGGTCGATTGGAAGCGGTGCGAGTGGCTGAGCGTTTAGGTCTGGTCGGGGGCGCGCATGGCTGAAGGCAGTCGCGATTTACCGGGAAACACTTTGCTCGGTTTGTTGCGCGAATCGCGTTGGCTGCTACTGGCAGTCTGTGCGGTATATTTTGCCGTGGCTTTGTTCGGCTACCATCCGGACGATTCCGCCTGGTCACACAGCACGGCTAGCACGAAAATTCTCAACCCGACCGGCGTACTGGGCGCCTACGTGTCCGATTTACTGTTCTACCTGCTGGGGGTTTCCGCATGGTGGCTGGTTTTGTTTATGCTGCAGCAGGTGTGGGCGGGGTATCGCAGATTGCGCGCCGATAGCGTTTTCTGTAAACGCACGCTTTGGGTGTCTTTCATCGGTTTTTGCCTGTTGTTGCTTTCTAGCAGTGCGCTCGAAGCGATACGGCTGCATACGCTTGCAACGCCTTTGCCGCTGGCACCCGGCGGCATGTTTGGCATGTTGATTGGCGATGCCTTGTCGCGTCTACTGGGTTTTACCGGTGCAACCTTGCTGTTGCTGGCGCTGATGGCGAGCAGTTTCAGTATTTTTAGCGGGTTGTCCTGGCTGCGTTTCATGGACTGGCTGGGCGCGCGACTGGAAGCCATTTATTACTGGGGACGACAGTTCTGGCAGACGCGTCAGGATAAACGTATTGGTGCACAGGCCACCACTGAGCGGGGGGCGGTGGTCGAAGTAGAGAAGAAGCGCGTAGAAGTGCATCAGCCGATATACATCGAGCAACCCGTGATGGAAGTCGTCAAATCGGCGCGAGCGAGCGAGGAAAAACAGATCACGCTGTTCGCCGACATGCCGGACTCACCGTTGCCGCCGCTGCATCTGCTGGATCCTGCAACGCATCAGGTCGAGACGGTTTCCGCCGATACGCTGGAATTTACCTCGCGGCTGATCGAGCGCAAGTTGAAAGACTTTGGCGTTGAAGTCAAAGTGGTGGCCGCTTTTCCCGGGCCTGTTATTACGCGCTATGAAATTGAACCCGCCGTCGGCGTGAAGGGCAGTCAGATCACCAATCTGGTGCGCGATCTGGCGCGCGCCTTGTCGGTTGTGAGCATCCGGCTGGTCGAGACGATTCCTGGCAAGAGTTACATGGCGCTGGAGTTACCGAATGCCAAACGGCAGATGGTGCAGTTGTCCGAAATTCTGGGCTCTCAAGTGTATGCCGACATGCATTCCATGCTGACAATTGCGATGGGCAAGGATATTTCCGGTAAACCGGTGGTAGCTGATCTGGCTAAAATGCCGCATGTGCTGGTCGCGGGTACTACGGGTTCAGGCAAGTCGGTGGGTATTAACGCGATGATACTGAGCATACTCTACAAGGCTACCCCCCAGCAGGTGCGCATGTTGCTGATCGATCCGAAAATGCTGGAATTATCAGTCTATGAAGGCGTTCCTCATCTGCTCTGCCCTGTGGTGACCGATATGCGTCAGGCTGCCTCAGGCCTTAACTGGTGTGTGCAGGAAATGGACAAGCGTTACCGCTTGATGTCGCACTTCGGCGTGCGCAATATCGCAGGCTTCAATCAGAAGCATCGCGAAGCGATCAAGGCGGACAAGCCGTTGACCAATCCGTTTTCGTTGACGCCGGATGATCCTGAGGCACTGGATGAATTGCCGCTGATCGTCGTGTTCATCGATGAACTGGCGGATCTGATGATGGTGGTAGGCAAAAAAATCGAGGAGCTGATTGCGCGTCTGGCACAGAAGGCGCGCGCCTCCGGCATCCATCTGGTTCTAGCGACCCAGCGCCCGTCGGTGGATGTGATTACCGGACTGATTAAAGCTAACGTGCCGACCCGAATCGCGTTTCAGGTGTCTTCCAAGATTGACTCCCGCACGATTCTTGATCAGATGGGGGCGGAAGCATTGCTGGGCCAGGGCGATATGCTGTATTTGCCGCCCGGTACAGGTTATCCGCAACGGGTGCACGGCGCCTTTGTGTCCGATCAGGAAGTGCATCGCATCGCCGAGTATCTGAAATCACAGGGTGAGCCGCAATATATCGACGGGGTGCTCAATTCGCTGGAAGACTCGGGAGATGATGGCGGTGTGTCGCCGACCCTCGATGCGGAGTCGGATCCTTTATATGATCAGGCGGTTGAGATTGTGGTCAAGTCGCGGCGCGCCTCGATTTCACTGGTGCAACGCAATTTGCGCATCGGCTATAACCGCGCGGCACGTCTGGTCGAACAAATGGAAGCGGCGGGGATCGTCACGGCGATGCAGAGTAACGGCAATCGCGAAGTGATCGCACCGCAAAGGCAGGAATGAAGATCGAGGATTGAGGGAAATCCTCAGTTCAGCCTTTAAGTCACTCCTCGCGCCTAATTTACATAGAGAAAAACAATGAAATATATCCTTGCAATCTTGCTGGCAGCACTGTCGTTTAGCGCGCAAGCCGGCGCCATCGAGAAACTGAAAACCTTTATAGCGGCGACCCATTCGGCTCAGGCGAATTTTACTCAGGTCGTGCAGGACCAAAATGGTAAACGCATGCAAAGCGCCTCCGGCGTGATGCAGTTTCAGCGCCCGGGGCGTTTTCGCTGGACGTACCAAAAACCGTATGAGCAGATCATTGTTGGCGATGGTGCAAAATTCTGGCTGTATGACAAAGACTTGAATCAGGTTTCTGTGAAAAAACTCGATGCGGCGCTGGGCAGTAGTCCTGCCGCCTTGCTGGCCGGTAGTAATGAGATCGAGCGTGGCTTTGTATTGAAAGAGGCTGGCAGCCGCGAGGGGTTCGAATGGCTGCAGGCCACGCCCAAAGCGCAGGACAGCAGTTTTTCCGCTGTGCTGATGGGGTTTGATGCGGATGCTAGTCTGGTTGCGATGGAGCTGAACGATACCTTTGGTCATAAAACCGTGCTGCGATTCTCCGGGATGCAACGCAATCCTCGGGTGTCTGCGCAGCAATTTCAGTTCACGCCGCCTGCGGGTGCGGATGTGATCGCTGGAGATTAGTCGCATGAAAAGCCGCACCATCAACGTCAAAGGCGGTGACATCACCATTGTTACTCGCGAAGAGCAGGACTACATCTCGCTCACCGATATGGTCAAGCACTTCGATGGCGGTAGTGCTTTGATCGAACAATGGCTCAAAAACAAGGATACCGTGCTGTTTTTGGGAGTATGGGAGCAACTCAACAACCCCGGCTTTAATTCTAATTCCCCCGAATTCGAGGGAATTAGAAACGAGGCTGGGCGCAATAGTTTTTTTCTGTCAGCCAAGAAATGGATAGATGCCACGGGTGCAATTGGGCTGTATGCCAAAGCGGGGCGCTACGGCGGCACCTACGGCCACCGCGATATTGCCTTCGAGTTTGGCTCATGGCTTAGCCCGGAATTTAAGCTCTACCTCATCAAGGAATTTCAACGCCTCAAAGACAAAGAAGCTAGCACCGCCTCGCTGGAATGGAGTTTTCAGCGCACCTTGTCCAAGGTCAATTACAAGACACACACCGATGCCATTAAAGAACGGCTGATCCCGTCGCGCTTAACCAAGGCGCAGACTGGCATCATCTACGCCAGCGAGGCCGATTTGCTGAATGTTGCGCTGTTCGGTTTGACGGCTGTGCAGTGGCGACAAGCAAATACGGACGTGCCGGGAAATATGCGCGATGTTGCGACCTTGGAACAATTGGTGGTGTTGTCGAATCTGGAAAGTATCAATGCGGTGCTGATTCATCAAGGACTTGAGCCGTCCGAGCGCTTGACTCAGTTGAACAACATCGCGATTAGTCAGATGCAGTCACTGCTGGGTAATCGTATGGTTAAAAAATTGGCAAAGCCAGTGGAAACGCTGAATGAATGATTTGTTCGCCGCCGCGCAACCGGATGCGCCGCTTGCAGAACGCTTGCGCCCGAAACACATCGATGAGGTGATCGGTCAGTCGCATTTACTGGGCGAGGGGCGTCCGTTGCGGCTGGCCTTTCAATCCGGTCGTCTGCATTCAATGATTTTGTGGGGGCCGCCGGGTGTGGGGAAAACCACCTTGGCGCGGCTGATGGCATCGGCTTTTGATGCCGAATTTATGCCCCTGTCCGCCGTATTGTCAGGCGTCAAAGACATCCGCGAAGCAATTGCTCAGGCGCAGCGCGTGTTGCAGCAGAACGGCCGCCATACCATCCTATTCGTGGATGAGGTACACCGCTTCAACAAGTCGCAGCAGGATGCCTTTCTGCCGTTTGTCGAACAAGGTCTGGTCACTTTTATCGGCGCAACCACCGAAAATCCTTCCTTTGAAGTAAACAACGCGCTGCTCTCCCGCGCGCAGGTGTATGTGCTGCATGCCTTGTCGGAAGAGGAGCTGGGGCAATTATTTGAGCGTGCGCAAGCCGTGGCTATGCCCGGTTTGAGCTTTGCGGACGATGCGCATGAACGTGTTATTGGTTACGCGGATGGCGATGCGCGCCGACTGCTCAATGTGCTCGAGCAGTTGCAGACAGCCGCCGAAACCGCGGGTAAAACGCTTATCGATAGCGTTTTTCTCGATAATACGCTGGCGCAAAACCTGCGACGTTTCGATAAGGGCGGCGAAGCTTTCTATGATCAGATCTCCGCGTTGCACAAATCGGTGCGCGGCTCTAACCCGGATGCGGCACTTTACTGGCTGGTGAGGATGTTGGATGGTGGTGCGGATGCGCGCTATATGGCGCGGCGCATCGTGCGGATGGCGTGGGAGGATATCGGTCTGGCCGACCCCAGGGCCATTCAGTTGGCGAATGATGCGGCGCAAACCTATGAGCGGTTAGGTTCTCCGGAAGGCGAATTGGCGCTCGCACAAGCGGTAATCTATCTTGCCTGTGCGCCTAAGTCGAATGCGGGCTATGTCGCGTATAATGCCGCCCGCGCCTTTGTCGCTCAAGATGGTTCGCGGGAAGTGCCGCTGCATTTGCGCAATGCGCCGACCAAATTGATGAAGCAGCTCGATTACGGGCGCGACTATCGTTATGCGCATAACGAAGCGGGTGGTTATGCTGCGGGCGAAAATTATTTTCCCGACGGCATGCCCGACGTGAGCTTTTACCAGCCTACCGAACGCGGCTTGGAAGGAAAAATTTCAGAAAAATTAACGCGTCTGCGGGAGCTCGATGAGCAGGCTCGTGCAGGCAGCAATAAATAAAGGGGCTGGCTTGAGCGATTTTCAAACAAATTCAGATGATTGGCCTGAACATGCCGCAGCGCCCAATACGCATAACCGGGTGCTGGAACTGGTGCAGCAATACCTGCCTGCGGGTTTAAAGGTGTGTGATCTGCCCTGTGGCGCTGGGATGTTTTCGGCGCGGCTCTCGCAGCTCGGTATGGATGTCACCGCTGTTGATCTTGAAGCGGTAGAGCCTTTTTATTTCGATAAGGCGCGCCGTGTGCTGGCGGATGCTAATCTGATTCTGCCGTTTGCAGACGGAGAGTTTGACGCGCTGGTTTCTATCGAAGGAATTGAGCATCTGGAAAACCCGTCGTTTTTCATGCGCGAATGCGCGCGACTGGTGAAACCGGGCGGTCTGGTGATTCTGTCAACGCCTAATGTGGACAGCTATCGCTCCAGACGCTCCACCTATGTGCACGGCTTTCACAAGTATTTCAAACCCGTCAGCGCACATCACAAAATGGCGTGGCACTTGCATCCCATCGATATGACTTTTGTGCGGGGTGCGGTGCGCAAAGCGGGGCTGGAAATTCTAGAGGTCGCGGTCAACAGAATGACAGGGAAAAATCTCTGGAGCGAGGCGCTGCGCCCCATTTTCAATCGCAAGTTGCCGGCGGAGTTGCGCGGCGAGATTCCCTATTACGGGGAAGTCATCATTTATATTTTGAAAAAGCCCGCAGCCGATGGCGCGGGTGCATAAGGATAAAGCAATATGTTAGATATTCAGGTTTTGCGCAGTGATTTGGATGGTGTGGCAGCTCGATTGGCGACAAGAGGCTTCGTGCTCGACACCGCGCGTTTTGGGGAACTTGAAGCCGCGCGTAAAGCGATACAGGTGCGCACTCAGGAATTGCAATCGAAGCGCAACAGCGCCTCCAAGCTGATCGGGCAGGCCAAGGCGAAAGGCGAGGACACCACTGCGATCATGGCTGAAGTAACGCTAGTTGGCGAAGAGCTCAAGTCGATCGAAGTGCAGTTGGGTGCGTTGCAGGGTCAATTGCAGCAGTTGCTCGAAGGTCTGCCCAATATGCCGCATGAGAGTGTGCCGATAGGCGGTTCGGAGGCTGACAACGTGGAAGTGCGTAAAAGCGGCAGCGTACCGGTATTTGATTTTGCGGTGAAAGATCACGTTGAACTGGGTGAGGCTTTAGGCGGACTGGATTTTGAGACGGCCGCCAAAATTTCCGGCGCACGTTTTTCTGTGCTGAAAGGGGGGCTGGCTCGCCTGCACCGTGCACTGGCGCAGTTTATGCTGGATACGCACACCGACACGCATGGTTACACTGAGGTGTATGTGCCGTATTTGGTGAATGCGGATTCGATGCGCGGCACAGGGCAATTGCCCAAATTCGAGGAAGATTTGTTTGCTGTGCCGCGTCAGATGGGCGAGGGCGGTATGCAGAATTTTTATTTGATTCCAACCGCCGAAGTGCCCGTGACCAATATGGTGCGTGATGAAATTATCCCGCTTGAACAGTTACCGCTCAAATATGTTGCGCATACGCCCTGTTTTCGCTCCGAAGCAGGTTCGGCCGGACGCGATACGCGCGGTTTGATACGCCAGCATCAGTTCGAAAAGGTTGAACTGGTGCAAATTGTGCATCCTGATGATTCTTACGCGGCGCTAGAGCAATTGCTGGGGCATGCTGAAGCAATTTTGCAGAAGCTGGGGTTGCATTATCGCGTGGTGAGATTGTGCACGGGCGATATCGGCTTTTCATCGGCGACGACCTATGACATTGAAGTTTGGTTGCCTGCCCAAAATACCTATCGTGAGATTTCCTCGTGCAGCAATTTCGAGGCGTTTCAGGCGCGCCGCCTTCAGGCGCGTTTCAAAAGCGGGACAGGCAAGCCTGAGTTGCTGCATACGTTGAATGGCTCTGGTTTGGCAGTCGGCCGCACCTTAGTTGCTGTGCTGGAAAACAATCAACTCGCGGATGGAAGTATCTCTATACCGGAAGTGTTGAGACCCTACATGGGTGGTTTAGCAGTGTTGTCCGCGAGTTGATTGTTTCTGCGAAGTTCAAAGGCTAAGCAGGCACGAAGCTAAAACAATCAACTCGCGGATGGACAAGTTCTCATGAAATTGAGGCGCTTATAAGGGTGGGTGTTGTCCGTCAATGGATCGCTGATCGGATAGTGAATAGGAAGCCTCTGTTTTGTCGCCGCCTGCCGTTGCTTTAAGTTTGCGTGGTGTGTGCAGGGAAAAGGCGGGTTTTTCACGTGTGCTGACAAGCTGGTAGTCGCGAGCAGGAGTTGTGTCGTCAGTCAGGCGGGTCAGCATGTCGTAATAGGCGCGGATGTTTTCGACAAAAATAACCGCTTCTCCGCCTCTGGCATAGCCGTGTTTAAGTTTTTCGAAATAAACCGGATTGTTAAGTTGCGGCAGCCATTTTTTTACTTCCACCCAGGAATCTGCATTGCCGCCTTTGCGTGCTGTCAGCGTGCGTGCATCTTCTAAGTGTCCCTGGCCTTGATTGTAGGCGGACAGCGCAAGCCAGGTGCGTTCAGGTTCCTCTATGCGGGGGGGTAATTGCTTTTTGATCAGTTCGAGATACTTTGCGCCAGCATTGATGCTCTCGCGGGCGTCCAGCCGGTTGGTGACGTTCATGCGGTCGGCGGTAGCCTCAGTTAGCATCATCATGCCGCGTACGTTGGTCATTGAGGTGGCAAGCGGAT
This sequence comes from Gallionella capsiferriformans ES-2, assembly GCF_000145255.1. NCBI lineage: Bacteria > Pseudomonadati > Pseudomonadota > Betaproteobacteria > Nitrosomonadales > Gallionellaceae > Gallionella > Gallionella capsiferriformans. Next base: position 309,583 of record NC_014394.1, read on the forward strand.
CCCAGTGCGATTCCTGATAGGCGATGGCGGCGATCAGTCGCCAGTCCTCGTTAACAATCCGGCCGGCCTTCTCGAACAGGGTGCGAAATTTAGGCAGTGTTTTATTTGTCTGTTCGATAAATTCAGCGGCGTCTAGCGTGGCCAGGCGGTCGTTATGACCGTAGTAACGATCCAGCAGTTTGTGCAGTTCACCATTTTTTTCGATTTCAGCGAAGAACTGTTCGGCCTCGGCGATCAATTCGTTGTCTGCATCGTGAGGGAAGGCCCATGCAAGTTTGGACGGTTTCCCAATATCGAAGGCAACGGCTAGATTTTCGTAGTAATTGAGCATTTGAGAGATCTGCTCATGATTGGCGATGGTGAAGTCCAGCGATCTTTGAGCGACTTCTTTTAGCAAATCCTCCACGGTTTGCATCGTACGCGACTCCCAGGCGAGTTGGGGTAATTGCTCCTTTAGTGCGATGAGTGCCTTTTCGTGTGTCGATCCGGCAACAACCGCAATGCGTTTGCCAATCAGATCGTTCAAGTGTTTAGGGGCATCCTGATCCTGATTGAAAGCGACTTGCTCGCGTACCGTTAAAAAGCCGGGGCCTAATAAGAGTCCGCTGCTTTTTTGATCGAGTCTGAAGCCCGAAGCCGACAAATGCGCCTGATGCTTTTGCAGTGTGGCACTGATTTGATCGGCAGGAACCAAGATGATTTTTAACGGGACGTAGAGATGGTCAGCAAACTGCTGGGCAAGCTGCTTGGAAAATTCTTCATCGGAGAGCGTAGAGTCTTGAGCGATGACGACGATCAGTTCCTCGTCACTCCAGGAGGCGATGTGCTTGTTAAGATGGGTATAGCCGAACAGCATCAGTGCAAAAAAAACGCTGATTTGAAACAGCCGGATTATAAGTTTGTGTCGTTGCATGTCATCATTCTGCACCAAATCACCGGTATCTGGTAGAATTCGCCTCACGGAGAGGTGGCAGAGTGGTCGAATGTACCTGACTCGAAATCAGGCGTACGGTATTCCCGTACCGAGGGTTCGAATCCCTCCCTCTCCGCCAAATTAAAAAAGGACACCCATTCGGGTGTCCTTTTTTAATTCTGAGTGAGGTGGCGTCTGGCAGTATCGCGCGGGACGCGAACAGTCCTCTCTATCATCGGATTGGAAATGCCCATGACCGGGGTGTTTTTATTAACCGATATCCGTTCAGTGATTGATTTATATCAAACGACACCCGCATATATCGTCTACTATTCGCTCATGCAATTCATGGTAAAGCTTGAGTGTTTTAGGTGGGAATGCGCGGCGGATTGTCGCAATTTGCTTTACTAAAACCTTGTGGATGTGCCATGATTGCGCAGCTTTATTTAAGCTGTAAGAAGAGATGGGTTAATTGCTTGGCAGTTGCGAAGCAAATAACTCATTATTTTTAAACTTTGCTCTTGGGAGGAGATACTGTGGAAGCTACGCAAGCGACACCAGTAAAGTATGATATGGATATCGTCAGATGGTTTACCATCGCGGCGGTCATCTATGGGGTAGTAGGTACGTTGATCGGTGTGTATGTCGCATTCGAATTAGCGTTTCCGTTTTTAAACTTTGACATTCCTGAAATTACCTTCGGGCGTCTGCGTCCACTGCATACCAATGCGGTGATTTTTGCGTTTGGTGGTTGTGTACTGATGGCGACTGGTTTCTACATCGTGCAACGCACCGGCGCTACTAAGCTGTGGAGCAACACCATGGCGTGGTTTACGTTCTGGGGTTGGAATCTGATCATCGTTCTGGCTGTAATCACTTTGCCTCTGGGTCTGTCAGAAGGTAAGGAATACGCAGAATTGCCTTGGTGGGTTGATATTATGATTGCCGTGGTTTGGCTGTCATATGGTCTCAATTACATCATGACGATCGGTATCCGCAAGACGTCACACATCTATGTGTCAAACTGGTTCACGATGGGTATGATCGTTATGATCACTTACCTGCACGTGGTTAACAGCTTGGCTATTCCAGTGGATTGGGCGACTTCGTACTCCATCTATTCTGGTGTTCAGGATGCGATGATTCAATGGTGGTGGGGTCATAACGCGGTTGGTTTCTATCTGACCGGCGGCTTCCTCGGTATCATGTACTACTTCATCCCTAAGCAATCGGGTCGTCCAGTGTTCTCGTATCGTTTGTCTGTTCTGCATTTCTGGACACTGACTTTCGGTTACGTATGGCTGGGTGCTCACCATCTGCAATACACCGCATTGCCTGACTGGACCGGTTCACTCGGTGCAGCTGTTTCTCTGGCGATGATCATCCCTTCATGGGGTGGCGCGATGAACGGTATGATGACGTTGTCCGGTGCATGGGACAAGCTGCGTACCGACTACATCCTGCGTTTCTTGGTTACTGCGATGGCGTTCTATGCGATGTCTACATTCGACGGTCCTGTTATGGCGATCAAGTCTGTAAACGCATTGTCTCATTACACTGACTGGACTGTGGGTCACGTACACGCTGGTGCTCTGGGTTGGATGTCCATGATCTCCTTCGGTGCTCTGTACCATATGGTCAAGAAATTGTGGAATACCGAAATGTATTCTGACAAGCTCGTGAACGTGCATTTCTGGGTTGCTCTGATCGGCGCGACAACTTATGTTGTTGCAATGTGGGTGTCCGGCATTATGCAGGGTCTCATGTGGCGTGATTACGACGAGTTCGGCACGTTGACCTACACCTTTGTTGAATCTGTATCTGCTATGCATCCTTACTATGTAATGCGTGCGGTTGGCGGTGCGATTTTCAATCTGGGCGCATGGATCATGCTGTTCAACGTTGTGATGACTATTCGTCAGGCTAGCGCTGTTCGCGGCGTAAACGCTGTCGCAGCTAAAGCATAAGGGGAGAAAAATATGTCTGATCACGATAAAATTTATTCAACCAAGTTTCAGGACAAGATCGAACGCAATACACTGCTGATGTTCGTCCTAACTGCGATTGCTGTCGCGGTTGGCGGTATCGTAGAAATTGTGCCTTTGTTCTACCTGCCAAACACGGGTATGAATGGCGGTGACGGTACATTTAACGGTACTTCACACAAAGACTTGCAAGGCAATGCGATCCCTATGGATAAAATTGTCTGGAATCCAACTACCTCGGCCCACAAGACCCTGGCAGACTGGCAGCCAGGCGATGGCGTGCGTCCTTACACTGCGCTGGAAACCGCCGGTCGTCATGTCTACATCCGCGAAGGCTGTTTCCTGTGCCACTCGCAGATGATTCGTCCGTTCCGTGATGAGAAGGATCGTTATGGTCACTACTCTATCGCTGAAGAGTCGATGTACGATCATACGTATCAGTGGGGCTCCAAGCGTACCGGTCCGGATATCGCCCGCCTAGGTGGTAAGTATTCCGATGAATGGCATCGCAAGCATCTGAAGTATCCGCGTGATGTGGTTCCTGAATCCGTTATGCCTAACTTCTTCTTCCTGGACAAGGCGATGGTTGATAAGACCAAGACTGTCAAGACGCTGGAAGTTATGACCAAGATGCCGTTCAATCCTGTTCCTAAGACAATCTACACTGATGCCTACATCGCAGGCGCAGCGGCAGAGCTCGAAGGCAAGACAGAAATGGACGCAGTTATCGCTTACCTGCAATCCTTGGGTAATCACGTGAAGTTTGAGGAAGGTGTCAACTACCGTGACTAAACTGATGAACTACCTGCACACGGACTGGGCAGCTATGAGCGGTAATGACTGGCAAGGTGTATTTTTCACCGTGGCGGCTTTCATCGCCATGATTGTGGTCTATGTGATGGTGTTCAATCCTAAGAACAAGGATGCATTCGACTCGCAGAGCGACATGGCTCTGCGGGAAGATGGCGAGTACAACAATTCAGGAGATAAAAAATGAGTGATAATCACAACTCCGCTGGTGGTGTGCCTACCACGGGGCATGTATGGGATGATGATTTGGCGGACTTTGTCAATCAACCGCCGAAATGGTGGATGCTTGGTTTGACTGCAAGTGCACTTTGGGTAGTGATATATTTTATTATGTATCCGGCTATCCCTCTGGCAACTAATGGTACGTTCTTTAAGGGTATTGGTTTGCCCGGAACGGGACAGTGGACTGCTATTAAAGAGTTAGCTGAAGACCAGAAAGTGCTGGATGACGTGCGTCGTCCGTTTGAAGACAAGCTGAAGACAATGACACCGGCTGCGATTCTTGCAGACGAAGAACTGTCGAAGTATGTTGAACGTTCAGGCAAAGTATTGTTCTCGGACAATTGCGGTGGCTGTCACGGTCAAAACGGGGTGGGTACAGAGCAGGTGGGTGCTAAGTTTGCAGTTCGCGAACAAGGCCTGATGGCGCCACGTCTGAACGACGATGACTGGCTGTATGGCGGTAAGATTGACGACATCCATGCAACCATCGCAGGCGGTCGCCAAGGCATGATGACAGCGCACAAGGACACCTTGTCTGCTCAGCAAATCGAGGACGTATCAAAGTACGTGCTGGCGATGAGCGAAGGCCGTGGCGATTCTGAAGCCGCTGGTAAGAAGGTATTTATGGAGAGCGACTGTACAGCTTGCCATGGTGCCGATGCCAAGGGTATCCAAGCGATGGGTTCAGCTAACCTGACTGATCGTGTTTGGCGCTTCGATGGTTCTATCGAAGGTATCAAGCAGACCATCACTTATGGTGTGAACTCCGGTGATGCGAATGCTCGTGCCGCGATCATGCCTAACTTCACAGCTGCAGGCAAATTGTCTGACGTTGATATGAAGAAGCTGGCTGTTTATGTATACAAGTTCGGTGGTGGTCAGAAGGATGAAGCAGCTGCACCTGTAGCAGCCGTTGAAGCAGCTCCAGCACCTGAAGCAGCTCCCGCACCTGAAGCCAAGTAAATCTCCGTTTTCCTGCACAGTTAATCCCTGTGCAGGTTTTATGAAAGGAAAATAGAAATGGGCCACGACTTTGTATATTGGAGTTTGATGATCGGCACTGCCGGCGCTTTTGCGGCGTTGATTTTTGCTCTGGTCTTTTTGTTCAAAAATGCAATGACTAAAAAATCCGGCGATAAGTAATCGCAGGGTTTGAATGCAGGAGGAGGCTAGCCTCCTCCTTTTTTATTACAGTCTGTAAACTGAAGATGTCTCAGAATAATCACGTTAATATTAGAGAAATCTAATTTATAATGTTCGTGGTTATCCAGAGCGATCTTTGCAAGCGTCATTAAGTTGCTTCGAATGAAGGACATGAGGAGTTGAAGATGAGTGAACCAGTAAAAGAAGTGGGCAGTGTCACAGGGATTTATAGTGAACATGTGGAATGGGCAACCAATCTGGGTGACAAAACGATACATGCAAAACGCATGCCGGGGCGCTTCAGAACGCTTAAATACATTACGGAGTCGTTCTGGTTGATTTTTTTCTTCGGTGCCTATCTGCGCTGGAATGGCAAGCAGGCTTTGCTGCTCGATGTTAATAATCGCCAGTTTCACATCTTTAATTTGACGATCCTCCCGCAAGATATCTGGATGGTTTCATTGCTGCTGCTGCTGCTCGCGATGACCCTGTTTGCGGTGACTTCGGTCGCATCACGCGTATTTTGCGGTTTTTTCTGCTTTCAGACTGCCTGGGTTGATCTGTTTACCTGGGTAGAAGAAAAAATTGAGGGAAACCCGAACAAGCGTCACAAGCTGGATGCCGCTCCGTGGAATGCAGATAAGATTTTACGCAAGGTTAGCAAACATTTGATCTGGCTGGCCATTGCCGTATTTACTGGTATCAGTTTTACGATCTGGTTTGAAGATGCCTTCGTTTACTGGCATGATCTGATGCACTTCAAGCTGTCGATGATGGAAATGACAACGCTAACTGCGTTTACACTGGGTACCTATTTTCTTGCAGGCTTCATGCGGGAGCAGGCGTGCTTGTGGTTGTGTCCGTATGCACGGATTCAAGCGGTTATGGCTGACTCGCAGACGATACTTCCTGCCTATGATGTGGCACGGGGCGAGCCGCGCGGTAAGTTGCGCAGCGGAGGTAAGGTTGTTGAGCAGCAGGGTGATTGCATCGATTGTTTTCAGTGCGTGCAGGTTTGCCCGACGGGTGTTGACATACGGGATGGTCAACAACTCGGATGTATTACCTGCGGCTTATGCCTTGATGCGTGCGATTCCGTGATGGATAAAATCGGAAAACCACGCGGATTGATTCGTTACGCATCGCTCGATGAACTGGAAGGTCGTCCGGTCAAGAAGCTGTATCAGCACCCGCGCACTTGGGTGTATATCGTAATTATCTTGCTGGCGTTGGGTGGAATCATTTACGGCCTGACACACTTGGGTGCGATGAAGTTGAGTGTGGAGCCGGAACGTCAGCCGTTATTTGTGCGTATGAGTGATGGATCGATCCAAAACAAATACACCTTTAAAGTTTTGAACAAAACCGATAAGGATCTGTATGTCAAAGTCAGTGCTGAAGGCGGCGTAAAAGGTCAGGTTATCGTCGATGCGGATAAGCCGCAGTTAGTCCACCACGGCAAAGCCGCCGGATTTACGGTGTTTGTGAAGGCCCCGGCTGAAAATGTAGCGGGTGAAGTGACCAAGATGCAGTTCAGAGTTGAAAATGTGGAGAATCCGACGATAGCTGCTGAATACAATAGTGTATTCCGTGGTCCTAAACGTTGATTTAAGGAGTTGAGATGATTTCACAAAAGCAAAAGGGCTGGCGTAACCCGTGGGTGTTTGGCTTGCTGATCATCATATTGTCAGGTGTATTGATCAATGCCCGATTTTTGTGGAACGTACTCCACAATCCTGTTCGTGTGCTTGACGATAACTACAGTGTGAAGGCACACAACAAGTACGATGCAAAATGGGTGCAGCAGCAGGCCGAGCGATCAACACTCGGTTGGCAGGCCAGTTTGCACTCCCCTCAGCGTTTGCAGAATGATAGCCAAGCTAAACCTGATGAGGCGCGCTTTATTCTGACTGCCAGCCCGGCTATTTTGCAGTTCAATCTGCTGGACCGCGAGAGCAAGCCAGTACAGAGTGGTGCCGTTGTGGTGGTTGCACAGTGGCCCGGCGATCCGAACTTCGATTTCAAGGAAACACTGCGGGAAATTGCACCGGGTCATTATCAAGGTGAGCTTAAATTTCCCCGGGCGGGAAACTGGGATCTGTTGATCAGGGCCGAGCGCGATGGCAGCCAGTTTGATACGGAACAAAAGGTTTTTGTCGCTATTTCAAAACAGCCCGAGTGATTTGATTAATGTCACACACTGAAACTGCACACCTCGCGCATGCGGGGTGTTTTCATTGCGGATTGCCCATTGCCTCTGACGCGCATTATCAGAAGCTGCTCGATCACGGGCAGCGCGAATTTTGCTGTTTTGCCTGCCAGTCGGTCTGCGAAGCCATCTATGAGGCCGGGTTGCAGGGGTATTACCAGCGCACGCCGCAAGGGACTTTGCTTGCACCGCCGCCCATGCCGCCGCGAGATATTGAAATGTATGATCTCGACGATGTGCAGCAGGATTTTGTCAATTGTCAGGGTGAGCTGCGCGATGCGCATTTGCTGGTTGAAGGTATACATTGTGCGGCCTGCGTATGGCTGATCGAGCGCGGCATGATGCGCACGCCCGGCGTGCTGTCAGCCGGCGTCAATTTAGCGGGTAAACGATTGCACCTGCGCTGGAATGAGCGTCAGGTGAAATTGTCGACCCTGATTCATCAGCTGGCAAAGATTGGATATTCTGGTGTTCCCTACGATCCTGAAGTAGCAGAAGGATCGATGAAGCGTATCAATCGCGCACTGCTATTCAGATTATTCTTCGCCGCCTTTGCGATGATGAACCTGAATTTGATCGCAATCGCGTTATACAGCGGTGCTGATCGCGGACAGTTCGTCAATTTTTTCCACTGGATGGCTTTTGCGCTGGCGACCCCCGCTTTGTTGTACTCCGGATATCCATTTTATAAAGGCGCTCTGAGCGGTTTGCGAAATGCGAGTCTCACAATGGACTTGCCAATCGCGATTGGACTGACGGTTACTTATGTCTTTTCGCTCTATGTGACGATCACAGGCGGGGATAGGGTCTATTTCGATACCGTCACTAATCTGACCTTCGTGATTTTAATCGGTCGATATCTGGAGGGGATGTTCCGTCATCAAGCCGTATCGGCAACCAATCGTCTGATGGACCTGCAACCGCGCGTGGCCACAGTGTTGCGTGAGGGTGATGAAAAAATCGTCTCGGTACGGGCCGTGAAAGTGGGTGAAACTGTCCTCGTTAAACCGGGCAGCCATATCCCTATGGATGGCATTGTGCTCGAGGGGAGCAGTTCAGTCGATGAGTCTATGCTAAGTGGTGAATCAGCTCATGTTAAAAAGCAGCCTGATGATCGTGTATCTGCCGGTACGCTGAACGGCAGCGGGGCATTACTGGTGGAAGTTCAGGCTGCTTCACAGGATTCGACGTTATCTAAAATCATTCGTCTGGTTGAAGAGGCGCAGTCCTCGAAAGCACCGATACAGCGTCTGTCAGATAGTATCGTGCCGTGGTTTGTGCTCGCAACGCTGATATTGGCGAGCGTAACCTTTTATATCTGGTCGGCAGACTTTGAGTTTGCACTGATGGCAGCGACCTCAGTATTGATTATCACCTGTCCCTGTGCACTCGGAATGGCTACGCCGATGTCAATCGCGGTCGCATCGGGACTCGGTGCACGTCACGGCATACTGGTGAAAAATGGCGTGGTGCTGGAAACTTTGTCACGCGTGACGCATTTCGTCTTTGATAAGACGGGTACGCTGACTGAAGGAAAAATGCGCGTCGAGCAGGTGGTCGTAGCACAGGGACAAGATGAGGAGGCTTTGCTGGCGCTCTGTGCGAGCGTTGAACGTTACTCTGAGCACAGTGTGGCTCGTGCCGTGGTGATCGCGGCAGAGGCGCGCGAATTGCCCTTCCGGGATCAGCTGGTGCAAGGATTTTTAGCAACAGCTGGTGCGGGTGTTGAGGCGGAAGTCGCAGGGCGGCAGATTTTGCTGGGAACTGCGGATTGGCTGTTGAAGCAGGGCGTTGTGCAATCAGAACAACTGATTAAAGTTCAGGATACGAGTGAAGCGCAGGCAAAAACTTGTGTGCATCTAGCCGTAGGGGGCGAGCATGTGGCCGTGCTGGTGATAGCTGACACATTGCGCGTCGATGCAAAGGCGCTGATCGATACGTTGCGTGAGGCGGGTATTGGTATGACGCTGCTATCGGGCGATCGGCGCGCCGTTGCGGAAGAAATTGCGCGCCAGTTGGGCGGTATGGAGGTCATCGCCGAGGTGCTGCCGCAAGATAAGGATCGCGTCATTCAAGCGTTGCAAGAGCGCGGTGAATGCGTGGCCATGGTCGGCGACGGGGTTAACGATGCGCCCGCGTTGATACGTGCTGATGTCGGAATTGCACTGGGCTCGGGGACCGATGTGTCGGTTGAAAGTGCTGATATCGTGCTGATGCATAACGAACTCGATAAGGTGAGGCTGGCGACCTTGCTGTCACGGCGTACGCTGCGCACCATTAAACAAAATATCGGCCTGTCATTCGTGTATAACAGCATCATGGTGCCGTTGGCGATTATGGGGCATGTGACGCCCTTGCTCGCGGCAATAACGATGCCGGTCAGTTCTCTGCTGGTGATAGGTAACGCAGCCAGAATACGCAGTTTATTCAAATAGTGTGGTGAGTGTTGCCGCATTAATTTCAAGATAAGGAGCAGCAATGGATGTCATTTACAGTCTTATCCCCGGCATGACAGTTTTCGGGCTGGTGTTTGTGGGTATTCTGATTTGGGCGGTTAAGAAGGGGCAGTATGAGGATATGGAAGGAAACGCTAGCCGCATACTGCTCGATGATGATGAGGACGCGATGTTACATAATCAATCAAGCGCTCAGCAGGATGCCAAAAAAGATTAGAAGCAGCGCTTTGAATTCACAGGCAGCACAATGAAAAAGGCCGCACCATTTCTGGGTGCGGCCTTTTTAAGTCAGGTGTTATTGAACAGCGGATTTAGCGGCGGAATCAGTTGTCATTATTTCACCATTGGCAAGAAGCGGGGCTCGCAAAATTTCAAAATCCTTAGGCGGGAGGTATTGGAAAAACGGCTTTTGCCCTTCGCCCAAGACGACATCCAGACCATGTTGCGGGTACAACCAATGAATCAGGTTGGTCTTCTTCTCACGGATGCGCTGCGCAGGTTCACCGAAGCGTTTGGAAATGACGGATTCTTCGATGCGCGCGGTGGGCATATAGGTCAGGCTTGCGACCGGCAACGAACGAACCCGTGCCAGATCATCTGCAGTGAGCGTGATGCGCTTGCCGCTCGGCGTACTGTTCATGCGCAGACCGCGTTCAAACATGCCTGGCAATTCTTCGGTCGGGATTGCAATGGTCATGATGATTTTTGCCTTCAAACCGTTGAAATTCACCTCTTCAAAAAAGGCTTCTACGCCCATTGCCGCATCGCTGGGCTTGAACAGACTGATTTCAAGTTCCGTTTCATATTTGTAAGTATGTGCGACTTCATCTAAGGTGCTTTTGCCCAGTGTGATGCCGAAAACACGGGTGGTGTCGGGTGTCGGGTGGGTGATCTTCCAGGGGAGTGTGTCCGGCGTGCTGACCGAGTTATCCGGCATCATAAGGATGATGCCTATCGTTGCGACCACCAGTGCGATGACGCCGAGTATGATCTTCTTGTCCATATTAGTTCTTCTTCAGCGCTGAATGTAACGCCAAAGCCGAGGCAGGAATTTTTCCGTCTTTGCATTGATGCTCAGCGTCAAACTCCAGAACCACAAGAATCAGCAGCGCCACCATAAAGGGAAGCTGTCCAATGCCGCCAGCTAATGCGTAACTGGTTACTTTGCTCATGCCGAATTGAGCGCCGCCGACCACCAGCGCAGTAGTCAATGTGCCGGTCACAATAAACAGGATCAGGAACAGTTTTGCGCGTTTTGCAGCCAGCAAATTATGGCAAAGTACAAAAATGGATTCTTCTTTGTTGATGGCACGTTTCGCTTTAAAAATCACGTTGGTCAGCAGCGCAATGGAGAGGAGCGGCATCAGTGTAATGGGCAGCATGCTGGTTTTAAGCAGGCTTAATGCGAGGACAAACACAAAAACATGAACGACGATAAAGTCAAACAGCAGCATGGAGTGCAGGCTTTTTGCGCGTGATACTTCGGCTTCTGTGACTTGGTGTTCCATATTTTTAGTCTCCGGGAAAATAGTAGGTTGCGAATAATCCGCTCAAGCACGCCGACTGTCAAACGATAAGGTGTGCAGGGCGGTGAAGTGCATTAGCGGGTATTGTTTAAGCAGGCTTGCAGGCCTGCCAGATCGAGGATTTCAACCGTGCGTACTTTGACGTTAATCAGTCGCTCGCTTTGAAAATGAGAGAAAGCGCGGCTGACGGTTTCCAGCTTTAAACCAAGGTAGCTGCCGATTTCCTGTCGGGACATGCGCAATTGAAACTGTGTGGGGGATAATCCACGCGCTGCAAAACGCTGCGATAGATTCAGCAAAAATACCGCTAGGCGTTCTTCTGCTCGCATCGAACCTAGTAATAGCATGATGCCTTGATCGCGGACGATTTCCCGGCTCATGATTTTATGCAGATGGCGCTGCAGCAGTGGAATTTCGCGGCTGAGGGCTTCTAACTTGTTGAAGGGCAGTTCACAAACAACGCAAGACTCCAGCGCCACGGCATCGCAGGCGTGAATGTCGGTGCTGATGGCATCGAGACCGATAATTTCCCCAGCCATCTGAAAACCGGTTACCTGTTCACGTCCGTCTTCATGAAGGATCTGGGTTTTGAACGATCCGCTGTGTATGGCGAACAGCGAGCGAAACTTGTCTCCGCTGCGATACAAATAATCGCTGCGTGCGAAACTGCGCTTTACGGTGCTCAGTTCATCCAGTTTGTGCATTTCATTTGCGCTGAGATCGGCAGGCAGGCACAGTTCCGCAAGATTGCAGCTGGAGCAGGGTGAATGCAAATGGTAAATCGGGGCGGGTAACGGCACTTAATTTTACCTTTGAAGTGAAGGTCGGCAGACCGGAGGCCAAAATGTGATGGTAATTTGGTCAACTTCTGGAATATGCCATGATTTTTGACATATATCAAACCGCATTGATGCCCAACTGGCATTATGGCGAACCTTATAAATAGCGGCGATATTATGTTGAACAACAATGAATTGGTCGTAGACCTGGAACTGATACGCAGACTCGATAAAAACGGCCCGCGCTACACCTCGTACCCGACCGCAGATCGTTTCGTTGAAGCCTTCAATGCGGAGACCTATAGTCAATGGTTATTGAAGCGCGAAATTGGTGGCGTCAGTCGCCCGTTGTCGCTCTATATTCATATTCCGTTTTGCAATACCTTGTGTTTTTATTGTGCCTGTAACAAGGTGATTACCAAAGATCGCAGTAAGTCTGCCGAATACGTGCGTTATCTGATCAAAGAAATGGGGATGCAGGCGAACTTACTGGGCAAAGGTCAGGTTGTCGAGCAGTTGCATTTTGGCGGCGGTACGCCAACCTTTTTATCGGATGATGAAATCCGTCAGGTGATGGCGGCGATACGCGAAAACTTTAAACTGGTTGAGGATGGCGAATATTCTATCGAAATCGACCCGCGTAAAGTGACCAATGAGACGATTGCGCTGCTGGGAGAGGCGGGCTTCAATCGCATCAGTATCGGTGTGCAGGATTTTGACGATGACGTGCAGCGCGCGGTGAACCGTATACAGAGTGAAGAAGAAACGCTGGGCATTATCGCGGCGGCTAGAGCGAACGGCTTTAAGTCGGTGAGCATTGATCTGATTTATGGTCTGCCGAAGCAAACGCTGGAAGGCTTCGGTCGCACGCTGGATAGAATTATTGCGGCGAATCCCGACCGACTCTCGATCTACAACTACGCGCATATGCCGACGCTGTTCAAACCGCAGCGCCGGATTCATGAAGAGGATCTGCCGTCGCCGCAGATGAAGCTGGATATTCTCGGTATGACGGGGCGCAAGCTGACGGGTGCGGGTTATGTCTATATCGGCATGGATCATTTTGCCAAACCTGAAGACGAGTTGGCCGTCGCGCAACGTCAAAGCCGTCTGCACCGTAACTTTCAAGGGTATTCCACCCATTCCGACTGCGATTTAGTTGCGCTGGGTGTGAGCGCGATCGGTAAGATCGGCCCGACCTACAGTCAGAACTATCGTGAACTGGAAGACTATTACGATGCGCTTGATCGGGATCAGTTGCCGATTATGCGCGGGATGGAGCTCAATGCCGATGACCTGGTGCGTCGCGCCATCATTCAGGATCTGATGTGTCATTTCGAACTCTCAAAAGAGTCGCTCAATATTGCCTATCTGATCGATTTTGACAGCTACTTCGCAACCGAGCTCGAAGAGTTGCGAGAGTATGAGATGGAAGGTTTGCTGGAGATTTCTCCTCAGTGGATCAGCGTTACACCGAAGGGACGCATGTTGATACGCAATATCTGTATGGTCTTTGACAAATATCTCCGCACGCGCACTGAGCACGCGCGCTATTCGAAGGTCATTTAGTGACGCCCAAGGTGGGAAGCGTTACTGTTTCGGTTGAAGGTCGGCTCGGCATGTCGCTGGCGAATCAGATTGTCTAGTTTTTCGTCATCCCTTATTGCATGGCAGCGCAGCCACGGGCGGCACGACTTGCCCTGGCAGTGTGCCGATCCCTACTGTATCTGGCTGTCTGAAATCATGTTGCAACAAACGCAGGTCGTCACGGTCATTCCGTACTATCAGCGTTTTGTTGCATCGTTTCCGACGATTGCCGCGTTAGCCTCCGCCACTGAAGAACAGGTGCTCGCGCACTGGAGCGGATTGGGCTATTACGCACGCGGGCGCAATTTGCACCGTGCTGCACAAATTATCGTGGCGCAGCATGGCGGAGCGTTTCCTCGTCAGTTTGAATTGATACTCGCGCTACCGGGCATTGGGCGCTCAACGGCTGCCGCGATATGTGCGCTGGCCTATCAGCAAAATCGCGCCATTTTAGATGGCAATGTCAGGCGTGTGCTGGCTCGCTATTGCGGGATCTATGGTTCACCTGCGATCAAATCGGTAGAGGCGCGGCTCTGGCAACAGGCCGAAGCCCTGTTGCCGCTAAACGATGTCGATCGCTACACGCAAGCATTAATGGACATGGGCGCAACGTTGTGTACCCGAAGCCGGCCGAAATGCGCTTCGTGTCCGGTGCAACCCGATTGCGTCGCGCATCAAACAGGGTGTGTCGCTGATTTACCGACCCCGCGCCAGCGCCGCGTTGTGCCGGAGAGGACGGCTTGCTTTTTGCTGTTGCTGGTAGATCATGATGTATTTATGGAGCGGCGGGAGCCTGCTGGAATCTGGGGCGGGCTTTGGTGCTTGCCACAATTTGAGGACGAAGCGGCCGCATTGTTCTGGTGTGCTCAGCATGGCGTTGAGGCAGCTGATCGTCAGCGTGATGCACTCACGCCATTTACCCATACCTTCACGCATTTTAAGTTACACATTACGCCGTTGCGGGTGTCAGTGACGGCTAAGCCTCTGCACGTTTTGCAAACAAAGGGGGCGTGGTTGCGGGTCAGTGATGCTTTATCATCTGCCATTCCCGCGCCAGTCCGAACGATACTGGAAGGCTATGGCGTGCCGGATGACGCGTTTTGATTTAAATTAAAATTTTTGCTGATGCAGGCTTTAACGTGCACAGGTAGTTAGCATCGTTAAGTGAAGTCATTTTTGTCAGGCGGGCAAGAGCCGCAGCGCGTCCTGTGAGGGGTGTTACAGCCCGCCTTTATGCAGTCTGATTTCTGCATCTAATAGTGCTTCTGGAAGTCCCAGCAGTACAAGCACATCTTCGCTACGTAACACCATATCTTCGCTGGGTTGTGCGCCGTGAACATTGTAGCGACGCAGGGCTTTGACTTCGACGTTCAGCGTGTCCAGTTCGCTGTCACGCAATCTTTTGCCCACGGCGAAGGAGTCGGCTTTTAACATGACATTCAGAAAACGCGGTTGCATGTCGTCGCTGATTTCAATACCGCTATTTTGTGAGTTATTTATGTATCCATTGAACATCGCATAGCGGCGTGCCCGATTTTCCTGAACGTGACGAATAACGCGGTTAAGCGGAACGCCTGCCAGCAGTAATGCCTGAGATGCCAGCATTACACTTCCTTCGAGTACCTCGGCGACCACTTCGGCAGCGCCTGCATTTTTCAATAATTCCAGATTTGTGTCATCGTTGGTGCGCACCACGACCGGCAGGTCGGGGCGTAATTCTTTTACGTGGCGCAAAATGGCCAGAGTTGAATGTTTGTCCTTGTAGGTGACCACCAGCACGCGTGCGCGCATCAGGCCAGCTGCCATGAGCACTTCGCGCTTGGCGGCGTCGCCGTAGACCACACTTTTATTTCCCGCCGCGGCTTCACGAACGCGCCGAGAGTCAAGGTCTAAGGCGATGAAGCGTAGTTCTTCATCCTCAAGGATGCTGGCCAGTTTTTGTCCACTGCGCCCGTAGCCGCATAAAATCACGTGGCCGGTACTCGACATGCTTTTGATGGCGATTTGGTGCATCTGCAAAGCGCGGTTGGTCCACTCGTCGGAAAAACGCCTGGAGATGGCTTCGCCGTATTGGATTAAAAAGGGGGCGGTTACCATAGACAACAGCATGGTGGCGAGCGTGATTTGCATCGTCTCACCCTGTAGTAAATGCGCCCCATCGGTCAGTGTCAGGAGAACAAAACCAAATTCTCCCGCTTGTGCGAGGCCTATGCCGCTACGCAATGCAACGCTCCACTCACCTTCAAAAATGCGTGCCAGAATTGCGACTAACAGCGCTTTAAACAGAATCAGCAGAGGCAGTGCCAGCGCGATCCAGCCCAGATTGCTGACAATGCTGGCCGGATTGAGCATCATGCCGATGGTAACGAAGAACAGGCCTAGCAGGACGTCGCGAAACGGTTTGATGTCCTCTTCAACCTGATAGCGGTATTCGGTCTCGGAGATCAGCATGCCGGCGACAAAGGCGCCCAATGCCATTGATAGACCGGCCAGTTCTGTTAAGTAGGCCAGTCCTAGCGTGATAAACAGCACGTTCAGGGTGAAAAGTTCGGAGGACTTTTGGCTTGCCACGATATGAAACCAGCGTCGCATGACGTGCTGACCAAACACCAGCAGGATCAGTAAAACGATCGTTGCCTTGAACATCGCCAATCCCAGTGTTAAGTGGAGATTGTCCGGTTGCGATGCCAGTGCCGGGATGATGATCAAAAGCGGGACAACCGCCAGATCCTGAAATAGCAGCACGCCCATCATCTGCTGGCCGTAGGGTAAATTGAGTTCGGCGCGTTCAACCAGCATTTTACTGACAATCGCAGTAGATGACATTGCCAGAATGCCGCCTAATGCCAGGCCCGCGCGCCAGTCCACGCCTAGCAAGGTGGCCGCTGCCATGACCAGCAATATGGTTGACAGCACTTGTGCGCCGCCTAAACCAAACACAGTGCGATGCATGGCTTTGAGGCGGGTTAGGCTGAACTCAAGGCCAATGCTGAACATCAGAAAAACGACGCCGAATTCGCCCAGGTGGCGCGTGCTGGGTGAATCGGGTATCCAGCCAAAGGCATGCGGACCGATTAAAATTCCCACCGCAAGATAGCCCAGCATGACCGGTAGGCGCAGAATGCGGCATACCACAACGACCATGACGGCGGTAGCGAGCAGTATCAATACCAGAGAGAGCGAGTTGTCCATCTTTGTGGGGAGAAAATTAATGATTTGATAATGCCGTACTCTTGCCCAGTTTGCAAAGTTTTTAAAAACAGCGCGAGCGCAATTTATTGCCTGACTTACGACTATCCATGCCTCAATGGCTTGCTATAATGCGGCATGAATAAATTTCTTGCCGATGCGCCGCGCGCGCTTCAACTGGGTCGTCAGGTTCTCGATATCGAAGCCGCTGCCGTTCTGGCGTTAAGCCAGCGTCTGGACGACCATTTTTTGCAGGCCTTGGATGTGATTCTGCGTTGTGAAGGTCGTGTGATTGTCAGCGGTATGGGTAAATCCGGTCATATCGCCCGAAAAATCGCCGCTACCATGTCCAGCACTGGTACGCCCGCTTATTTTGTGCATCCGGGTGAGGCCAGTCACGGAGATCTGGGTATGGTCGCAGGTTCGGATGTGTTTATCGCGCTGTCCTATTCGGGAGAGAGTCAGGAGTTGATGACGATCGTGCCTATTATCAAGCGTCAAGGCGCAAAGCTGATCAGCATGACCGGTAATCCTGCCTCCAGTTTGGCACGCGTGGCTGATGTGCATCTGAACGCCGCGGTCGATAAGGAGGCGTGCCCGATGGGGTTGGCGCCGACCGCCAGCACGACCGCCTCTTTAGCGCTGGGTGATGCGCTGGCCGTTGCACTGCTTGATGCGAAGGGGTTTAGCGCTGAAAATTTTGCCAGATCACATCCGGGCGGTAGTCTGGGGCGGCGTTTGTTGACGCTGGTGCGTGATGTGATGCGCAGTGGTTCGCGTATGCCGTTGGTGCAGGAGGGTGCGATGTTGAGCGAGGCGCTTTTGGAAATGTCCCGCAAAGGCGTCGGCATGACGGCGATTGTTGATGCGCACGGTGGGGTGCTGGGGATATTTACCGACGGCGATTTGCGGCGCACGCTGGAAAAGAAACTGGATTTTAGCAGCACGCCGGTGAAAAGCGTGATGTCCGCCCATCCCCGCTGCATAGGCGAAGAGAGTCTGGCTGTCGAGGCTGTGCAGTTGATGGAGCAATACAATATCAGTCAAATGCTGGTAGTCAACACTCAGCATCAATTGGTCGGTGCATTGAATATGCACGATTTGTTACACGCCAAAGTTATTTAACATTGTGGCCACTTGCAGCCCGCTACTTAAAATTCTCAGGAGACCATCATGTTTTTAAGCCGTGCAAAATTGATCCGTCTAGTTGCTTTCGATGTGGATGGCGTGATGACCGATGGCGGTTTGTTCCTGTCCGATTCGGGTGAGGAATTTAAACGCTTCAATTCGCTCGATGGTCACGGCATTAAAATGCTGCGTGCCAGTGGTGTCGAGGTCGCCATCATTACCGGGCGGACTTCGCGTTGCGTGGAAAGACGCGCGCAGAATCTCGGTATTGCTCATGTGTATCAAGGAGTCGAGCGCAAACTCGAAGCGATGGTCGATTTGCTGGGTAAATTGCAATTGTCCCGTGATGCCGCCGCTTACATGGGGGATGATGTCGTTGACCTGTGTGTGATGCGTCATGTGGGACTCGCGATTACCGTTCCTGAGTCGCCACAGTTAGTGCAAGCACATTCGCACTATATGACGAAGCGTAGCGGTGGTTATGGGGCCGTCCGTGAAGTCTGTGAGTTGATTATGTCAGCGCAGGGTACGCTTGATGCCCAGTTGGCGCCCTATTTGAAATGACCGCTGTCTCCAAGTACCGTTATTGGTTGCCGTTGTTGCCTTTGCTGGCATTGCTGGCGGGAGTTTACTGGCTGGATAAGCAGGTGCAGCAGGAAATTGCTGTGGCTGCCGGTAATCAGCGGCATGATCCCGATGGTATTATGGACAATTTCCATGCAACTAAAATGGATTTGCAGGGGGTGCCGCGTTTTTTGCTGTCGGCTACACAGATGCGGCACTATCCGGATCACGATACCACAGAGCTTGATTTTCCTCGCGTGACGATGCTGTCATCAGAACGTCCGCCTTTGTATGTCAATGGTAATCGTGGCAATGTTTCAAGCCGTGGCGATGAAGTTTTGTTCCATGAAAATGTCGTTGTGCGGCGAGATGCGGGCGGGGATCAGTCTGCGATGACGCTGAAAACAGAATATTTGCGCGTCTTGCCGAATCAGGACTGGGTAAATACGGATAGGCCCGTCACCATGTTCAATTTGAACACTACGGTGCATGCGATCGGTCTTGAAATGGATAATAAGGCGCGTACTATGAAACTGCTCTCTCAAGTCAGAAGTGAACACCATGTTAAATAAATTATCGTTTATTTTTATGCTGTTAGCCGTCTCCGTGCCCTGTCAGGCGGAACGAGCCGACCGTGATAAGCCCATTGATATCGATGCGGATCAGGTGATTGTCGATGATGCAAAACAAATCAGTACTTTTACGGGGCATGTGATTTTGACGCAGGGCACCATGGTGTTTCGCGGTGACAAAATTGTCGTAGTGCAGGATAAGGCTGGATTTCAGCGCGGCACAGCCTATGGGCACACGGCCAGTTTCAGGCAAAAGCGCGAAGGTCTCGATGAATATGTGGAAGGATTTGGCGAGCGCATCGAATACGATACGCGTGCAGATACGGTCGATTTTTACATTCAAGCACGGGTCAAGCGTGCGCAGGACGAGGTGCGTGGTGAACACGTGACCTACAATTCAAAAACCGAAATTTTTCAGGCGGACAGCAAAAATGCCGCAGCGGGTACGCCGGGGCGCGTGCATGCGGTGTTGTTCCCTAAGTCTAAAGAAGGTGCAGAGGCTAAGCCTGCTGCAGAGCGTAAATGAGCGAGTTGCGTGCGGTCGCATTAAAGAAAAAGTATGGATTGCGCACGGTGGTGCATGATGCGTCATTGTCGGTAAAAAGCGGTGAGGTTGTCGGATTGCTGGGCCCTAATGGTGCAGGAAAAACGACCTCCTTTTACATGATCGTGGGGCTTGTCGCTGCCGACGGTGGAAAAATTACCATCGATGATCAGGATATTACTCATCTGCCTATCCATCGGCGTGCACGACTGGGTTTGGGGTATCTGCCACAGGAGGCGTCTATTTTTAGGCGCATGACCGTTGCGCAAAATATTCAGGCCGTGCTGGAATTGCAGGATTTGTCTGATGAGGAAATCGAGCGTCGCTTAGAGGAATTGCTACACGATCTGCATATTCAGGGAATAAGAAACAATCCGGCGATCAGTCTGTCTGGCGGCGAGCGGCGCCGGGTAGAAATTGCCCGCGCACTGGCAACCAATCCGCGTTTTATTCTGCTTGATGAGCCGTTTGCAGGGGTCGATCCGATTGCGGTGCTGGATATTCAGAAAATTATCCGTTTCCTCAAAGAGCGCAATATCGGCGTGCTAATTACCGATCACAACGTGCGGGAAACACTGGGTATTTGCGATCGCGCCTACATCATTAACGCAGGAGCCGTGATGGCCGAAGGCAAACCGGATGAAATCATCTACAATGAAGGTGTGCGCAAAGTCTATCTGGGTGAAAACTTCAAGCTTTGAGGTGATTTGGGTAGAATGATCGCGGATATTGAATAATTAAGTAATGAAAGCCTCTCTACAACTTCGCATGTCTCAGCAACTGACGCTCACGCCTCAGTTGCAACAATCCATTCGCCTACTTCAGCTCTCTACGCTGGATATGCAACAGGAAATTGATCGGATGCTCGATGAAAATCCGATGCTGGAATTGGGTGATGAGTCCGTATACCACGCATTATCAGGCGAGCCTGTTCGTGAAGATCATGCACAGGTGGATAATGCCGAATCGGAACGCGGCGAGGCTGAGCCGTTTGAGTGGAATGCAGAGACGCGTGGCGCTGATGATGAAAGCGACGCCTATCCCGAACAGGCGGCGCTGCAGGCCAGCATGCGGGAGTATTTGCACAGCCAGTTGTCAGTGAGTCAACTGGATAGCCGGGATAGGCTGGTGATCGGGATGCTGATCGATGCGCTCGATGAAAATGGTTACATGTTGCAGGATTTGGCGGAATTGGCCGGGTTGTTGCCGGCGGAACTGGAGTTGACGCTAGATGATCTTGAAACGGCGCTCGTTCAGTTGCAGTATCTTGATCGTCCGGGGCTTGGGGCGCGGACGTTAAGTGAATGTCTGGCGTTGCAGTTGAAGGCGTTGCCAGAGCAGACGCCGGGGCGTGATTTGGCGATGAGCCTGGTGAACGGGAATCTTGATCTGCTGGCCGCACACGATTTTTCCAAAATTAAAAAACTGCTGCGTTGCTCCGATGCCAGTTTGCGTGTGGCACAGGAATTGATTGTCAGCCTGAACCCTAAGCCCGGTTGCGAGTTTGACCGCAGCGTTGCCGATTACGTTGTGCCGGATGTGATTGTCGAGCAGCACAAGGGTAAATGGCGCGCTAGGCTGAATGCCGATGCGATGCCTCGCCTGCGCGTCAATCAGATGTATGCGAATATTTTGCAGCAGCGCGATGATAAATCGGGTGCGCCGCTGGTGTCGCAATTGCAGGAAGCGAGCTGGCTGATTAAGAGTCTGCGGCAGCGTTTTGATACTATATTGCGGGTCGCGCAGGCGATTGTCGATCGGCAGGGGGCTTTTCTTGAACACGGTGACATCGCCATGCGCCCGCTGGTATTGCGCGAAATAGCCGATGTGCTTGAGATGCACGAGTCAACTGTTTCACGCGGTACGACGCAAAAGTTTATGCGTACGCCGCGTGGCATTTATGAATTTAAATATTTCTTTGGCAGCGGTCTGGTCACGGAAAGTGGCGGCGTCTGTTCTTCTGCCGCAATACGCGAACTGATTAAACAACTGGTCGGCGGTGAAGATACAAGCAAGCCACTAACGGACGGCCGAATGTCAGAAATCTTGGCGCAGCAGGGCATAGTCGTCGCCCGACGCACCATAGCAAAGTATCGGGAAGCGTTGCATATACTCCCGGTGAATCTCCGTAAATCACTCTAAAACAAGGAGCATAAAATGAACCTCCATATAACCGGACACCACCTGGAAATCACACCTGCCATTCGCGAGTATGCGACGGGTAAGTTTAGCAAAATCAAACGTCATTTTGACAATGTGCTGGATGTGAACATCATTCTTTCGGTTGATAAGCTTAAACAAAAAGCGGAAGCGACCGTTCATATCAGCGGCAAGAATGTATTTGTCGAATGCGAAGATGAAAACCTGTATGCTGCCATCGATGCGCTGGTTGATAAGCTGGATCGTCAGGTGATCAAGCATAAGGAAAAGCTGGCTGATCGTCGTCACGATGAAACCCAGGTTGCAGCAGAAGAGTAGAACACCACGGGCGGCATGATTGCCGCCCATTGTTTAAGGCGCGATGACGATGAACTTGATCAGCAAAATCTTCTCCCCAGGCAATATTCTGCTGGATTCCGAATCCACCAGCAAAAAACGCGTCTTTGAACGCGTCGGTATGCTGTTTGAAAATGAGATGCAAATTGGGCGCAGTCAGGTTTTTGACAGCCTGTTTGCGCGTGAGAAGCTGGGTTCAACAGGACTGGGGCAGGGGGTTGCGATACCGCATGGACGAATTCCAAAATTGCGGGATGCGACGGCAGCGTTTGTCAGAACGACACACCCTATCCCTTTTGATGCGCCGGACGGGCAGCCTGTCACACTGATTTTTGTGTTGCTGGTTCCGGAATTGGCGACGGACTTGCATTTACAGTTGTTAGGAGAATTGGCGCAGATGTTCAGTGATGCCCAATTTCGAGAGCGATTGACGGCTTGTGACGATCCCGCCTGCATTTACCAAATGTTTGCTGAATGGGACAGTGCTGCATGAGTCAGGTCAATATCCGGCAATTGTTTGAAGACAAACAAGTCAGGCTGGAACTTAGGCGCGTTGCAGGCACCGATGGTGTAGACAGAATTATTGATAGCGAAGCCGTAGAGGCTTCTAATCGCGAAATGGTCGGACATCTTAGTCTGATCCATCCGAGTTGGGTTCAGGTATTGAGTGCGGCGGAGCTCGATTATCTTCGCAATCTGAGTCTCGATGAACGCAATCTGGCGTTTGAACAAATAGAACAAAATGGCACAACATGCCTGATCGTGGCGGGCGATAACGAAATTCCGCCTGAGTTGATGGTGTTTGCCAATCGCTCCAGTATTCCTCTCTTCTCATCTTCCAAGCCCAGCGTACATCTGATGTGGCTGATCCGGCACTATCTGGCTAAGGAATTGGCCGAATCGACGACGCGCCACGGTGTATTTCTCGATGTGCTGGGTGTCGGGGTGATGATTACCGGCGAGAGTGCGGTCGGCAAGAGCGAGTTGGGGCTCGAACTGATTACGCGCGGTAGCGGGCTGGTTGCCGACGATGTGGTTGAACTGCATCGCATCGCCCCCGATACACTAGAAGGTCGCTGTCCGGAATTGTTACGCGATTTTCTTGAGGTGCGCGGTCTAGGGATGCTAAATATACGCACCATGTTCGGTGAAACCGCGGTGCGTCGCAAAAAGAGTCTCAAGTTGATTGTGCATTTGCATCGCTCGCAAGATGGTGAACTGTCGCAAATGGAGCGTCTGCCGCTGGTGGCGACCCATCAGGAAATTATCGGCGTGAAAATTAACACAGTGAACATTCCCGTGGTGGCAGGGCGAAATTTGGCGGTGCTGGTTGAAGCTGCTGCGCGTAATTTTGTATTGCAACAACGCGGAATTAATACCATGCAGGAATTTATCAGCCGGCATGATCAGATGTTGGCAGGAGGCTGACGATGCAGCTATTCTTATTAAGCGGTCTGTCAGGTTCGGGTAAAAGTGTGGCACTCAAGGTGCTCGAAGACAACGGATTTTATTGCGTTGACAATCTGCCGGCCGAATTGCTCAAGGGCTTGATTGAGTATTTGTTGTCGGCAGGCTATGACAAAATGGCCGTCAGCATCGATGTGCGTAGCGCCAACAGCGTGCAACGATTGCCTGAAATATTGCTGCATTTGATGCAAAAAGATCTGGCGGTGCATGTGCTGTTTCTCGATGCCAAGTCGGATACGCTGGTGAAGCGTTTTTCCGAAACGCGTCGCATGCATCCTTTGAGTGACGGGGTGCGGACATTGCCTGAATGTGTTGAGTGTGAGCGCGAGTTACTCTCTGAAATCAGCAATATTGGTCATCACATCGATACCAGCGAGCTGGGCGCTAACGCCTTGCGCGCCTGGATCAAGCAGTTCATCAAATTAGATCGCGCACGCATGACGCTTTTATTCGAGTCTTTCGGATTTAAGCACGGCATTCCGCTTGATGCTGACTATGTGTTTGATGTGCGCTGTCTGCCCAACCCGTTTTATGATCCGTTGCTGCGTTCTTTGACCGGTCGCGATGCGCCGGTGATCGAATTTCTTGAAAATACTCCGGCTACTCAGGAGATGTTTGCCGACATCAGCCGCTTTGTCGAGCGTTGGCTGCCTCATTTTATTGCCGATAATCGCAGCTATTTAACTATTGCGATCGGCTGTACCGGCGGCCAGCATCGCTCGGTTTATATCAGCGAGAAACTGAGCCGTCATTTTCAGTCTCAGCAGCAGGTTTTGTTGCGCCACCGCGAACTCTCCTGACGCCATGTCACCGCTTGCATTAGATCACATCAGGCCGGGTGACTGGCTGACGCTGATTCTGGGTGCGGGCAGTGTGGTGTTGCTTGCACTGATGTTCTGGTCGGGCGAAATAGCCGATAAGGCCATCATACGCAGCGGCGGAAAGCTGTTTCGTGAGGTGTCCTTGTCGCGCAACCAGCAAATAGCAGTGCCAGGCCCCCTAGGTGTCAGCCTGATATCGATAGAAAATCGCAAAGTACGTATCGCAAAAGATCCCGGTCCGCGCCAGTACTGCGTACGTCAGGGCTGGTTGCAACAGGCTGGCGAAATTGCGCTGTGCCTGCCCAATCAGGTGAGCGTCGAACTGGTCGGAAGTCACAAACGATATGACAGTCTTAATTACTGAAATGCAGGATCGAGGATCGGGGATTGAGAATCGGGAAGAAGCCACAGCTCCAAATTCGGTGTACAACTCAATCCTTCCTCCTCAATCCTCAATCCTCTTAAACACCACTGCAGAGGATCACCATGTCGCGCGGATGGCTGCGGTGGCGCTGGGGCTGACGATACTGGAAGGCGCGATTCCATCGCCTCTACCCGGAGTTAAGCCCGGACTTGCCAATATTGTCACCCTGATTGTGCTGGCACGTTACGGCTGGCGCACGGCAGCATGGGTCTCGTTGTTGCGGGTGTTCGCAGGCAGTTTGTTATTCGGCAATTTTTTAACACCGGGATTTTTTCTGAGTTTGACAGGCGCGCTGCTGAGCCTGCTGGCGCTGGCGCTGGCGCAACACCTGCCATCACGCTGGTTTGGTCCTGTCACGCACAGCATATGCGCGGCCTTTGCGCACATTGCAGGACAGATGGCGCTGGTCTATCTGTGGTTGATCCCGCATGCGGGTATTGCCTACCTGATTCCCCTTTTTGCCGCCGCCGCACTGGTGTTCGGTGCTGTGAACGGGCTGATTGCGGCCCGTTTCATGGATAATGCAGAAACTAAATAGTCTGGAGTGTCTGTTGTGAAAACGATTAATCTTGCCTTTACCGGCGCATCGGGGATGCCTTACGGGATGCGTCTGCTCGAATGTCTGTTGAAAAGCGGACAGCGCGTGCATCTGGTGTATTCACAGGCGGCGCAGATCGTCGCCAAACAGGAAATGGGGTTGGTGTTGTCCAGTCGTCCGCCGGAAGCTGCGCGCGTGTTGCGTGAGCGCATGGGGGAATTTAGCGGCGAGTTACAGGTGTTCGGGCGCGATGACTGGTATGCACCGATGGCCTCGGGTTCCAATCCGGGTGATGCGATGGTGATTTGCCCCTGCACGATGGGCACGCTGGCTAAAGTAGCCTGCGGGATCAGCGATGATTTGATCGCGCGTGCGGCGGATGTGATGCTCAAGGAAAAACGCACCTTAATTCTGGCTCCGCGTGAAATGCCTTTTTCCGTCATTCATCTGGAAAATATGCTCAAACTCGCCCAAGCAGGTGCGGTCATCATGCCGCCCAATCCCGGCTTTTATTATCAGCCACAAAATGTACAGGATATGGTGGATTTTGTGGTCGCACGTATTCTGGATCATCTGGGGGTCACCAATACACTGATGCCAAGATGGGGTGCATGTGTGCCTGAAAATGATTCGGAGGGATTGCGTTGAGTGCATTATTACAGAAGGTAGTCGAAGTGGCCGCTGCCGTGTTGCAGCGCCCGGACGGCACGTTTTTGCTCGCACAGCGACCCGCCGACAAAATATGGGCGGGATACTGGGAATTTCCGGGGGGTAAGGTCGAGGCGGGTGAAACTGCGCACGATGCGCTGGTGCGCGAGTTGCATGAGGAGCTGGGCATTGAGGTTCTTACCGCCTATCCTTGGCTTACGCGCGTGTTCACCTATCCTCATGCAACAGTCAGGCTGAGTTTTTTTCGGGTCACCGAATGGCGAGGGGAGCTCTATCCGCATGAAGGTCAGCAATTTTCGTGGCAACAGGCTCAGGACGTGAGGGTGTCGCCTGTGCTGCCGGCGAATGCGCCTATTTTGCGCGCGCTCGAATTGCCTGCGCTGTATGCGATTAGCAACGTTGCAGAATTGGGTGTGGAGTCGTTTTTGATCAAGCTGCAGGCGCAGCTGGATGCCGGGTTGCAGTTGATCCAATTGCGGGAAAAAAATTTAACGCCCGAGCGACTTCGCGAACTGGCCGTTCGTACCGTGGCAATGGCGCATGCAGCCGGGGCGAAGGTGTTGATTAATGGGGATTTAGCGCTGGCGCGCGAGGTCGGTGCGGACGGCGTGCATCTAACCTCACTACAATTGGCTGAACTGACTGAGCGCCCTTCAGTGGCCTGGTGTGCCGCTTCCTGTCATACGGATGAGGAGTTGCAACGTGCACAGCGACTAGGCTGCGATTTCGCGATGTTAAGCCCTGTGTTGCCAACGCAGAGTCATCCGGGGGCGGCACATCTGGGCTGGGAGCGCTTTTCAGCGTTGGCGGCAGGATCATCCATACCGGTCTATGCGTTAGGCGGGCTAACCCGTGCGGAGATGTCGATAGCGTGGCAGCGGGGTGCGCACGGTATCGCGTTGCTTCGTCAGGCTTGGTAGAGTGGTGCGGTAAAGTCTTGTTCGTCGTCGGGCACGGCGACGCGAAATTCTTCGTCAGCCCATTTCCCCAAGTCGATCATTTTGCAACGTTCGCTGCAAAATGGACGGAAGCGGTTGTTGGTATCCCAAGGGGATTCTTTGCCGCAGCGCGGGCATGGCACGATAGGCGGTTTACTCACGTTGTCAGGGTGCAGAAAGTCAGGTCAAAGGGAACGTCTTGTTCTAACAGCGATGATTTGGCTTCGTAGTTCGCGACGATGAAACGAATATTGATGGCATATTTGTTTGCGCCGAGTTCAGGTATGCAGGGCAGGTTAGCTGCCAGTCGCACGCGTAATAGTTGAGCCGCGCGTCCGCCTTGCATTTGCTGAAAAGTGCCCTGATGCGCGGTAAAACTGATGGTTCTGCCATTTTCACGCAGCAGGCGTAGCAAAATACTGATGGCAGCGCTGATAGGCAGCAGTGGTGAGAGCCATTCCTGAAGATCGCTACGACGCAAGGCAACGGGTTGCTTTTGCCAGTAATGGTAGGACGGAAGATCGAACTGGCAGGTGCCGCCTGGCATGCTGGCGCGCTGCTTTATGCTCATCAGCCATTCGTTTTCTCGCAGTATCGCACCCACTTTACCCGTCATGGCGAGGAGTGCGGATGAGGCTTGTTCAATTTCTGTCAGGATGCTATCCAGCGCCTGCTCGGAAATGGCCGGATTATTATGCAAGCAGGCCAGCGCACGTTTTTGGCGCTCGAGTTCTTGTAGCAATTCAGATTTAAGATCCGGGCGGCTGGCAACTTCGTGAATTTCAAACAGCGTGGTGAGGGCAACATGATGTTCCATGCTGATTTCGCCTGCTAAAAAGTAATTCATACGCGCGAACAAATCCTCAAGACGCAACCAGGTGCGTACTTTTTCATTGATGGGGAATTCGTAGCTGATCACGTCGTTATGGTCTTAAATTCGATAAAAAAAAATGCTAAGGTCGGAAGATATATTGAATATCAGCTTGCCGTCAAATGGTTGTTGCTTATCTGCTGGTAATCGTTGTGAAAGTTGTTTACCTGAGCGGTCAATTCGTCCGGCATGCCGTCGTTTTTGATGAGGTCATCCGAGCGAAAAATCCGCTCTTTGCGTGACATTTGTAGCGCAATAATCGCACGAATTTCTGATTCGTCAAGCCCGCTACGCTGCATGACGCGCGAAATCTGCTGTTGCTCGCTGCAATCGACCAGTAGGACGCGCTGCACTAGTTTCAAAAAGGGTGGATTTTCCAGCAGGAGTGGCACCATCAGCAGTGTATACGGCGCTAAGCTCGGGGTGGAGATTGCCTGCGAACAGGCAGTTAAGATCAGCGGATGCAGGATGTTTTCCAATTTGGCTTTTGCGGCGTAGTCTGCGAAAACCAGATGGCGCATTTTCGGGCGATCCATCGCGCCGGACGCCAGCAGATACTCAGAACCAAAGTGGGTGCGAATTGCATCGATGGCGTTGCCACCCGGCTGAGTAAGTTGGTGGGCGATCGCATCGGTATCGATAATGCGAACCCCTTTGGCTTCAAACAGGTGCGCGACCGTACTTTTCCCGCAGCCTATCCCGCCTGTCAGACCGATGCACGTCTGCGGTAGCGAATTCACGGTGCCAATAGCTGTAAATAGCTCTGTGTGAGCGTCTGCCCCCAGAACAGTGCGATCAGTCCGCCGCCGGCAAGATATGGCCCGAACGGAATGGGAATCTCGCGGCCCCTTTTGACTGCGATGATTAAGGCAATGCCGATGATGGCACCGACCAGCGAAGACAGGATGATGATCAGTGGCAGCAGTTGCCAGCCTAACCAGGCACCTAAGGCGGCTAGCAGCTTAAAGTCTCCGTAGCCCATGCCTTCTTTGCCGGTGACCAGCTTGAATAGCCAAAATACCGACCACAAGGCGAGGTAGCCAAACACGGCGCCTAAGAATGCGTCATGCAATGAAGTAAAAGCGCCGTACAGATTGAACAGCAGTCCGGCCCACAGTAGCGGCAGGGTGATGTCGTCAGGTAGTAACTGGGTGTCAAAGTCGATCGCCGTCAACGCGATTAACGCCCAGATCAGGATAAGGGCCGCGAGGGCGGTCAGTCCGAAACCGAAATGAAATGCTGCAAATCCGCAGAGCAGACCGCTGAAAGTCTCGATGATCGGGTAGCGGGAGGATATGGCCGTATGACAGCCGGAACACTTGCCGCGCAGCAGCAGATAGCTGATCACAGGGATGTTTTCCCATGCACGGATGGCGTGCTGACACTGCGGGCAGGCGGAGCGCGGCACCAGCAGATTGTACGGTTCACTCTCCACGGGTGCTTCGCCGCGCAACTCGGCACATTGCGACCGCCAGCCCAGTTCCATCATCTTGGGCAGGCGATGAATGACCACGTTCAGAAAACTGCCAACCATCAGTCCTAGCAGCGTGCAGGTGCCGATAAACAGGGGGGCGGATGATTCAAGTAAGTCGAATAAGGTCATAGGTGAGGATTGTGGATTGAGAAACGAGGATTGAGGAGGAAATCACGGTGTTTTACTCGATCCGCAATTCTCGCTCCTCAATCCGGTTTTATACGACTTGGCCCATCTTGAAGATAGGCAGATACATCGCCACCACCATGCCGCCGATCAAAGTGCCCAGCACGACCATGATGATGGGTTCCATGAGGCTTGAGAGTGCTTCGACGGCGTCGTCCACCTCGGCTTCGTAAAAGTCGGCGACCTTGGAGAGCATCGCATCAAGGGAGCCGGCTTCTTCGCCGATCGACACCATCTGGATCACCATGCTTGGGAATACTTCGGTATTTTGCATGGCGACGGTCAGGCTGTTACCGGTGCTCACTTCGCGCTGTATGCTCTTGGTCGCATCAAAATACACGGCATTACCCGCAGCACCCGCGACCGAATTAAAGGCTTCGACCAGCGGCACGCCAGCCGCGAACATTGTGGATAAAGTGCGGCTCCAGCGCGCGATGGTGGCTTTTTTTACCAGTTCCCCGAAAATGGGAAGTTTAAGGAGCACCCTGTCCATCAAGTGCTGCATCGGGCGGCTACGCTTCAGGAAATAGAAGAAAGTGTAGAAGCCCCCGCCTATGCCGCCGAAAATGGCCCACCAGTAGCTGACGAAGAAATCTGAAATGGCCATGATGAACAAGGTCGGGGCCGGCAAATCAGCGCCGAAGCTTGAGAATAATTCCTTAAATGCGGGAATGACGAAAATCATGATCACGGCCGTGATGATGAAGGCCACCACGATAATCGAAACCGGATAGAACAGGGCGGATTTGATTTTGCTCTTGATGGCTAGAATCTTTTCCTGATAAGTCGCCAGGCGCTCGAGCAAACTATCCAGAATACCTGCCGATTCGCCGGCACCAATCAGATTGCAATACAAATCATCGAAATAGAGGGGATGTTTTTTGAAGGCTTGTTGCAGGCTGCTGCCGGTTTCAATATCCGTTTTGATCGAAAACAACAGTCTTGAAACGGACGGGTTGTGATGCCCTTTGCCGACGATATCGAACGCCTGCAATAGCGGTACACCGGCTTTTAGCATGGTCGCTAGTTGCCTTGTGAACAAGGTGATGTCTTTTTGTGTGATTGCTTTGGCGCTGCTGCGCGCTCGTTTTATTTTGGCAACGGTAATACCCTGACGGCGCAGATAGGCGGACAAATTGGCTTCGCCGATGGATCGCATTTCACCTTTGACTAACTTGCCGGACTTGTCTTTGCCTTCCCAAGTGTAGGTGTATTCTTTTGCTTTTTGTTGTGCGACAGCCATGAAGTTTCCTCTGAGTTGCTATCCGACATTGCGCGGTATGATGCCGAGCTTTGGGTGGATTGTAAAGTCGGAGAAGCGGTGAGTGGTGAGTGGTGAGTGGAAAAACCAGTAGTATTGACTACTTCCTACTCCCCACTCACTGTTTTTGTACTTGTTGCGGAAACAAACGTGCAACTTTGACGATGCGATCTTGAGTTTGAATGATTTCAATGGGGTAGCCTGCGATCTTCAGGCTGGTGCCCGTTTCCGGAATGTCTTCCAGTTGTTCGAGTATCAGTCCGTTTAGCGTTTTAGCGCTGTCCATCGGCAGGTGTAAGCCGAGCTTTCGGTTAAGTTCGCGTAAGGTAGTGCTGCCCTCTAGCAGGATGCTGCCATCTTCCTGGCGCAGAAATTTACCCGTTTGTGAGGGGGACTGCGTGGTGAATTCACCGACGATTTCTTCCAAAATATTTTCCAGCGTCACCAGTCCCAGCAGTTCGCCGTATTCGTCCACCACCAGCCCCATGCGCGTGTGACGTTCCTGGAATTGTTGCAGTTGCTGGAGCAGAGGGGTATCTGACGGTATGAAATAGGGTTCCTGCAGTACATCACGTAATTCTGTCGTATTGAAATTTCCCTCTTGAAAAAGCGCCGGGATGCGCTTGATGTGCAGGATGCCCAGGATGTTGCCCGGTGTGTCCGCATAAACCGGCAGCAGCGTGTGGTGGCAGGTGATGATCTGCTCGCGCAGCGCGTCCTCATCTGCGTTGATGTTCAGCGACTCGATCTGATTGCGCGGGATCATTACGTCGTTGACTGTGATGCGCTCAAGATCGACGAGGTTGAGCAGCATTTTCTGATGTTTGCGCGGCAGGAAGTGTTCGGCTTCCAGCACCATGCCACGCAATTCTTCCAGGGTTATTTTTTGTTTGCTCTGATCGGTCTGAACTTTAATGCGTAAGAGCCAGAGTACGCCTTTTACGATGCCGCCGGCGACCGATACGACAGGATGAAACAAGGTGATCAGCGGGGTGAGCAAGTAGCTTGACGGAAGTGCGATGCGTTCCGGATAGCTCGCCGCGATTATTTTTGGCAGAATTTCGCTAAAAATCAGCAGCATCAGCGTGATCAGCAGTGTGCCGATCAGCATCACCAGTTCGTTATGTCCGTACAGGCGCAGCACGATGAATTCGGTTAGGGTTGCTGCTGCAACGTTGAGCAAGGTATTGCCGAGCAGGATAGAGCCTAGCAGCTTGTCAATTTTACCCAGCAGCTGTGCGGTGAGTTTTGCGCTCTTGTTGCCCTTGCGGATTAAATGGTTGAGGCGGTGGCGATTGATCGCCATCATGCTGGTCTCTGAGCCTGAAAAAAATGCGCTACAAACCAGCAGCAAGATCAAGATGCCAAATAATGAAGCTGTAGAAAAATCGTTCAAAGTAGCGTCGCTGAGTGAATTGCAGTCAGTGTGAAAGAGGTGTCGGGCTGTGTCAAGCCACAGGGCGCCGGTAGCTCCATACCATCATGGCGATTCCGGTCAGCACCATCGGCAAACTTAGCCATTGACCCATGCTGATGCCAAGACTCATTAAACCGAAAATACCGTCGTCCGGATTGCGGGCGAATTCGCCTAAAAAGCGGAAGCTGCCATAGCCGATCAAAAACAGGCCGGATACGGCGCCGACAGGGCGCGGTTGCTTTGCATATAGCCAGAGCAGCGTAAATAGCAGCACGCCTTCAAGCGCGAACTCATAAAGTTGGGACGGGTGGCGCGGTAAATTATCGACGTGAGGGAAAATCATCCCCCAGGGTGCATCGGTTGGTCGTCCCCACAATTCGCCGTTGATGAAATTTCCCAGTCGTCCGAAGGCCAGCCCGGGTGGCACCAGCGGGGCGATGAAGTCCATCAGTTCGAGCCAGCGCAGTTTTTGCTGATAGGCGAACACGGCCATCGCGACCAGTACGCCCAGAAATCCGCCGTGAAAAGACATGCCGCCTTCCCAGACGGCGAGAATTTTGAGCGGGTTGGCAAAATAGTAGGAAGGATTGTAAAACAGCACTTCACCTAGGCGGCCGCCTAAAATCACGCCCAGCACGCCGTAAAAAAGCAGATCGTCGAGCGTCTTGTTGGTAATCTGCGTGTAATTCAGCGTAACGATGCGTTTCCGCCCCAGCCACAAAAAGGTCAAAAAGCCTGCCATATACATCAGGCCGTACCAGTGAATTGCGAGCGGGCCGAGTTGCAGGGCGACGGGATTGATGTGTGGATAAACGAGCATGTGGGAATCAGGTAGAATTGATAACTTGATTATAGCCTACCCTTTCAGAGAGACATCATGCCAGTTTACCGTTCCCGTACTTCCACTCATGGCCGCAATATGGCCGGTGCGCGCTCCCTGTGGCGCGCGACCGGTATGAAAGAGGGCGATTTCGGCAAGCCCATTATCGCGATTGCCAATTCATTCACTCAGTTTGTGCCCGGTCACGTTCACCTGAAAGACATGGGGCAGTTGGTTGCGCGTGAAATTGAGCGTGCGGGCGGAATAGCCAAAGAATTCAATACGATCGCGGTGGATGACGGCATCGCGATGGGTCACAGCGGCATGCTGTATTCGCTGCCCAGCCGCGATCTGATCGCAGATTCCGTCGAGTATATGGTCAATGCCCATTGCGCCGATGCGCTGGTGTGTATTTCCAATTGCGACAAGATTACGCCGGGTATGTTGATGGCGGCGATGCGCCTGAATATTCCGGTGGTGTTCGTCTCAGGCGGCCCGATGGAAGCCGGTAAGGTGAACTGGAATGGCGCGACCCGCGGGCTGGATCTGGTCGATGCGATGGTGGCTGCTGCAGATAGCCATTACAGCGATGCAGAAGTGGATGCGATCGAGCGCTCCGCCTGTCCGACTTGCGGTTCCTGCTCCGGCATGTTTACCGCCAACTCGATGAATTGCTTGACCGAAGCGCTGGGTCTGTCCCTGCCGGGTAACGGTTCGCTGGTTGCGACCCATGCCGAGCGAAAGCAGTTATTTTTGCGTGCAGGGCGCGTGATCGTCGATTTGTGTAAACGTTATTATGAGCAGGATGACGAATCGGTGTTGCCGCGCAATATCGCGACGTTTAATGCCTTCGAAAACGCCATGACGCTGGATATCGCGATGGGCGGTTCGACCAATACCGTGTTGCATCTGTTGGCTATTGCGCGTGAGGCGGAGGTCGATTTCACCATGAAGGATATGGATCGTTTGTCGCGCCATGTACCCACGTTGTGCAAGGTTGCGCCCTCATCCGAATATCACATGGAAGACGTGCATCGAGCCGGCGGCATTCCGGCGATTTTGGGTGAACTCGACAGAGCCGGTTTGCTGCATGGCGAGGTGGGTTCGGTGCACAGCAAGACGCTGCGCGACGGGTTGGCCGCATGGGATATCGTGCAAAACACCGATGGGACGGCGGACAAGTTTTTCAGAGCCGCACCCGGTGGTATCGTTACTACCATCGCATTTTCGCAATCGATGCTGTACCCGGAAACGGATTCTGATCGTGCTACGGGCTGCATCCGCGACAAGGCGCATGCCTATTCGCAGGACGGTGGTTTGGCGGTGTTGCATGGCAATGTCGCCGTCGACGGTTGTATCGTCAAGACGGCGGGCGTAGATGAGAGCATTTTAAAATTTACCGGGCGTGCGCGCGTGTTTGAGAGTCAGGACGATGCGGTCGCAGCGGTGCTTGCCGATACTATCGTCGCGGGTGACGTGGTGGTGATCCGTTACGAGGGGCCCAAGGGCGGTCCGGGTATGCAGGAGATGCTGTATCCGACGGCTTATCTGAAATCGAAAGGCTTAGGCAAAGTCTGTGCCTTGCTCACCGATGGACGTTTTTCCGGTGGCACCTCGGGGCTCTCTATCGGACATGTCTCGCCGGAAGCGGCTGCAGGCGGTGCGATCGGGCTGGTTGTTGAAGGCGATACGATAGAAATCGACATTCCCAATCGCAGCATCGTTCTGAGTATTTCGGATGAGGAAATGGTGCGACGCCGCACCGAGATGGCGTCGCGCGGCCGTCTGGCCTGGAAGCCGGTCAGTCGTGATCGGCAGGTGTCGGTGGCACTGCGGGCCTATGCTGCGATGACCACCAGTGCTGATAAGGGCGCGGTGAGAGATGTGACTCAAATTGAAAGTTAACAACTGCTAATTTTCAACTATTAATTTTCAATTTTAAATTATCAATTGGAGCTAAATATGACGACAGCATTGAATTCGCAATTCGGTATCAAAGGGCAATTGGTTTTTAACGTAGACGCGAGCGGTTTGATCGTCGCTGAAATCGACAACGCATTGGGCCGCGCATCGTTGTGCTTGCAGGGCGCACATCTGATGAGCTGGCAGCCGAAAAGTCAGGCGGTTCCCGTGGTGTGGTTGTCGCGCGACACGAAACCCGCAGTCGGTAAATCGATACGCGGCGGTGCGCCGGTGTGCTGGCCCTGGTTTGGCGCGCATGCGAGCGAAGCAGGCTTTCCGGGTCACGGTTTTGCACGCACTGTGCCTTGGCGCGTGATCGAGTCGGGCAGCGAACCCGATGGCGCGACGCGACTGACCTTGCGTCTTGTGCCCTCCGACAAAACGCGCGCACAGTGGTTGCATGAATGCAACGTGGATCTGACGGTGATTGTTGGTGAAACGCTGCGTATGGAAATGACGACTGAAAATACCGGTGCCACAAATTTCGTGATCGGCGAAGCGCTGCACACCTATTTTCAGATCAGCGACATCGGCGCTATCCGCGTGACGGGGCTGGAAGGCACTG
Source organism: Gallionella capsiferriformans ES-2 (assembly GCF_000145255.1). Taxonomy (NCBI): domain Bacteria; kingdom Pseudomonadati; phylum Pseudomonadota; class Betaproteobacteria; order Nitrosomonadales; family Gallionellaceae; genus Gallionella; species Gallionella capsiferriformans. The sequence goes on from NC_014394.1 coordinate 345,119, forward strand.
AATACTGGGACAAGGTGGGCGGCTCCAACTTGCGTCGTCAGGATGGTGCGATCACGTTTAATAGTGAAGTTGATCGCGTCTATATCAACACCGGCAGCGAGTGTGTGATTCACGACGATAAGCTGGCTCGTCGCATTCATATCGCTAAATCAGGCAGCCAATCGACCGTGGTGTGGACGCCGTGGGTCGAAAAAGCTAATAAAATGGGCGATATGGGGCAGCCGGACGGCTGGCGCGAGATGGTTTGCGTCGAATCGGTCAATGCGATTGAAAATGTGGTGACGGTCGCGGCAGGCACGCGTCACACCATGATCGTTGAATATCGTGCCGAGTCGGTTTAAGGAGTATGCAAATGCGTAAAGTCATCCTGTTTCTTGCGTTGTTCTATGGCGCGCAAGCCTATGCGTGCGACGTCAAGCACGGCCCGGTAAAACATAAATCCCATAAGCATCCTTGTGCAGAACATGAAAGTCAGCCTTGTCCTATGCAAGATAAGCATCATGCAGGGGAGGCGGCGAAGTCTGCTGCCGTATTAAAAGCGCCGGTGTTGGATAAGATCGTGCCGGATGCTCAGCCAAGCCATTGATGCAGGTATGTGCTGTATTTGTAATAACGGTGTCAACCGGAGTGTGTTTCTGAACGTTATTGGCTCACGTTCAGAAAAGTTGATAGGCAAACTGAGCGGAGTTGTTTAGAATCACTAGCGGAGGAGAAACCTCCGCATCTTTATAAGTTTTTTGATCATAAAACGGAGAGAACATATGAAATCTATTATCGCAAGTATCGCAGTTGCAGCAGGTTTGATGATCGCAGGTTCAGCTATGGCTGTTGATATGCCAGCAAATGGCAAAGCAAAGTGCGGCGCATGCCACGCTGTAGACAAAAAGGTCGTTGGTCCAGCTTGGACTGAAGTTGCTAAGAAGTATGCTGGCGACAAAGATGCTGAAAGCAAAATCGCTGCTAATGTTACTAAGGGTGGTGCATTTGGCTGGAAGATGGGCAATATGCCTCCTAAGGGCATGGGCGCATCCGATGCAGATATCAAAGAACTGTCTAAGTTTATCGCTGGTTTGAAGTAATCTAGCGGTACTGAAGCGAAGCTGATTCGTCGGCTTCGCTTTTTCATTTGTCGTACGCCTTAAACCGAGAATTCCATGAAAAAAAGTTACGTTTTTCTAGTTGTGCTGTTTGCGCTGTTTCTGAGCGCTTGCAACAAGACTGAGGAGGCTCATGCCGTTGCGCCTAAAGCTGTGGTGGCGTCGGTTACCGAATCTGCTAAAACGATGCCCTTGGCTGCCAGGGAGAATAATTGCACCGCTTGTCATGCGATTGACAAGAAGGTCGTTGGTCCGTCGTGGATGGATATTGCCAACAAATATAAAGGGGACGCCACTGCCGAAGCGCGTCTGATCATCAAAGTTTCCAAGGGCGGCGCTGGCAACTGGGGAACCATGCCGATGCCGGCGAACGATGCCTCAGGCAAAAAGCCCGAACAAATGAAGGAACTGGTGCGCTTTATTCTGGCACTGGCTAAATAAGTCGCTACTGAGTAATCTCCATAAAAGTCGGTGCGAGCCGGCTTTTTTGTTGCCCGTCAAATTGACAAGCAGTGCGGCGGCTATGCATAATCGACCGCTTATCGCCACTGCGCTAATTCCCAGGGATTCAACTATGTCATTCCGCTCTGTTTCACTGTTGTTCACAGCCTTGTTCGCACTGGCCGCATGCGGAAAATCCGCTAACGATCAGGCGGCTGGTGAATTGGTCGTGCGTATCGGCGCAGTTGCGCCCCTGACCGGTCCTCAGGCGCATCTGGGTAAAGACAACGAGAATGGCACACGCATGGCGATCGACGATGCGAATGCAAAGGGCATTACGATAGGCGGCAAAAAGGTACATTTCGAATTGATCAGCGAAGATGATCAGGCCGATCCCAAGACGGCGACCATCGTCGCGCAAAAGCTGGTGGACAATAAAGTGGCAGGTGTGATCGGCCATCTTAATTCCGGCACTACCATTCCAGCTGCAAAAATCTACAGCGATAACGCGATTCCGCAGATTTCACCTTCCGCCACAGCGGTCAGCTATACCCAACAGGGCTTTAAGACCGCTTTTCGCGTGATGGCGAATGATGCGCAGCAAGGCCGTGCGCTGGGAGAATATGCGGTGAAAAATCTCGGTGCCGTGAAAATCGCCATCATCGACGACCGTACGGCCTATGGACAGGGGCTCGCAGACGAATTCATCAAAGCCGCCCGTGCCGCAGGTGCGCAGATCGTTGCGCATGAATATACCAGCGATAAGTCGGTGGATTTCACGGCGGTGTTGACGGCCGTTAAAGGCCGCCAGCCTGATTTGCTGTTCTACGGCGGTATGGATGCGCAGGGCGGACCGATGGCCAGACAAATCAAGGCGCTTGCGCTGAATGTGAGGCTTATGATGGGTGATGGCGGGTATACACCCGAATTCGTTAAGCTGGCGGGGGATGCGGCGGAGGGTGCTTATGCCTCACTGCCCGGCGTGCCGCTGGATAAAATGCCGGGCGGGAAAGATTTTTCAGATCGTTTTGTGGCCAAATACCAGCCTATCCAGTTATACGCGCCCTATTGCTACGATGCGGTCAACGTGATGATTGCCGCAATGCAAAAGGCCGATTCGATTGATCCTGCTAAATATATGCCAGCGTTAGCCAGTCTGTCGCATCAGGGCGTCACCGCCAATATTCAGTTCGATGGCAACGGAGATCTGAAGGGCGGCGCCGTGACGTTGTATCAGGTCAAACAGGGCAAGTGGCAGGTGCTGGAAACCGTTGGCGCGGAAAAATAATCCTTAAAACGGATTTTAATCGCACCCGCAATGGAAATATTTTTTCAGCAAATCATCAACGGTCTGGTGCAGGGCAGTGTGTATGCGCTGGTGGCATTGGGCTATACCATGGTGTACGGCATACTGGGACTGATCAACTTCGCCCACGGTGAGGTGGTGATGGTGGGCGCGATGCTGGCGCTGTCAGCACTGACCGCGTTGATCGGCTGGGGGGTGCCGCCGCTGCTGGCCTTGCCGGTCAGCCTGTTGCTGGCTATGGCAGGCTGCATGCTGCTGGGTTTTGGCATCGAACGTATCGCCTACCGGCCACTGCGCCATGCGCCGCGCTTAGCGCCGTTAATTACAGCTATCGGCGTCTCCATCGTGCTGCAGAATCTGGCGATGATGATCTGGGGGCGCGAATACCACGCCTTTCCTCAGTTGATCAACAATCAGTCACACCACGTTGGCGGCGCAATTATCAACGATATTCAAATCATTATTATCATCATGGCGTTTGTGATCATGGCGGGCTTAATGCTGATTGTGCATCGCACATCGCTGGGGCGTGCAATGCGGGCGGTAGCTGAAAATCAGCACGCCGCGCAATTGATGGGCGTGGATGTCAATCGGGTCATCTCGGTCACCTTTATGCTGGGTTCGGCACTGGCGGCTATCGCAGGATTGATGGTCAGCGCCAACTACGGTCTGGCACATTATTACATGGGATTTTTGCTGGGATTAAAAGCCTTTACGGCGGCGGTGCTGGGCGGGATCGGCAACCTGCGCGGTGCGATGCTGGGCGGCTTGCTGCTGGGGTTGATCGAGAGTCTGGGCGCGGGTTATATCGGTGATCTGACGGGCGGATTTTTGGGCAGCCAGTATCAGGACGTATTTGCTTTCTTCGTGCTGATCGCCGTCCTCGTGTTCAGACCTTCCGGGTTGCTCGGTGAACGACTGGCGGAGCGTGCATGAAAAAATATAATTTTTCAACGCAGCACGTTCTAAACGGGTTGCTGCTGGTCTCGGTGCTCTTGTTGCCATTTTTGACTGATGCGCTGCTCGGGCGCGGTTGGGTGCGCATCGTCGATTTCGCCATGCTCTATATCATGCTGGCGTTAGGGCTTAACATCGTGGTCGGCTATGCGGGGCTGCTGGATTTGGGCTACATCGCGTTCTTCGCGGTGGGCGCGTATTGTTATGCGCTGACCGGATCTCCCCATCTGGCGCTGGCCTTCCCCTTGCTCTTTCCGGACGGCTTGCATCTGTCGTTCTGGATCGTATTGCCGCTGGCAGCGGTTTTGGCTGGCGGTTTTGGCGTATTGCTCGGCGCGCCGACCTTGCGTTTGAGAGGCGATTATCTGGCCATCGTGACGCTGGGTTTCGGTGAAATCATCCGCATCTTCATGAATAACCTGAATGCGCCGGTGAATTTCACCAACGGCCCGCAGGGCATCAGTCGCATCGATCCGATCAGTGTGGCGGGTGTTTCGCTGAATAGCACGCAGCAGGTGATGGGGATTACGCTGCCTTCGGTGCATCTGTATTTCTACCTGTTTTTGGCTTTTACGATGTTGGTGGTATTTGTGTCCAGCCGTCTTGAAAAGTCGCGCATTGGACGCGCCTGGATGGCCATACGCGAGGATGAGATTGCCGCCTCCGCAATGGGCATTAATACACGCAATCTGAAGTTGCTGGCCTTTGCGATGGGTGCGATGTTTGGCGGCGTGTCAGGCACCTTGTTCGCCGGATTTCAAGGATTCGTCAGCCCGGAAAGCTTCAGTTTGATGGAATCCATCATGGTGTTATGCATGGTGGTGTTAGGCGGCATGGGGCATATCTACGGCGTGATTCTGGGTGGCTTGCTGCTCGCCTTGTTGCCCGAAGTGCTGCGCCACAGCGTGGTGCCCTTGCAGCAGGCGTTGTTCGGCAAGACACTGATTGATCCGGAAAGTCTGCGTATGTTGCTGTTTGGTGTCGCGCTGATTGTTGTGATGTTGTATCGCCCCGCAGGTTTATGGCCTTCGCGCGTGCGTCGCCGTGAGCTGGAATCCGACGAGGCCGCACGATGAGCGAACCGTTACTGGCGCTGACAGGCATCGGCAAGCAATTCGGCGGGCTCTCCGCCCTGACGGATGTTTCGTTGCATATTAACGCTGGCGAAATCTACGGGCTGATCGGCCCGAACGGGGCGGGGAAAACTACGCTGTTTAACGTAGTCACCGGCCTGTATCAGGCAAGTTCGGGTGAATTTCGCTTCAATGGCCGCCGCTTTCAAACCGGTGCGCCGCATTTGCTGGCACAGGCCGGGATTGCGCGCACCTTCCAGAATATTCGCCTGTTTGCCAATCTTACCGCGCTGGAAAATGTGCTGATCGGGCGCCATGCGCGAACCCGTGCCGGCGTGTTCGGTGCCCTGTTTAAGAACCGGGCGACGCGGGATGAAGAGCGCGCGTCCATTGCGCGCGCGCGCCAATTGCTGGACTATGTCGGCATCAGCAAGCCTCATCAGACGCTGGCGAAGAATCTGTCCTACGGCGAACAGCGTCGTCTGGAAATCGCCCGCGCGCTGGCCACCGAACCGCTGCTGCTGGCGCTCGATGAACCTGCGGCCGGCATGAACGCGACTGAGACGGAGAGTTTGAAGGTATTGTTGCAGGCCATCCGTTCTACAGGCGTTACCGTGATGCTGATCGAACACGATGTAAAGCTGATTATGGGACTGTGCGACCGGGTGGCGGTACTCGACTACGGCCGTAAAATTGCTGAGGGAACACCGGATGACGTGCGCAATAATCCCGGCGTCATCGCCGCCTATATTGGAGCGGAGAGTGAATAAACTTCTGGAAATAAGCGGGCTGGAAGTCGGCTATGGCGGAATTCATGCCGTTAAGGGGATCGATTTTCATATCGGTCAGGGTGAACTGGTCGCGCTGATCGGCAGCAACGGTGCGGGAAAAACGACCACGCTCAAAGCCCTAGCCGGACTCATCGCGCCCGCTGGCGGGGAAATTATTTATGACGGTAGCGTTTTAAACGCCGTTCCTGCGCATCAGCGCGTATCCATGGGTATTGCGTTAGTACCCGAAGGTCGCGGCGTATTTGCGCGTCTGACGGTGGCCGAAAACCTCCTGATGGGGGCTTATAGTCGTTGCGATCAGGCACAAATCAATGAGGATCTGGCGCGTATGTACGCCTTGTTTCCGCGCCTTGTCGAGCGCCGCGATCAACTGGCCGGCACACTGTCCGGGGGTGAGCAGCAGATGCTGGCGATGGCGCGCGCCTTGATGAGTCGTCCGCGCCTGTTAATGCTCGATGAACCCAGCATGGGACTGGCACCCTTGATGGTGAAGAAGATTTTTGAAACGATCCGCGAGGTTGCGGCTCAGGGTATGAGCATACTGCTGGTTGAGCAAAATGCCAGGCTCGCGCTGCAGGTCTCCTCGCGCAGCTACGTGATGGAGGGTGGATCGATTGCCCTGTCGGGCGTATCGGCTGACTTGCTGGGCAGCGATGCGGTACAGCGCGCTTATCTGGGCGCTTAATACGCTAGCTGCTCCATTGCGCATTGAGCAGCCGGTCGCGTGTCAGCTGTAGCGCGAAGGCACAATCTTTACGGTGGATGGTAATACCCCGGTCGCGTGTGACATAGGCGATGATCACATCGGGGGGCGCGGGGTTGCAGCATTTGGCAGGGCGGGTCACCAGATTCCCCAGCCCTTCGATCAGTATGCCTGTCGCTGAACGTTTTTCCGCCGGTGCCCTGAACACGGGTTTTGCAATCGCGATTATTTTATTGGGCAGTTCAGCGCTGAGCGCCACCGCAATGCGGCGCTGGGTGATTTCGTTGCGTCCGAGGGCGGCCAGCAGATCGTCCAGCTTATTGAAATGCAGGCGTTGCGCGAGTTTTTCCTGATTCACTGAAGTCACGCCATGGCGTTGTAATTCGCGATCTAACTGTATTCTGCCTTGCGCGATACTCTCATCGATGTTCTGGTTCTTGAACCAGGCCCGCACCTTGGCGCGGGCGCGGGCACCCTGTAAAAATCCCAGCGCAGGGGTGAGCCAGTCGCGGCTGGGTCCGCCTTGTTTCGTGGTTAAGATTTCCACGCGCTGACCGTTTTGTAACTTGTAGTTGAGCGGCACGATCGCGCCATCCACTTTCGCGCCGCGTGTGCGGTGTCCCAGATCGGTATGCAGCATGTAGGCGAAATCAACCGGTGTCGCGCCTTTGGGCAGGTCAACGACGCGGCCTTGCGGCGTGAGCACGTAGACCTGATCGTGAAATAGCTCATTTTTGAATTGCGCCTGCAAATCGCCGCGATCCGTCAGGTCGTCTTTCCATTCCAGTATCTGCCGCAGCCAGATGATCTTTTCATCGAGCTTGGCGTCCGTCTTGCCGCCCTCTTTGTAGCGCCAGTGAGCGGCGACGCCCAACTCGGAATACTGGTGCATTTCACGGGTACGAATCTGCACCTCGAAATTTTGTTCGCGCGGGCCGATTACGGCGGTATGCAGCGAGCGGTAGTTGTTGCTCTTGGGGCGCGCGATATAGTCATCGTATTCGCTGCCGATCTGTGTCCAGAGATCATGCACCAGACTGAGCGATGCGTAGCAGCTTTGCACATCGTCCACTAGGATGCGCACCGCGCGCACGTCGTACAGTTCATCAAACGCCAGGTGTTTGCGCTTCATTTTGTTGATGATGCTGTAAATATGTTTGGGGCGGCCCGTCACCTCGGCCTCTATCCCCGCAGCGCTAAGGGTGCGTTTGAGTTGCTGTACGACGTCATCGATGTAGCGTTCGCGATCGACACGTCGTTCATCGAGCAGTCTTGCGACTTGTTTGTACAGTACCGGATCGAGATAGCGCACGGATAAATCTTCCAGCTCCCATTTGATTTGCCATACGCCGAGGCGGTTTGCCAGCGGCGCGAACAGGCTCTGTGTCTCCTGTGCGATCAGTTTTTGCTCATCCGGGCTTGCACCTGACAGGCAGCGCAGCGTCTGGGTGCGTTCGGCTAATTTAATCAGCACGACGCGAATATCGCTGACCATCGCCAGCAACATTTTTCGCAGCACATCGATCTGCTGGCTGTTGTCGATTTTCTTGTCGGTACTGCGCAACTCGCGAAATTGTTTGATTTGCTCCAGACGCGAAATGCCCTCGACCAGTGCCATGACGGGCGCGCCGAAGTCGGTTTTCAGCTTTTCAGCCCAGTCGTCCAGATACTCAGGGACAGCATGCAGGATCGTCGCCGCGATGGTTTCATGATCCATGTTCATGCCGATTAAGATCGAGGCCGATCCCAGCGCGTGTTGCATCAATGGCGTGCCGGTGAGCTCCGTCTGTCCTCTGTAGAGCGGTTCGGCGACTGCGCAGGCGCGAGCGATGACATCGATTTCCTCAGGGGAAAATAAACCTGCTAGGCCCGGCAGCCAGGACATCGCATCGGTTTGTGATGATGTGCTCTGAATGGAAACCATTTATCCTAAGACCTTGAAAAGTAATTTTGTGGCGAGCAGCAAAAGCAGTACCGCGAATAATTTGCGCAGCACGCCTATATTCATCCGGTGTGCGGCTTTGGCGCCCAGCGGCGCGGTGATGACGCTGGCTGCAGCTGTCCACAGCAAGCAGGGCAGATAAACGTAGCCCAGGCTCAACGGGGGGAGTCCGGAGGCATTGAGGCCGGTTGCCACATAGCCTATCGTGCCGCCGATGGCCACAGGAAAACTGATGGCCGCCGAGGTGCCGATGGCGTGCCGGATCGATAGGTTGCTGCGCAACAGGAAGGGGATGACGACCGTGCCGCCGCCGATGGAAACTAAGCTGCTCAAGGTGCCTGCGAATACCCCGAACAGCCTGATGATCAGCTTGCCGGGCAGTTGACGCGAGACGGGCGGGCGCAGGTCGAACAGGATTTGTGCGGCGGCGAAATACACGAACAGCGCAAATAAAATCCCGACAAAATGGGTCGGAATGCTGGTGGCAAGCAGGGAGCCCAAGCCTGTGCCGATCAGGATGCCGGGTGTGATGGTGCGCACTACGTTCCAGTCAACCGCCCTGTGCTGGTGGTGCTTGTACAGGCTGGCAAGGGCTGTGAAAATGATGGTTGCCATCGAGGTGCCCAGCGCCAGATGCAGCAGGTGTTCGGGCGGGAATTGCTGTGCATCGAACAATAGCAGCAGGACGGGTACCAGTACCGTACCGCCGCCGATGCCGAACAGTCCGCCCAGCAGGCCGACGGTTGCACCCAGCAGCAGGTAGGCCCATTCCATATCAGTCGCGAACCAGTACCGTGGTGATGTAATTCCACTCAAGCGGGTCGAGCGGGGTGATGGAGAGGCGGTTGCCTTGTTGCAAGGTGCGCATGCGTTCGAGTTCAGGATGCAGACGCAACTCACTGAGCGAAATGAGCGGGATTTTTTTGACCAGTTGCACATCGACATTGAACCAGCGTGGCTGTTCCGGAGTGGCTTTTTCGTCGAAATACTTGCTGGTTTGATCGTATTGTTTTGCGTCCGGATAGGCCGTGGTCGATACGCGTGCGATGCCGGCAATGCCGGGTATTTTGCAGTTGGAGTGATAAAACAGTACGCCGTCGCCGATAGCCATCTGGTCGCGCATAAAATTGCGTGCCTGATAGTTGCGCACGCCATACCAGGCCACACTTTGATCGGGGAAGCTGGCCAGATCGTCAATGCTGACGTCGGCGGGTTCAGATTTCATAAGCCAGTAGCGCATGGAGTATTTTATCGTGTTGGGTTGTTGTTAAATAATTATTTAAAATCAATATGTTGCATATTTTTATGCCTTGCGCGAATCGCTGCGTACAGCATAGGTGCTCATAGTACTCGAAGGATCACTTTCGTGTTCATTGGCATGAACTGAGAAGTTGCGTTACCCTGTGGCACTTGCCGGAGTCATAACTATAACCAGTCAACGAGAATAAATCATGAACGACATCGCCACTGCGTCTGAAAATACCACAAGAGAGCGAGATCTTGCCAGAATGAAATGGATTGCAGCCGGTTTGTTAGGTTTGGCAGCCTGTTTGTACATTCTGGGGAAGCTCTTTGCACTGGGGTATCTCGCGGCCTTTGCGGAGGCTGCGATGATAGGTGCACTGGCCGATTGGTTTGCGGTAGTGGCCCTGTTCCGCCATCCGCTGGGGATTCCTATTCCGCACACCGCGATCGTGACCCGCAACAAACGCAGTATTGCCGATAGCTTGGCAGATTTTGTCGTCGGGCAATTTTTGAGCGCGGAGGTGATTGCGCAGCGACTCAAACGTTATGATGCGGCGTTGCAATTGTCGCAGTGGCTGATGCTTACAGATAACCGCAAGCGTGTGGCTGGATATTTAAGTACGGGGTTTATCTATGGCGTAAAGGCGCTGGACGACAGGCGCATCCATGATTTTATCGCACAGGCGACGCGCAGCAAGCTGCAGAGCATCGACCTGTCAGGATTGCTGGCGGGAAGTCTGGAGCTTGTCACACGCGGAGAGCGTCACCACAAGATTTTGCATGGCGGGCTGAACCGGTTTGCCGACTATGTGGATAATCCTGACAATAACGAAACGATTTCGGCTTTTATCAAGGGCTGGAGCGATAACGCCTTTGTGCAGAGCATGATAGAGCCGTTTGTGCCGACGATACGCACGGCGGTGGTCAATAAGTTGCGTGCGGTGGCCGAGGATGAAACCAATGGGTTGTATCGCGAATACAACGAGCAGGTGCAAAGCTATCTGCAGCGACTGCAACAGGATCCCGAATTGCAGGCATGGATGAACGCTCAGAAAGAAGCCTTATTGAGTCGTCCTGAATTTGCAGCGCAGATCGAGTTATTGTGGGATCAGTTGCGCGAATGGGTGGTGCTCGATTTGTCTGAACCTGAATCGGTGCTTGCCGGAAAAATCACCGCGCTGGTTGATCAGCTTGAATCTCAGTTGGTGAGCAATGAGGCCGTGCGCTCGTGGATCAATGAGCAGATTCAGGCGGCGTTGATACAGGCCGCCAATGCTAACAAGGGGGCAGTGGGCGATTTGATTCGGGAGGAGTTCGCCAACTGGGACGATAAAGAGATGGTTAACCGGCTGGAGTTGTATTTGGGCCGCGACCTTCAGTATATTCGCATCAACGGCACGCTGGTCGGTGGCCTGTTCGGTCTGGCAATCTATGCGGTCACTCGGTTGATCGGCGGCTAGTCGCAGAGACTTGCAACTTCAGAGCCAATAAAAAAATGCGACCTTTCGGTCGCATTAAAATAAAGCCCCCCGCCTGTGCCGTTGACCCAGCATCTCGAACCTAAAGGTTCAAGAGGGTCACTTCCCTGTCATATCAGGATCATCCGCAAGGGACGTTCACAACAATGGCGTGTGGGTCGCGACCTGTAAAGTTACTTGGTTCAAAGAATATATGAGTCTGACGAACACCGCAGGGGACAACTCGAAATCTTGAGGTGGCCGATTAAAACAGATTTTCCTGTTCGGCTAACGCCTGATCGATCGCTGTCTGCATGGCAGTCATTCTACGCGTTAAGTCTGACAGGTCAACCCCGCGCCCGAGCTTTGTTGAAAGCAATTCATGGGCAATATTGAGCGCGGCCATGATCGCGATACGCTCGACGTTCACGATCTTTCCGGCATCGCGAATCTCGGTCATTTTTTTGTCCAGATAGGCGACCGCAGACAGCAGCGCCTCGCGCTCATCTTCAGGACAGGCAACGCGCAATTCCCGATCGAGAATCTTCACGTCCAGCATGTTTTTTTGGCCGCTCATGACAGTTCCTCAGGAAAGGTGGGCAGCAATTTTTCCAGCCGCGTCCGCGCGCTTTCAATTTTGTCATTACACAGCCGGTTATCGCTTTGTGCCTGAGCCAGTTCCTGGCGCAATTGATGGTTTTCCGTGCGCAACTGGCTGCTGATTTTGATCAGCTGGCCGAGTTTTTGCTCCAGTGTATTTAGTTCATTTTCCATGCGGCTAATATAGTTTGAAAAGTGCTGGAAAGTCAATTGCTAAGACGCGCTTTTAGAAGCGTTTTATAAAACACCGTTTTGTGCAGAGCCGGGCGCGTGTTAAAGTGTGCGCTGCTTTGAGGTGCTTGGTTGCTTTGCAGTCAAGTTAAACGGGAAGCAGGTGCGTTGTTTGACACAGGAAATTTCCGGTGCCGTCGACAAAGCCTGAGCTGCCCCCGCAACGGTCGTCGAGTGTGGATTTGCCATTGAGCCACTGTGAGTCATCATGGGAAGGCGGTAAATCAAGACTTGTGAGCCCGGATACCGGCCTTATTGCAAAGGTACGGGAGATGCTGCGGGCGGCGCATCGGAATTCATGAGAAAGCGCGGCGCAAGCCTTGTCCCGTCTCGTGACTTTATCGCATTCACTCGCAGTATTTCCTGAAAATAAAACATTCCAACGGGGACGCTTGGGATTTATTCGGGAAATCACGATGCATCAAAAACTTATCATCATCGCACTGTTCGGTGCGATCACACTTCCAACGGTATCTTTTGCTGAAACTGCCAGCCTTGATGAGGTGGTCGTCACAGCAACACGTTTTGCAACGACCTCGGAAAATACGGCTGTTAACGTTACCGTCATTACCGCTGCTGACATTGAAAAGAGTGCTGCGAAAACACTGCCCAGCCTGCTGGCACAACACGTCGGTATTCAGGTGCGCAGTACGGACGGCACGCCAGATTTAGCCGTTGATATGCGCGGTTTTGGTATGACGGGGAATCAAAATACGCTGGTTTTGCTCGATGGTCAGCCACTCAATGATATTGAACTGACTTCGATACACTGGTCGGCCATTCCGCTCGACTCCATAGAACGCATTGAAATCGTCAACGGCAGCGGCGCTGTCCTTTATGGAGGCGGTGCTAGCGGCGGTACGATTCATATCGTGACTAAACATCCAGGTAAAGGCGTGCATGGCATTGCAAGTGTAGGAGCAGGAAGCTATGGCGCCAAGGAATGGCAATTGGCGCTTTCAGGTTCAGGCGAACGACTCGGTATGCGTATCACGGCCAGTGGTTTGGATACAGCCAACTATCGCGCTAATAACAACGTCACACAAAACAATCTGGAAGCGGATATTCGGGGTGATGTAGGGCAGGGTGATGCGTTCGTGAAGTTCGGTGCGGATAATCAGACGATACGATATCCGGGAAATCGCAGCGTAAACCCGAATACGGGCGTTAATCAGCTATTGACTGATCCTCGTGGCACAGCAACGCCGCTTGATTATGGCACGCGCAATGGTGTGCATGTTAGTTTGGGTACTGCGCAACAATTTGAGTTCGGCGAGTTTGCGGGGGAGCTTTCGTATCGGGACACTAAACGGACGGCCTATTTCGCCGCGTTTGGCGGGGCGTATCTGGATACCGCGCTTAATCTACTTTCCTTTACCCCGCGTATAAAAGTACCTTACCAGCTAGGTGGCGCGGCAAATGAGCTGACTGTGGGTATGGATCTATCCAACTGGAACTATGATTCCAGCCGTTCAAGTGCTCCGGCAAACATGGGTACGCCGACGACAAAAATTCTGGCAGGGCAGTCCGATCGTGCGCTATATCTGCAAAATGTAAATCAGCTGGGTGCTGATACTAAGTTGACCTTGGGCGCGCGTTCACAAAGGGTGAGTTATCAGGCGCGTGATGCAGTCAATCCCGCTGCATACGCTTCGGCTAATCAGGTGAGGACGGCGAATGCATACGAACTCGGGTTGCGTCATAACCTGAATCAAACACTGGCTGTTTTTGGTCGAATTGGTCGCAGTTTCCGGATCGCGACCGTGGATGAGATTTTTGCCCAGTATGGCGGACCATTCTTTGATTCAAAAGTTACCATGCTAGAACCGCAAACCTCGCAGGACAGTGAGTTGGGATTGGATTATAAAAGTGCAAAGGACAAAATCCGGGCGACGCTATACCAGATGAATTTGAATAATGAAATTCATTACAATGCGCTCACCTTTACCAACATGAATCTTTCACCAACGCGTCGCTACGGTCTAGAGCTGGAAGGCACGCACGCCTATAGTGATTCGGTAGAAGTGGGTGCTGCCTACAGTTATACCGTGGCTAAATTTTCTAACGGGACTTACGGCGGAATAAATGTGTCCGGCAATAATATTCCGCTGGTGCCACGGCAACGTCTTGCACTTTCAACCGCACTCAAGTTGACGGAAAAAACTTCGCTGAGCGGCAGCGCCATGTACGTTGGTCAGCAGCATTTTGATAATGATCAGGCGAATACTTTCGGGCAAAAAATGCCTGCGTACACGACGGTGGATATGAAGCTAACCCATCGGGAAGGTGCGTGGCAGCTGGCTGCAGCTGTGAATAATCTGTTTAACAGGCAGTATTATACTTATGCCGTATCCAGTACCTTTACGCCGGGCGTTTATAACGCTTATCCGATGCAGGGGCGGAATTTTTCGTTGAATGCAAGTTATCAATTTTAAGCATCCGTTATTTTGATGCAGGCAAGGGCGGTGTGCCGCCTTTGTTTTTTAGCGGGTAGTGGCGCAGTTTGGTATCATTGCGCCGCTACCCAATTTAAGGAGAGGTAATGAATAACATCCAGATTAAAAAATCCGCCATTTTAGTGGCGCTTGTTGCGCTCATGGCGTTCACCCGCATGCATCATTTCGGCAGCGGTCTGCATCTGCCCGATGCCTCGCTGGCGGTGTTTTTACTGGCAGGCGCTGTGATGGCGAGTCCGCTGTTTTTCGGCGTATTGCTGGCTGAGGCCGCACTGCTCGATTTCACCGCTGTGACTCAATTTGGCGTGAGTGATTACTGCATGACGCCGGCCTATGGCTTCTTGATCCCAACTTATGCTGTGTTGTGGTTTGCAGGGCGCTATTACGCAGGCATGCACCAGAATACCCTGCGCAGTCTGGGCTGGTTTTCCGCGATTTCGCTGGCCGCCGTTAATGTGGCCTTTGTCATATCAAACGCTTCGTTCTACCTGTTCTCGGATCGCTATGTGGGCATGAGCGCTATGCAGTATGCGTCTGAAGTGACTCAGTACTATGTGCCTTACGTGAGCGGCGCCGTCATTTACCTGATTCCGGCCGCGATGCTGTATGTCGTGTTTGCACGCAGTGCTGCGACTGACGCGAAACATGCCTGATAGTCATCACCGCAACCGTATGGCCCGCAAAAAGGCCGTGGTGGATGCGGCTATTGCCAGCGCCGATCGCGATAAGGGTTTATTGCTTGTTCTGACGGGTAACGGCAAGGGGAAATCAAGTTCAGCCTTCGGGATGGTGGCACGCAGTCTGGGGTATGGACATCGGGTTGGTGTGGCGCAATTTCTTAAGTCTCGCCGCGACACGGGTGAAGAGGCGTTTTTCGCCCGTCAGCCCGGCGTGCAGTGGCATGTTCTGGGTGACGGTTTTACCTGGGATACGCAAGATCGCGAGGCGGACGTGGCGAGCGCGTTACGCGGCTGGACGGTTGCGCAAACGCTGTTACAGGATGCCTCCTTGCATCTTGTGGTGCTCGACGAACTGACCTATCTGCTCAATTACGGTTATCTGGATGCGACTCAGGTGTGCGCGGATCTCGCGGCTCGCCCTGCCGGTCAGCATGTGGTGATTACCGGGCGCGCCGCTTCGCAAGATTTGATTGGTCTTGCCGATACCGTCAGCGAAATTAATGATGTCAAGCATGCCTTCCGTGCCGGTATTCGCGCGCAGGCCGGTATTGATCTTTAAGGCCAGTCCGAACGCCCTGCTTTTCTGATAAAGTGCGCGCCATGAATCTTTCGACCTCTCAGTTGTATTTGCGTCTGCTCTCCTATGTGAAACCGTATTGGCGCGTGTTTGCCGCATCCATTCTCGGGACGGCGATTGCGGCAGCGACCGAGCCGCTGTTGCCTGCACTGCTCAAACCCATGCTGGACGGCACGTTTGTGCAGAAGGATGATTTTGTCATTCGCTGGGCGCCGCTGATCATTATCTTGATTTTTTTGGTGCGCGGAATCGCAGGATTCGTTGCGACCTACGCGATCAATTGGGTGGGTAACAAGGTGGTGATGGATTTGCGCGGTGAGATGTTCCGCAAACTGTTGACCCTGCCGACGGCGTATTACGATAACCATGCTACCGGCAATCTGATATCCAAACTCACTTTTGACGTTACTCAGGTCACGGCGGCGGCAACGAGCGTGGTGACCGTCACCATACGCGACTCGATCATCATCGCAGGTTTAATGGGGTGGCTTTTGTACCTGAACTGGAAGCTCACCTTGCTCTCGCTGATCGTCACGCCGGCCGTCGCACTGGTGATTTACACCATCAATCGCCGCCTGCGCAATTCCAGCCGGGATTCGCAGCGCGCGATGGGAAACGTCACGCAAGTCATCGAAGAGAGCGTGGGCGCGCACAAAGTCGTCAAGCTGTTCGGCGGTCAACAGTATGAAGAGCAGCGCTTTACCAGCGAGACGAATTGGATGCGCCGTCATGCGATGAAACAGGCGGCGGCCGCGGCAGCGAACGTGCCCTTGGTGCAACTGGTTGCAGCCGTTGCGCTGGCGGTGATTATTTATTTGGCCACTGCGCAAGCTAAGACCGATGCGACCAGCGTCGGCGGTTTTTTGTCGTTTGTCGCGGCGATGCTGATGTTGACCGCGCCCATCAAACGCTTGACCGGTATCAGCGAGCATATGCAGCGCGGACTGGCTGCAGCGGAGAGTGTGTTTGAGCTGCTCGATACGGCCAGTGAACCCGATGCCGGAACGGTTGCCATCGGGCGGGCGCGTGGTGCCTTGCATATTGAACATCTTAATTTTGCCTATCAAAGTGAGTCGACGGATGAAAAAAGTGCCATTCGTCAGGCGCTGAGCGATATTTGTCTGGATATTCCTGCGGGTCAAACGGTGGCGCTGGTCGGCGCATCGGGCAGCGGTAAAAGCACGCTCGCTAATCTGGTTCCCAGGTTTTATCTGCCGGGCAGCGGGCGCATTACGCTGGATGGCCATAATCTGAACGAGCTGACGCTGACAAGTCTGCGCGCTAATATCGCGTTGGTGAGTCAGGAAGTGCTGCTATTCAATGACACACTTGCCGCGAATATCGCCTACGGGCAGACGCGGGCGGTCAGTGAATCTGAGATTGTCGCGGCGGCTACGGCGGCTCATGCGATGGAGTTCATCCGAGAGTGGCCGGAAGGCTTGAATACGCTGGTGGGGGAACGCGGCGTCAAGCTGTCCGGTGGTCAGCGTCAGCGTATTGCGATTGCGCGTGCGATTTTAAAAGATGCGCCGGTGCTGATTTTGGATGAAGCGACATCTGCACTGGATTCCGAGTCTGAGCGTCATGTGCAGGCGGCGCTGGAAACCCTGATGCAGGGGCGTACCACGCTGGTGATTGCACACCGGTTATCCACGATCGAAAAAGCGGATCGCATCGTTGTATTGCATAAAGGCGAAATTGCCGAGATCGGCACCCACAGCGAATTGCTCGCTAAAAATGGCGTCTATGCGCAGTTGCACAGTGTTCAGTTTTCACCCGGCGCACACCTAATTCCACAAGACGCTCAAGGTTGACGGAATGGAGTTAATGCCCTAAATTGCATCACCCGATACATTCAACTTCAGGAGATAAACATGGCAGTTCTCGTAGGCAAAGCAGCACCCGATTTTACCGCCGCCGCTGTAATGGGCAACAACGAAATCAACGAATCATTCAATCTGAAAAGCCATATCGCTGGCAAGGCTGCGGTGATCTTTTTTTACCCGCTCGATTTTACGTTCGTGTGTCCTTCCGAGTTGATTGCGTTTGATCACCGTCTGGCGGAGTTCAAAAACCGTGGCGTGGAAGTTATCGGTGTGTCGATTGACTCGCAATTCACCCATCTGGCATGGAAAAATACGCCGGTTAACAAGGGCGGTATCGGTCAGGTCGGTTATCCGCTGGTGGCTGATATCAAGCATGAAATCTGTCAGGCGTATGACGTTGAACTGGCGGGTGCGGGCGTCGCGCTGCGCGGCTCTTTCCTGATCGATAAGACCGGCGTGGTGATGCATCAGGTTGTGAATATGCTGCCGCTGGGGCGTGATATCGACGAAATGCTGCGTATGGTCGATGCGCTGCAATTTTTCGAAACGCATGGTGAAGTATGTCCAGCTGGCTGGAAAAAGGGCAAAGCTGGTATGAACGCATCCACGGAAGGGGTTGCACAATATCTGGCTGATCACGCACAGAGTTTGTAAGCCGCTTCTCCCCGTTTCGCAAGTAAAGGGCCATCTTGATGATGGCCCTTTTTGCGTCTGCTACTCGCTAATTTAGTCGAGATTTTCGTTCAATTCGGACGCACTACTTTCAATTCGGATTTTTCCCACGCCAGTATGCCGCCCGCTATATTGCTAACGTGACTGTATCCCGCTTCCTGCAACAGATGGACGGCTTTTGCAGAGCGCCTTCCGGAGCGGCACATCACGATGATGGGTTTATCCTTGTAAGATGCAATCTCATCAAGTCTCGCACCCAGCTGTCCTAACGGAATCAGCGTGGCATTGGGTGCGTGTACTTCGGTATATTCACTGGGTTCTCGCACATCCAGTAACAGCGCTCCTTGCCTATTCATGGTGTGTGCTTGTGTCACATCAATATCTACATCTGTTGTTGCTTGTAAGCGTTGAGCGCCGAGCATCACAAGCAACAGGGTCGCGAGCGTCAGTGATATTTTTTTAGTCGTTAATTTCATGCTGAGATCCTGAATGAAGGGTAGAAATTGTGTTACATGATATTTGAAGTGTTACCAGTGATCTGTGATAAATATCACAATAAAGGCATCTATTTAAGAATATTATAATATGCTTGTAATTAAAATCATTTAGGCTGAAAATCCTAAGCGATCGTAAGTTAATTAATCGCTGTCCTGCGGTTGCAGGATCTGTCGGCTAGCGCTTTACTGAGTGTGTCTAGTCAATGTCAGAGACTCCGATGAGCGCTATTAAACGTTATTTTCGACTGGTTTCGATGTGTATCGACGGTTTAACTACCCTTTTAAGGATGCAAGATGAAAGTTGTTATTATTGGGGGTGTCGCCGGAGGCGCCACTGCGGCAGCGCGGATTCGCCGCAACGATGAGCGTGCGGAGATCGTCATGATAGAGCGCGGCCCGTATATCAGTTTCGCTAACTGCGGCTTGCCCTACCACATCTCAGGCACCATCGAACAGCGCGAGCAACTGCTGGTGACGTCTGAACCCGCGTTCGAGGCGCGCTACCGCGTGGATGTACGCAGCCGCACAGAGGCAATCGCGATAGACCGCCAGGCAAAACTGGTGAGATTGCGCGATCTGAACACGGGCGATGAATACGACGAGTCCTATGATAAGCTGCTGCTCTCCCCGGGTGCTGAGCCCGTGCGACCCAAACTGCCCGGTATTGATTCGCCGCGCGTGTTCGGTCTGCGCAATATTCCCGATCTGGACCGCATCATGGGTCATCTCGAACAACATTCGCCGCGCCGTGCGGTGGTGATAGGTGGCGGCTTCATCGGCATCGAAGTGGCCGAGAACCTGCATGAAAAAGGCATTTTCACCACGCTGGTGGAAGGCGCTGACCAGATCCTGCTGCCACTCGACTACGAGATGGCGGCCATTGTCCATTCCCACATGAAGGACAAGAACGTCGAACTTTACTTGTCGGACAAGGTGGAACGCTTCGAAGACAAGGATGATCATACCGTTGTATATCTCGGCAGTGGACGCCGTCTGCAGGCAGATATGGTGGTGTTGGCCATCGGCGTGCGCCCCGAAACCACACTGGCGCGTGCCAGCGGTCTGGAACTGGGAAGTACCGGCGGCATCAAGGTGGACAGCCATTTGCAGACTTCCGACCCAGATATTTATGCGGTGGGCGATGCGATCGAAGTCACGCAGTTCATCAGCGGCCGTCAGGCGCTGATTCCGCTGGCGGGCCCGGCCAACCGTCAGGGCCGCATGGCCGCGGACAACATCGTGTTCGGTAACAAACAGCAATATCGTGGCACGCAGAGCACATCAATACTCAAAGCCTTCGATCTGGCCGCCGCGACCACCGGACTGAACGAGAAACAACTTATCGCCGCAGAGATCCCTTTCCTCAGTTGCATCACGCACAGCGGCTCGCACGCCAGCTATTACCCGGGCGCAAAACAGATCAGCCTGAAACTGCTGTTTTCGCCTGAGGGCCGCATCCTCGGCGCACAGGCGGTGGGTGCGGACGGCGCAGACAAGCGCATCGACGTGATCTCGACGGCGATACACGGCAATCTGAATGTGGAAGATCTGGCCGAACTGGAGCTCGCTTACGCGCCGCCGTTCAGTTCCGCCAAGGATCCGGTCAATATCGCAGGCTATGTGGCCATCAACCTGCTGAACAAGTCACACGAGATGATAGCGTGGCGTGAATTGCATGCGCGATTGCTCGCAAAGTCATCTGAACTTCAACTCATCGATGTGCGCACGGCCGAAGAGTACGAATTTGGCAGTATCGCGACGGCGCGCAATTTCGATGTCAATCAGATTCGTGAACATTTGGACGAACTCGATCGCAATGCGCCCGTGGTGGTGTTTTGCCAGATTGGCCTGCGCGGTTATCTGGCTTATCGCATCCTTAAACAGCATGGTTTCACTCAGGTCAGCAACCTTTCAGGCGGCTACAAGACTTACTCGTGGGCAGTGGATAAGCAGTCTAATCCGGATATCTTCGACTATGAAGACATCAAGCGTCGTGCGCCAGAAGTAATTGAAGCTGAGCGCAGCGGTAGTGCTGTACTGGTCGCGCCCGGTGGCGAGCTGCACACGCTGAACGCGGTCGGCCTGCAATGCCCGGGTCCCATCATGAAGACCTACAAGGCGATGGAGGCGCTCGATGCAGGAGAGTTGCTGGAAGTCACCGTTTCCGACCCGGCCTTTGGTCGCGATATCCGCGCATGGGCTAAGAAGACAGGCAACGATGTGTTGTCGCTCAAGTCCGACAAGGGGTTGATTGTCGTGCTGTTGCGCAAGAACAAGGCCGTGCCTGTCGTCGCCCTGCCGGCAGCGACACGCGACAAGCTCACGCTGGTGGTGTTCTCGGACGATCTGGACAAGGTGATGGCTAGCATGATCATCGCAAATGGTGCGCTGGCGATGGGTAAGCCGGTCAGTTTGTTCTTCACCTTCTGGGGGCTTGATGTGCTGCGTCGTGAAAATGCGCCTGCACGGGATAAGCCGATGATGGATCGGATGTTCAGTTCCATGTTGCCGTCAGGCGTAGATCATCTTAACTCGATTTCGAAAATGGATATGCACGGCTTGGGAGCTAAAATGATCCGCAAGGTGATGCATGACAAGGGGGTTGAAACACCCGGCCATTTGCTGCAAAGTCTGGTTGACGGCGGGGCACAGATGATCGCCTGTCAAATGTCCATGGATGTGATGGGAATACACCAGTCCGAGTTGATTGATGGCGTGGAAATTGGCGGCGTAGCAGCCTTTTTGGGCGAAGCGTCAGAATCTGGTACGACGCTGTTTATTTGATGCATGAAGTCCGTCGTTGTAGTGGGTAGTGAGAAGTGAGTTTCAGATTGAAGCAATACAATCGGCATTTCCCTCAACGTGAAGTTGATACATCGTATTTTAACTTTCTAATTGGAGATAAAAATGTACAAGAAAATAGTTTTGTCAGTATTGTCCGTTACGTTGCTTGCGTCATTTGGCATCGCGATGGCGGCCGATATTGCGGTGCAGGAGCCATCTAGAATTCAGCAGACAACCGGCAGGCAGTTGATGTCATCAGAAGAGCAAAATGAGCAACGCTCAAAAATGCGCAATGCAACCTCTGCCGAGGAGCGCAAGGAAATTCGTCAAGAACATCACGAGAAGATGAAAGAAAAAGCCAAGGAAAAAGGCGTTGCTATTCCAGATAGCGTGCCCGCCCGGGGACAAGGTGGCGGAATGGGTGGCGGTCAAGGTGGCAGTATGGGTGGCGGCCAAGGCGGCATGCGCGGAGGTCGCTGAGTTGTGAGCTAGAACGGCCCGTTCTTGGAGCCGTTCCGGCTTTACTCCGTTTGATCGTCATACGCGGTTAATTAATGTAGTCACATTTATTATTGAACACCTTTGCAAGGCCGCCGATAATCTCCGCTTGCAAAGGTTCTGACGGGCCTGATTTCCCGCTATTGTGTCGTCTCAACAAAACGATAAGTGGCATGACATGCGATGCAGTTGTTCATGGCATCACTCAGTTTGGCTACGGTACGATTGCTCTCCTTGAACTGCTCCGCATCAGCGGCAATCTCATCGAATTTCTTGCGCGTTCCAAATCCCAGCGCCTTCATTTCAACGGGGATTTTTCTGAATAGCGAGCCGGGTGTGTCGGCTTCCGCCGCCATGCCTGAGGCGCGCGCAGACTTGATGACGGTATCAAAATCTTTCTCAGATGCTGCGGCCAATATGGCTTGTGAGTTTTGCAGCCAGTTGCGCATCTCGAGCAACAAGGCATTGCGCTCATCCTTGGTCAGTATCACAGCCTGACGGCCATCATCGGACGGTTGCACTTCACCTACGGTAAATTTGTAACCTAACAACGTGACGATGATGGATAAAACGACCACCAGACTCCAGCTCAATTTGCAGTTTTTCATGACGTCCCCTTTAAGTAGATGATTTTATAAAATGTTTTACTTGGATTTTCCGTAGAAGTGCTCTGTGAAGGCAGGACGGAATGTCTGATGGCAGGCCAGACAGCCTGTCTGTAGTTTCTGAAAGGCGGCGATCACGCTTTGCCCGTTTTTATCCTGAGCCGCCTCGGCCATTTCATGTGCGGCTTCATGGGTTTGCGCGTCGAAGGACTTGAATTTGCCCATATTGCTTCCCATGAAACTGATGATGCGGATTTTTTCGTCCGGCGGTGCCTCAGGATGCTCGCCGATCTGATGAGCGGTGTGTTCAACGAGAACCCAGTCTTCGCGGGATATGCCATCAGTTACGATTTGCATGTTTTTGCCCAGCTCTTTCATTACCCGCTGCAGTGCAAGCGGCTCTGCGGCTGTGAGCGTGGTAAAAAACAGGGTGCCGGTCAAGAATGCGATCCTTTTTTTCATTGAGCTGCCTTTCATGGGTGAATTGTTAAAGATCATCGCTACGTTTTTTGATGCCGTGCAGATAAATCGGGAAGGTTTTTTTGGCCTCCTCCAGCAAGGTGCGTTTGCCGCCAAAAATAGAAACCTGCATAAACAGCCCTTGAATCATCCCGATGTAGAGTACCGCCGCATTTTTGCTGTCCAGCTCTCTCGCCACCAGCGCCTGATCTTTTGCCATTTCAAGCAGGCCGGCAATTTTCCCTTCATAACCTGAGATGATTTCCTGAATCAGGTCGCGGAGCTTACTGTTTCTTTTATGCAGCATCTCTGAAAACAGCAAACGCGGAATGGAAGGATGCTTACCGATAAAAGTAATATGTGCAAAGAACATCCGTTCAATCGCATCCATCGGATCTGTCGCCTCAGATGCGGCCTTTTCCACCACCGTCATCAGTTTGCCGCGTATCCACTGCATGACGGCCAGCCAGATATCGTCCTTGGTCGGAAAATGCTTGAAAATAGCCCCCTGAGTCACTTTCATCGCATCGGCCATATCCTGTGTCGTGACGCTGTCTATACCCTTTTCGGCGGCCAGATGAATAGCGACGCGGACAATTTCGCTTTGCCGCTCCTCACTCGGCATACGGCGTTTAATAACTTCCTGATTCATCATCTTGCTCCACTACTGTCCGGTTAAAAATCGAATAGATTCAATTGTTTACTGATGTCCGGTTCGTCAAGATTCTGTATCGCATTTGCAACCATTTGATTTATTGGGGTTTTATCGAACATATTGACCTCAAAAAGATTCAGTAAAATCTGCTGGGAGGCAGGAAGATTGAGCTGTTTTTTGGCAATGCTGACCAGCAGGTAAACGCATATTGCGATCCAGATTTGGGATTTGACGGCATTGAGGGAATTGCCATAGAAATGTTTGATGGCAAGGTTTTGCTTGAGCCACTTGAAGAACAGTTCGATTTGCCAGCGATTTTTGTAGATATTGGCGATGGTCAGCGCGGGCAAATCGAAGCGATTGGTCAGGAACACCAAATGCTTGCCGGTTTCCGGGTCGCGGAAAGAAACCCGGCGCAGGCGTTCCGGGTAAGCGGTTTTTGATTTGGGTGTCGCCAGCAGTATGGTTTGATCGCAGCGTAATCCAGTGGCTTTGTCCACTTCGCGCGACGCAATCCAGGTAAAGCGGAGATTGTTCTTTGCGCGGATGACAAAGGTAACTTGGCGCTGGTGTAGCGCATACAATCTGGCGAAGTGCAGGTAGCCCCGATCAATGACGACGATGGTGCCAGCGGGGAATGGGATCACGTCGAGCAGATTGACATCGTGAACCTTGCCGGTGGTAATGGACAGAAACACAGGGATTGAACCGCGCAGATCAATGATGGTGTGCGCTTTGACGGCGGCCTTGGTTGAACGAAATTCCGCCCAGGGGAACAGCGTCAGGCACAGATCGATGGTGGTCGAGTCCATGGCGTAGAGCGGTTCTTTGAGTCCCAGGCCGATGTCCTCGTCCCGGTACAGTTCGAGCGCTATGGAGATCAAACGATGGCCGAGTGCCTCGAACAGCCGCCAGTCGCGCCGTTCGTTGGCATCGGCCAGTGTGGAACGGGATACTTTGCTGCGGATACCGATATGGTAAAGCTTGCTCTTCTGAGAATTGAGACAGGCAACCAAATCACGCAAGCCATCGCGCCGGGTCAGTTGTGCATAGGCCATGCAGATGAATTGGCTCCATGCGGAGAAATGCTTGATCCCGTGGTTGGCGGCAAAGCGCTCGGTCAGATATTCGAAATGATTGAACGGCACGAAGTCCAGCAATTGTGCGAAAACTGTTTTGCCCCGATTCATGCTGCCGCTCCGTCTGCCGATTAAAGGGCAAACGATACGGTTTTTTAACCAAAGGCGATTCCAGATAGTATTTGAAATCGTCGGAATGCAAAAACGTGCTGAAAGCCACGTCAATAAAGGGCTACAGCGAAATGAACTTAAAATCTACCGGACAGTAGTGATCTTGCTCCAATAATCTTACGGTTAGGCTGCACGGCCTTCTCCTGCTTCCTCATAGGTTCGCCCATCGCGAATATGATATATACGCTTAAAGGTCGGGATAATTTTTTCATCATGGGTGACAACAATATTGGCTGATCAGTAGTGCAGGCCTTGTAATAAACAGTGTAAACAAGCAAGTCGCTTCCAATTCAGTCTATTTAGTCAGGCTTAAAATTCAATTTAGAAAGTAATTGATCACTATCTTATAGGTGTTTCATCGTTATGGTCAAGTCTGATTGAATGACGCTATGAAATGACTATGTTCTATCTGAGGTTCTCGCTGCCATATTCCGGCCTTGCCTGTCATGCGGGTTGATTTCGCCCAATTTGATCTTAATTCGACCGCTTTAATTCCCCGTCATGATGGTAACTCGGTGGGCATAAATTTATTGCCCTTCATTAGAAATAACTTTAGCTTAATTGTGCAATCCATTGCTTTATAAGCATATTTTATTTTCATTAGCATTATGCTCTAACTCATTGTCTTTTAAAGAAAAAATCTGTTTTTTGCTTGACCCGAGGGTATTTTTTCAATATAGTGGGTGTAAGTGGTAAAAAGTGGGTAATTGTGGAGGTGGATGGATGTTCCAAGGGGCAGCGCAACTTAATCTGGACGGCAAAGGCAGGCTCGCAATACCGGCAAGGTATCGCGACAGGCTGCTGAGTAACTGCGCCGGAAATTTGGTGCTGACAGCTGACGCGGATGGGTGTCTGCTGGTCTATCCGGAGCCTGAGTGGGTAACAATCCGCGACAAGCTAAATAAGCTGCCTTCATTTAATCCGCGCGCACGTGCCTTGCAACGTCTGATTGTGGGTCATGCCGAAGATGTGCAGATGGACAACGCGGGACGGGTACTGGTTTCGCCGGTGCTGCGCAGTTATGCCGGACTGGACAAGAGCGTGATGCTGATCGGTCAAGGCAATAAATTTGAGTTGTGGGATGAGGTCAAGTGGCAGGCGCAACAACAGGCCGCGTTGCTGTTGATGTCGGGTGACTTGCCGGCAGAGCTCGAAGGATTTTCGCTGTGAGTGAGGTGCTGGTTCATACCACTGTGCTGCTGGCGGAGGCGGTCGAGGCGCTGGCGATCAAACCGGATGGCATCTATCTGGATTGCACTTTTGGCCGGGGTGGGCACAGCGCACTGATCCTGCAGCAACTGGGCGCAAATGGACGCCTGATCGCGCTGGACAAAGATATGACTGCGGTCAGTCATGGTCTGGAATGGCAGGATGCTCGCTTTAAGATGGTGCATAGCGGCTTTACCCATCTGGCAGAGGTGCTGCGCGAGCTGGGTGTTGAACGTGTAGACGGTATTTTGCTTGATTTGGGTGTGTCTTCGCCGCAACTGGATGAGGCCGCGCGCGGCTTTAGTTTCAGGTTTGATGCGCCATTAGACATGCGTATGGATAACAGTCGCGGCCCGACCGCCGCGCAATGGTTGGAAACAGCGGACGAGGGTCTGCTGACGGAGGTTATACGTGATTACGGCGAAGAACGGTTTGCTAAGCAGATTGCAAGAGCGATTATTGTTGCGCGTGAAATTCAACCCATCCAGACCACGGGGCAGCTCGTCGAGCTGGTTGGCAAGACGGTACGTACCCGCGAAACCGGAAAAAATCCGGCGACACGCACCTTTCAAGCTATACGGATTTATCTCAATCAGGAGCTCGAGGAATTAAAGCAGGTGCTGCCCCAGTGCGTCACGCACCTGAAGCCGGGCGGGCGACTGGCAGTCATCAGTTTTCATTCGCTGGAAGACCGCATGGTTAAGCACTTCATTCGCGATATGAATGATGCGGACAAATTGCCGCGCAATGTTCCTATCCGCGCCAGTGAAGTGCCCAAGGGCAAGTTGAACTTAATCGGGCGTGCGATTAAAGCTGGCAAAGACGAGCTGAATAGCAATCCGCGTGCGCGCAGCGCCGTGATGCGTGTGGCTGAGCGCAGCGATGTGGCGTAACGGATTTTTGCAAGGCCTATTGCTGGTGTTGGTTATCACCGGCGCGTTGAGCGTGGTCACCTCGCAGCATCAGGCACGAAAATTGTTTATCGCTCTGCAGCAGGAAAAAGAACATGCCCATCAGATGGAAATTGAGTGGGGGCAGTTGCAGTTGGAGCAGAGCACGCTGGCCGCATCTGCTCGGGTGGAAAGAGTCGCAACAAAGCAGCTGCAGATGCAGTTACCCAAAAAAGAGCAAATTAAATTGATAAGGGTTGGGCAGTCCTCGCCTCTCGATAACGGAACCAGTCATAAACCATGAAATATACGGCTAAATCAAACGACAGCATTACGGCGAAATTGCCGGGATGGCGTGCGATTGTGCTGTTCGCGCTGCTGCTTTTGTGTCTGGCAGGTTTGGTCGGACGAGCGATTTATCTTCAGGGTATACGGGACGACTTTTTGCAGGAGAAAGGCAATCAGCGCTACAGCCGGATCATTGAGGTCAGCGCGCATCGCGGCATGATTACCGACCGCAATGGCGAGCCGCTCGCAGTTAGCACACCAGTCGAGTCGGTTTGGGCCAGTCCGTCCGATATCAAGATCGACGATGCGAATGAAACAAAAATCAGCCCGCAGCAATTGAAGCAGCTGGCGCAGGCGTTGGGTATGCGGGTGACCGATGTGCATGACCATCTGTCCGATGTGAAGCGGGATTTTGTGTTTCTGAAACGGCAGTTGCCGCCTGAGCAGTCAGGAAGTGTGGCAAAACTGAATTTACCGGGGATTTCCTTGCAGCATGAATATCGTCGCTATTACCCGGCCGGAGAGGAATTTGCACAGATGCTAGGCTTTACCGGTCAGGATGACAACGGGCAGGAAGGGCTGGAACTGGTGCTGCAGAACCAGCTTGCCGGCAAACTGGGTAGTCAGCGCGTGATCAAGGACAGGCGAGGCCATATTGTTGAGGATGCCGGCAGTCTGACGCCACCGAAGCCCGGTGGCGATATTGCATTGAGCCTGGACAGCAAAATTCAGCATCTGGCCTATCGGGAGTTAAAACTCGCCGTCGCGCAGCATCAGGCCAAGGCGGGCGCGATCGTGGTGTTGGACGCGAATAGTGGCGAAGTGCTGGCGCTGGCCAATTATCCAAGCTACAACCCCAATAACCGCACACGAGTGAGTACGCAGGCGATGCGCAACCGCGCGGTGGCCGATGTGTTTGAGCCCGGTTCCACCATGAAACCGTTCACCATAGCGACAGCACTGAATATCGGCAAGGTGCGTCCTGATACGATGATCAACACCGAAAACGGCGTGTTTACGGTAGGCAATAAAAAAATTCACGACACGCACGCTGAACCCATGCTGAGCGTCTCTCAGGTGATACAAAAATCGAGCAACGTGGGCGCGGCGAAAATCGCCTTGTCCATGGAGCCGGACACGATGTGGCAAACATTTTACGATGCGGGATTCGGGCATCACACCGGAAGCAATTTTCCGGGTGAGGCGATCGGCATGTTGCGAGATGCAAAAAGTTGGAAACCCATCGAGCAGGCCACGATGTCCTACGGACACGGTATTTCGGTCAATCTGTTGCAGCTGGCGCGTGCCTATACGGTGTTTGCCGGCGATGGCGAAATCAAACCCGTGTCAATGCTAAAACTCGATCAGCCAGCAGCAGGAAAACCGGTATTTTCCAGTAAAACGGCAGCACAGTTGCGCATGATGATGGAATCGGTGGTGATGCCGGGAGGCACGGCGCCGCTGGCACAAGTGGCGGGCTATCGAGTGGCGGGGAAAACAGGTACGGCGCATAAGCTTGACGGGCGGCATTACTCGAATCGATATGTAGCCTCCTTTGTCGGATTGGCGCCTGTATCAGCACCGCGTCTGATTGTCGCCGTCATGATAGATGAGCCAAGCGCCGGACAATATTACGGCGGTCTGGTAGCGGCACCCGTGTTCAGTCAGGTTGTCGCAGGTGCGTTGCATTTACTGAATGTACCGAACGATGCGCCGCTGGACAATGTGATTGCAGCACCGGCTGAAATTGTCAGGGAGGAAATATGACACCAACCCTGAGTCAGTTGCAGTTACAGCTCGGCGTACCATTGAACCATCTGGTGACAGACAGCCGTACGTTGAAATCAGGCGATGTATTTATGGCCTATCCTGGTGAAAAGACGGATGGACGTCAGTTTATCGCGCAGGCAATTCTTCAAGGCGCGGCAGCCGTAATTTGGGATGCGCACAATTTTGTCTGGGATAAGGCATGGACGGTTCCCAATATTGGAATTTCTGATTTACGTCACAACGCCGGATTTCTGGCGGATGCCATTTACGGCGAACCATCAAAATCACTTCGGATGATCGGCGTGACAGGGACTAACGGAAAGACGTCGACCTGTCACTGGATCGCGCAGGCGCTGGGAGATGCCGGCAAAAAATGTGCGCTGATCGGTACGCTCGGCAATGGCTTTGTCAACGAACTAGAAGCTAGTGCAAATACCACACCGGATGCGATTCGCGTGCAGGGCTTGCTGGCAGACTTCCTGAACTCGGGTGCGCAAGCGGCAGCAATGGAGGTGTCATCCCATGCGCTGGCACAGGGTCGGGTCAATGGCGTGCGTTTCGATGTGGCCTTGCTGACGAATCTGAGCCGCGATCATCTGGATTATCACGGAGATATGGAAAGCTACGCGGCGACTAAGCGACGCCTGTTTGACTGGCAGTCGCTCAACTATGCCGTGATCAATCTTGACGATGCGTTTGGCGCGGAGCTGGCGCTGCAGCTAGTCGACAAGACGGTCGAAGTGATTGGCTACGGGACGACGGATGAAGCGCTACGCTTAGCTGAACGGCATGGCCTGCGCATGGTGTACGGCGTAGTGCTGGAGATGGACAGCCACGGCATGAAAGTTGAAGTTCGTTCAAGTTGGGGGGCGGCACAGTTGTCCACTCAGATGGTGGGCAGATTCAATGTGTCGAATTTGCTCGGCGCACTGGGCGTGCTGCTGGTGAGCGACGTGACCCTCGATGCCGCAGTCGCGTCATTAAATGCGGTGCAGCCTGTCACGGGGAGAATGCAAAAACTGGGCGGGAATGATCAGCCGCTGGTGATCGTGGACTATGCACATACACCCGATGCGCTCGAAAAAGTCTTGCTGGCGCTGTGTGAGGCCGCTCAAGGGACGAAGGCTGGAGGCCAGCTGATTTGCGTCTTTGGTTGCGGCGGCGATCGGGACCGCGGCAAACGCGCCATGATGGGTCGCGTGGCAGAAAAATTTGCCGACCGCTGCATTGTGACAAGCGATAACCCGCGCAGCGAAGATGCTCAGCAGATCATAGGCGAAGTGATTGCGGGGATGAATGAGGGCCGGCATGAGGTGATCAGCGATCGCGCTGACGCCATTGGTCATGCGATTGCCATGGCCGGGCGTGCCGATATCGTATTGATTGCGGGCAAGGGGCATGAAGATTATCAGGAAATTAAGGGCGTGAAGCATCCGTTTAGCGATGTCAATGTGGCGACACAGGCATTAAAAACCTGGATGAGTCAGCCGGGAGTTACGCAATGATGTTGCTAGCACAGGCAGCTAAAGTCCTTCACGGACATATCAAAGGTCCGACAGATGCGCGCTTTATGGCGGTATCGACTGATACGCGCAAGATAAAGGCGGGTGATTTGTATATCGCGTTGCGCGGTGAAAAATTCGATGGCGCTGATTTTGCCGCGCAAGCCATCGAGAGTGGCGCTACCGCTGTGCTGATGAACGCGGACAGCTTTGAAGCGCGCAGTTTAATTTTGAATCCTCAATCCTCTATCCTGCTGGTCGCGGATACGCGCATCGCATTGGGGCAACTGGCGGCGCACTGGCGTCAAAAGTTCAATATTCCGATGGTCGCGATTACCGGTAGCAACGGCAAGACAACGGTCAAGGAAATGCTGGCGAGCGTACTGCGTAGCGCGGCAGGCTCGGACGATGCGGTACTGGCGACCAAAGGCAATTTTAATAACGACATTGGTATGCCGCTGACGCTATTGCAACTTAATGCGCAGCACCGCTATGCGGTCATTGAAATGGGCATGAATCATCCCGGCGAGATCGACTATCTGACGCGGATTGCCTGTCCGAACGTTGCGCTGATTAACAACGCCAGCGGCGCCCATCTTGAAGGCATGGGATCGGTCGAGGCGGTAGCGCATGCCAAAGGGGAAATATTTTCGGGCTTACAGCCCGGTGGCAGCGCGATTATCAATGCAGATGATGAGTTTGCACCGCTTTGGCGCTGTCTTGCCGGTGCAAATTCGTTACTGGAATTCGGTTTGAGTGGACACTCGGATGTCGTGGGTGCGTGGCAGCCGAACGGTGCGGGATTGCGCCTTGACGTCAAGACGCCGGTGGGCGATTTCACAGTGGAGATGCAAGTGCCCGGGGAGCATAACGCGCGCAATGCACTGGCCGTTACCGCAGCAGCCATTGCACTAAATTTGTCGCTCGAGAGCATCGTGGCTGGCTTGTCAAAATTTTCGGGTGTCGCGGGTAGGCTGCAGCGTAAACCCGCAAGAGAGGGCGCGGTGCTGATCGACGATACCTACAACGCAAATCCGGCCTCTTTGAAAGCGGCCATTGCCGTATTGGCCGCAATGAGCGGGCAGCGCGTCCTGGTGCTGGGCGATATGGGCGAATTAGGTGAGGATACTGCGGCATTTCATGCGGGTATCGGGATCAATGTACGCGAATCAGGCATCGAAAATCTCTATGCACTGGGTGAGTTAAGTCGCGAGGCGGTGCGGGAATTCGGCGTCGGGGCACTGCATTTTGAGCACATTGATGCGCTGCTCGCGGAATTGGACAAGGAACTGAAGGTTGGCACGACCGTGCTGGTGAAAGGGTCGCGCTTCATGAAAATGGAACGTGTCGTAAAGCATCTGGAAATAGGAAGTGGGAAGTGGGAAGTGGTAAGTGGGGTTGGTTGTATCCACTCACCACTTACTACTCCCGACTCACCGGAGATATTGTAATGTTATTAGCGCTCACACAATGGCTGGCTCAGGATATACGTTTCTTCAGTGTATTCAACTACATAACACTGCGCACCGTGATGGCGGCGATGACTGCGCTGGGGATTTCATTCATGGTGGGTCCTGCGATGATCCGCAAGTTGACGGCATACAAGATTGGCCAATCGGTGCGTAGCGACGGTCCGCAGACGCATCTGGTCAAGGCAGGTACGCCGACTATGGGCGGCGCGCTGATTCTGACTTCGATTGGAATTACGACGCTGTTGTGGGGTGATCTGCACAATCATTATGTATGGGTGGTGTTGCTCACCACGCTGGGATTCGGTGTGATCGGCTGGATAGATGACTATCGCAAAGTCGTGCACCGCAATCCAAAAGGCTTGTCAGCGAAGGCGAAAATGACCTGGCAGTCTTTGATCGCGCTGGTGGTCGCCGTCTATCTTTGGAAAACCTCGACACTGCCGGCTCAAACCGAACTGATCGTGCCGTTCATGAAGTTTTTTGTCTTCCCTCTGAGTGCGGCAACGTTCATCGCCGTCGTGTATTTCGTGATTGTTGGAACCAGCAACGCGGTCAATCTGACAGACGGTCTGGATGGCTTGGCGATTATGCCGACGGTGATGGTGGCCAGTGCACTAGCACTATTTTCCTATGTCGCAGGCAATGCCGTATTCGCCAAATATTTGGGTATCCCCTATATCCCGGGCGCGGGAGAACTGGCCGTTTTTTGCGGAGGCATCGCGGGAGCGGGGCTGGCATTTTTGTGGTTTAACGCCTATCCCGCCGAAGTGTTTATGGGCGATGTGGGCGCGCTGGCATTGGGGGCTGCGCTGGGCGTGGTCGCTGTGATTGTCCGTCAGGAATTGGTGCTGTTCATCATGGGCGGCGTATTCGTCGTGGAAACGCTGTCGGTCGTGATTCAGGTTGCCTCCTTCAAACTGACCGGACGCCGCGTGTTTCGCATGGCGCCACTGCACCATCATTATGAATTAAAGGGATGGAAGGAAACGCAGGTCGTTGTGCGCTTCTGGATTATCACGATGCTGCTGGTATTGCTGGGATTGGCGACTTTAAAACTGCGATGAAAACGTTAAGCGACAAATCTGTTCTGATACTCGGTCTCGGTGAGACCGGATTATCGATGGTGCGCTGGTTAAGCGCCCAAGGCGCGCGGCTGCGCGTTGCAGACAGTCGCACAACACCGCCGGGACTGGATCAAGTCGCCCAATTCGTACCTGCCGATCAGCTGTTTTTTGGGGCCTTTACCGATACCCTGTTTGACGGTATCGAACTTATCGCCATCAGTCCAGGCGTGCCGCTAGCCGACCCGTATATCGCACGCGCTGCAGCACGCGGCATCCCTGTTGTCGGCGACATCGAGCTTTTCGCACAACAACTTCGCGCTTCTCACGCACCGCTTCCCGGCAAAGTATTGGCCATCACCGGCTCAAACGGCAAAACGACGGTCACGAGCCTAGTCGAGCACCTGTGTCGCGCGGCAGGACTAGATGCGGTGGCCGCCGGCAATATTTCGCCTGCGGTACTCGATGTGGTGTTGCAGCGCGGTGACAAACAACCCGAGGTTTGGGTGCTGGAATTATCGAGCTTTCAGCTGGAAACCACCCGCAGCCTGACGGCTGATGCGGCGACCGTGTTGAATGTCAGCGAAGATCATCTGGATCGCTATTTGGGGATGGATGAGTACGCGGCGGCCAAACAGCAGATACTCGGCGGCTGCCGCTTGCAGGTGCTCAACCGCGACGATGCGCGCAGCATCGCAATGAAACATACGACAAGCGACTGTGTCAGTTTTGGATTGAATAAACCCGCGAGCGAAAGCGATTTTGGCATCGAGCGGGAAGGTGATGATATTTGGCTGGTGCAGGGTTGTTCACGACTCATCAAGGCGTCTGAAATGCAACTGGCAGGTTTGCACAATGTTGCCAATGCGCTGGCAGCCCTTGCTTTGTGCCGTGCGATCGACTTGCCGATGCCCGTGTTGCTTGCAGCATTGCGCAGCTTCAAGGGGTTGCCGCATCGGGTTGAGAAGGTCGCGGTACTGCATGGCGTGACGTTTTATGACGATTCCAAAGGCACTAATGTGGGCGCAACAGTCGCCGCCTTAGCAGGACTGGGTTGTCCTGCGGTGTTGATCGCCGGCGGCGTGGGCAAGGAACAGGATTTCTCGCCGTTGAAATCGGCCGTCACACATCACGCCCGTGCAGTAGTGCTGATCGGGCGCGATGCGCCATTGATCGCCGCAGCATTAGCGGGGGGCGATGTGCCGCTCATCCATGCAGCTGATATGCAGGATGCGGTGCAGCTAGCGGCAAAAATCGCACAGTATGGGGATGCGGTACTGCTGTCGCCTGCCTGTGCAAGCTTCGATATGTACCGCAACTATGGCCATCGCGCACAGGTGTTCATCGCTGAGGTGAACCACTTGAATGAGGAGGGTGCATGGCCTCATTAGTCAAAACGCACACAAGACCGCCTCAAGTGCAGTTCGATATGCTGCTGATCTGGGTATTCATCGCCCTGCTGTCGGTGGGGCTGGTGATGGTCTATTCGTCGTCGATCGCAACCGCCGAAGGCAGCAAATTTACCGGTCATCAGGCGAGCTACTATTTGATGCGGCACAGCATGTTCATCGCGGTGGGATTGGTTGCCGGCGCGCTGGCCTTTCAAGTGCCGGTGCAGACATGGCAAAACTACTCGCCGTATCTTTTTGTGGCGGGCGCCACCCTGCTGGTGCTGGTGCTCATTCCGCATGTCGGGCGTGAAGTCAATGGCAGTCGACGCTGGCTATCGCTGTTCGTGATCAATCTGCAACCGTCAGAATTGATGAAACTGTTTGCCGTGATGTATGCCGCCGATTACACCGTGCGCAAAGGGCGTGAGAGCAATTCGATTATCAAAACCTTTCTGCCTATGTTTGGCGTGATGGCGGTCGTCGGTGGTCTGCTGCTGCTCGAGCCCGATATGGGCGCGTTTGTGGTTGTGCTGGCCATCTCTATTTGTACGCTCTGGCTGGGTGGATTTAACTTAAAAGTATTTGGCCTGCTGGTGTTTATGCTGCCGATGGCCTTCGCTGCGCTGATTTTGTCGTCTCCCTACCGTCTGCAGCGCGTGATCGGCTTCATGGATCCCTGGGCTGATCCTTATGGTAAAGGCTATCAATTAAGCCATGCGCTGATCGCCTTCGGGCGCGGCGAGCGTTTTGGCGTAGGGCTGGGGGGCAGCGTTGAAAAATTATTTTATCTGCCCGAAGCGCATACCGATTTTCTAATGGCAGTGATCGCAGAAGAATTGGGTTTGGTGGGCGTGGTCTGTGTGATTGGCTTGTTCGCGCTGGTCGTGATACGCGCATTCCAAATCGGACGGCATGCGGCCTTTTTAGAGCGAAATTATTCGGCGCTGGTCGCGCAAGGTATCGGGGTGTGGGTCGGTGTGCAGGCGACGATCAACATCGGTGTGAATATGGGCGTACTGCCGACCAAAGGGCTGACGCTGCCCTTTTTGAGCTTCGGTGGCAGTGGCGTGGTGGTCAACTGTATCGCCGCCGCCGTATTGCTCCGCGTCGACTATGAAAATAGAAGACTTGCACGAGGGATGCCCGCATGAGTATAAAAAATCGCAAGTCTTCTATTTCTGTGCAGACAAAAATCGAATTAGGGTATCTGCACAAAAACCGTCGTATTGCACGAGGGATGCCCGCATGAATCGTTCAATATTGATCATGGCAGGCGGCACGGGCGGGCATATCTTTCCAGCACTCGCGGTGGCCGATCAGCTGCGTGAGCAAGGCTGGCAAGTGACCTGGCTGGGCGCACCGAACAGTATGGAAGCGGATCTGGTGCCAAAACACGGCTATCCGATGTCGCTGGTCAGATTTTCCGGCTTACGCGGCAATGGATGGGTACGCAAGGTGATGCTCCCTTTAAATCTGATCATTGCACTCTGGCAAAGCGCGGTTGCCATTTTCCGCCACCGGCCGGATGTCGTGTTAGGTATGGGCGGCTACATCACGTTTCCAGGTGGACTGATGGCCGCGATATTGCATCGGCCGCTGGTGATACACGAGCAGAACTCGGTCGCAGGGTTGAGCAACAAGGTGCTGGCGCGTTTGGCCACACGAGTGATGACAGGCTTTCCCGCTGTCCTGCCTAAAGCGCAGTGGTGCGGGAATCCGGTGCGTAGTGTCATTGCCGACATACCAGCGCCTGCCGACAGATATGCCGCACGCACAGGTCGATTGAATGTACTGGTCGTCGGCGGCAGTTTGGGTGCGCGCGCGCT
The DNA here is from genome assembly GCF_000145255.1 of Gallionella capsiferriformans ES-2. Classification (NCBI taxonomy): domain Bacteria; kingdom Pseudomonadati; phylum Pseudomonadota; class Betaproteobacteria; order Nitrosomonadales; family Gallionellaceae; genus Gallionella; species Gallionella capsiferriformans. The sequence continues at coordinate 381,330 of NC_014394.1, forward strand.
CAATGAAGTGATGCCAAAAGTGCTGGCGCTGTTGCCGACTGAAGATCGACCGATTGTCGTGCACCAAACGGGCAAGCAGCACCACAGTACGGTGACGCAATTGTATAAGGAGGCGGATGTTGAGGCTGATGTGCTGCCGTTTATTGGCGATATGGCAGCCGCCTATGCTGCCGCAGATCTTGTGATTTGCCGCTCGGGTGCGCTAACGGTGGCAGAACTCGCGGCGGCCGGTGTGGCCAGTATTTTAGTGCCGTTTCCATTTGCGGTGGATGATCATCAGACCCACAACGCACGCTTTTTGAGCGAACAGGGCGCGGCAATCTTGCTGCCTCAGACAGAACTTTCTGCTGCGGGGTTGGCAAAACAGTTGATGGAACTCAGCCGTGAAAAGTTGCTGACGATGGCGCAACAGGCGCGAAGCCTCGCTAAGACGGATGCGGCAGGGGATGTGGCAAATATATGCAAGGAGTTGGCGCAATGAGACACAAGATCAAACAAATTCATTTCGTGGGTATCGGCGGCTCGGGCATGAACGGGATTGCGGAGGTGCTGTTCAACCTGGGTTTTAGCGTGAGCGGGTCTGATCTGGCTGAAAATGCGGCAACAGCGCGACTGCGCGAGTTAGGGGTTTCCGTTGCGATCGGACACAGCGAGGTGAATTTGACCCGCGCCGATGTGGTGGTGGTCTCGACCGCTGTGAGTCAGGATAACCCTGAGGTGGTCGCCGCACGGGCTCGGCATATTCCGGTTGTGCCGCGCGCCATGATGCTGGCCGAATTGATGCGTCTGCGTCAGGGAATTGCCGTGGCCGGCACGCACGGCAAGACCACGACCACCTCGCTGACCGCCAGTGTGCTGGCGCGCGGCGGTTTCGATCCGACCTTCGTGATCGGTGGCAAGCTCAACAGCAGCGGCACGAACGCGAAGCTGGGCACCGGTGAATTCATCGTTGTCGAAGCGGATGAGTCAGACGCCTCCTTTTTGTACCTGCAGCCGATCTTGGCCGTTGTGACCAATATCGATGAAGATCATATGGAAACGTACGGGCACGATTTTGCAAAATTAAAGCAGGCCTTTATTGATTTCATCGAGCACTTACCGTTTTACGGACGTGCGATGGTTTGCGTGGATGACGCGAATATCCGCGAGATTTTGCCGCGTGTAACGAAGCCTGTGACGACCTATGGTTTCAGTGAAGATGCGCAAATACGTGCCATCAATGTCCGGCATGAGGGCGGCAAGATGTGTTTTACCGCGCAATGCAGGCAGAACGGTACGCCGCGCGATCTGGTTATCACGCTCAATCTGCCGGGACGCCATAACGTATTGAATGCACTGGCGGCCATCGCGATTGCACTGGAAATCGGCGTAGCTGACGACGCAATCATTGCTGCACTGGATGAGTTTGAAGGCGTCGGCAGGCGTTTTCAGCGCTATGGCGAAATCGCCTTGCCTGAGGGTGGACGTTTTACGCTGATTGACGATTACGGCCATCATCCGGTGGAAATGGCCGCTACCTTAGCTGCCGTGCGTGGCGCATTTCCCGGTCGCCGTCTGGTACTGGCTTTCCAGCCGCATCGCTATACCCGCACACGCGACTTGTTCGAGGATTTTGTCAAAATTCTGTGCGGTGTGGATGCGTTGCTGCTCGCTGAAGTCTATGCGGCAGGCGAGACGCGTCTGGTTGCCGCCGATGGACGGGCCATGATGCATGCCTTGCGTCTGGCCGGGCAGAGCGAGGCGATTTTTGTCGAGCATATTGCGGATATGCCGCAGTCGATTATGCAATGGGCGCGTGACGGCGATGTCGTGGTCACGATGGGGGCAGGTTCGATCGGCAATGTGCCGGGGGCGGTTAAACAGATGGCCAATACATGAATATGAGCGAGCCGGGACAGTTTATCGCGGCGGTACTGAGAGGCAAGTTGAGCCTTGATCAGTCCATGCGCCGTCATACCAGCTGGCGAGTAGGCGGTGCGGCTGATCGCGTGTATCAACCGGCTGATCTGGATGACTTGCGGGTGTATTTGTGCAGTCTGCCGCTCGATGAACCGTTGGTCGCCGTTGGCCTCGGCAGCAATTTACTGGTGCGCGATGGCGGTGTACGCGGCACGGTACTGTTAATGCACGGCGCATTGACTGAACTTGCGATGCAGCAAGACGGACTGATCTACGTGCAGGCTGGAGTGCCGGGTGCGAAGCTCGCGCGCTTTGCCGCCAACCATGATTTAGCCGGCGCAGAATTTTGCGCAGGAATCCCGGGGACGCTGGGCGGCATGCTGGCGATGAATGCCGGTTGTTATGGCAGTGAAATCTGGCAGCACGTCGTGCGTGTACAGGTGGTAACGCGCAGCGGCGAGTTGATAGAGAGAGCATCGTCGGAATATCAGATCGCTTATCGAAGCGTGACAAAGAAGCAGGATGGAGCATCGGATGAATTTTTCGTCGGGGCATGGTTGTCTTTTGTGCAGGGCGATGGACAGGTTGCGCGACAAAACATCAAGGAGCTATTGGCCAAGCGCATTAGCTCTCAGCCGCTGAATCTGCCCAATGCAGGGTCGGTGTTTCGCAATCCGGCAAATGATTACGCGGCGCGTCTGATCGAACAGTGCGGGCTGAAGGGTAAAAAAATTGGCGGTGCGCAAGTATCTGAAAAACATGCAAATTTTATCGTCAATGTGGATAACGCAACGGCCGATGAGATTGAAAACCTGATTTGTCAGGTAAGGCAGACGGTCATGACGCAAACAGGGGTGGATTTACATCCTGAAGTGAAAATCATCGGAGAGGCGAGCGTAAAGATGGCTAACAGTAAGACGGATTTTAAAACGCTGAACCCGGAATTCTCAACGCTCAATCCTGCTGCTTACGGCAAGGTTGCCGTGCTGTTCGGCGGACGATCTGCCGAGCGCGAAGTTTCACTCAAGAGCGGGGCGGCGGTACTCGCTTCATTGCTGCGCAGCGGCGTGGATGCGCACGCGTTTGATCCGGCTAGCCGGAGTTTGCAGGAGTTGCAAGAGCAGGGATTCGATCGCGTATTTATCGCACTGCACGGCCGATTCGGTGAGGATGGCACGGTGCAGGGCGCACTGGAATTGCTGGGTATTCCCTACACGGGAAGCGGCGTGATGGCCTCTTCACTGGGGATGGACAAATGGCGCAGCAAGCTGGTTTGGCAGGCAGGCGGATTGCCGGTGCCTGATTTTATGATGCTGGCTGAGCAAAGCGAGCCGCTCGACGTCATCGGAAAACTGGGTTTGCCGCTGTTCGTGAAACCTGCCAATGAAGGTTCGAGTGTCGGGATCAGCAAGGTTAAGGCAGTGGGTGAGTTGCAGGCGGCATATCGAGAGGCAGCCCGTCACGACCCTCTGGTGATCGCGGAGCGCTTCATCGGTGGCGGCGAATATACGGTGGCGATTCTGGGTGATCAAGTTCTGCCGGTGATCAAAATCGAACCTGCCAACGAATTTTATGACTTTGAAGCCAAATACCTGCGCGACGACACGTGTTATCGCTGTCCGAGCGGGCTGGATGCGGCCAGCGAAGCAAAGATGCAGGGATTGGCCCAGGCCGCATTTGCCCTGATCGGTGGACAAGGCTGGGGGAGGGTTGATTTTCTGATGAGCGAAGCGGGTCAGCCTTATGTGCTGGAAGCGAATACCTCGCCTGGGATGACGGACCACAGTCTGGTACCGATGGCCGCACGTCAGGCGGGAATCAGTTTTGATGAGCTGGTGTTGCGTGTATTAGGAATGGCGCATGTGGGATAACGCCCCGTTGTTGCGCGGTATGGCAAGCGTGCTGTTTTTTTGCAGCATTGTTGTCATGTTGTACGGCGCGGTTCACTACGTGGTGCATATGCCGAAGCTGCTCCCTATCAAGAGCGTGCGCTTAGCCTCTGCGCCGGAGCGGGTGATGAGCGATGAGGTAAAAGCGGTCGTCAGGCAGGTGGTGCAGGGAAATTTTTTGACGGTGGATATCGACACACTCAGGCGCTCACTGGAGAAATTGTCCTGGGTACGCAATGTCAGCGTGCGTCGTGAATTTCCGAACGGGCTGGTTGTGCAGTTTGAAGAGCATCAGGCTTTAGCGCACTGGAATGACGTGGCTTTAGTGAACAGGCAGGGCGAGGTGTTTACAGCGGAGACGACGCAATCGTTGCCAAGATTTACAGGCTATGAAGGCACCTCAGCCGAGGTGACGCAGCAATATGCGAAGTTTGGCGCGCAACTGGCAGCCTTGAATTTGCAGGTGGAGCAATTGGCGTTGTCGCCGAGGCATGCATGGCAATTGCGATTGAGCAACGACATGGTTGTCGAATTGGGTCGTGAGGCGCTCAGTCAGCGACTGGCACGCTTTATTGCGGTCTACCCGTACGGGTTAGCGCCACAGGGAGACGCCGAGCGTGAAATTCAGGTGGTTGATATGCGCTACCGAAACGGATACGCGGTTAGAAGGCGGCAAGGCAATGCATAGATTCAAATATTTTGGAAAACGGCAGTGGAGAGCGTGCGATGAGCAGAAATAAGGAAGCGAAGAATCTGGTGGTAGGCCTCGATATCGGCACGTCCAAGATTGTGGCTATCGTAGGTGAAGTCAAACCTGACGGTGCGCTGGAAGTGATCGGCATGGGCATGCACGAATCATCGGGCCTGAAAAAGGGCATGGTGGTCAACATTGAGGCGACGGTAGGCGCGATCCAGCGCGCGCTCGAAGAAGCTGAACTGATGGCGGATTGCAAAATCACCGAGGTGCACACAGGTATTGCGGGCAGTCACATTCGCAGTGTGAATTCCAGCGGTATGGTGAAGATCAAGGAAAAGGAAGTCACGCAGGCGGATGTGGACCGGGTACTGGAAACCGCAAGTTCCATCAGTATGCCTGCCGATCAGCAGAAACTGCATGTGCTGGAACAGGCCTTTAGCATAGACGGCCAGGATGGCATCAAAAAGCCGTTGGGCATGAGCGGGATGCGACTCGATGTCGAAGTGCATATCGTCACCGGTGCGGTTGCAGCCGTGCAGAACATTATGAAGTGCATTCACCGTTGCGGACTGGAAGTCAACGAGTTGATTTTGCAGCCGCTCGCATCGAGTCGCGCGGTGCTGGCCGATGATGAAATGGATTTGGGTGTCTGTCTGGTTGATATCGGCGGCGGCACAACCGACATCGCAGTGTTTACCGGCGGTTCGATACGTCACACCGCCGTGATTCCAATTGCCGGCGATCAGATCACCAACGACATCGCGATGGCGTTGCGCACACCGACTCAGGATGCCGAAGACATCAAGATTCGTCACGGTTGTGCGCTGCGCCAGCTGGCGGACGACGGTACGATCGAAGTGCCAGGCGTAGGTGATCGCGGCCCGCGCATGTTATCGCGGCAAACGCTGGCTGAAGTGATTGAGCCGCGCGTCGAGGAACTGTATTCGCTGGTGCAGGCGGAATTGCGCCGCAGCGGATTTGACGACTTATTGTCGTCAGGGATTGTGATTACCGGCGGGAGCAGCGCCATGCAAGGTATGGTTGAGCTGGGCGAAGAAATATTCCATTTGCCGGTCAGACTGGGGATTCCCAAATACGTCGGGGGGTTACTGGATGTCGTGAAAACGCCGCGTATGGCGACAGGCGTGGGATTGCTGTTATATGGGCTTGAATACCATAAAAATAATGAAGCGACACGAATGCAGGGCAATTCATTTGGAGATGTACTTGCAAAAATGAAGTCGTGGTTCTAGCAAATTAGGTTTTTGTATCGAGGTGGTCAGGTTTTGACCGGTAAATTTTTTGTATTCATTTAAGGGAGATGGCGATGTTTGAAATCATGGAAGCGGAATCTCAGGATGCGGTAATCAAGGTAATCGGTGTAGGCGGGTGTGGTGGTAATGCGGTCGATCATATGATCGAACAAGGCGTGCAGGGTGTTGAATTTATCGCCATCAATACCGATGCTCAGGCTTTGAACCGTAGTCGCGCACCGACACAGCTGCAAATCGGCGCTGCGATTACCAAGGGTCTGGGAGCCGGTGCCAAGCCATCCGTCGGCAAAGCAGCCGCTGAAGAGGATCGTGAGCGTATCAAGTCGATGATCAGCGGCGCCAACATGGTGTTCATCACGGCCGGTATGGGCGGTGGAACCGGAACGGGAGCGGCACCGATTGTGGCGCAAATTGCCCGCGAGATGAATATCCTGACCGTGGCCGTGGTGACCAAGCCGTTCGCTTATGAAGGTAATCGCATGCGATTTGCAGCCGACGGTATCAAAGCGCTGCAGGAACACGTCGATTCATTGATTATCGTGCCTAACTCCAAACTGATGGAAGTGCTGGGTAATGACGTGACGGTGCCGGAAGCGTTTAAGGCTGCGAACGGCGTATTGCAAGGCGCGGTGGCCGGTATCGCCGAAGTGATCAATGCACCGGGTTTGATCAATGTCGACTTTGCAGACGTATGCACGGTGATGTCTGAAAACGGAATGGCGATGATGGGTTCGGCTGTTGCATCCGGTCCCGACCGTGCAAGAATTGCTGCCGAACGCGCTATCGCAAGTCCGTTGCTCGAAGACATGGATCTGACGGGTGCACGTGGCGTTCTGGTTAATATCACGTCGACCAGTTCATTGAAACTGAGAGAGATGGATGAAGTGATGGCGTGTGTGCAATTTGCTGCAGAAGAAGCTACGGTCATCTTAGGTTCTGTGTTCGACGAATCGATGGGTGACGATCTGCGTGTGACCGTGGTCGCGACGGGATTGGGCGGACGTAAATCTAAGCCTGAATTGGTCTACGTTGAGCAAGAGAGCAAACGCACCGGTACGCACGATATGCCTATCTCTAATGTGAATTATGCTGAACTTGAAACACCCACCGCATTCCGCAGCGGGCGTCGTGCAGCCGTTGAGGCAATGGAGAAAAATGGCGTAGAAACTTACGACATTCCATCGTTTTTGCGTAAACAGGCTGATTAAACCGGTCGGGTGCAATAGGTTTGCGCTGCCGGCGGCTTCGGGTGTTTAGCGGCGGTTTTTTTGCAGCGCAAAAATGAAAATGCCTCGAGGTCGGTATGTTAGAATCCGTGCATGAAATTTGCACTGAATAAGCCGATGGTTAAGCAGCGTACCTTGAAAACCTCTGTCAGCGTGACCGGAGTCGGCTTGCACAGCGGCGAGAAAGTCACGCTGTCTTTGCGTCCCGGTCAAGTCGACGGTGGTATCGTATTTCGTCGTGTCGATGTCAAACCGGTACAAGACATACAGGCGCGACCGCATCTGGTGCATGACACCCGTTTGTCGACGTGTATGGAGCAGAACGGAGTGCGCGTGGCAACGATCGAGCATCTGATGTCCGCGTTGGCGGGCTTAGGGGTCGATAACGCCATCGTTGAAATGGACGGTGCCGAAGTGCCGATCATGGATGGCAGTGCGGGCACCTTCATCTTCTTGCTGCAGTCAGCTGGTATCGTCGAGCAATCGGCAGCCAAAAAATTCATCCGTATCAAGAAGCCAGTAGAGGTCGTGCAGGGTGACAAATGGGTCAGATTCGAGCCTTATAACGGCTATAAATTGACCTTTACCATCAATTTTGCGCATCCTGTATTTGCCAGTTCCAAGCAGCATGTGACGGTGGATCTTAACGAACACTCCTATATTCGCGACATCAGTCGCGCGCGCACCTTCGGTTTTATGCAGGATGTTGAGAATATGCGCGCGCAGGGGTTGGCGCTGGGCGGTAGCCTGGATAATGCAATCGTCATGGATGAGTATCGGGTGCTCAATCCTGATGGACTTCGTTTCGAGGATGAGTTTGTCAAACATAAGGTGCTTGATGCAATCGGGGATTTGTATCTGCTTGGGCACGCCGTGATCGGGGCATTTTCCGGATTTAAATCGGGACATGCGTTGAATAATGCCTTGCTCAGAGCGTTGCTCGCCGATGAAATGGCGTGGGAATTCGTCACCTTTAACGACGTGGACGATGCACCTGATTTTTTGCGCTTGCAGGTAGCCTAACGCCTCAATTATCCAGAAGGGCGACAGATGTTGATCATGCGTTTGTATCTGGTACTGGTCGTGTTGCTGCTGGTATTGTCAGGCGGACTGTATGTCTTCACCCGCAACAGGCGTTATCTGAAATTCGCCTGGCAAACAGTGCGCTTTACGGTGTTGCTGGTTTTAGTGTTCGGCTTGCTGTTTGTGCTCGAACGCTATGTGTTGGTGGCGTGGAAAGTGTTCTTGTGAGTCGCGGTCCGGTGAAGATCGCCCTGTCTACGATTTTGAAAACTTCTCTAACGCAAATTTGAGTGGTGATTCGGGAAGATTGTCGCTGAGTGCGTGCAATTGGTTCTTTGCTGTATTGCTTAGCAAACGAGGTGCAGGCCGCGTTTTAACCACGGCATAGCTCACTTGCACCTTGACCCTGATTCCGCTAACCTCGCAACCCTTGTCTTGTAGTTTGGTCACTAATTCAGGAGCCAGTTGGCGCAGTTTTGCGGCGAGTGTGCCATTCGATGCGGCAATGCTGAGCGTTCCCTGACGAAGACCCAACACTTGGCAGTGTGCGGACAGATAAGCCGGCGCGACCTGATTGAAGTGGTGTTGCAGTTCGGTCAGAGACTGCACGGCGTTGAGCAGTTCGCGCAGTTGGCTACTGCTGTTCATCAGGGATTTTAAACGTTGGGTCACGGATGGCTTAAAACGAAAAGGAGGAAGCATGAATATTATTCTAGTTTCCAATCGCTGCACACAGTCACGCAGTATATATTTGACTGGATGGCATGTGTTCTTGTGCATCGTGTTGTTAGTTGCTCTGACTGCAGCGGCTGTACTTGGCATGATGCGTTTTGCGCCGGCGGGACTCGATAAGGTGGGAATTCGCCCCAATCAACTCGTGTATCAGCGCAGTAACCTCTCTGCACTAGCGTTGAAGCTGGGCGAAATGCAGGCGCGCGTACAGCGGCTCGATGCGCTGGGTGGACGGCTTGTTAAGCTCACCGGGATGAAGCCTGAAGAATTTCAATTTGATCAGCCGCCGGCTCAAGGTGGGCCGCTGGTCACTGCAGGACCGCTTTCCTTGGCGACTTTAGCGCAGCAACTCGAAACGCTCGCTCATGTGGTGGACGACAGGAGCGATAAGCTGATGGCGCTGCAGACGCTGCTAATGCAAAACCAGTTGAGTCGCGGACTTCTACCATCCATTGTGCCGATCGAAAACGGCGTATATACATCGAATTTTGGCTGGCGTGTCGATCCCTTTAGCGGTAGCAGCGCGATGCACGAGGGGGTGGATTTTATGGCGGAGCCGGGTACGCCCATATTTGCCTCGGCTGGCGGTGTGGTGGTGTATGCGGATACCCATGCTCAGTATGGTAATATGGTAGAAATTGATCATGGTAACGATATCGTAACGCGTTATGCGCACGCGTCGAAACTGCTGGTCAAGGCGGGTCAGGTTGTACGGCGCGGCGACAAGGTTGCTGAGGTGGGTAGCACGGGTCGTTCGACGGGTAATCATTTGCATTTCGAAGTGCGGTACAAGGGCAGCGCCCAGAATCCCGTACGTTTTTTGCAAAATGCAGCAGGTTAATTGAATTTACGGGTTGATTGTTAAAATTTATAAGGGCGAGGCAGCTTAGTGTTGTCTCGCCCTGTGGTTGATAAAAAATGATTTCAAAAGCACTTAAGAGTATTTTCGGTAGTCGCAACGATCGCCTGCTCAAGCAGTATCGGTCGACCGTCAAAGAGATTAATAAGCTTGAAGCTACGATGGCGACGCTCTCTGATGAGGCGTTGCGCGAAAAGACGATTAGCTTCAGGCAGCGTTTCGAACAGGGTGAGACGCTGGAGGCAATGTTGCCCGAAGCGTTTGCCGTGGTGCGCGAGGCAGGTACGCGCGCGCTGGGGATGCGTCACTACGATGTGCAGATGATAGGCGGTATGGTGCTGCATTACGGCAAGATCGCCGAGATGCGTACCGGCGAAGGTAAGACGCTGATGGCGACCCTGCCTGTTTATCTGAATGCAATTTCAGGGCGCGGTGTACACGTGGTCACCGTCAATGATTATCTGGCCTCGCGCGATGCGGCTTGGATGGGGAGACTCTACCGTTTTCTGGGGCTGAGTGTCGGTGTGATCGTATCGCAGATGCCATCGGATGAAAAACAAGCGGCTTATGCGGCTGACATCACCTACGGCACTAACAATGAATTCGGTTTTGATTACCTGCGCGACAATATGGCCAGCCAGATGGGCGAGCGCTTTCAGCGCAAACTCAACTACGCCATTGTCGATGAAGTCGATTCGATCCTGATCGACGAGGCGCGTACCCCGCTGATTATTTCTGGGCAGGCGGAAGGCGACGTCAATGTCTATATGCAGATCAACGAACTGGTGCAGAAACTGGTGCGCCAGATCGAAGAAGAGGGGCCGGGAGACTATTCGGTCGATGAAAAAAATCATCAGATATTGTTGTCAGAAATTGGTCACGAGCATGCCGAAAATATCCTGACCGAAGCGGGTCTTCTGCCGGAAAACGGCAGTTTGTATGACGCGGCGAACATCAGCTTGATTCATCATTTGTATGCGGCACTGCGCGCCCACGCGCTGTATCACAAGGATCAAAACTACGTGGTGCAGGATGGTGAAGTGGTCATCGTCGATGAGCATACTGGCCGGTTGATGTCGGGTCGTCGCTGGTCGGACGGCTTGCATCAGGCGGTCGAAGCCAAAGAAGGCGTTGAAATTAAGAAGGAAAATCAGACGCTTGCGTCGATTACCTTCCAGAATTATTTCCGTATGTACAACAAGCTGGGCGGTATGACGGGAACGGCAGACACCGAAGCTTACGAATTTCAGCAGATTTACAATCTGGAAACCGTCATCATCCCACCGAATCGTCCGACGGTACGTCGCGATATGATGGACAAGGTGTATTTGACGGCGATGGAAAAATATCGCGCGGTTATCGTCGATATCAAAGACTGTTACGAGCGCGGGCAGCCGGTACTGGTCGGTACGACGTCGATTGAGAATTCCGAATTGCTTTCGCATCTGTTGGAAAAGGAAAATCTGCCGCATCAGGTGCTCAATGCCAAGCAGCATGCGCGTGAGGCGGAGATCGTCGCGCAAGCCGGGCAACCCAAGATGGTCACCATTGCAACGAATATGGCCGGACGTGGTACGGATATCGTGTTGGGCGGCAGTATCGAGCGTCAGATAGAAGCCGTACAAGGCGATGAGACGCTGGATGAAGCAGCTAAAATCGCGCAGATTGAGCAGTTGAAATCTACCTGGACGATCGTACACGAGCAGGTTATCAAGTGCGGCGGTTTGCATATTATCGGTACGGAGCGCCACGAATCGCGGCGCGTGGATAATCAGTTGCGCGGCCGTTCGGGTCGTCAGGGAGATCCTGGATCGAGCCGCTTTTATCTGTCGCTGGAAGACCCGTTGCTGCGTATTTTTGCCTCCGATCGGGTTGCGGCGATCATGAATAAGTTCAAATTGCCTGAAGGCGAGGCGATTGAGCACGTCTGGGTGACACGCGCGATTGAAAATGCGCAGCGCAAGGTTGAGGCGCGCAATTTCGATATGCGTAAGCAGATCCTCGAATACGACGATGTGGCGAACGATCAGCGTAAGGTGATCTATCAGCAGCGCACTGAACTGCTCGAAAGCGATGATATTACCGAGACGGTGCAAGGCATGCGCGATAGCGTGCTGGACGATACGATCAGCCAGTACATCGTGCCGCACAGCATGGAAGAGCAATGGGATGTGCCAGGTCTTGAAAAGGCGCTTGCAGTTGAATTCCACCTTGAGCTGCCTCTGGCGCAATGGCTGGAAGAAGACAATAGTTTCAACGAGGCAGGACTGCGCAACCGTGTACTTGAAGAGGCCATGCAGCGCTATCGCGCCAAGGTCGAACTGGTGGGGGCTGACGGAATGCATCACTATGAGCGTGCCATCATGCTGCAGAGCGTCGATGTGCACTGGCGTGAGCATCTGGCAGCGCTTGATCAGTTGCGTCAGGGCATCCATCTGCGCGGCTATGCGCAGAAGAATCCGAAGCAGGAATACAAGCGCGAAGCCTTCGAATTGTTTTCATCTATGCTGGACGTCATCAAGCGCGAAGTGACTCAGGTATTGATGACGGTTCAGGTGCGCAGCGAGGCGGAAATCGAAGCGGTAGAAGCCACGACTGCCGTTGAAAATGTGCAGTATCACCATGCCGATTACGAAGAAGCGCTGGCTCAGGATGCGACCAGTGTGTCAACCGATGAGGCGGTTCAAACGTTTGTACGCGATGGGCGGAAAATTGGACGCAATGATCCTTGTCCCTGCGGTTCTGGAAAGAAATATAAACAGTGTCATGGACAATTAAATTAAAAGGAGAATGCAATGTCATTAGTAATTGATACGCTGCGCACCTCGCCGGTCACGGAAGAGTTGAGTCAGGCGGAAGTGGAAATTCTGGCAGGCTTGTTTGAAGTGCAGGAATTCAAAGCGGGCGATATCATCGTTCAGCCTAATGATGTGCAGCCTGATAATTTGTATATCCTCGCCTCGGGTGAAGTGGACGTTAAGATCGAAAGCGGTGGGGACGAGTCCACTGTGCATGTGCTAAAACCGGGCGATCTGGCCGGCATGATTACCTTTGCGGGCGGGGCTGCGACCCACATCAGTGCGACTCTGTATGCGGTCGGACCGACCAAAGTGTTGAGCATGGCGCGCGCGCGTTTCGAAACGCTGATCAATACGCATCCTATGCTGGTTTATCGCGTGATGCGCGGCATCATTCGCAATATGCACGGTATCGTGCGTCGTGTGAATATTGAATCTGCTGAGTTGTCGAATTACATCTACAAGACCGGTGGTCGTTACTAAATCTGAAGGAATATACATGCCGGTTAATCTGAATCCGCCCGTAGCAAAGCAACTGTTGCCCGTCGCGGGCGTCACCTTGGGTATCGCAGAAGCAAATATCAAGCGGGAAAACCGCAAGGATTTGCTGGTTATGCAGCTGTGCGAGGGTGCAAAAGTCGCCGGCGTGTTCACCCAAAATCGTTTTTGCGCGGCACCGGTGATTGTTGCGCGCGAGCATTTGGCCGCAGATGAAGGTATTCGTGCGCTGGTGGTTAATACCGGCAATGCGAATGCGGGCACCGGTGAACAAGGGCTGCTGGATGCGCGCATGACTTGCGCTGCGCTGGCAGGTTTGCTTGGCTGCAAGTCTAACCAGATCCTGCCATTTTCGACCGGCGTGATTATGGAACCGTTGCCTGTTGCGAAAATTGCCGCCGGGCTGCCTGCGGCCGTTGCCAATATGACAGGTGATAACTGGTTCGATGCGGCTCATGCCATCATGACCACCGATATCGTCGCCAAGGCGATTTCAAAACAGGTCGTCGTTGAGGGCGTAACGGTCACGATCACGGGTATCGCCAAGGGGTCGGGCATGATCCATCCCAATATGGCGACTATGCTGGGCTATATCGCAACCGATGTGACTATCTCGCAGGCGCTGTTGCAACAGCTGGTGACCACGGCGGCAAACCGCTCTTTCAACTGCATCACCGTGGATGGCGATACCTCTACCAATGATGCGCTGATGCTGATTGCGACCGGACAAGCCGCGCACAATGAAGTGACGTCGCAGGATAGCGCAGTTTACGGCGTGTTGCTCGATGCAATCAGCGAGGTTGCGATTTATCTTGCGCAGGCAATCGTGCGTGACGGCGAAGGCGCGACTAAATTCATCACCGTCAAAATTGAAGGCGGGCGTGATGAAGAGGAGTGCAAAAAAATAGGGTACGCGATCGCACACTCTCCACTGGTTAAGACGGCGTTTTTCGCCTCAGACCCTAATCTGGGGCGTATTCTGGCCGCAATCGGTTATGCGGGCGTAGAGGATCTGGACGTGTCGGCCCTCCAGCTGTATCTGGATGATGTGCTGGTCGCCGAAAATGGCGGTCGTGCCGCAAGTTATCAGGAGGCCGACGGTCAGCGCGTGATGGCTCAGTCTGATATCACCATCCGTGTGGTGTTAAACCGCAGCGATGTGAATGCGACGCTGTGGACTTGCGACTTTTCCTACGATTACGTCAAGATCAACGCCAGCTACCGCAGCTAACCCTTGAGCGCGCTCAATCAGTTTTTGGCCCGCGCAGAAGGGTTGCTCGCGCGACTCGAGGGTATCGTGCCGGGGGCTGCTGTGCAGGCGCCCGACTGGGCGATCGCTGCGGCCTTTCGCTGGGATCACCGGCAGCGCATTCTGTCGCCGGTGGCCAATTTTCAGCGCATACGCTTAGCTGACCTGCTCGGTATCGACGACCAGAAGCAACGCATACAGCAAAATACCCGTCAATTCGTCGCTGGGGGTACAGCCAATAATGTGCTGCTGTCGGGTGCGCGCGGTACCGGAAAATCATCTCTGGTTAAAGCCTTGCTCAATGAATATGCCGATGCCGGTTTGCGCGTGATTCAGATCGACAAGCAGGGATTGACGGATTTGCCTGTCATTGTGGGGCTGGTCGAGGGGCGGGCTGAGCGCTTTATTCTGTATTGTGACGATTTGTCGTTCAATGCCGATGAAGAGGGTTACCAGACCCTCAAAGCGGCACTCGATGGGGATCTGGTGGCGTTTTCCGATAATTTGCTGATCTATGCGACGTCGAACCGCCGCCATCTGATGCCCGATTACATGAGTGATAATCTCGCGACGCGCTATGACGGCGACGAGATTCACCCCGCCGAAAGCGTCGAAGAGAAAGTTTCGTTATCCGAACGCTTTGGTCTGTGGATTTCCTTTTATCCGTTCAGTCAGGATGAGTATCTGGCGATTTGTGAGCGCTGGTTGCAGTATCACGGCAGGCGGGGCGGTATGACGGATGAAGTGCGCCGCGCCGCGCTGCAATGGTCGCTGTCACGCGGGTCGCGCAGCGGTCGTGTGGCGGGACAGTTTGCAAAAGACTGGTGTGGCCGACAGGCGTAGCGTTTCACCCTTCAGTTGAGTTTCACCAGTGCATATTCCAGGCTGTCCGAGAGCGCCCGCCAGCTCGCTTCGATGATGTTGGCGCTTGCCCCTACCGTCGTCCATACATGTCCGCCCCCCTGAAACGTAATCAGTACGCGGATCTGTGCTGAAGTGCCGTTGGCGCTGTCCAGGATGCGCACCTTATAGTCGATCAGGCGTACCGTGGTGAGCACCGGATAGACGCCAGCCAGCGCGCTGCGCAGCGCAGTGGAGAGCGCGTTGACCGGACCGTTACCCTCGGCTGCGACGAACTTAGTTTCGCCATTGACTTTGACTTTGACCGTGGCCTCAGACAGCAGGCCGCGACTCTGACGTTTTTCCGTAATCACGAAATAGTCGATCAGCTCGAACGGTTGAACATAATCGCTGCGTAAGCGGTGCAGCATCAGCTCTACGCTGGCCTCTGCCGCTTCGAAGGTGAACCCTTCGTGCTCCAGGTGCTTGATGTGGCCCAGCACGCGTTGTGCGTCGTCGTTGTTGAGATCGATCCCGAGCGATTTTGCATGAAACTGGATATTGCCGCGTCCAGACAGCTCAGAGACGACCGAGCGCGTCTCATTGCCGACAAGCTGAGGGTCAATGTGCTGATAGGTGTCTGCCGCCTTGAGCATCGCTGCGACATGGATGCCGCCCTTGTGTGCGAACGCGCTGCGACCGATGTAGGGGGCGTGATTATAGTGTTTTAAGTTGACTACTTCGGCGACGTACTGGGCGAGTGAGGTCAACTCGCGCAGTTGTTCAGCTTTTACAACCTTCCTGTCCATCTTGAGTTGCAGATTGGGAATGATGGTGGTCAGATTGGCGTTGCCGACGCGTTCGCCATAGCCATTAATGGTGCCCTGTACCTGAGTGCAGCCCCCGCGCACGGCCGCCAGAGAATTGGCGACGCCGCAGCCGGTATCGTTGTGGCAATGTACGCCCAGTGGGGTTGGGATATGCTGGCGCACTTCGCGGACGATTTCCTCAACTTCCCAGGGGAGCTTGCCGCCGTTGGTCTCGCACAGCACCAGCCAGTCGGCTCCCGCCTCGGTCGCTGCCCGTAACGACGCCAGCGCATAGTCTTTATTGGCGAGAAACCCGTCGAAAAAATGTTCGGCATCGAACATCACTTCGCGCCCGTTTTGCTTCATGTAGGCCACGCTGTCCCGTATCATCGCGAGGTTTTCCTCGAGAGAGGCCGCGAGCACCAGTTTAACGTGGTAATCAGAACTTTTGCCTACCATGGTGACGACCGGCGTTTTTGCAGCTAACAACGCTTCAAGGTTGCTGTCTTCCTCGCAGCTTTTATTCTTTTGCCGTGTGCGACCGAATGCGGCAAGCTTTGCGCCACCCAACTCCAGCTTTGCAGCACGCGCGAAAAATTCCGCATCTTTGGGGTTGGAGCCCGGCCAGCCCCCTTCGATGTAGTGAAAGCCAAAATCGCCCAGACGTTTGGCGATGATCAGCTTGTCGTCAACGGACAGGGAGATATCTTCACGCTGGGTGCCATCGCGCAGTGTGGTGTCATAAAGAAAGACTTGGCTCATGGTATCGGGCTTAAATGATTGAAACTTAAAAAACTAGGATTTAATCCTGTTCCTGAATGACTTCAAAATCGTGCGTCACAAGGGCGGTGGCGCCCAGCATGATAGACGCGGAGCAATATTTTTCGGCTGACAGTTTGATGGCCTTTTCGACGACTTCAGGCTTGATGTTGCGGCCTTTGACGACGAAGTGCATGTGGATCTTAGTAAAGACTTTCGGGTCGGTCTCGGCGCGTTCCGCATCGAGTTCGACATAGCAGTCGGTCACCGCCTGACGACTTTTTTTTAGTATCGACATCACATCAAAACTGGTGCAGCCGCCAGCGCCCAGCAGCAGCATTTCCATCGGGCGCGGGCCAAGATTGCGACCGCCTGCAGCCGGCGCGCCATCCATCAGTACCGCATGGTTGCTTTCGGTCTCGCCTAAGAAGGCGACATTTTCTACCCATTTAACGCGTGCTTTCATCTGACTGTCCTTAGTGTTAACCGTGAATGCGTAATTTTGCCTGATACCAGAGCAATCCGATCACTTCATGCACAAATATTTTACTGTCGCGCAGTGCTTCCGCGCGGGGTATGAAGGCTAACAGGTTAGTCTGGTAACGGGTGGTGAAACAAGTGGGCGCTTCGATGACTACAAAACCTGCCGCGCGAAATGCGGCGGCCGAACGCAGCATGTGCCACGCGTGCGTGACCAGATAGATGTCTCGTATGCCAGCCTTTTGCAAGGTTTGGTACGAATAGCGTGCATTTTCGAACGTGTTGTCGGATGCGTCTTCCGTCCAGCGTGCCGGTATACGAAAATCCTCTTCAAGGACTGTGCGCATCTGGTGCGCTTCAGAGGTGCCATTGCCTAACGGTTTTCCGCCGGTGACCAATATTGGTGCATTGAGCTCGCGCTGTAGTCTTGCGCCATAGCGCAGGCGAAGCAGCGTGGCTTCGCTGACCGTGTCCTGATTGTCGTACTCCGGGGCGTGAAAGTAAGTCCCGCCGCCTAGTATGACAATCGCCGACGCTTTCGGGCTGTCAGCGGTCAGTGCGTGCGTCTGGTTTTCCAGCAGGTGCAATGCGCCTTCAGCAAAGTAAGGCGTGGAGGCGATCCAGAGCAGAACCAGCGCGCTTGTGCAAAGCGCGCGTGCAAATTTCGGCTGGCGATAAAATAAGTATATCCCGGCGAGCAGGAGCAGCAGCAGACTCAGCGGAGGGAGTAAAAACGCGCTGGTGAGATTGGTGATGAACCAGGACATGAGTGCGGTATGAAGACAAGATAAGCTATCATATTACAATTCAACGAGGCAATTGCACTGTGCTTTGTGGGCTATCGATAATAAAGCCCCCATTCGGTTCTCGTGTTTTCAGTGTAAATGAAAATATAATTTGACATGAGTGGGGGGGTGGACTAGAATTCGCGCCCTTCGAGGTTTCAATATAGAATTTTAGGGTTAGTGGATATGAAAACATTTTCCGCAAAAGCACACGAAGTCCAGCACGAATGGCTTCTTGTTGATGCTGCTGATCAAGTGCTCGGCCGTCTGGCAGCACAAATTGCTTCGCGTCTGCGTGGCAAGCATAAAGCAATTTACACCCCACACGTGGATACCGGCGATTTCGTCGTAGTCATCAATGCGGATAAATTGCGAGTAACAGGTAACAAGGCTGAAGCTAAACTGTACCACCGTCACACAGGTTATCCTGGCGGTTTGTACACGACTAACTTCACCAAGATGCAAGGTCGTCATCCGGCCCGCGTTCTGGAAAAAGCCGTCAAGGGCATGTTGCCTAAAGGCCCTTTGGGCTACGCGATGTTGCGCAAAATGAAGGTATATGCAGGTCCTGCACATCCTCATGAAGCACAACAACCGACACTCATTAACTTGTTGAAGGCTTAATCATGACGGTCTCTTATAACTACGGAACAGGTCGCCGCAAAAGCGCGGTAGCACGTGTATTCATCAAGGCCGGCAAGGGCGATATCATCGTCAATGACAAGCCAGTTGATGTGTACTTCTCACGTGAAACAGGCCGCATGATTGTGCGTCAACCTTTGGGCTTGACCGATACACTGGGTCAGTTCGATATCATGGTTAACGTATCAGGCGGCGGTGAAAACGGCCAGGCGGGTGCAGTGCGTCACGGTATTACACGCGCTCTGATTGACTACAACGCAGACTTTAAGCCTGTGTTGAAGGCAGCGGGTCTGGTGACACGTGATGCTCGTGAAGTTGAACGTAAGAAAGTCGGTCTGCGTAAAGCTCGCCGCAGGAAACAGTTCTCCAAGCGTTAATCGTTTGGTTGGATCACAAAAACCGCCTTCGGGCGGTTTTTGTTTTGGTGTATCATGCCGCGTGATTTTAAAGGGGGCAGCGATGATTAAAGTGGGCATAGTAGGCGGTACAGGGTATACAGGCGTTGAGTTGCTGCGACTGTTGGTCTTACATCCAGAGGTTACCTTGCAGGTAATTACCTCGCGCGCCGATGCGGGTACGCGCGTTGATCAGATGTTTCCCAGTCTGCGCGGTTTGGTCGATTTGCTGTTCGTACATCCGGACGAGGCGCATTTAGAGCAGTGCGATGCCGTGTTCTTTGCGACCCCGAACGGGATTGCGATGCAGCAGACGCGCGCACTATTGGAAGCGGGCGTCAGGGTGATCGATCTGGCCGCAGATTTTCGCTTGCAGGACATCGCCTCGTGGGAGGCATGGTATGGCATGACGCACGCCTGTCCTGATCTGGTCGCCGAAGCCGTGTATGGCTTACCTGAAGTCAACCGTGAACAAATCAAGACGGCCCGTTTGATCGCCAATCCGGGTTGCTATCCGACCGCGGTACAACTGGGTTTTTTCCCGTTGCTGGAAGCGGGCGTTATTGAAGCGGGTAGTCTGATCGCCGATGCGAAGTCGGGCGTGTCAGGCGCAGGACGCAAGGCGGAAATTCCGGCGTTGTTTGCTGAGGCGGGTGATAATTTTAAAGCCTATGGGGTTGCAGGTCATCGTCATCTGCCGGAGATCAAGCAGGGGTTGGCGCGCGTATCAGGTAACGGCGTCGGGCTTACTTTTGTGCCGCATTTGACGCCTTTGATACGCGGCATCCATGCAACGCTGTACGGTAAGCTCACACGTGATGTTGATTTGCAGGCCCTGTTCGAGGCGCGCTACGCCGATGAGCCATTCGTCGATGTGATGCCGGCGGGCAGCCATCCTGAGACGCGCTCGGTCAGAGGCTCAAACCGGTGTCGCATCGCGGTACACCGCCCGCAAGGCGGTGATACGGTCGTGGTGTTGTCGGTGATCGACAATCTGGTCAAGGGGGCTGCGGGTCAGGCTGTACAGAACTTGAACATCATGTTCGATTTTCCTGAGGCCATGGCGTTGAATATCGTACCGTTGTTGCCGTAATGCCTGCGCGAGGCGGTTATTAAAGCGTGGCGGCGTGCCAGACGCGGCTTCAGTATGAGGCCGCTGTCGGTTCGTCCGCATATTGCCTGGTATTATCGCTGGAGTATGGTGTTGCCCTTCGTGCTGGCGGCGGCTGGTCTGGTCTGGTACGCTTACATCAGCGGGTTGGAGTTGGCCGGTTTTCGCAGTGGTGAATCCGAGCGTGCAATGACAGGGTTGCAGGAGAAATTAGCCAAAGTCACGCTGGAGAATAGCCAGCTTGGCAGTCAAGTTGCGCAATTTCAGCAGCAACTACAGGTTGAGCAGGGGCGTAGCGGGGAGACTGCACGTCAGTTGCAGAACCTCACGGCAGAAAATGCCCGTTTACAGGATGATTTAAATTTTTTCCAGAATCTAACCGCTGCCAGCGGTAAGGAAGGTGAGTTTGCCATTCATAGGCTCACGCTGGAACGCGATAAAATCCCCGGAGAATATCGTGTGAGGATGTTGCTGGTGCAGAGCGGTCAGCACGGCAAAGAGTTTTCCGGAGGCTATCAGCTCGTTGGGACTGTGGTGCAAAACGGGCGCGAAGTAACGCAGCTATTCCCCTCCGCAGAATCAGGGCTTGCGCAGTTTTCACTGAAATTCAAGTATTATCAGCGTCTGGAGCAAACTCTGCGGCTTCCCGCAGATGTGCAATTGAAGAGTGTGCAGGTTAGACTGTTTGAACAGGGGATGCGCGAACCCAAAATCAGACAGAGTGTTAATCTTTTGTAGTCAGGGAGACGCGTTTGTTCAACAAGAAGCACAGCAAGCCACAAAGCCGGATTGACACCCTTATCGGGCTGGGCACAGTCATCGATGGCAACGTCACGTTTAGTGGCGGCATGCGGATCGATGGTCAGGTAAACGGTGATGTGATCGCCATGCCGGGCAAACCCTCGACGCTGATTTTAAGCGAGCTGGGTAGCGTGAATGGTGCGGTAAGTGTCACTCATCTTGTGGTCAACGGGGCAATTTGCGGGGACGTCACTGCTACTGAATATCTCGAGCTTCATGCCAAGGCGCGGGTCACTGGCAACGTTCATTACAAGACGCTGGAAATTCAGATTGGTGCGATGCTTCAAGGACATCTGGTGCATACCAATGCCGCCGATCAGGAAAATGTGGTCGCGTTTAAATCGAGTAATGCTTAATTAATGTAAGGAAAAATCATGGATGCAACAACTGCTGTAACCGAGTCACAAGATTTGCTGGTGTTCACAGACAATGCGGCTGCCAAGGTCAAGCAATTGATCGAAGAAGAAGGCAATAGCGAACTCAAACTTCGTGTATTTGTCAGCGGTGGCGGATGCTCAGGATTTCAGTACGGCTTTACGTTCGATGAAATCACCAACGAGGATGACACGGTTCTTGATAAGAACGGCGTGCAACTGTTGATCGATCCGATGAGCTACCAGTATCTGGTCGGTGCGGAAATTGATTACACGGAAGGACTGGAAGGCTCTCAGTTCGTCATTAAGAACCCGAATGCCACCACCACCTGCGGTTGCGGTTCTTCATTCTCAGTCTAGTTCGCTGTTGTAACTATCCGTCAGAACGAAGCTTGTTGACGGATAGTTAATCGCATCGCTTAAACTGAATGCCCTTGCAGCGATTCCCTCTCGATGGCAGCCGAATTCTTGCGGCCGGCTCGATCTCCATCGCAAGACGGGCTTAATAGTGTGGAGGTCTTTCGTTGAGGGTTTTATTGATATTGCCTGCCTCATTCAGCGATTGTATGTGCCCTGTCAGTGAGGCGCAAATCGCCTCTAGCTGGCTGAGTTTTTGCTGCTGCTGATAGACAATTTTATTGAGTTCCTCTACCAGATCTTCCTGATAGGATATTTTTGTTTCGATGTTTACGAAGCGTTCTTCAGTCATGAGGTGTCTTTGTGAAATGGGCGATTGGCCGGTGGGTGAGGCTGTTATGCAGGATAGACGGCACCTAGGATGCACGAATGCCTAGCACCAGTCACCAGCGGCAGGTTTGCAGGCAGTCCCTGTAAATTTTGCTGTGCCAGCCAGGCAAAGGCGATTGCTTCCAGAAAGTCGCTGTCGACACCGAGCTCGTTGGTGGTCTGCACAATGCTGCTGGAGAGTAGCGTTGCAAGACGGTTTAGCAGCGTCAGGTTGTGCGCACCGCCGCCGCACAGGTAAACGGCCTGAGCGCCCGCGCATTGGGTTTGTATCGCCTCTGCAATGGTGCGGCAGGTGAGTTCCAACAGGGTTGCCTGTACGTCTTCAGGTGATTCATCCCCGGTAAGTTTGCTTTGCAGCCATTGCATGTTGAACAGGTCGCGTCCGCTGCTCTTGGGGGGCGGCAGTGCAAAGAACGGTTCCGCCAGCATCAATTGCAGCAGCTCGGGTAGCACTCGTCCGGTTGCAGCCCATGCGCCGTTCGCATCATAGGATCTTTTCAGGTGTTGCATGCACCATGCGTCCATCAGCAGATTGCCCGGGCCGCAGTCGAAGCCTGACGTGGTAACGCCGGGCGCGAGATTGGTCAGGTTGCTGATACCGCCAATATTGACAATCACGCGATGTACGCCGGGCGCGCGCAGCAGTTTGTCGTGGAAAGCGGGAACCAAAGGGGCGCCCTGACCGCCTGCTGCAATGTCGCGGCTGCGAAAGTCGCTGACAACGGTAATGCTGGTCAATTCAGCCAGCAGCGCAGCATTGCCGATTTGCAGCGTATAGCCGTGTTCCGGGCAATGCCGGATGGTTTGTCCGTGACAGCCTATGGCGAGAATTTGTTGAGGGGTGTGGCAGGTAAGCGCTAGCAGTGCATTGACGGCTTGGGCATACAGCGTTGCCAGTTGATTTGCGATCAGTTGCGTCTGGTGCAGTTCGTTCTGCGCGGGGAGATGCAAGGCGAGTACGGCTTGTCTCAGCGCATCATCGAACGGGAAGAAAAATTTCCCCAGTAGCGTTGGGGCGGGGGGGGCGAAATCGACCAGTACAGCATCGATGCCGTCCAGGCTGGTTCCCGACATCAGCCCGATATAAAGCTCGGGCTGACTCAAGTGCTGTGTGCCCAATTAATCCAGCTTGGCGAGATTGGTGTTGCGCAACTGGACCAGACTTGCGACAAATTTATCTGCCATTGCCTTGAATGCGGTCCGGTTTGCACCCGTGATCGGCAGTGCATTGGGCAGTGCGACGCGCAGCGGGTCGCGTTGCTGATCGTTGATCCTGAATTCATAGTGCAGGTGAGGGCCGCTGGTCATGCCGGTCATGCCGACATAGGCAATCACATCGCCTTGTCTGACGCGAGCGCCGTTACGCAGGCCCTTGGCGTAGCGAGACAGATGCCCGTATACCGTGGAATACTGACTCTGGTGCTTCAGAATGACAACGTTGCCATAGCCATTCTGCTGGCCGACAAAAGAGACGATACCATCCGAGGTGGCTTTTACCGGCGTGCCGATGGGGGCTGCAAAATCTACGCCCTTGTGCGCGCGCCATTTGTTCAGTACCGGATGAAAACGTGCCATGGTAAAGCCCGAGCTCACGCGTGAAAAAGCAATCGGAGAGCGCAAAAATGCCTTCTTCAGGCTGCGGCCTTCGGGGGTGTAGTAATCGCTGTGGGTTGCATCGCTTTGAAAGCGTACAGCGCGATAGACATTGCCCTGATTAATGAATTCGGCTGCCTGAATTTGCCCGGCTTTCACCAGTGCGCCGTTACTGTAGGTCATTTCATAGACGGCGGTGAAGCGATCGCCGCGTTTCAAATCGTGATGGAAGTCCACATCGCCGCTGAAAATTTCGGTGAGTTGGTTGGCGGCTGATTCCGGCATGCCAGCGGCATCGGTGGCGGCGTACAGGCTGGTCTTGATCTCACCTGTGCGGACAAACAGACGTTTTTCGAGTTGCGCGGCAACCGTTTTCGAGATGAACGAGTCGCCTTGCTTTTGGATGATGGATTTTGCGCCCTGTTCGCCCAAGTAGCTCAATGATACGAGTGCACCTGTCGTATCTGTTTCCGCTTGTACTTCGCTGCCAACAGATAATTTCCGGAATGCTTTTGCGTCAGCGCTGTTGCGCAGATAATTGCTGGCAACCGGATCCTTAATGTTCAGGCGTTGCATCAGTTCTGCCACCGTATCGCCGCGCTGCAGGCGTTCGGTGTGCCAGAAGGTGGCAGGCGTGCTCTCGGTTGGGGCTGCTGCGGGCAGAGCGAGTTGTTCTATGGCAACTTTGTCATTATTCAAACCAAGATTGCTGGTCGGCACCAGTCCAAAAGCGGTGACGACACCCAGCAGTGGCATGGTTGATACGGTGATAAACCAGCGCAATTTCTTTTTGCGTTCTTGGTTAAGCATGTTTTGCGTTAACATTCGCGTCTCCGTGAGCGGATTGCCGTTTTATGATGGCAGCATTATCTGATTGAAGCGAACTTTAACAGAAACAGGCTATTCCTTAAAGGTTTAACTGATATTTTGTGTGAAAATGAACCCGTAGCTACAATCTGGCGGGAAAATAGGGCGTGCGCTAGCGATTTTACTGAATTTAAAATGAAAAATATGAATGACATGACACAGGTATTGGATGTAATAAAACGCGGGGCAGATGAATTGCTGATCGAGGCTGAGCTCAAACAAAAACTCGCATTGGGTCGTCCGTTGCGCATTAAGGCGGGTTTCGACCCGACCGCGCCGGATCTTCATCTGGGGCATACCGTATTGCTCAATAAGATGCGTCAGTTGCAGGATCTGGGGCATCACGCGTTGTTTTTGATTGGCGACTTCACAGGAATGATTGGTGATCCGACCGGAAAAAATGCCACCCGTCCGCCGCTGTCACGCGAACAGGTGCTGGAAAATGCGCAGTCGTACCGTGATCAGGTTTTTAAAGTGCTCGACCCTGAAAAGACGGAGATCGTTTTCAATTCGACCTGGATGGATAAATTCAGTGCAGTCGACTTGATCCGGCTGGCAGCGACCCATACGGTCGCGCAAATGCTTGAGCGCGATGATTTTGCGAAGCGCTACAAGGGGGGGCAGCCGATTGCGATTCATGAATTCATCTATCCTCTGGTGCAAGGTTACGATTCGGTCGCGTTGAAGGCGGATTTGGAGTTGGGCGGCACGGATCAGAAATTTAACCTGCTGATGGGGCGCGAAATGCAACGTCATTACGGGCAGCCTGCGCAGTGTATCTTGACCATGCCACTGCTCGAAGGTCTGGATGGTGTGAACAAGATGTCCAAGTCGCTTGGCAATTACATCGGAATTACCGATGCGCCTCAGGATATGTTTGGCAAGCTGATGTCAATTTCCGATGTGTTGATGTGGCGTTATCTTGAATTGCTGTCGTTCCGCAGTCTGAGCGAAATTGCAAGCTGGCGTGCCGAAGTTGAAGGCGGACGCAATCCGCGCGACATCAAAGTGTTGCTGGCGCAGGAAATTGTTGCGCGATTCCACAGTCAGCGGGATGCTGAGGCTGCGCTGGAGGAGTTCGATGCCCGTTTTCGCAAGGGGGTGTTGCCTGATGATATGCCGGAGATGACCGTGGCGGCTCCCGATGGCGTGATTTCCGTGCCGTTGTTGCTGAGGCAGGCCGGACTGGTAGACGGAACGTCGGAGGCAATGCGCATGATAGTTCAGGGTGCGGTCAAGCTCGACGGTGAGCGCGTGAACGATAAAGGCGATACGGTAGCGGCCGGTCGTGTGGTGGTGGCTCAAGTCGGTAAGCGTAAATTTGCACGAATCACGGTGCAATAAGTTTTAAATTCGCTTTATTTGTGCTCATAGTGAAATATGAGTTGTTATGCGAGGATGGTTTTGCTAGAATCGCGCCCTCAATTTTTTGGTAGAAGGTAGTTCGTAGATGACAACCGTACGTGTTAAAGAGAATGAGCCGTTTGAAGTCGCAATGCGTCGTTTCAAGCGTTCTGTAGAAAAAACTGGTCTGTTGACCGATTTGCGTGCACGTGAATTTTACGAGAAGCCAACAGCTGAACGCAAGCGCAAGCTCGCTGCAGCGGTTAAGCGTCATTACAAGCGTCTGCGCAGCCAGACTCTGCCGCCTAAGCTGTACTAAGTCTTACCCGTTCGCGTGGTAATGAATTTAAAGCAGAAAATTACCGATGACATGAAAGTCGCGATGCGTGCCAAAGATACGGCACGTCTCTCGGCTATTCGTCTATTGCTCGCCGCGATTAAGCAGCGTGAGGTGGATGAGCGCATCGAGCTGGCCGATGGAGATATCGTTGCGATCATCGAGAAGATGAACAAGCAGCGCCGTGATTCCATTAGTCAGTATGAGGCGGCATCTCGTCAGGATCTGGCCGATATCGAGAAATTCGAAATGGGCGTGCTGGCAGTTTATATGCCGCAACAGTTGGGCGATGCAGAAGTGCTGGCCGCAGTTGTTGAGGCAATTTCGGCTGTTGGTGCTGCGGGTCCGCAGGATATGGGGAAAGTCATGGGTGTGCTCAAATCTAAATTGGCAGGTATTGCTGATATGGGTCGGGTATCCGCTCTGATTAAGGCTCAGCTCTCGTAGTAGTTTGAACGTAGCAGGTTTTCAATGAGCGTCTTCAGGGCGCTTTTTGTCATGATGAAAAGGGCGTTCCGGCATGATTCCAAAAAGTTTCATTCAGGACCTGCTCAATCGTCTGGATATCGTCGATGTCATAGAGCGCTATGTGCCGCTTAAAAAAGCCGGTGGCAATTATGTCGCCTGCTGCCCGTTCCATAACGAAAAATCTCCCTCCTTTACGGTCAGTCAGTCCAAGCAGTTTTATCACTGTTTTGGCTGCGGCGTGCATGGCACGGCGGTGGGGTTCGTCA
This sequence comes from Gallionella capsiferriformans ES-2, assembly GCF_000145255.1. Classification (NCBI taxonomy): domain Bacteria; kingdom Pseudomonadati; phylum Pseudomonadota; class Betaproteobacteria; order Nitrosomonadales; family Gallionellaceae; genus Gallionella; species Gallionella capsiferriformans. The sequence continues at coordinate 408,092 of NC_014394.1, forward strand.
TGGAGCATCTGGGCTTGGGGTTTGTCGAGGCCATCGAAGATCTGGCGCAAAGCGTCGGGATGCAAGTGCCGTATGAGCAGCAGGCGTCAGGCGAGTCCTTTAAAAAGGTGGCGCCCGATTTATACGAGGTAATGCAAGTCGCTACCCGTTACTACCGCGAGCAGCTCAAGTTATCCACGCGGGCGATCGATTATCTGAAAAATCGCGGCCTGAGCGGGGAGATTGCAGCAAGATTCGGCATTGGATTTGCGCCGGAGGGTTGGCAGAATCTGAGTGCTGCTTTTCCGGATTATCAGAGCGCTACGCTGGTTGAGACCGGACTTGTGATCACGGGGGATGGCGATAAGCGCTACGACCGGTTTCGCGACCGTGTCATGTTTCCGATTGTCAATGTGCGTTCGCAGGTGATCGGATTCGGCGGGCGTGTGTTGGATAAGGGTGAGCCTAAGTATCTGAATTCGCCCGAAACGCCTTTGTTTGAAAAAGGGCGCGAGCTGTACGGCTTGTATCAGGCGCAAAAAGCGATACGCGCTCACGGGCGCGTGCTGGTCGTCGAAGGGTATATGGATGTGGTGGCGCTGGCGCAGCACGGTGTCGATTATGCGGTCGCAACGCTGGGTACGGCGACGACGCCGTATCATATTCAGAAATTGTTGCGACTGGCGGATCAGATTGTATTTTGTTTTGACGGCGACAAGGCTGGGCGCAAGGCCGCTTGGCGTGCGCTGGAAAATGCGCTGCCCCATTTGCAGGATGGCAAGCTGCTGAGTTTTCTGTTTTTGCCGGCAGAGCATGATCCTGACAGTTTTATTCGTGAGTTCGGGCAGGCCGAGTTTGAGCAGCGCATTGCCGAGGCGATGCCACTGTCCGGTTATTTGCTCCGCGAGTTGACGTCGGAGTTGGATTTGCAGACGCAGGAGGGTCGTAATCAATTGCTGCATCGGGCCAAGCCGCTGCTGTCGGTGATTGTGTCTCCGGTCACGTCGTTGTTGCTTCGGAAGGAGGTGGCGGCGTTATCGGGTGTTAGTCAGGCTGAGCTGGAGGCGTTGTATGAAATCAAGCCGATAGCCCATGCGCCGCGCCCCTCCTTGAAAAAAGCTGCGCGCACCCCATTTCCGGTACAGCGTTTGATGTTGCAATGCCTGATCGCGCAACCCGGCTTGGGCGTGGATATGCCGGCCGATTGGCATGGTGAGGGGGCGGATGCCGAGGCGATTGTGGCGGTGCTGTCGGCGTTGCGCGAGGCGGATTATAAAATCAGCAGTCCGGCGCTGATGCAGATGTTTGAAGGGACCAGTTATGCCAGAGCGCTGGCTCAGGCGGAAGCGGAAATGCTGGCATGGGGGGATTCCTTCGATGTTGCCGCTGAGTTTGCGGGGTTGGTTGGCAAGCTGGAAGAGGGGCAGCGTCGCGATCAGTTTCAGGCGTTGCAAAGCAAATTGTCGCAAGGGGGTTTGTCCGGACTAAGTGTTGACGAGCGTGAGCAGTATTTGCGATTGCTGCAGCGCGGCAATTCCGGTGTGGTAAGCGAGCTAAAGAGTTGATGTTCGTGAAGGGTGTAAGTGTCCGTGCTTTTCGGGTATAATGGCGCGCTTTTCTGCGGTCCTAACGTAGGTCTCACGCAATTGGAAACAAGATTATGGTAACGGTTAAAAAGACCAAGAAAAAAACTGACAAGAAGGACGACGTGATTGCGTTGCCGCTTGCCGAGTTGCAGCAGGACATCGATGCGCGACGGACCAGTCTGAAGGCGCTGATCGTGCTGGGTAAAGAGCGCGGTTATCTCACCTACGCCGAAATCAACGACCATCTGCCCGATATGCTCGAGGTCGAACAGATCGAGAGCGTAGCGAGCATGATCAACGACATGGGTATCCGTGTCTGCGATGTGGCGCCCGATGCTGAAGCGCTGATCATGACGGATTCCGCCCCGACCGCTGCGGATGAAGACGCTGCTGAAGAAGCGGAAGCAGCCTTGTCCACGGTCGATTCAGAGTTTGGCCGCACCACAGATCCTGTGCGCATGTATATGCGCGAAATGGGTACGGTTGATCTGCTGACGCGCGAAAAAGAAATCGAAATCGCCAAGCGTATCGAAGAAGGTCAGCGCAACATGATCCAGGCGATTTCCGCCTGTCCTGTGACGATCGCGGAAATCCTGTCTTTGGCGGCCAAAATTGAAATTGATGAGATTCGCGTCAATGAACTGATCGATGGTTTTGTGGATATCGAACTGGAAGACGAATCCGGTTTGACTGCCAGCGATGATCAGGAACAGGATGACGCTGAAGAGGAAGAATCTTCGGAGGAGTCGAGTTCTGAGGATGGAGACGAAGAAGATGAAGAAGCGATGGCCGCCGCGAGTGCTGCTGCTGCTGCTGCCGATTTGGCGCAGCTAAAAGCCGATGCGCTGGCGCGTTTTGCCGTGATCGCTGATCTGTTCAGCAAAATGGGCAAGGCATACGAGAAGTATGGTTATCTGAGTGCGCAATACAATGTGCATCAGGCCGGCATTACCGAAGAGTTGATGGCGTTCCGTTTTACTGCCAAGCAGGTGGATGCATTGTGCAACACCATGCGCGGTCTGGTTGAAGAAATTCGCACCAACGAGCGCGGTATTCAGGATATCTGTGTGACGAAGAGCAAGATGCCGCGTCCGCATTTTATCAAGAGCTTTGTCGGGCATGAAGTCGATATGGACTGGCTCGCTCAAGAAATCAAGGCGGCTAAGCCTTACAGCGAATTGCTGGTGCGCTATCAGCATGCGATTGTTGAGAAGCAGCAAAATCTGATCAACATGCAAAAGCGCGTCGGATTGCCGATCACTGATTTGAAAGAAATCAACCGCCGCATGACCAATGGCGAGGCGCGTTCGCACCGTGCCAAGCGCGACATGATCGAGGCTAACTTGCGTCTGGTGATTTCGATCGCCAAGAAATATACCAATCGGGGCCTGCAATTCCTCGATCTGATTCAGGAAGGCAATATCGGTCTGATGAAGGCGGTGGACAAGTTCGAATATCGTCGCGGCTATAAGTTTTCGACCTATGCGACTTGGTGGATTCGTCAGGCGATCACGCGTTCGATCGCCGATCAGGCACGTACGATCCGGATTCCGGTGCACATGATCGAGACGATCAACAAGATGAACCGCATCTCGCGTCAGATTCTGCAGGAAACCGGGCAGGAAGCCGATGCTGCAACGCTTGCCGAAAAAATGGAAATGACGGAAGACAAGATCCATAAGATTTTGAAGATCGCCAAAGAACCCATTTCGATGGAAACGCCGGTGGGCGATGACGATGATTCGCATCTGGGCGATTTCATCGAGGACTCGAACACCACGGTGCCGATTGAAGCCGCGGTTTATGAGAGTTTGCGCAGCGCAACGTCGGATATACTCGACAGCCTGACTCAGCGTGAGGCTAAGGTATTGCGTATGCGTTTCGGTATAGAAATGAACACCGATCACACCTTGGAAGAAGTTGGCAAGCAGTTCGATGTGACGCGTGAACGTATTCGTCAGATCGAAGCCAAGGCGCTGCGCAAATTGCGTCACCCGTCGCGTTCCGAGAAGCTGAAGAGTTTCTTAGATAGCGAAGGATAATAGTTTACGGGTCGTTAGCTCAGTTGGTTAGAGCAGAGGACTCATAATCCTTTGGTCCACGGTTCAAGTCCGTGACGACCCACCAAATAAATGGCTCAGGCGTAAAATCCTGGGCCATTTTCATTGATCAGTTAGCCGCGCAGTGAGTGAGGAGGGTGTGCATGTCGTCTCTGAGTCGCAACGATTATCGAACGCTGGTGTTGTCCGCGCTGGGCGGGGCGCTGGAATTCTACGATTTCATCATCTTCGTCTTCTTCGCCGTGGTCATCGGTCAGTTGTTCTTCCCGCCCGATATGCCCGACTGGTTAAGGCAGTTGCAAACCTTTGGTATTTTCGCTGCGGGATATTTGGCGCGTCCATTGGGCGGCATCGTGATGGCGCATTTTGGCGATCTGCTGGGGCGCAAGCGCATGTTTATGCTGAGTATCCTGCTGATGTCGCTGCCGACCCTGGTCATCGGGCTGCTGCCGACCTATGCGGTGATCGGCATTTGGGCGCCCATCTTGTTGCTGACTTTACGCATCATGCAGGGGGCGGCGATCGGCGGCGAAGTGCCGGGTGCCTGGGTGTTTGTTTCGGAACACGTCTCCGAAAAACATGTTGGATTTGCCTGCGGGACGCTTACGGCAGGATTGACGGGCGGCATACTGCTGGGCTCTTTGGTTGCGACGGCGGTGCATCAAATGTATTCGCCGGCAGAGTTGCTCAGTGAGGGCTGGCGTGTTCCGTTCATCTTGGGCGGTTTGTTCGGCTTGTTGTCGGTATGGTTGCGCCAGTGGTTGCAGGAAACGCCGGTATTCAAAGAAATGCAGGCCCGCAAGTTATTGGCTGACGAGTTGCCCTTGAAAACGGTGGTTCGCGCGCATCGCGCCTCGGTGGTGCTGACGATGGCGATGACCTGGTTGCTATCGGCAGCGATCATCGTGATGATTTTAATGACGCCGATTCTGGTGCAAAAACTGTATGCCATTCCGGCAGCCGCAGCGTTGCAGGCCGGCAGTATCGCCACCTTGTTTTTGAGTTTCGGTTGTATCGTGTTTGGCGCATTGTCTGACCGTTTCGGCGCGGGACGTGTGCTGGCGGCCGGTTGCGTGATGTTGGGTTTTACCGCGATGCTGTTCTATAGCCAGATGGCTGTTGCGCCGCAATACATTAATCCGTTGTATGCGCTATGCGGATTTTTTGTCGGTGTCATCGGCGTGATTCCGGCCGCTGCGGTGCGCGCCTTTCCTCCTGTGGTCAGATTCTCGGGTTTGTCGTTTTCCTACAATGTGGCCTACGCGGTGTTCGGCGGGCTCACGCCGGTGCTTGTGAGTCTGTGCTTGCCGCTTGACCCCATGGCGCCTGCACATTACGTCCTGCTGTTGAGCGGGGCCGGAGTGCTGATCGGGCTGTATCTGATACGCTGCGAAAAAAAAGTGGAGTAACCGTCAGTTTCCTGTAAGTTGGCTGCGTGCGGCTAAGGGGCGTTTTATGAGACAATACGCGATCAATCAGGTGCTGTTGGCACTTAGAATTTATTAGGGCGGAAAGTTGGAAAACTTTAATCAATTGCTGGCGGCCGACATGGCCTCAGTCGATCAGGTCATACGCAATAAATTGCACTCGGAAGTGGTGCTGGTGAATCAGGTTGCCGAATATATCGTCAATAGCGGCGGTAAACGTCTGCGCCCTGCGCTGGTGGTGCTGTCTGCACACGCGTTTAATTACACTGGCGAGCATCATCACGAACTGGCGGCTGTCGTCGAATTTATTCACACAGCGACCCTGCTGCACGACGATGTGGTTGACGAATCGGGATTGCGGCGCGGTCGCGAAACGGCCAATGCGCTGTTTGGCAATGCCGCATCCGTGCTGGTTGGCGATTTTCTGTATTCGCGCGCGTTTCAGATGATGGTTGAAGTAGGCTCGATGCGCGTCATGCAGACGCTGGCCGATGCGACCAATGTGATCGCAGAAGGCGAGGTGTTGCAGTTGCTCAATTGCAATGACGCCGATGTGGATGCCGAGAATTATATGCGCGTGATCCACTACAAAACCGCGAAACTGTTCGAAGCGGCGATGCGTCTGGGTGCGATCCTTGCCAAAACCTCAAGCGAGGATGAAGCGGCTGCCGCCACCTACGGCATGCATCTGGGTACGGCGTTCCAGTTGATCGATGATGTGCTCGATTATTCAGCCGACGAAGCGGCCACTGGCAAGCATCTGGGCGATGACCTGGCTGAAGGCAAGCCGACCTTGCCGCTGATTTATGCGATGCAACACGGTACCGCTCAGCAGGCTGCCGTGGTGCGCAGTGCGATTGAAGAGGGTGACGTGGGGAAATTCGCCGACGTGCTTAAAATCATACACGATACCGGCGCGCTCGATTTTACGAGGCTGCAAGCGATGCGCGAGGTCGAATTAGCCTGCGCGGCCATTAAAGGTCTGCCGGCTTCGAAATACAAAACCTGCCTGATGGAGTTGGCGCACTTCGCTGCCACGCGCCAGCACTAATTCACCCGCATCCTTGCCGGAGCGGGTCGTTGCAACGGAGTACACATGAGTCGTCTGCTATTTCTGTTCGCTATTGTTGCAGTGATTTATCTGCTGTTTAAATCTGTCCGTAAAAATCTACCTTCGCAAGCACCTAAACCCGCTGAGGACATGGTGCGCTGTGCGTATTGCGGCGTTCATCTGCCGGCCGGTGAGAGCGTGAGTGCGGGGGACGCGCACTTTTGTTGTGCCGCTCACCGCGATGCCCAAGGCTAGTTGTGCTGCCGGTCACTAATGACGAGATTCCCGCCGATTTTTGGCGTTCACTTTATTATTTCAATCTCTACCGCTTAGCCTTAGTCGGCTTCATCCTGTTTATCGCGATCGCCTTCGAGGCTGAGCGCCTGTTCGGCACCAGCAAAGGGCACCTGTTTCTGCTGACGGGCTGGGTGTACGCGGTTGTCGTGACGCTGTCGTTTATCCCAATGCGGATGCGCTGGTTTAAATTTTCATGGCAACTGGCGTGGCAGGTCTGCAGCGATATCGTCGTACTGACAGTGTTATCTCATGCGAGCGGCGGGATACAGAGCAGTGTGGGTTTGCTGCTGATGGTATCGATGGCGGTGGCCGGTATTATCAGTCGCGGAAAAATAACCCTGTTCTTTGCATCGCTTGCCAGCATCGCCGCGTTGCTGGAACACGCCTTTGCCGTTCTTTACGATGATGCGCCGGTCACGCAATATGTTCAGGTGGGCTTGCTGTGTGTGTCCTATTTCGCGGTGGCGGGGTTGGCGCACAAGCTGGCCCAGTATGCGCTGGACAATCAGAAGCTGGCGCAGCGCCGGGGTCGTGATTTGATCGGGATGGCCGAGGCGAACCGTCTGGTGATGCGCGACATGCAAGACGGCGTGCTGGTGGTCGATGAGCATGACAGAATCGTGCAGATGAACCCGAGCGCGGCGCGTCTGCTCTACAACACGGAAGCGGCTGACAGCATGCTCTCCGAGAGTTTTCCGCTTTTATATCAGCAGTATGTGCAATGGAAGCACAATACCATGAATGCCCGTATCACCTTGCAGCTGGATGGCGGCTTGCAGGCCAGATTGCGCTTTGTCGGAGTAGAACGCGATGCGGCGCAGGGTGCGGTAATCTTTCTGGAAGATATGCAGCATGCTCAGGCCGAGGCTCAGCAGATTAAGCTTGCGGCATTGGGGCGACTGACGGCCAATCTGGCGCATGAAGTGCGTAATCCGTTGTCGGCCATCAGTTATGCGACCGAGTTGCTGCAGGAGGAATCGGGCGATACGCGGCAGGCGCGTCTGTTGCAGCTGATTCGGGACAATACGCAGCGCATCAACCGGATAGTCGAAGACGTGATGCAGTTGAACCGGCGCGATCGCGCACAGCCGGAAACATTTGATCTGGCGGTGTTGTTGCCTGTGTTTGTCGAAGAGTTTAATCAGGCCGAGCGCGTGGGGAAGGATGTGCTGCACTTGCAGGCGGAGGGAGGCAGTATGGTGACGTTCGACCGGGGGCATTTTCGGCAGGTGCTATGGAATTTGTGCCGCAATGCCTTGCATTACGGACATCAATTGCCGGGCAGTCTCGTGTTGACGACCGGATTGGATCGGGGGCGTGTGCTGCTCGATGTGCTGGATGACGGGCCGGGGGTCTCGGTAGCGCATCAATCCCGTCTGTTTGAACCTTTTTTTACCACTGCGGAGCAGGGGACGGGGCTGGGTTTGTACATTGCGCGTGAGTTGTGCGAGGCGAATGGCGCCTGGCTGGAATACCACGATAGGTTCTCGGAACCGGGCGCGTGCTTTCGAATTACCTTCGGCGAGAGAAGATTGGGGAAACGACCGGTGAATGAACATGGCTGATAAAACAAAACGCGAATTTCAGTCGGGCTCAGTCAAGGGGGCCGCACTGCAGCAATCGGTGCTTTTGGTCGATGACGAGCCTGATATTCTGGAATTGCTGGAAATGACCCTGCTTAAAATGGGGTTGGTGGTGGATAAGGCCGCTTGCGTGCAGGAAGCGCTCGCCAAGCTGGCCGCCAATCGATATGACTTGTGTTTGACGGACATGCGTATGCCCGATGGGGACGGTCTCGAAGTGGTCAAATACATCGCCGCTCACAGTCTCGATGTGCCGGTTGCGGTGATTACTGCGCATGGCAATATGGAAAATGCGATCACGGTACTCAAGGCCGGTGCCTTTGATTATCTCGCCAAGCCGCTGTCGCTCGAACAATTGCGCACGCTGGTGAAATCGGCCCTCAGCATGCCGCAGCCCAGTCCTTCCGCCGATAAGCTCTTGCTGGGTAACGCGCCGGCCATGCAGAAAGTGCGTGATTTGATCGAGCGCGTCGCGCGTAGTCAGGCGCCGGTATATATCAGCGGGGAGTCGGGGAGCGGCAAGGAACTCGCTGCGCGCCTGATCGTGCAGAGTGGTCCGCGCAGTGATCAGCCGGTGATCGCGGTCAACTGCGGCGCGATTCCCGAAAACTTGATGGAGAGTGAATTTTTCGGTTATAAAAAAGGCGCTTTTACCGGCGCTGATAAAGATCGTGACGGATTTTTTCAGGCGGCGAACGGCGGCACGTTATTTCTGGATGAGGTTGCGGATTTACCTTTGACGATGCAGGTCAAACTGCTGCGTGTGATACAGGAAAAGCGCGTCAGAAAAGTAGGTTCAACGACGGAAGAGCCGGTGGATGTGCGTCTGATCAGTGCGACGCACAAAGATCTGGCCGAGCGTGTCAAGTCGGGCCAGTTCCGTCAGGATTTATATTATCGTTTGAACGTGATTCCGATCCAGATGCCCAGCTTGCGCGAATTGCGTGAGGATATCGCTCAAATCGCTCAGCAGGTGCTCAACCGCCTGCGCGCAGGGGTGCCAACACGCTTCTCGGATGAGGCGTTGCGCGTGCTGCAGCAGTATGACTTTCCCGGGAATGTCCGTGAGCTGGAAAACATCATCGAGCGCGCCCTGGCGCTGTGTTCGGAGGGCGTGATCGCGGCTGAGGATCTGTGTCTGAGTCCGGTAGAGCAAGCTGAGGTGGGAGAGCGGACCGACAAGTATCCGCTGCCCGCCTATCTTGACCGGGTTGAAAAAGAGGCGCTGATGGAGGCGCTACAGCAGACGAATTTTAATCGAACCGCTGCCGCGAAACTGATCGGACTGACGTTTAGAACCATGCGCTATCGTATGGAGCGACTGGGCATCAAGAGCCCGGCGGGGGCGGATGATGCGGATTGACCAGGCCGGCTGGGCGGGTGGGTGCGAGCATCTGCACTCACCTAATTTCGACGACCGTGCAGCAGGTCCTATTGAGTTGCTGGTGATCCACAATATCAGTCTGCCGCCCGATGAATTCGGCGGTGAAGGCGTGCAGCAGCTCTTCACCAACACGCTGGACCGTCGCGCGCATCCTTATTACCAGACGATACCGGAAGGGCGTGTGTCATCGCATTTTTACATTCGCCGCGACGGGCATCTCATACAATTCGTTTCATGTCTGCAACGCGCATGGCATGCGGGCTTGTCTTCATGGCAGGGCAAGACGCGCTGCAATGATTTTGCAGTCGGCATAGAGCTCGAAGGCAGCGACAATGTGCCCTTTACCGATGCGCAGTATGCGGCGCTTCATGAGCTGACCCTTGCGCTGCGCATGGCCTTGCCGATACGCGGAATTGCCGGACACAGCCATATTGCGCCTGTTCGCAAAACCGATCCGGGGCCGTTTTTCGACTGGCAGCGTTATCTTGCGCCACTCGCTTTGAAGTAACTTCCTCAATACGCTCTGCAGATAGTTGATTCGCTGATATAAATCGGAATGCCGATTTTAATCGGATTGTTTTTGCTTGCAAAATTTTCTGGTAACACTACAATCAGCGTCAATCGCTAAAAAAAATACTATATATAGTGGTTTTCGAATTTACCAGATCAGTTAATACTAAGGGATGCTCATGACAAACGCTGCTAGCGCTCCAACCTCTTTGTCGTCCGCCGCGGGCGATAAAGAGGCAAACAGCTCGTTCGATTTATACAAGGTTGTCCGTCGCAACGGTTCGGTCGTCGTGTTTGAACCTGCGAAAATTTCAGTGGCACTGACCAAGGCCTTTATCGCCGTCAGCGGCGGGCCGGCTGCCGCGTCCGCACGCGTTCGCGAACTGGTCGACCAACTCACCCAAGGCGTAGTCATCGCGCTGATGAGACGTCAGCCGCACGGTGGCACGCTGCATATCGAAGATATTCAGGATCAGGTCGAACTGGGACTGATGCGCTCCGGCGAACACGATGTTGCGCGTGCTTACGTTTTGTATCGCGAAGAGCATTCCCGTTCGCGTGCGCAGACTCAGGTTCAGCAGCCAGCCCACGTCATCAACGTCACGGGCAAAGACGGCGTCGTGCAGCCGCTGGATTTAGCGCGTTTGTCGGTGCTGGTTCAATCGGCCTGCGAAGGTCTGGGTGAGGTGGTTGATGCGGAGTTGGTGCTGCAAGTCGCTTTGAAGGATATGTACGATGGCGTGCCGCTGCATGAAGTGCACAAATGCCTGATTTTGTCAGCGCGTTCGATGATCGAAAAAGAGCCGGCTTACAATTTCGTCACAGCGCGTCTGCTGTTGAACAATATCTGCAGTGAAGTGCTGGGCGAAGATGTGGCCCCTGCGGACATGGCGACACGCTATGCGGACTATTTCCCGAAATTCATCAAGCGCGGGATTGCCGCTGAATTGCTTGATGAAAAACTGGCCGGTTTCGACCTGCCGCGACTGGCAGCAGAGCTCGATGCCTCGCGCGATCTGCAGTTCGGTTATCTGGGGCTGCAAACGTTGTATGACCGTTATTTCCTGCACATCGGCGGTACGCGTATCGAAGCGCCTCAGGTGTTCTTTATGCGTGTGGCGATGGGGCTGGCGCTGAACGAGATCGACCGCGAAGCGCGTGCGATTGAGTTCTATCGTCTGCTGTCAGGTTTCGACTTCATGTGCTCGACGCCGACGCTGTTTAACTCCGGTTCGCGCCGCTCGCAGCTCTCTTCCTGCTATCTGTCGACCGTGGAAGACAATCTGGAAGGTATTTACGACGCCATCAAAGACAATGCGCTGCTGGCCAAGTTCGCCGGTGGTCTGGGCAACGACTGGACGCCCGTGCGCGCCCTCGGTGCGCATATCAAGGGTACTAACGGCGAGTCGCAAGGTGTGGTGCCGTTCCTCAAAGTTGTCAACGATACGGCGGTTGCGGTCAATCAGGGTGGCAAGCGCAAGGGCGCGGTATGCGCCTATCTGGAAACATGGCATCTGGACATCGAAGAGTTTCTCGATCTGCGCAAGAACACCGGCGACGACCGTCGTCGTACGCACGACATGAATACCTCGAACTGGATTCCCGACCTGTTCATGAAACGTGTAATGGAAGGCGGCAACTGGACGCTGTTCTCGCCGTCGGACGTGAAGGATCTGCATGATCTGTTCGGTATCGATTTCGAAATCGCCTACACCGCGTATGAAGAAAAAGCGGCTGCCGGACAAATCAAACTCTACAAGACGGTTCAGGCCGCGAGCCTGTGGCGCAAGATGTTGACCATGCTGTTTGAAACCGGCCATCCGTGGATCACTTTCAAGGATCCTTGCAACATCCGTTCGCCTCAGCAGCATGTGGGCGTGGTTCACAGCTCGAATCTGTGTACCGAAATCACGCTGAACACCAACGCGGATGAAATCGCCGTATGCAATCTGGGCTCAGTGAATCTGCCCGCCCATCTGTATCCTGAAGGACACGATCTGGCAGGTCAGATCGATCACGCCAAGCTGCGCCGCACCATCAACACCGCGATGCGCATGCTGGATAACGTGATCGACATCAACTACTACGCGGTCGCTAAAGCGCGCAATTCCAACCTGAAGCACCGTCCGGTCGGGATGGGGATCATGGGGTTCCAAGACTGTCTGCATCAGTTGCGTCTACCTTATTCCTCAATGGAAGCGGTTGAATTTGCTGACCGTTCGATGGAAGCGGTGTGCTATTACGCCTACTGGGCATCGACCGAATTGGCCGAAGAGCGCGGTCGTTACGCCTCCTATAAGGGCAGCTTGTGGGATTGCGGCATCCTGCCGCAGGACACCCTCGATCTGTTAAGAGAAGAGCGCGGCGGATACGTCGAAGTGGATACCTCGGTTAGCATGGACTGGGACGCGTTGCGCGCCCGCATCGGTCAATACGGCATGCGCAATTCGAATTGTGTGGCGATTGCGCCGACGGCGACGATTTCCAACATCATCGGCGTGTCGGCCTGTATCGAGCCTACCTATCAGAATCTTTTCGTTAAATCGAATCTGTCCGGTGAATTTACCGTGATCAACGACCATCTGGTCGCAGAGTTGAAACGACTGGGGCTCTGGGACGAAGTGATGATTTCCGATCTGAAATACTTCGACGGCAGTTTGGCCAAGATCGACCGCATCCCGGCCGAATTACGCAGCCTGTATGCCACGGCCTTCGAAGTGGAGCCTTCCTGGTTGATTGAAGCCGCATCGCGCCGTCAGAAATGGATCGATCAGGCACAATCCTTGAATATCTACATGGCGGGCGTGTCCGGTCGTAAGCTGGATGACACTTACAAACTGGCCTGGGTGCGCGGTTTGAAGACGACGTATTATCTGCGCACGCTGGGTGCGACCTCGGCTGAGAAATCAACCGGACGTGCCGGTGCACTGAATGCGGTGTCGGTCGGCGATGCGCCGGCGGAGACAACGCAATTTTGCTCGATTGATAACCCTGAGTGCGAGGCTTGCCAATAATGCTGACATTTGACGATGAAGTTATAACAACGAATCCCGCTGTGGATACACTGAGCTCGTCTGCTGCGACCGATGCCGCATCCGCTCGCATCCGCGTGGAAGACAAGCGCATCATCAACTGCAAGGCGGACGTCAACCAGCTCGTGCCGTTCAAATACAAATGGGCATGGGAAAAATACCTGGCCGCTTGTGCCAATCACTGGATGCCGCAAGAAGTGAACATGACGGCCGACATCGCGCTTTGGAAGAGTGATAAGCTGTCTGACGACGAGCGCCGCCTGATCAAGCGCAATCTGGGCTTTTTTACGACGGCCGACAGTCTGGCCGCGAACAATATCGTGCTGGGCTCGTACCGTCACATCACCAATCCTGAATGCCGCCAGTTCCTGCTGCGTCAGGCGTTCGAAGAGGCGATCCACACCCACGCCTACCAGTACATCGTGGAAAGTCTGGGACTGGATGAGGGCGAAATCTTCAATATGTATCACGAAGTACCGAGCATCCGTAACAAGGATGAATTCCTGCTGCCGTATATCGATGTGCTGACTAATCCTGAGTTTAAGACCGGCACGCCGGAAGCGGATCAGGCACTGTTGCGCAGCCTGATCGTGTTCGCCTGCATCATGGAAGGCCTGTTCTTCTATGTCGGTTTCGTGCAGATTCTGGCTTTAGGTCGCCAGAACAAGATGACCGGGGCTGCGGAGCAATATCAGTACATCCTGCGCGATGAATCCATGCATCTGAATTTCGGCGTGGATTTGATCAATCAGATCAAGATGGAAAATCCGCATTTATGGACGGCGGCCTTCCGTGAGGAAATTCGCGGCCTGATGCAAAAGGGCGTGGAGTTGGAATACGCCTATGCGGAAGACACCATGCCGCGCGGTATTTTGGGATTGAACGCCACCATGTTCAAGGAATACCTGCGCTTCATCGCCAACCGCCGCTGCCAGCAAATCGGCGTGGATATTCTGTATCAGGGGGCGACTAATCCGTTCCCGTGGATGTCGGAGATGATTGATTTGAAAAAGGAAAAGAACTTCTTCGAATCCCGCGTCACCGAATATCAGACCGGCGGCACACTGAGCTGGGATTAACCTGTCACCATAATGGACGCTCCTGAATCAGGGGCGTCCTTGCCATAAAAACTGTTACTTTAGGCTTTGCTCCATCGAGATTACTGGCAGCTACCACGGCTACGTGCCAAATACTGACATTCTAGTGTTGTGCTGAACATGCTGGATTGCTGGACGCATAAAGCAAGAATAATTATTTAAAATCAGATAGTAACTACTGAAAATGACCTTTAATACAGAATACTCCCCTGCATATGTTTGAATAATTCTGTCTACTTAAACGTTGGACCAAGGTGCTATTAGATGGGTAATCCAAAGCTTTTTATTTCCTACAGCTGGTCGAGCCAAGATCACGAGGCTTGGGTCATTCAGCTTGCAACTGATTTGCGAGAGTCCGGTATCGATGTGGTCCTCGACAAATGGGATCTAAAAGAAGGTCACGATGCCCACGCCTTCATGGAACGCATGGTTTCTGACCCGGAAATAAAAAAGGTCGCGCTCATCTGCGACAAAACTTACGTTGACAAAGCAGATGGCCGAAGTGGTGGCGTAGGAACCGAAACTCAGATCATTTCACCAGAAATCTATCGTAGCCAAGCACAAGACAAGTTCGTCGCAATAGTCAAAGAGCGAGACGATGAAGGAAAGGCATATCTTCCTGTCTATTATCGTTCTCGTATTTACATCGACTTCAGCGATCCAAGCTTGGAAGCTGAGAACTTTGAAAAGCTGATTCGTTGGGTGTACGAACAACCCCTTTATAAAAAACCAAGTCTTGGTCAGAAACCGGGGTTTCTTTCTGAGGAACAGCGAGCAGTCTCATTGGGTACTTCGTCGCGACAGAGGCGTGCGCTTGATGCAATCAAGAGCGGACGTGACAATGCCGAGGCCGTAATGATTGATTACCTGACAACGCTTGCAGATGAGTTAGAAAAATTCCGTATCGACGCATCAATTGAGCCATTTGACGATGAGGTAATTCGAAATATTGAGGCATTCTTGCCCTATAGAAACGAGGCAATTGAGTTGTTTCTGAGTCTTGCCCTCTATCGTGATTCACTTGAAACTCGGACAGCGATTCACCGATTCTTTGAACGCATCATTCCATACCTTGAGCGACCACAGAACATTAGCAGCCATAGAGAATGGGATTTTGACAACTTTAAATTCATCGTTCACGAACTATTTCTATACGCCTTGGCAACGTTAATTCGCTATGAACGATTTGAATCCGCTGCCTTTCTCATGGCAAACGAATACTACGTCTCCGGGCGTTCGGAATACGGCAAGGATGCGATGGTACCGTTCGAGGTTTTTCACCAATACATAAAGTCTCTTGAACATAGAAACAAGAGACTTGAGCTACGTCGGCTATCTCTTCGCGCCGACCTACTCGAACAGCGTTCTAAAGGCTCTGGAATCGAGTTCAGGTACCTAATGCAGGCCGACTTTATTCTGTTCATGCGAGATAACATTGACAGGCCAAACGACCAGTGGCATTGGTGGCCAGAAACACTTCTCTATATCGTAAGGCACTCTGGACCACTCGAAGTATTCGCGCGCTCCAGATCAACAAGCTATTTCGAAAGAGCAAAGATTCTCTTGGGTGTGGAGTCCAAGGCAGCGCTTGCACCACTATTGGAAGCATTTGGTGCAGAAAGGCAACGCTTACCGAGATGGGAGTTCACAACCCTCAGTCCTTCGGGACTCCTTGGTTTTAACGAGATCGCCACTAAACCATGAACGATGCGTGGTCTAACTTTACATTCAACCCGGGCTCCGCAAAAGCGCGGAGCCGGTTAATTCCACGTTGGATATCATGAACGCCTATATTCGCAAGAACGTGCTTGGTCCTGTGCCAAAGTTGCCAATCAGTGACGTGCAGTTTGACGCTGCATCCCAAGCTCGCGTCGTTCTTGCCGCAGCGTTCGCACTTGAGGAGTCCTATGACCTCTTAATCGGCAACTATGTAGAAGTTGAACAGGAATTGCTCACAGCTACAGCCTCTAATGCAGTTCGGGATTTGAATGAGTACCATGACTTCTTTGAGCTGCGATCAACGATTAATCGGCGTGTTGTAAACTTGCTGACGGCAACTCGTCTTTACCTCGACCAAGCTCCACAACGTCTATCAGATTGTGCCACTGAGCCGAATAAGGCTCGTTCCGAATTCAAGCAGCGAACGCACAATCATTACGACGCCACTTTCGGGTATCGATTCCTTGAGGCGTTACGAAATCATGTCCAGCATTGTGGCCTAGCGGTTCACAGTTTGAGACTTGAAAAAAAGTGGATTGGGGAAGGAGAAAGCCGTGAGCTTGAGCTCTCAATTCGACCGTTTGCTGAACGTCACTACTTGGGCGCGAATACTGGATTCAAGGCGACGATCCTTGATGAGATGCCAGAAAAGGTGGTTCTGACGCTTGTCATCCGTGAGTATCTGCAGTGCATTGGTGATCTTCACAAACTTGTTCGTAGCCATGTTGCCGAACGAGTAAAAGTTGCAAGGCAAACAATTCAAGATCATCTATCAAACTATGCCAAAGCAAGCGATGGCTCAACTGTCGGGCTCACGGCCTTCAGAACTGGCCCGCAAGGGCAACAAGAATCTGTGCCGCTACTGCTCGATTGGGACGATGTGCGAGTGAAACTTGTCTCTCGAAACTCTGGCTTAGTGGCGCTTGAGCGTCACGTCGTTACAGGGCGCGCAAAGTGAAGCTTAGCGAAGATGTAGAACCCTGCGCTCAACAGAACCTGCGCGACAATCCAGTGTTTTGATATATAACGAATTCTGGTTTGCCACGTCCCGCCACTCGCTGTTCGCGGCTAAAGGCCGCTCTTCGCAAGACGATTTAATCAGCACCTC
Organism: Gallionella capsiferriformans ES-2; assembly: GCF_000145255.1. NCBI lineage: Bacteria > Pseudomonadati > Pseudomonadota > Betaproteobacteria > Nitrosomonadales > Gallionellaceae > Gallionella > Gallionella capsiferriformans. The sequence goes on from NC_014394.1 coordinate 424,925, forward strand.
CCTTATTTCCATTCGGGAAATTAATAACCAGCGACTAGCAGGCATGACAGATTGATCGAATTGCTGGATAACATTGATATTGCACAACAACCAGATTGTTGTTATCGTGCCGAAACTACGTTACTGATAGTTTTTTATGAGCCACGAAAATATCGAACGCTATTTGGAGGAAACGCTGGGACTGACTGTAGCGATCAAGCCTTGGGCAGAAAAATCAGTTTTACCTTATTTCCTGCACGATGCTTATGATTTTGCCTGCATTGAATTGCTGGGCGCTCGCTATGTGTTGATGTTGGCGCGCGATCAGGCCGCGAACGCGGCAAAGGTGCGCAAAGATGCAGATACACTGGGAAAAGCAAGTGGAGAGGTGGCTATTTATGTGGCTCCTGTCTTGAGTTCATACGAGCGCAAGCGTCTAGTTGGTCAGCATATCCCCTTTATCGTCCCGGGCAATCAACTTTACTTACCCGATTTGGGCATCGATCTTCGCGAGTATTTTCGCCAGCGCCGCGCAGTCCCGGACAAGGGATTAAGCCCCGCAACGCAAGCTTTGCTGATCAGCGCGTTACTAAATCCGTGGAAAGCCGAGGTGCATCCGGCGGAATTGGCTAACGGACTGGGTTACACCAGCATGACCCTATCGCGTGCGATGAAGGAATTAGAAAACTCCGGACTTGCTTCGGTGGTGCGTGTGGGGCGCGAACGCCGGTTGCGGTTTGAGGAAAATGCTCATGCGGTTTGGACCAAGGCATTGCCGTTGTTGCGCGATCCGGTGAAACAAACCGTCTGGGCGATGCCGAACTCCACCGTGCAACAACAAGCACGTGTAGCTGGTGAAAGCGCGCTGGCTGATACCACCTTGCTTGCTGAACCCGCATATCCGGTTTATGCCATTAGCCGCGAACAATGGAAGCTCGCACAGAAATTGGGCTTGCTCGTTTTACCATCCCCAGAACCTGGTGCTTGCCTTTGGCAGATTTGGTGCTACGACCCGAACATCAACCCCATAGCCGGATCGGTTGATCCTTTCTCACTGATATTAAGCTTGCGCAACGAGCGTGATGAACGAGTGCAGCAAGCACTGCATGAATTTGAAAAGGGGTTGATATGATCAAAGGATTGGATTTATTTCGCCATCATTTCGATGATTACACGGATCGGTATGTGTTGATCGGTGGAGTGGCTGCCAGCCTTGTGATGGAGGAAGCGGGGCTGGATTTCAGAGCGACCAAGGATATTGATCTGGTGTTGATAGTTGAAGCGATGGATGCCGAGTTCGGTCAACACTTCTGGCAGTTTATCCAAGATGGCGGCTATGAAATTCGCGAGCGTAGCGGGGGTAAACCGCAGTTTTATCGTTTTCAAAAACCAACGAATCCAGGTTTTCCGGTGATGCTGGAGTTGTTTTCCCGAATTCCTGACGGACTGCTCTTGTCTGTCGATGCACATCTGACGCCCATTCCCATTGATGAAGCCGTATCGAGCCTGTCGGCAATTTTGCTGGATAACGATTATTACCAATTCATCCTGGCTGGCGTACACGTGTCGGACGGTATTGCCTGGGTAAGAGAGGATCGCCTGATTCCATTAAAGGCGAATGCCTGGCTCGACATGAGTAAAAGGGTTGCACAAGGGGAGACCATCGATTCCCAGAAAGTTCGTAAACACCTGCATGATGTCTTGCGCCTTTCCCAAGTGCTTGCACCAGGCACGCGGATTGATTTACCGGCCCGGGTTGCAGAAGACTTAAATCAATTTCTCGGACTGATCGTTCAAGAAAACGTGGATATGAAAACGTTAGGTTTAGGAAAAACGAATCTGGCCGTGATTATTGACCGTATTAGTGTCGCGTATGGACTCACACAATGAAAGGTGGCAATTTCCTAGGTCGGGATTTTCACCGACATAATGACTGTCTTATGCCACGGCCTGCTCGACCAGCACATCCGCCAGCTTCTGCTGCAATCGGCTGGCATCCGTGATGCGGGATTTCAACTGATCGCACAGCGCCATCAGCTCATCCACTTTCGCAACGATTCGGTGCTGCTCGGCAAGAGGAGCGAAAGGAATATCGAATGTATTTATCTTCCGTAATACAAGGTTTTTATTGCCTACTCCCTCAGTGCCATCTTCTGACTGTTGCCGAACAAACGGGGAGTTGATGACAAGTGACAAATAGTCACGATCAATGAGAATTTTTGGAAGCTTTATCAAAGCCACGCTTACGAAAATACTGAATGGCCTCGGGTCGTCTATAACCACAGCAATGCCTGTTGTTCCAATCTTGGTGAGCAGGATGTCATCAAATTCCGGATTGCATCGCTTTGTCAGATCAGCATGAGCAACCGGTGAAATAAAGCGTGTATCGGTAAAATCAAGGCATCCTGAACTCAAATTTTTCACTGACAGAAATGGCACGCCGTCAGAAATATATTCAGGTGTGTGGTGAGCGCCATCGGTAATTTGCGTAGCGATATCACTTAGTCGCACCCATTCCCATCTCAGTGGCAATTCAAACGGTTTTTCAACGTCCGTAATAGGCGTCAGTGGCTTGTCTTTCTTGATCTTCCCTTCAGAAATCAGTTTGGCTTTTTCAGCCTGTATGCGTTTAAGCAGTTCGCTGGCAGGTTCGTCGTTCGCATTTTGCGGGACGAGCTTGCCCATCACCGCCAGTTGCAGCAGGGTTTGCTTGAGCGCATCGATGCTGGCATCTGTCGCGAACAGCGTATCGAAATGTGCAGCGATGCGCTGCCAGTTAGCGCTGAAGTCTTCTGCGTTTTGTGACTGAGTGAGCGTGCCGAGCAGGTGGCTCACCAGTTTTTCGTGCGCTTCGGCGGCGTTGCTGTGCTGATTTTCCAGCTGGTCACACAGCGCCATCAATTCATCGACTTTCGCGACAATGCGGTGCTGTTCTTCAATTGGAGGTAATGGAATCAACCCAGAAAAGAACTGGCCATCATTGATTGCGGGGTAAGCTATACCCATTTGCACCGACTCTACATAACGAACGAATACAGGGCTACGGAAAAAACTAAGGAAATACCTTGGCGGCATTAAGCAAAAAGGATGGACGATTGCAAAGGCCGTGCTTGCAATGGGTTCGGGCGAAAATTCTTCCTCTATGACGGCTATATTCAAAAGATAAGGCCGTACAGTTGAATATATAACAGTACCTTTCTTTACTATTTTCCTTGCCCGTGAAGGCGCATCTTCAGGCGCAACCAATCCAGGAGACGAAACAACACCTCGCGTACTATCGATTGCTGAAACTTCAATATAGGTAAAATTGGAATCAGGTTCTTTCTGCCCCCAATCATGTCCAACTTGCCCAACCCGCACCCATTCCCACCCCTTCGGCAGTTCAAACGGTTTTTCATCCTCAGTTATCGCCGCCAGCGGTTTATCTTTCTTAATCTTACCTTCGGCAATCAGCTTCGCCTTTTTCGCCTGTATGCCTTTGAGCAGCTCGCAGGCGGGTTCGTCGTTAGCATCCTGTGGCACCAACTTGCCGCGCACCGCCAGCTCCAGAATCAGCTCGCGCAGTTTCTTGATGCCGTACACGCTGCCCGCATTACCGGACGCACGACCACGCCCCGATCTCTTCTCAGTTTCCGCTGCCGTCCAGATATCGATATGGTCGGTCAACAGTTGCTGAATGGCACTCATGCCTGCACCTCGCGATTCAGCGCCTCTCCCAGTATCGTCTTCAACTGGTTACGCAAGGCGGCAATTTCAGACTGCATGGCAGCATATTGCGCCAGCAGCACATCAGGATCGTGAATTTCCTGCTCGCCGACATGCGGGTTCTTGCAATCGAGGTTGTAGTTGCGCGCCTTGATGTCATCCAGACTGACTTTCCATGCCTGCTCATTTTCGACGCGATGGGAAAATCCATCAGATTCCACGCCCCACCATGCCGCCTCAACATCAAACTCCTCGATCTTCATCGGCTTGGTTTTGTTGTAGCTCTTCACACCTGCCGGATACGGATGCTCATAGAACCAGATGTGCTGCGTCGGCGCACCCTTGCTGAAGAACAGCAGATTGGTCTTGATACCGGTGTAGGGGGCGAACACGCCATTGGGCAGACGCACAATGGTGTGCAAATTGCACTCTTCCAGCAACTTTTCCTTAATGCGGGTCTTGATGCCTTCGCCGAACAGAAAACCATCCGGCAGAACGAGGGCTGCACGACCACCGGCTTTGAGCAACTGCATGATCAGTACCAGAAACAGGTCGGCAGTTTCACGGGTACGAAAGGCTGCCGGGAAGTTGGTTTCGATGCCGTCCTCTTCCATGCCACCGAACGGCGGATTGGTGACGACCACATCGACACGCTCTTTCGGCGTCCAGCTGATCAGCGGGCGTGCCAGTGTGTTGTCGTGGCGGATATTGCTCGGCACATCGATGCCGTGCAGGATCATGTTGGTGGTACACAGCAAATGCGGCATCGGCTTCTTCTCGATACCGAAGATGCTGGCCTGCAATGCAGCTTCATCGTCCACCGTTTTCACATCCTGACGGCGGATATGCTCAATCGAGCAGGACAGAAAACCGCCAGTGCCGCAGGCAGGATCCATCACCTTTTCACCGAGGCGAGGGTTGGTCATGCGCACCATGAATTCGGTGACGGCGCGCGGGGTGTAGAACTCACCCGCATTGCCCGCCGCCTGCAAGTCGCGCAGCAACTGCTCGTACATATCGCCGAACAGATGACGTTCCTGCGCCTTGTTGAAATCGACGCCTTCCTGAATCTTGTTGACCACCTGACGGATCAGCTGACCGGACTTCATGTAGTTATAAGCGCCCTCGAACACCGAACGAATCACATAGGCACGCTGATCGCCGCCACGGGCTTCCAGTTGCTGCAAGGCAGGAAACATCTCGTTATCCAGAAACTGTTTCAGCGCCTCACCGGTCATGCCCTCAGGGTTGGCCGCCCAGTTGCGCCAGCGATAGGCTTCCGGCAACGGGGACAGGTAATTGTCCTGCAACAGCTCCCACTCGCTTTCACGGTCATCAAAGATTTTTAAAAACAGCATCCAAACCAGCTGGCTTAAACGTTGCGCGTCGCCATCAACACCGACGTCTTTGCGCATGATGTCTTGAATGGATTTGATGGTGGAGGAAATAGACATATTTAGTTGATTCTTTTGCCGGTAAGATTTTTAAGAGCTAAAAGGAAAGCGTCGAATTGTGGCGAACTATCGGGAAAGGTGATACAGGTCGGATCATCCGTGATGCCGGGATAATAGTTGCTGCCACTGGACTGTACATGACGGTCGCCGAGGGCTATGTTCAGCTCCCACTGTGTACCATCGCAAACACAGGGATTCTCATAATTATCTTCCCAGTCCCATACGCCTATCGCCTCCAGCTTGGCGATGAAGTTGCGCCACTTTATTGGTGATGGAATGACTTCAATACTTTCGGCATTCCCGCAAATACGATCTGAAGATGCGCTTGAATACAGCAAAATGTTGTCGTGCATTTCCAGCTTGTAGCCGATGGCGCCATAATCGCCAATGTAAAAACTGAACTTATCAGGATGCAGGACTTGCTTAGGCGGCTGTGTCATACAACTGTTGCTCCAATTCGTGTAAGGCTGCCAGATAGGCGGGCTTGCCGCCAAAGGCTGACACCAGCTCACTGGCTGTCCCCATATTTTTGAACGGGTCTAGCGTGAGGATTTTGATGTCTTCGATATTTTGTATGCCGGTATCGGCATATTTTTCCAGCAGGGTTTCCAGAACGCGGCGTGCCTGCTCGCCGTATTTAGTAAAGTAATTACGCTTTTTTACTTGCTCTGCGCGTTCACGGCGCGTCAGCGGCGGCTGATCGAAAGCGACGTGACAGATCAGATCGAATGCATCGAAATCCTTGCCGACCTCATCCGCCAGCGGTTCCAGAAGCAGGCCGTGTTCTTCCAGCTCTTTCAGAATCGCGGCCTTACGGTCGGCTTTGTTCCAACTCAACAGGAAGTCCTTCAGCGAGGCATAATCGCGGCGCACGGTAGTGCGAGTGTAATCTTTGAGCGATTCGGTTATCAGTTTGCCTTCGGGGCCGTAATATTGGACGCGTTCAGATACGACATAAACTGAGACATCACCAATGACATATTTAACGCGACCAGTACCCGGCCCTGATCCGCCACCGAAATCATCTGATGTTGGCAGGTCCGCCCCCCCTTCTTCACCGTCAGTGTCGGGCGGCAAAGGATTGCCGTGTTCATCCACAGGCAATTCATCGGGCGGTGCGGGCGGTTTATCAGGTTCAGGTTCATAAATCACAATTGGCGGGCCATCGAACGCCTCGTCGGCGAACAGTTCGGTCGCCTTCTTGAAATCCATGATGGTGAACCAGTATTTGTCGTAGTCCTCGTTGATGCGGGTGCCGCGACCGATCATCTGCTTGAATTCGGTCATCGACTTGATGTGCTGATCCAGCACCACCAGCTTGCAGGTTTGCGCATCCACGCCGGTCGTCATCAGCTTGGAGGTGGTCGCAATCACCGGATAGCGCTCTTCCGGATTAATGAAGTTGCCCAGTTCGGCCTTGCCCTCGATCTCATCGCCGGTAATGCGCATCACGTATTTACGGCTTTCCTTCACCCGTTCAGGGTTGAGATTGACCAGCGCCTGACGCATACGCTCGGCGTGGTCGATGTCATCACAGAACACGATGGTCTTGGCATAAGGGTCGGTCGCCGCCAGATACTCGGTGATTTTACGGGCGACCAGCTCGGTGCGCTTTTCCAGCACCAGCGTGCGGTCCATGTCGATCTGGTTATAAATCCGGTCTTCAATCATCAGGCCGTTCTTGTCGGCCTGACCTTTGCTCGGACGCCAGCCTTGCAGATCCTTGTCGATGTCGATACGCACCACTTTATAAGGCGCCAGAAATCCGTCTTCAATGCCCTGCTTGAGCGTGTAGCTGTAAACCGGTTCGCCGAAGTAGTTGATGCTGGAAACGTCCTTGGTTTCTTTGGGCGTGGCGGTCAGACCGATATGAGTTGCGGATGAAAAATAGTCGAGAATCACGCGCCAGGCAGAATCTTCCGATGCACTGCCGCGATGGCATTCATCGATCACGATCAGGTCGAAGAAATCCGGCGAGAACTGCCTGTAGATGTTCTGATCTTCCTCGCTGCCGGTGACCGCCTGATAAAGGGACAGGTAAATCTCGTAACTCTTGTCGATCTGGCGTTTAGTGATCTTGGTCATCGCAGCGCCGAACGGTTTGAAGTCGTTGTTTTTGGTCTGATCGACCAGAATGTTGCGGTCAGCCAGAAACAGGATGCGTTTCTTGGTGCCGGATTTCCACAGTCGCCAGATAATCTGGAACGCGGTATAGGTCTTGCCGGTGCCAGTCGCCATGACCAGCAGGATGCGTTGCTGCTCACGGGCTACCGCCTCAATGGTGTTGTTGATGGCATTGACCTGGTAGTAGCGCGGTGCGCGGCTTGTACCATCATCGTAATACGGAATTTCTACGGTCTTGAGCGCCTGCTCGGTCGCTATTCCCTTCCATAAGCAATAGCGTTGCCACAGCTCGGCAGGGGATGGGAACTCTTCTAAACGCAATTCGCGCTCGGTTTGATCCGACATTCCGGTGCGGTCGTGAAACAAAAAACCATTACCGTTGGAACTGAACACGAATGGCACGGCCAGCGTCTCGGCATAGTTCAGCGCCTGCTGCATACCAGAGCCGACGCCGTGACTATTGTCCTTCGCCTCGATGACGGCCAGCGGGATGTTGGACTTGTAGTAAAGGATGTAGTCGGCGCGCTTGAGTTCGCCCCGTGTATGCAACTTGCCGCGCACGATGATGCGCCCCTTGGTGAAACTGACTTCCTCACGAATCTGGGTGAACAAATCCCATCCCGCCTGAATAACGGCGGGGGTGATGTATTTAGTGCAGATGTCGCGTTCGGAGAGTTTTTTATTGTCAGTCATAGGGCGAAAATATTCAGGTCAAGCGACTATGCCCGATGCTACCAGTTTTTGTCAGTTCCCCGTCATATTAATGGCTTGATTGATAAGTCAGCTTTTTATATGGACTCCCCGCTAGTTGTTTCATCAACGACAAAACCTGATCAATCATCGTCTCCCGGGGCCGAATTATCTAGCGAGAGGCTGAATTATTCGTCGTCTCCGCGAAAGCGGAGATCCAGTGCCTTGATTTAACTGGATTCCCGCCTGCGCGGGAATGACAAAACCGAATAAATAAGCGCTTCCCTAGCGAGAGGCTGAATTGTTTATCAATGCGGTTATTTATGCAGCCGGATATTCCTTGCCGCAGACGTGGCGACGCCAAAAGGATCACTTGCAGTCAGTTTGGCGTGCGCGTCAGTCGATTTGGCGCAAGCCGCAGGAAAATTTTCAGGATCTGCGAACAGTTTAACGGGTGCTGCAGACTAGATTGGGTAATGGGTGCGGTGTCACGAGCATCTGAGTAAGCATGCCGATGACTTCATATGGTTCGCCGACGAGCTCAACTGATTCGAGGATGAATTCAAATGGTTCGCGGATCATCTGAAATTGATGGCAGATACTGCTAAATGGTGTGCGGCACCCGCAAGAATAAGTGGCGAGCCCGCAGGGGGAATAAAAAACCACGCCGTAGCAACGATAGATACATCCGATGTTCGTAATGCGGGCGAAATCAAATCCCGTCTGAAATATAGGGGAAACACAGTTCGATCAGTTTGTTGATCAATTCGCTCGAGTTGATCGGCTTGGCGACGAACCCGGTCATCCCCGCTTTATCGCAGGCAGACTTTTCGTCTAAAGTCACGCCCGCACTCATTGCGACGATGGGCAGGTTGATAAATCGCGTATCCTGACGAATCAGGCGCGTGGCCTCCAGTCCGTCCATCACCGGCATCTGAATGTCCATCAGCACAATGTCGTAGGTCTTTTCCTGCAGGCGTTGTATCGCCTCTTCGCCGTTATTGGCAATATCGACGAGCAGACCAATTTTTTCCAGCATTTTGGAGGCGACCAGTTGATTGATCCGGTTATCTTCCGTCAGCAAAACGTGTTTACCGCGCAGTGCGTGTGCGATTTCGCGCAATTCCGGCGGCGCCTTGTCAGACTGACGACGCTGAGGGTCGCTTACCTGCACTTTGCTGAAGGTGAGCTCAACGCTGAAGGTGCTGCCTGCTCCTGCCTGACTCTCAACTTTGATGTCACCCCCCATCAGTTGCGCCAGATTTCGACTGATGGTCAAACCCAGCCCTGTGCCGCCAAAGCGTCGGCTGATGGAGCTGTCTGCCTGAGAAAATGGCTGGAACAGGGTGCTGACTTGTCCATCCGACATGCCGATACCGTTGTCCTTCACGCTAAAGCGCAGCGTGGTTGAATCAGTAGTATTTTCTATTTTCGATACATTCAGTGTGACGCGGCCTTTTTGGGTGAATTTAAACGCATTTCCCAGCAAGTTGGTCAGTATTTGCCTCAGCCTGAGCGGGTCGCCCAGCAGGAGTTGGTGAATGTCAGCGTCGCGTACGACGTTGAATTCAATGTCGCAACCCGCTGCGGATAGGGTGAATATCCGCTGGATACTATCGAGCAATTCAGTGAGATTAAATTGTATTTTTTCAACTGACAGCTGGTGTGCTTCTATTTTTGACAGATCAAGTATGTCGTTGAGTATGCCCATCAATGACCGTGAGGAGTCATTGATTTGTTGCAAGTGACTTTGTTTTTCTGCGGGATCTGTGCTGTCGAGTGCCAGTTCAGACAGGCCGATGACGGCGTTCATCGGCGTCCTGATTTCATGCGACATATTGGCCAGAAATTCGGATTTGGATTGAGCGAGACTTTCAGCAACTTCTTTGGCGCGTTGCAGGGCCTGCTGGGATTGCTTGAGCTCTGTGATGTCCCAGTTGGTGCCCGTCATGCGCAGCGGTTTTCCTGCCGAATCAAATTTGACGCTGGCCAGCGCACGTATATTGTGGATGCTCCCGTCAGGCCAGCGCACGCGGAATTCGGTATCGTAGTGCTGTTTGTTGGCCAGCGCATTGTGCATGCAGGCTTGGGCCTGGGCGGTATCCTCGGGCAATATGGCCGAGCTCCACGCCTCAGCAGCCCCTACAAACTGGTCACGGTGCAGCCCGTACAGCGCAAACATCTGATCGTCCCACGTCAGCGCGTTATTCACGACATCCCAGTCCCATACGCCGACGCCGCCCGCCTGCGTGGCAAGCGCGAGCCGCTCGCTGACTTCGTGTAGTGAGACCGCTGCCTGATGTCGCTCGGTGACATCGGAGAGGTAGCCGTGCCATATCACGCTGCCATCGGAGAGTTTTTCCGGTCTGGACTGCCCTTCCAGCCAGCGCAGACCTCGCATGGGCAGCATGACACGGTATTCAAGCCGCCAGGGTTGTTGTGTGCGGGCTGACTCATGGATGGAGGCCATCAGTATTTCGTAATCTTCAGGGTGAACGCGTGTGAAAAGTAGCGAGGCGTCTTCCTTGATTTGAACGGCGGGTAACTCAAATATCTCGAAGATCCCATCGCTGGCATAGGGCATGCTGACGTTTCCATCCGGGAACAGGCGGAACTGAAAAAGCATGCCCGGTAGTTGATGCGACAATTTCGTTAGCAAGTTCTGACTGGTTTGCAGTTGCGCATTTTTCAGGTTTAAGCTGTCGACATGCTGGCGTGACATTCGGTGCGACAGATTCAGATTCAGGTGGGCCATGATGTTATTGGCCAGAATTTTGATGGCATTTATCTGCTCGGGACTTAATACGCGGGGTACACGATCGATGACACAGAGTGTTCCAATGTGTTGGCCTTCGGGTGCGGCGAGCGGAACGCCTGCGTAAAACCGAATTTCAGGGGCAGAAACGACCAGCGGATTATCAAAGAATCGTTCGTCCAGCTGGGCATTCTCGATGATCATCGTTTCGTTCTCAAGAATGGTGTGGGCACAGAATGCCACATCACGCGAGGTTTCTTTCGCATCGAGTCCGGTGCTAGCCTTGAACCACTGGCGATGTTCGTCGATCAGACTGATCGCCGCGATCGGCGTCTGGCAGATATACGAGGCCAGTTGCACCATTGAATCGAGTGCGCTGTCGAGTTCTGTATCCAGCACTTCGTAATCGAGCAGCGCAGCCATGCGCGCTTGCTCATCTTTTGGCAGTGGGGCGATTTTCATGGGTTGTTTTGTTTGAGTAAGTCCACGTTTGGCAATACATCTTTCGGTTGCAGATGATGACATATTTTTCAGGTGGAAAACCAGTTTCATGAGCGATGAAATGAAGCTGTGTTGTAGAGCATGGCAGTGCCGCACGGTCTTGCAGGTAGTACGCACCCTCTGTGATTGAGCGGATGGCTGAGCAGAGTTGCGGGTTTACTCGTTTATAATTGCGGTCAGTCTGATATTGATACGCCATGCATGCAGCAAGAGGACTTTTTGTCGCAGGTACTTAAAGCGACCGAAGCGAAGTAGAATGGCACGATGCAGTCGCAATGTTTGTTAAATTCACGCATGAAAGTTTAAAATTTTGAATATGATGGAATTTTTTTTGCGGCTTGTTCTAAATAGGGGGCATGCAGAGGCGGATCGCAGTGCGAATTCGGATGTGCTTGAGCGCGTGCTTGCGAATTTTATCGCCGCCATCACTCAAATACCGCAAATGGTTCGGACATGAAAATTGCTTTTATACTGCTGCTTTTATCGGTGAGCGCTTGCACCACGCCGCCGCTGCAATACAAAAATGTTGTTTTACCGCAGGCGGTTTATTCTGCGCAGCTGCAATCTGACCGGCCTGTGGTCGCACTTGCGCTGGGTAGCGGGGGCGATCGCGGTTTTGCACATATCGGCGTTATCAAGGTGCTTGAAGCTAATAATATCAAGGTCGATCTGGTACTGGGAACCAGCGCGGGCAGCGTGGTCGGCGCGTTATATGCAGGCGGGTATGACGGCGTGGCGCTGGAAAAACTGGCGCTTGAGATGGACCGTGAAAAGCTCAAGGATTTTGATTTCTCAAGGCGCGGTTACGTGCGGGGCGAGCAGTTGCAGGATTTTATCAATCGTGCGTTGAAAAATCGCTCTATCGAGCAACTCGACAAGCCGTTTGTCGCTATTGCAACCCAGTTGAGCAGCGGTCGCGCCGTCGCCTTTAACCGCGGCAATACCGGGATGGCGGTGCGGGCTTCTAGCAGTATCCCCGGGGTGTTCTATCCCGTGATTATTCAGGGTGAAGAGTATGTCGACGGAGACTTGAAGAAGCCTGTTCCAGTCACAATCGCACGTGAAATGGGCGCCGACTTCATCATCGCGGTGGATATTTCTCAGCAGCCCAAAGACAGTCCCGCGCTGCTCGATATCATCGATATTTTGAAGCAAAGCCTGCGCATCATGCGCCAGTCCATTTTGTCGCAGGAGCTGGCATCGGCTCAAGTCGTAATACGTCCGGTAATCGGCATGACGCCTGAAATCGATGCTGCCAGTAAGCTGCATTTGATCAAGGCGGGGGAGGAGGCTGCAACCGCCGCCTTGCCGATGATACGTGAGTGGTTGCAGAAAATTGCGGCTGAGAAGGCGCTTGAACAACATCCTTCTTCGCCCCTCGCCGTTCCTCGTTCTTAATTGTTACCGTGAATTTTTACAGCAAAGAGCTACCCTACCTGTCAGACGCCGCGAGCTACTATGCGGCGATCGCTGATCTGCCGTGGGCAGCCTGGCTCGACAGCGCAGGCATGGCGCGTTTTGATATTCTGACTGCGCAACCTCACCATACGCTAGTGTTGCAGGAAGCGTGCGAAGATCCATTTGCACTGATACGCGGTGAGCTGGGTGCGAGCGTGGCGCCGGTCGCCGACGTGCCGTTTGCCGGCGGTGCGCTGGGCTACTGGAGCTATGATCTGACACAAGGCGGGGCGGACAACCTCAACGCTATCATGTCCATCGGTATTTATGACTGGGCGCTGGTACTCGATCATCAGAAAAAAACAGCGCGTCTGATGTCGCATCAGCGTTTTTCCGAAACCGCTGCAGTGCTGGCAGATGTGCTGCAGCGACTGAGCCGCTTACACAGTCTGCCATCCGAACCCTTCAGCGTGCAGGGCATGATAGCCAGTAATTTCACCAAAGCCGCTTATGCGGCGGCGTTCGATACTGTGCAAGGCTATTTGCAGGCAGGGGATTGTTATCAGGTTAATCTGGCGCAATGTTTTTCCGCTGCGGCAACAGGGGATGCGCTGTGCGCCTATCTCGAGCTGCGCGAACTGAGTCCGGCGCCCTTTTCGGCGTATCTTAATTTTCCCGAGGTTCAGATTCTGTGCGCCTCACCTGAGCGTTTTGTCAGTGTGTGTAACGGCGTTGTTGAGACACGGCCGATCAAGGGTACGCGTCCGCGCGATGCGGATCCGCTGATTGATGCGCAGCTGGCCTGCGAGTTAAGTTGCCATCCCAAGGATCGCGCCGAAAATTTGATGATCGTTGATTTGTTGCGCAACGATCTTGGCAAAAATTGCATAGCAGGTTCAGTGCGGGTGCCGAAATTGTTCGATGTGGAGAGTTATGCCCATGTGCATCATCTCGTCAGCACGGTACAGGGTGAACTGGCTCCCGGCCGTGATGCGCTGGATTTGTTGCGCGGCTGTTTCCCCGGTGGGTCTATCACCGGTGCGCCTAAAGTGCGTGCAATGCAGATTATCGAACAACTCGAATCCGCATCTCGCGGTATTTACTGCGGTGCGATCGGCTATGCCGGATTTGACGGCAATATGGACACCAATATCGTCATTCGCACGCTGGTCTATAGCGGCGGGCAGATACGCTGCTGGGCGGGCGGCGGCTTGGTAGCCGACTCGCAATGCGATGCCGAGTATCAGGAGACGCTGGATAAGGCTGCCGCGCTGCTCGCGCTGTTGAAATGCTACGGGGGCACCGTTGCGGGCTGATTACTTTTGTAGCCGGCTCAGATCGGGAGATAGCCACAATTCGTAGTGCCCCGGTTTGACCCATCCGATTTGATCGAATTTTCCTGATAGGTCGCAAAGTTCGATTTTCGGGATCGACTTCTGCAAAGCCGCCAGTAGTTTTTTAGCTTGTGAGCGGTCTTCTCTTTTGAAATAGCGCAGCTGGCTTTTCAAAGGTCCGTCATCTACTTTTTGTATCGGCTTTTGCTCAATATGCCAAGGTTGTGATTTGGCTTGTATCAGCTTCCGGAAAATGTCTTGCGCCAGTTCGATTTGTTTGCTGTTACGGATATGAATCCACAGTTGTACAGTGGAGTTGGCAGGGGAAGGCGGCGTATCCGGCAGCACAGCGGCAACCGGTAAGGATATTTCGTATGCGTGTGTCGCGCTTTGTACGTTTTTATCAATCAGTTCGCTCAGCGGTGCGCTGAATGCTAGGTTTGATAACAGTATTAAGAGTGTCGTCCAAAGTGCGTTCATAGTCCCGCCTTGCCGCAGCTGCCGAGTTCCAGTGTGTCGCGAATTTTTTTCATTTCGCCAGTGGTTTGTCCCAGCTGATTTCTTACGCTCGAAAAGTCAGATTTCATCTGGTCGATCTCCAACTTCATCGCAGGAGAGATCGCGGATGCGCTGCCGCCCGCCTCTGCCAGATTTACGCTTGCAAGTTGTAGTTTTAAGGCATTTAACTGCTTCTCCAACTCCTGGTTCAGGATCTGCAGTTGGGTCAACTTCATATAGCTATTCAGCTGGCAGCGGATGGAATTGAACTCATCCTTCACATCGTTCTTGCTGGGATATTGACTTTGCAGCCAGAAAAAACCACCGAGAAAAAAGGCAATGATCGCAATCAGTTCTTTGTATTCTTTGAGTCTCTCCAGCATGATATTGACCCCGCAATTTAATCGTCAGGCATCAAGGATGATTTTTGGCCACTATATCTATGTGCTCTGGCAAGCACAATATGCCTGAATGCATAGATAGTTTGGCTGGGCTGGGGGGTGAGTTTAGACTGCGCTTTGTACGCGGAAGATGCGGATAACTTCGGGAATCATGCGCAAGCTGCGCATGATGGTGGCCAGATGCAGGCGGTTGTTAACTTCCAGTGTGAAGTGCAGCGCAGTGTATTCGCCTTCGTTGGCGAAGCTGACGTTCTCAATGTTTGATTCAGCATCGGCGATGGCGGCCGCTACTTTTGCCAGTACGCCGCGTTGATTGGCAACCAGCAGTTTCAGGTTGACGGCAAAGGTGCGCGTGATGTGTTTGTCCCACACAACGTCCAGCCATTGTCCGCTGTGGCCTTTGCGTAGCAGCGGGCAATCGTGCGTATGGACGACCAGCCCCTGTCCGCTCTTGATTACGCCAATGATAGGATCTCCCGGGATAGGCCGGCAACAGGTGGCGAACTGCACCGCCATGCCCTCCGTGCCCAGTATGGTGATGACCGGATTGGAGACGATATCTCCGGGTGCAGCATCGCCATTGCAGGCCAGTTGCCGTGCGACCACCATGTTGAGGCGGCGGCCTAAACCGATATCGGCCAAAATTTCCTGACGGGTTTTAACGCCGGTGTCGCGCAGCAGTTTATTCCAGCAGGCTTCTGAAATTTCGGCAGACTTGAATCCCAGTGCCGTCAAAGCCTGACCCAGCAGGCGCTCTCCCAGTTGAGCTGATTCTCCCGACTGCATGGTCTTGAGGAAATGGCGGATATGGCTGCGCGCCTTGTTGGTGGTCACATAAGTCAGCCAGGCAGGATTGGGTTTTGCGTGCGCTGCGGTGATGATTTCCACCCTGTCGCCATTTTTGAGTTCGCTACGCAGCGGGACCAGTTCGTGGTTGATTTTGACCGCAATACAGCGGTTGCCGATATCAGTGTGCACGCTGTAGGCGAAATCCACTGCCGTAGCGCCGCGTGGCAATGACAGAATCTTGCCTTTGGGGGTGAAAATATAAACCGCATCGGGGAAAAGGTCGACCTTCAGGTGTTCCATGAATTCGGCCGAGGTGCGGCTGTCGTTGAGGCTTTCGAGCAATTCCTGCAGCCACTGGTGCGTCTTTTTGTGCAGCTCGCTGATGGTTGCGTGGCCGTTCTTGTAGAGCCAGTGCGAGGCAACGCCTGCATCGGCGATCTTGTGCATCTCGCGGGTGCGAATCTGGACTTCTATAGGCGTGCCAAAGGGGCCGAACAGCGTACTGTGCAGCGACTGATAGCCGTTGGACTTCGGAATGGCGATATAGTCTTTTATTTTTCCGGGGATCGGTTTGTACAGCGCGTGCAGTGCGCCTAGTGCCAGATAGCAGGCATTGGTGTCTTCAACCAGCACGCGAAAACCGTAGATATCCAGTACCTCCGAAAACGCCAGCGATTTGAGCTGCATTTTCTTATAGATACTGTAGATGTTCTTCTCGCGCCCGGTGACTTCGGCCTGAACCTGTTTTTTTTCAAGCTGTCCGCGGATGGCGTCCAGTATTTTTCCGACCACTTCACGGCGATTGCCGCGTGCGACCTTGAGCGCCTTGGCCAGCACCGTATAGCGATTCGGGTGCAGATGTTTGAAGCTTAAATCCTGTAGTTCCAGATAGATTTCATTGAGTCCCAGCCGGTTGGCAATCGGCGCGTAAATTTCCATCGTCTCGCGCGCGATGCGTTCACACTTGTCCTGCCGCATCGAGTCGAGCGTGCGCATGTTGTGTAGCCGGTCGGCCAGTTTGATCAGAATGACGCGAACATCGCGTGCCATCGCGAGCAGCATTTTGCGGAAATTTTCAGCCTGCGCATCTTCGCGCGTCTCAAAATGAATCTTTTCCAGTTTGCTCAGCCCGCCGACCAGTTCTGCGACGGGTTTGCCGAACTGTTCCGCGATCTGTTCGGTGGTGATTTCGGTATCTTCAACCACATCGTGCAGCAGTGCAGCAATAATGGATTGCGCATCCAGATGCAGGGGCGTGAGTATGCGCGCCACTGCAATCGGATGTGTGACATACGGGTCGCCCGACTGGCGGGTTTGACCCTGATGGGCGATGCGGCTGAATTCTATTGCAGCACGGATGTGTTCTACATCCTCAGGCTTCAGGTAGCCCGATACTTCGTCAATCAGAAATTCTGCGTCGGCCATTGTTTGCTATAGCAAAAGTTAAGCGTGACCCCGGTTGAGGATTTCTACGCCGACTTTACCTTTGCTGATTTCGCGCAAGGCAACTACAGTCGGTTTGTCGCGGCTTTCAGGGACCAGATGTGATGCGCCGTTGGCGATTTGACGTGCGCGAAAAGCGGCGGCCAGCGTCATTTCAAAACGGTTAGGGATATGTGCCAAGCATTCTTCTACGGTAATACGAGCCATGATTTACTCCGGATTTTGTAACTGGTTAATTAAATTTTGATGGCGAGCCAACTGCTTGGTGCCGCGCAGTCTGGCGGCCAGAACGATCGCGTTGAATTCCTTGAGCGCCTCGTTCAGATTATCGTTGATGATAACATAATCGAATTCAGCTACATGTGCGACATCGTTGCTTGCTGCTGCCATGCGTTGTTTTATGACGTCACTGTGATCTGTGCCGCGCCCGGTCAGTCGTTGTTCCAGTGCTGCGATGGAAGGCGGCAGGATGAAAATGCTGACGCATTCAGCGAACTGCTGCCTGACCTGCTGGGCGCCTTGCCAGTCGATTTCCAGCAAAATATCGCGGTCTTTGGCGTTTTCCTGCGCGATCCAGTTTTGCGAGGTGCCGTAAAAATTTCCGTAGACTTCGGCGCTTTCCAAAAACTCGCCGCGTCCTGACATCTCGATGAATGTTTCGCGGCTGACAAAGTGGTAGGCGACACCATCCACCTCGCCTTTGCGTGGCGCACGGGTAGTGTAGGAGACGGACAAATCAATCTGCGGGTTGGTGGCGAGCAAGGCGTGCACCAGACTGGTTTTTCCGGCGCCAGACGGCGCACTGATGACGAATAAACTTCCTGACATAAAAACTCCAAACGGGTAAATTTCAAATTCCGGGTTATTCCAAGTTGGATTTTAATCTGTATTAAACGCGTAACTAATTGATTTATTTAGTTGTGAGTTAATATTGCTTTTTACTTGGTGCACGCAAAGCGATGGTATCGTTGTGTTCCCTAACTTTTTGCATTTTACACGATACCGGCAGTCTAAATTCCGGCCTGAAATACAAAACCGCCTGACTGTCACCAGTTCAAGCGGTCTATCCCAACAATATTTGTGATCAACTGTTGTTGAGCAATCACACCGTGTCTTTGAACCACTGCTACAAAAACACAGCTTTGCTGTGTTGCCGTCACAATTGTGATCCTGTTGGTCAGTTGAACGGTGAGATTGTCGTGTTTTAGTTTTTACTTGCTTCAGTTGGTGCCGTAGCCGTAACTATTGGTGCCGTCGTTGCAACGATAGGTGTAGTGGTCGCGATTGCGGGAGTAACCAATCCAACCACCTCGCCAATTTTTCGAAGTACTATAGTAATGCTATCTGGGTAATTAAATCCAGCACCGGTGTTTCTATCGATGATATAGCCGATGCCCCCTCCAGCAAGGATATTCCCCCACACTGCACCATTACTTTTTGATACCAAGGTTTCATGTCCCACAATGTTGCCGTCTTTACTGCAATCAATTGCCAAGTCACCGGTGCTCTTATGGACGGTTACACTACCGGGAGATGTTACGAACCATTTTCCCGCATCATTTGTTAGCGTACATCCGACACCAGCAACCTCTTTATTATCCTGTATTGTTTGCACCGAAACTGGCTGCATTTTCTCCCCCGCTATTGAGGCGCAACCTGTAACTGTCAATAATGAAGCAATTGCAAAATATTTAAACATTAAATTTATTCCTAGCTGATTTTGCGACAAAAAAGACGTTGCCGCGCGCCATAAAAACTTAACAGTGAAAGAATTAGCTGAAAACAGGAAGAGTTACATTCATCCAAGAAAAACAGGTGTAGCAAATACTTGTAGGCGAAATTTAGCAGCTTATTTCATTATTAGATATTAGCTAGTTAGCTAGGTAGTGCCGATCAAGGTGAGCTGTACTTTCACTATTTTCGCGCAGGTTAAAAATGTGCTCTGACTTGATTCTGTTGCGAATTTAAATATCAGATTGATTTTTTATGCTGTCCTTCAGATTGGTGGGGCCTAGTCATGGAATTTGATTGTCAATCATATTTTGGACACGTTTAGGTGCAAGGCATGTTGCGTTTTAATGAGTGGAAGTGCAGTGGCAATTATGACAAAGCCGCATGATTAGCGGCTTTAGGTGGGTTTGTGCGTTGTGGTGATTCGGGCTAAAACACTATTCAAGGTTCTGGATTTGTTCTCGCATCTGTTCGATGAGAATTTTCATTTCCATTGCGCTGCGCGAAACCTCAGCATCGACGGACTTAGAGCCCAGCGTATTGGCTTCACGATTGAGTTCCTGCATCAGGAAATCCAGCCGCTTGCCGACTGCACCGCCTTGTCTGAGGATACGGTGCATCTCAGTCAGATGGCTGTCTAAGCGCGAGAGCTCCTCATCGACATCGATTTTACTGGCGAACAGCGCGATTTCCTGCCGTACGCGCTCATCATCCGTGCCCTGCATTGCATCCCTCAAGCGGTTGGTCAGGCGGGTCTCGTAAGCTGCAATTGCGGCGGGGACGTGGGGGATTACTTCGGCGCGCAATGTTTCAATTTTCTCAAGGCGCACCAGCAGAAATTCTTTGAGCTTGTCGCCCTCTCGACTGCGTGAAGCGGAAAATTCCAACAGGGCGGCCTGCATCAGGCTGACCAGCGTCGCGCGCAATTCGTCGTTTGAAACTGCGGGCGTGGCGAGGATGCCGCGCCAGTTCAGCACGTCGGCAACGCTCAAATCCCGTGCGCCGGGAAGGGCGCTTTTCACTTCGCAGCTCCATTGCGCCAGTTGCGTCAGCAGTTCCCGATTGAGGGTCGTATTGCCCTGAACTTCGCGTGCGGCATAGTTAATCCGGCATTCGACCTTGCCGCGCTGGAGTTGTGCGCTGATCAGTTCGCGCAATGCGCCTTCAAACACGCGAAATTCTTCCGGCATGCGCAACTGAATATCGAGATAGCGATGGTTAACGGCCCGCAGTTCCAGAGATAGCGTGCCGCTGCTGGCGTCGGCGCTGGTATTCGCGTAACCGGTCATGCTTAAAATCATGGTGTTTAAGTATCCAAAATGCGCGGTTGTAAATAAAAAGCTGTGCGCTGAGCGCGCATTATATTACGATTGCAGACTATGAAATTCTCTATCCATCAGGCCAGTCACATCGGCGATCGAAAATATAATCAGGATCGCGTTGCCTACGCGTACAGTAATGACGATTTATTGATGGTGCTGGCCGATGGAATGGGCGGGCATTTTCACGGCGAGGTGGCAGCTAGCATCGCGATTGATACTTTTATGAGTGCGTTTGCCGGTCATTCTCATGCTGTTGATCCGCAAGCTTTTTTGTCCGATACGATGCAGGCGGCTCATCAGCGCATCATGAGTTTGCCGCAAAAAATGGATCATACTTTCCCCGGCACCACTTGCGTGGCGGCGCTGATCCAGAATGGCAAACTGTACTGGGGCTATGCCGGTGATTCCCGACTGTATCTGATTCGCAATGGTGCGGTGTTTGCCAAGACGCTGGATCATTCGATGGTGCAGATGTGGCTGGCGTGTGGCGTGATCGACGAAGAGGAAGCGCGCACTCACCCCAGACGTAACCAGATTACAAATTGTCTGGGCGGCGTAGAGGATATGTTCAACATCGAGCTTGGCAATCCGGTCGAGCTGCAGTCTGGCGATGTGGTTTTATTGTGCAGCGATGGTTTATCAGGCCCTCTGTTTGATAAAGATCTGCTGGCCGCTTTTGCCGGAAATCCGGTTGAAGGGGTGCTTGATCAGCTGATCGTGCGCGCCGTAGGACTTGAAAACGGCAAAGCGGATAATGCCACCGGGCTGGCGCTACGCTGGGGCAACGCCGAGGATATACATGACACCGACGTGATCATCAGCCATATTCTGGAAATTCATTAAACCCGGTTTCCGAGTTTAAATTCTTACCACTTACCACTTACCACTTACCACTTACCACTTACCACTTACCACTTACCACTTACTGTTATTTATGCGCCCAAGTTCAAGACAAGCAAATCAGTTGCGTGAAATTCGCATCACCCGTCACTACACCAAGCACGCCGAAGGTTCGGTGCTGATCGAGTGCGGCGACACTAAAGTCATCTGCACCGCCAGCGTTGAAGAGCGTGTTCCTCCTCATAAGAAGGGCAGCGGTGAAGGCTGGGTCACGGCGGAATATGGCATGTTGCCGCGCTCGACCGGTAGCCGCATGCAGCGGGAAGCCGCGAAAGGCAAGCAATCCGGTCGTACTCAGGAGATTCAGCGCCTGATCGGTCGCAGTCTGCGTGCCGTGGTGGATTTGAAAAAGCTGGGTGAACGCACCATTCAGATTGATTGCGACGTCATTCAGGCAGATGGTGGAACCCGCACTGCCAGTATCACCGGCGCCTATGTGGCTTTGCAGGATGCCGTGAGCAGTCTGATAGAAAAGGGCTTGCTGACGGAAACGCCAGTCACCGATGCGATTGCCGCAATTTCGGTGGGCATCTATCAGGGTACGCCGGTACTTGATCTGGATTATCTGGAAGACTCGGCCTGCGACACCGATATGAATGTGGTGATGCTGGGCAGCGGACATTTTGTCGAGGTGCAGGGCACCGCAGAAGGTCACGCTTTTTCACGCGTTGAAATGGATCAGTTGCTGGAACTGGCGCAAAACGGCATTGTTGATTTAATCAAAATGCAACAGGCTGCGCTGGCAGGCTAAACCGTGAATAAACTCGTCATCGCGTCTAATAACGCCGGTAAGCTGCGCGAATTTTCCCATATGCTGCAGCCTTTAGGGATTGAAGTTGTGACGCAGTCGCAACTGGGCATCACGGAAGCGGAAGAGCCGCATGTCACCTTTATCGAGAATGCGCTGGCCAAGGCGCGCCATGCCAGCCGTCTGAGCGGGTTGCCGGCGTTAGCGGATGATTCAGGTATCTGCGTTGAGGCGTTAGGTGGCGCGCCCGGCGTGTATTCGGCAAGATACGCGGGGGACAACCCGAAATCAGATGGACGCAACAACGAGAAATTGTTGCGCGATATGCAGGGCGTGACGGATCGCCGCGCGCATTACTACTGCGTGCTGGTGCTGGTGCGGCATGCGGATGATCCGCAGCCGGTTATCGCTGAGGGCGAATGGCACGGCGAAATCGCGCACGAGGAACGGGGCGAGGGCGGCTTCGGCTATGACCCGATGTTCTGGTTGCCGCAATTGAACAAGATGAGTTCTGAGTTGACGCATGAAGAAAAACACGCGATCAGTCATCGTGGGCAGGCCATGAAGGTGCTGTTGCAACACCTGAAAGTGGCATGATCCCCGTTTCCCTGATTTCAAAATCGGTCGCTTTTACGGCGCTGCCGCCGTTGTCGCTGTATATTCATGTGCCGTGGTGCGTGAAAAAATGTCCTTATTGCGACTTTAATTCGCATGAGGCCCGCGGTGGGTTTTCAGAAAAGGAATATGTCGACGCCTTGATCCGTGATCTGGAAATGGCGCTGCCGCAGATATGGGGGCGAAAAGTCTATACGGTGTTTTTCGGCGGGGGTACGCCCAGCCTGCTTTCAGGTGAAGCGATCACGGAAATACTGCGTCAGGTACGCATGCTGCTGCCGCTGTCCGGTGATGCGGAAATCACGCTGGAAGCCAATCCCGGTACCGTCGAGGCCGCTAAGTTCGCAGCCTTCAGGGATGCCGGCGTAAACCGTTTGTCGATGGGCATACAGAGTTTTAACGATACGCACTTGCAGGCGCTGGGGCGGATTCATACCGCCGATGAGGCGAAAGCCGCTATCGATATCGCGCAGCTTCATTTCGATAATATCAATCTGGATTTGATGTATGCGCTACCCAAACAGACGCTGGATCAGGCCTTGCAGGATGTGCAGACCGCGCTGACTTTCAAACCGCAACATCTGTCCGCCTATCACCTGACGCTAGAGCCGAACACGCTGTTTTATCGCAATCCGCCGTCGCTGCCGGACGACGACGCCAGCGCCGACATGCAGCAGGCCATTGAGGCGCTGCTGGCGGAAAATGGCTACCAGCACTATGAAACATCGGCCTTCGCGCAGCCGAACCGGCGCTCTCGTCACAATCTCAATTACTGGAAGTTTGGCGACTATTTAGGTATCGGTGCCGGCGCGCACAGCAAGCTCAGTTTTCCCGATAAAATCGTTCGCGAGGCGCGTTACAAACAGCCGCAAGCGTATATGCAGCAGGTGGCCTTGGGCGCGCCGGTTCAAACGGAGCACGAGGTAAGCCGAGATGAGATCCCGTTCGAATTTATGATGAATGCGTTGCGCCTGAACGAAGGCTTCGATGCCGCCTTGTTTTGCGAGCGCACCAGTTTGTCGCTGATTTCTATCCAGCGCGAGCTGCTCGACGCTGAGAAGCGCGGGCTGTTATCCCGCGACATCCAGCGCATCGCGCCAACCCTGCAAGGCCAGCGCTTCCTCAATGATTTATTAGAGATTTTCCTTGCGGATAAAGACTAAGTCCCAGACACCGTGCCCGAGATTGATCCCGCGCTTCTCGAATTTGGTGAGCGGGCGGTAGTCGGGGCGCGGGGCGTAATCGGTAGCGGTGTTTTCAAGCAGCGGCTCATCGCTCAATACCTGCAGCACTTGTTGGGCGTAATTTTCCCAGTCGGTCGCAACGTGGATATAGCCGCCCGGCTTTAATTTTTTCATCAGTTTTTCGATGAACGGCGCCTGAATCAACCGGCGCTTGTTGTGACGCGCCTTGTGCCAGGGATCTGGGAAAAAGATATGCACGCCGTCCAGCGTTCCATCTCCTATCATGTCGCGCAGCACTTCCACCGCATCGTGCTGGATGATGCGGATATTGCTGATGTTCTGCTCGCCCATCACTTTGAACAGATTGCCCACCCCCGGCGTATGCACTTCCAGGCACAGGTAGTCGTTTTGCGGATTTTCCTGAGCAATGCTCGCTGTGCTATCCCCCATGCCGAAACCGATTTCGAGGATTTTGGGTGCGCTGCGGCCAAAAGCCGTCTCGAGGTTGAGGGGAGCTGGCGCATAGGGAATGCCATAGACCGCTTGCAAGGTATCGACGGCGCGCTGCTGTGCGACCGTGACGCGACCCTGCCGTAAAACATAGCTGCGGATGTGGCGTTTAGTTAGATCGTCGGTATTAGTCATATTCGTTACACTGGATTACCTTCACTCCTTAGAGTCGGGTGAAGGGATAGATGGGAGATCAGCTGCGAGCTGAGGCGATGATGCCAGCGGTCGGAGAACTGGGACTCGCGCTGTAGAGTTTTTTCGGCATACGTCCTGCCAAAAATGCCTCGCGTCCGGCTGCCGTCGCTTTTTTCATCGCACTGGCCATCAGCACCGGATTTTGTGCACCGGCAATCGCGGTGTTCATCAAGACCCCTGCGCAGCCCAGTTCCATGGCAATCGCGGCATCCGAGGCGGTTCCGACGCCCGCGTCGACGATCACCGGCACGCTGACGCGATCCATGATCAGTTGCAGATTCCACGGGTTCAAGATGCCCATGCCAGAGCCGATCAATGAGGCCAGTGGCATGATCGCCACGCAGCCGATGTCTTCGAGTTGTTTTGCGACAATCGGATCATCCGAAGTGTAGACCATGATCTGAAAACCTTCGGCAACCAGTATTTTGGCGGCGGCGATGGTTTCGATCACGTTCGGATATAACGATTGCGGATCGCCCAACACTTCGAGCTTGACCAGACTATGACCGTCCAGCAATTCGCGCGCCAGACGCAGCGTGCGCACGGCGTCATCGGCGGTATAGCAACCGGCGGTGTTGGGCAGATAGGTAAATTTCGACATCGGTACGGCATCGAGCAGCGACGGTTCATTGGGGTTCTGACCCAGATTGGTGCGGCGTATCGCCACTGTGACGATTTCGGCCCCGGAAGCGTCCAGCGCCGCGCGGGTTTCGGTGAAATCTTTGTATTTTCCAGTGCCGACTAAGAGTCTCGATGAGTAGCTTTTTCCGGCGATGATGAGCGGGTCATTCATTTTGTAATCCTTTGTATTTAATTGTCAATTATCAATGATCCATTGATAATTATCCCCCGCCGACCGCAACGACGATTTCCAGTTTGTCGCCTTCATTAAGCGTGGAATCGGCGTACCGGCTGCGCGGCACGATGTCGCCGTTTTTCTCCAGCGCGATGCGACGTCCGGTATAGCCGAGCGCCTCAATCAGCTCGGCAATGCTGCAATTATCGTTCAATTGGCGCTCGGCGCCGTTCACAAAGACAGTAATCACTTTCAATTTGTCCTTCAGTTACGCTAAAATGCGATGCTACCACGCGGGTGTAGTTCAATGGTAGAACGGCAGCTTCCCAAGCTGCATACGAGGGTTCGATCCCCTTCACCCGCTCCATCGTAAGCTTTACTCCCGATTTATTCTCATTTCTGCAGTATTTTCGTGCATCACGATGCGCGCGACGAAGGCGATCGCCAGTATGTTTGCGGCGATGGCCACATAGCCGACATGGTCGTATCCCGCGATTTGTCCCGTTGCGCTTTGCGTCGTGATGAATCCTGCCAGCGTTGCCGCCAAACCGCTAGCCAGTTGCTGCGTGGCGGAATTGAGCGACATAAAGGTGCCGCGCAGTTTCGGAATGGCCGCTGACGTAATGATCGCCATCGCCGGTATCATGCGCCCCGAAATCAGCACGAAGAACAACGTGGTGCTGATCAGCCATACCCAGAGGGGGGCGGCTTCAATTTGCGTGACGGCAAACAGCGGTACGGTGGATGCCACGGCCATGATCTGGTAGATTTTTACCTTGCCGGCCCGGTCCGCCCAGCGTCCGATCAGGGGCGAGGTGACCAGCGTCGCGGCGCCTCCTGCCAGATAGATATAGAAAATATCGTGCTGAAGAATTCCGACGTTCGCCACTGCATAGACGGTGATGTACGGGATGACCGTGAAACCGGAAAACAGGATCAGCATGGTGAAGATCAGTGCGCGCAGGTGGTTGGCGTCATGCAGCACGTCGAACATGGCCGAGAAGGGGTGGGCGCGTCGCGCCTGATTCAGGTGATGGCGCACGTCAGGCAGGTGGCGCAGTGCGATGATCATGAATACGACGGTGGTGACGGCAATCAGGATGAACGGTGCGCGCCAATTGTAGTGGTTGGCCAGCCACAGCGACAGAGGGACGCCTGCCACGGTCGAGAGTGAAAACGAGGAGGAAATCACGCCGCTGGCGGTGGCACGTCGCTCGAACGGAATCAAATCGCCGACCAGCGTCTGCACCATGGCACCCATCACCCCGCCGAACGCGCCGGCCAGTCCGCGTGCGATCAACAGAGTGGCATAGCCGGGCGCAAAGCCGCAGGCCAGCGTCGAGAGGCCGAACAGCGCGAAGACGGTCAGCAACAGCCGTTTTCGTTCAAACTTGTCGACGAAGGTGGCGGCCAAGAGGCCCGCGAAGGCGGCGCTGAAACTGTAGGAGGCGACCAAAAAGCCGAACTCATGCGTTGTGATGGAAAATTCGTGCATTAAAATCGGGCCCAGCGGCATCATGATCATGAAGTCGAGGATGTGCGAAAACTGCATGCCGGATAGGGTCAGCAGTAGATAGCGTTCGCGTTGCGGGGTCAGAGGGGTAGGCATGAAGGGTTGAATGATTGCGTGGCCGATATTTTAGCAGGATGGCGATTAAGGATTGCGGGCAAATTGCGGCGCGATTTAATTTTATCTGCCGATGCCTGAGAGGGCGGTGGTAAAATTGCGGTTGAACATTATTTTACTCACATCATGCCGTCTCCTGTATTTGTCCATCTCCGTCTGCACAGCGAATATTCCATTACCGATGGAATGGCGCGCATCGATGAAGCCGTCGATGCAGCGATCGCTGACGGCATGCCGGCGCTGGCGCTGACCGATCTGTCCAATTTTTCCGGTCTGGTCAAATTTTACAAAAAAACGCGCGGCAAAGGCCTCAAGCCCGTCGCGGGCGTCGATGTGTTCATCACCAATGAGGCTGACCGTGATAGACCCTATCGTTTGCTGCTGCTCTGTCAGTCTAGCGAAGGCTATCTGCGTCTGTGCCGGCTGTTGTCGCGCGCTTATCTTTCGAATCAGTATCGCGAGCGTGCCGAGTTGCGCCGCGAATGGTTCAAAGACGAAGGCACAGAAGGGCTGATCGCTCTGTCCGGTGCGCATCTGGGCGATGTGGGGTGTGCGCTGATGTCGGGCAATGTGGCGGAAGCTCGGCGCTATGCGCAAGGCTGGGCTGCGTTGTTCGAGGATCGTTATTACATCGAGGTGCAGCGCGCGGGTTTTGCCGATGAAGCGGCCTATGTTGACGCGGCAACGGCGCTTGCCGCCGGACTCGATTTGCCTGTCGTGGCAACGCATCCGGTGCAGTTTTTAACTTCAGCTGATTTCAAGGCGCATGAAGCGCGTGTGTGCATCGCCGAAGGTTATGTGCTCAACGATAAGCGCCGCGAGAAAGCCTTTACTGCGCAGCAGTATTTCAAGACGCAGGCCGAAATGAGCGAGCTGTTCGCTGACTTGCCGGAAGCCTTGCAAAACAGCGTGGAAATCGCACGGCGCTGCAATCTGACGCTGGTGCTGGGCAAGCCGCGCCTGCCCGATTTTCCGACGCCCTCGGGTGAAAGTCTTGATGACTTTATGCTTAGCGAATCCGAGCGGGGATTGGCCGACCGGATGGCTTTTCTCTATCCGGATGAAGCTGAGCGCGCCGAAAAATTCCCTCAGTATCACGAGAGGCTGCTATTCGAAATCAATACCATCATCAAGATGGGCTTCCCCGGTTACTTTTTGATCGTAGCGGATTTTATTCGCTGGGCTAAAGCCTATCGCTCGGATGCTTTCCCCAATGGCGTGCCGGTAGGTCCGGGCCGCGGGTCGGGCGCGGGCTCGCTGGTGGCGTATTGTCTGCTGATTACCGATCTTGATCCCTTGCGTTACGAATTGCTGTTTGAGCGATTTTTGAATCCTGAACGCGTTTCCATGCCCGACTTTGACGTGGATTTCTGTCAGGATGGCCGCGAGCTGGTGATCGATTACGTGAAGCAGAAATATGGCGCGGCCTGCGTGTCGCAGATCGCGACCTTCGGCACCATGGCCTCCAAGGCGGTGATCCGCGACGTTGGGCGGGTGATGGAGTTTCCGTACGGCTTGTGCGACCGGCTGTCGAAAGCGATTCCGCTCGAAGGGGTAAAACCGGTATCGCTGCAAAAAGCGCGCGAGATGGAACCTGAAATCAACGCCATCGCCGAGAGCGAAGAGGGCGTGCCGGAGTTGCTGGAGCTGGCGATGCGCCTGGAAGATTTGACGCGCAACGTCGGCATGCATGCCGGGGGCGTGGTGATCGCGCCGGGTAAACTGACCGATTTTTGCCCGTTGTATTGTGCCGACGGCGGCGCATCCGTGGTGAGCCAATTCGATAAGGATGATGTCGAAGCGATCGGTCTGGTTAAGTTCGACTTTTTGGGACTGCGCACGCTGACCATTATCGACTGGGCCGTGCGGCACATACATCGTCTTCAGGCTCGAGACCGCAAGGGTCTTCCCCGCACAACTAATGAGACAACCACTGAGTTGTTGCGTGAAGGATCGAGGATCGAGGATCAAACCCAGGTTTCTACTCAATCCTCAGTCCACAATCCTCAACTCTTTTCCATTGAAGCCATTCCGCTGGACGATAAGCCCAGCTACGACCTGCTGAAAAAATGCAACACCACCGCCGTGTTTCAGCTCGAATCGCGCGGCATGAAGGATTTGATCAAGCGCCTGCAGCCGGATACCTTCGAGGATATCGTCGCGTTGGTCGCCTTGTTCCGTCCGGGTCCGCTCGAATCCGGCATGGTGGACGATTTCGTCGACCGTAAGCACGGCCGCGCAACGGCAGATTATTTCCACCCCGAACTGGAAGCCTCGCTCAAGCCGACTTATGGCGTAATCGTGTATCAGGAGCAGGTGATGCAGATCTCGCAGATCATCGGCGGCTATACGCTGGGTGGCGCGGATATGCTGCGCCGCGCGATGGGTAAGAAAGATCCTGCCGAGATGGCGCGTCAGCGCGATATTTTTGTCAGCGGCGCACTCAATCGCGAGATCGACAAGGATCTGGCCACTCGCCTGTTCGATTTGATGGAAATGTTCGCAGGGTACGGCTTTAACAAATCGCACTCGGCAGCTTACGCGCTGGTGGCGTATCAGACCGCCTACCTGAAGGCGCATCATCCGGCCGCATTTATGGCCGCAACTTTGTCGGGTGATTTGGACAATACCGAAAAGGTGCGCACTTTTTATGCCGACACCCTGCAACAGGGCATTACGATCCTGTTGCCCGATGTGAACAGTTCCGGCTACGCATTTTCGCCCACGGACGAAAAGACGATCAGTTATGGTCTGGGTGCGATCAAGGGCACGGGTGAGGCGGCAATCGCCAGCATCGTCAAGGCGCGGGCCACCGGCCCATTCAAAGATCTGTTCGATTTTTGCCGCAGGGTGGACAAGCGCGCGGTCAATCGCCGCACCATAGAGACACTGATACGCGCAGGCGCCTTCGATTCGATCAACGACCATCGCGCAGCGCTGATGGCCAGCGTCGATGCAGCATTAGCCAGTGCTGATCAGCAGGCGCGTTCGATCAATCAGGACAGCTTGTTCGGCGAAGATGACGCGGATGCGGTGCTGATCGAGCAAAAGTCCGATGTGCCGCGCTGGAGCCTGCGTGAACAGCTGGCGTTTGAAAAAGTCAGTCTGGGTATTTATCTGGGCGGTCATCCTTATCAGGAGTACGAAAAGGAGCTGACCAATTTCATTAAGGTCAGATTGGGTGATTTGACGCCGGCATTTCTGGGTAAGAACAGCGGTTCAGGCGGCTACGTGTCGCGGCGCGGTGTGCAGGTAAGACTGGCGGGAATCGTCTCAGGATTGCGTCTGCAGCAGACCCGGCGCGGTCGCATGGCAGTCATCACGCTGGACGATGGCAGTGCACAGATTGAATTGACGGTATTTAACGAAGAGTATGAGAAAAGCCGTCAGTGGATTGTGGAGGACGAATTACTGGTGGTGGAAGGCAAGGCTAGTCTCGATGAGTATTCAGGCAACATTCGCGTCAGTGGCGAAGAGCTGTTTAATTTCGCGCAGGCGCGTTCCCGTTTTGCCCGTCAGCTCGAGTTGCACTGCAATTCGTCAGTGAACATCGCGCAGCTTAAAGAGATACTCAAACCGTGGAGCGGCGGGGCGTGCGCTGTGCAGATCAACTACAACAACGAGGTGGCTGTTTGTCAGTTGCGTCTGGGGACTGACTGGCAGGTGACGCTGGATGAAGCGCTGATGCGCGATTTGGGCGTCCTGCTGCAACCGGGAAATATGCAGGTTGTTTATGGCTAACACGCCGCTGATACGCATCAACGGCATCACACTTTATTTTGACGGTGGTCAGACGCGCGCCTTGAACGGGGTTGATCTCACAATTCAAGAAGGTGAGTTTGTGGCGATCGTCGGGCCCAGCGGCTCGGGGAAATCGAGTATTCTCAATGTGATCGGCACGCTGGATACGCCGACGGCCGGCGAGATTTATTTTCGCGATCAGGCATATTCGACTATCCGGGATGCTTCGCTATTCAGACGCGAGAATTTTGGCTTCATCTTTCAGGGCTTTCATCTGATCCCCACCCTGTCCGCGCTGGACAATGTGATTGTGCCGACAATCGGTTGCGAGGGAAGCAGTCATAAGGCGCGGGCCGAAGCGCTGCTGAACAGTTTGGGTCTGCAAGACCGGCTGGATCACTTTCCGGGAAAACTCGCCGGCGGCGAACGCCAGCGCGTGGCGATTGCAAGGTCGCTGATCAATCAGCCGCGTGTGATTCTGGCCGATGAGCCAACGGGCAGTTTGGATAGCGCCAATGCGCAGCAAGTGCTGGACTTGCTGGCTCAGGTGGTCAGGGAGCAGGGATTGACGCTGATTATGGTGACCCATGACGCAAGCGTGTCGGCGCGTGCTGACCGCATCGTTCATATGCGGGATGGGCGTGTCGAACATCCTTTGGGGGCTTTCGCATGAACCTGTTTCGTTTCGCGCTCGATAATCTGTACCGCCGCCCGGCCCGCAGCGGCCTTACGGTATCCGCGATTTCGCTGGGGATCGCTGCGGTGGTTGCGCTCACCAGCATTGCGTGGGGATTTGAAGCCAGCTGGCAAAAAGCCAACGATGCGCGCGGCACGGATCTGATTGTCACGCGCATTGCCAGCCAGAACAGCATGCCTTCGCCGTTTTTAGCCGCCAAAGTACAGGATGCGCTGGCGCGCTTGCCCCATGTCAAAGAAGTGGTCGGACTGCTGAGCGAAATGCTGACGGTCAGCGAAGAGGCGCCGCCCGCCTTTGTGTTCGGCTGGGTATACGGCAGCTACTTGTGGGATCACTTAAGGCTGATCGATGGCCGCTGGCCTGCTGATAGCGATGAGGCTGTGGTGATGGTGGGTTCGCTTGCCTCGGAAATGCTGCATAAAAAAACCGGCGATCAGGTCGAGATTGAGGGGCAGGTTTTCAAGGTGGCGGGGATTTTTGAGAGCAGCGCGGTGGTGGAGAACGGCGCCGTCATCATGACGCTGAACCGCGCGCAGGCGTTGACCGACAAGCCGGGCAAGGTCAACTTCCTGAACATCAAGCTGGATGCGGGCGCGAGTGAAGCGGATCTGGCATCTATCAAGGAGCAGGTCAAAAAAACCATGCCGGGATTTCTGGCGATTACCTCAGGCGAGCTGGTCGGCAATAATGCGATCGTGCGCATTTCCAAGGCGATGAGCAATGCCACCATTTTGATCGCTACCCTGGTCGGTGCACTGGTGGTGTTCAACACGATGCTGATGAGCATTAACGAGCGGACGCGTGAAATCGGTATTTTGCTGGCGCTGGGCTGGCAGCGCGCCACGATTATCAAGCTGGTGTTTACCGAGGCGATGCTGCTCTCTTTGCTGGGCGGATTGCTCGGTATCTTGCTGGGGGCGGGATTGGCTGTCGGCCTCGAACATCTCGAGTTGATGCGCGGCAAAATCGATGCGATCTTCTCCATCCCCTTCTTGTTTGCCGTGCTGGGCTTGTCTGTGCTGCTGGGCGTTTTCGGCGGCCTGTATCCGGCGCTCAAAGCCTCGCGCCTGTTGCCCTCTGCCGCACTGAGGCACGAATGAAGCGGCTTTTAGTCATGCTGATGTGTTTCGCGCCGCTCTGCCATGCGGAACCTGGCGCGGATGAATTAGCGGGCCTGATGCGGCAGGCGAAGTCTACTTCGGGATTCTCAGCGCGCATGAATGTGCTGGTCACCCGGCCTGACGGCGCGCACGCTACGCCGTTTAAAATCGCCGTGATCGGCAGGTTTAGCGCCGACAAGCAGCAACTCCGTATCAATGGCATTTCGCCCGATTTCGTGCGCGGGCGATTTTTTGCCGCAGAATCGGTCGGTAGTGGTGAGATTCGTGTGGTCGCTTATCGCACGCCTGACAAGGTGTCAGGTGTCGATTCTGACGCCCGTCTGTTCGATTCGTCTCTGGTGCTATGGGATATGTTCAGTCCCTGGTGGAGCTGGCGCCGGCAAGCTTTGTTGGCGGGCGAACGGATCAACGGGCGTGAGTGCGTGATGATACGCTCGAGCGCGGACGATAAACATTCAGCCGTACGTGAAGTCGAGAGCTGCGTTGATGTGAGCGCCAGGCTGTCGCTCAGAACCCGCTTGTATGATGCGCATCACGCGCTGCTGCGCTCACTGCTGGTCGGAAAAACCCTGCAGAAGGCGGATAGCTTCATGCAGACCGCCAAAAAATTGACCCTTACCGATGCCGAGGGCGTCATGACGCAGGTCGAGGTGTATTCGGGAGACGAGCAGTACCAGATTCCAGCCGATGCATTTTCTGCGCTGGATGCCGAACGCGATCAAAAGTCCGGGGCACGATGAAAGCCAGGCATGCCGATATCGGTGATTTATCGCACAGTTGGTGCAACGACGATGTCGTGGTTTCCAGCGTGATGGAGACGGTCAGTTTTGTCACGCCGGTGCTGGAAGGTTTTTTCATTCGCAGCGTGGCTCAGGGAATGCGGGTGCATAAGGATTCTGCACTGGCACGGCGTTGTCAGGCATTTATCCGGGAAGAATCGAGTCATTCGCGCGCGCATAAAAAATTTAACACGGTATTGCTGGGCTATCTCGGCCGCCCGCCGCGCGGACTTGCGATGGTTAGCGCGATGCTCGATGCTGCGAGGCAGTACTTGTCGGTGTCTCAACAACTGGGGTTGGCTGCTGCACTCGAGCATCTGACGGCGGTGATGTCCAAGCTGTATGTCGGTCAGCAGCATGGGCTTAAATTTGCATCGCGTTATGCGCAGGAGTTGTTCGCGATGCACGCCGAAGAAGAGTTGGGGCATCGTTCGGTGGTGTTTGATTTGTGGCAGGCGAACGAGCCTGGCGGACGGTTTAATCGTTTTGTTATCATCGCGCTGGTGTTGCTGGTGGGTAGCGTTTATGTCGGGCTTGCCGTGCCGTGGATACTGTACCGGAAAATGGAACGGCGTCTTTTAAAAACGCTGATTGCACTGGTTAAATTTACGGTAAAAAATATCGGCAGTACGCTGGCGCAGCTGCCTGTTTCAGAACTTTTTTCATTTATTCGCGGCGATTTTCATCCCGAACGGTTAATTGACGAGAAAATGGCGGAAAAAAATCACACGACGAATGCCGGGAAAGGAGCGTCGAAATGAATGACATGCAAACCATAGTGAAAGTCTGGGATGTGCCGGTCAGGCTGTTCCACTGGTCGCTGGTGTTGAGTTTTTCCGCTGCATATTTGACGGCTGGGTATCGTTTGGGATTTTTGCATATCTGGATAGGCTATTTTTTATGTGTCTTGCTGCTGACGCGCATCGTCTGGGGATTCGCCGGTAATCAATATGCGCGTTTTCGCGCCTTTGTTTTTTCACGTGCGGAGACGATAAGTTACCTGCGCGCCATGTTGCAAGGACACCCGAAGCCGTATCTGGGGCACAATCCTGCCGGCGCGCTGATGGTGTTTGCATTGTTGGGTACGCTGA
Source organism: Gallionella capsiferriformans ES-2 (assembly GCF_000145255.1). NCBI lineage: Bacteria > Pseudomonadati > Pseudomonadota > Betaproteobacteria > Nitrosomonadales > Gallionellaceae > Gallionella > Gallionella capsiferriformans. The sequence continues at coordinate 459,053 of NC_014394.1, forward strand.
GTCTGGTTTTTATGAGCGGCCTGGTGACCTTGGCCGTGATCGATTTTGAGGGGCCGGTGTTGTATCTAGCCAACTATGTCGATGACGAGACCAGCTACATGATTCGACATGTGCATGAATGGCTGGTTAATATTGCGCTGGTGCTGATTCCGCTGCACCTGTTGGGCGTGCTGGTCGGCAGCATTCAGCACAAGGAAAATCTGGTGCACGCGATGATCACCGGAAAAAAATGTATCGCATCGGCATCTCGTGCGCCGGAATAAGGAGAAAAAATGACGCTCGCTTTGCGTGTTAATAAACTGCTCGCCGGTATGTTGCTGGCGTTGCTGGCAGGTACAGGATCTGCCGCAGAGCTGGACTTGAGTCTGCCGGCGAGTACCTATCGTCCCGATACCAAATTTATGGGGGAGAGTACGGCAGAAAAAACCGAGGCCGATAAGGATGCGCAGAAATTTGAGCCGGATCTCTTATCGGGCAGCAAGCTGCACCAGTATTTAGGCGTCGGTACCATGGTGATGGCCGGCATGACGTTTATTACGCACAAGCATCCGGTGCCGGGCAGCAATGCGCCGCGCGATATGAGTGGCGCACATGCGCGTTATGCAAAAGCCACCGTGGCGATGGCCGCAGCGACGGTTGCGACCGGCTTGCTTACCCACTGGGATGATTTCAGTCTTGAAGACGGCTGGTCTGACCCGGATAACCTGCATGTTCTGCTCGCGTTATCGGGCGCGGCGCTCATGGCGTATGCCGTAAATAAATCGATGCACTCCTCGACGCCGACCAGCCACGCCGGTATGGCGGAACTGGGTGCGGTGGGTATGGGCCTTGCGATCAAATTAACCTGGTAGAGGAGATAAACGTGAACTATTTATATGCACTGATTTTGTCAGGATTATTGGCGCTATCGCCTGTCGCATCGGCAACCCCGGCGAGTGATGCACTGCTGGCGTCCTATAAGGCGGCAGGGGTTATCAAAGCGGATGCGGCTACCGGAAAAGCTAACTGGACCAAAGAGACCCGCGATGCAGACGGTGAGATGATGTCCTGTTCGACCTGTCACGGCACCGATTTTAGTAAGTCCGGCAAGCATCACAAGACGCAAAAAGTCATTGAGCCGATGTCGCCTCGGGTGAATGCCGAGCGCTTTACCGATGAGAAAAAAGTGGAAAAGTGGTTCAAGCGCAATTGCAAGGATGCGTGGGGACGCGAATGCACCGCGCAGGAAAAAGCGGACTTTCTGACATTTTTCCTGGCTCAGTAAGGGGCGTATCGACATGAAAATGCAATTTATTTCTGCCGCTCTGCTGGCCGTGTGCATCTCTCAAGCGGCCGTGGCCGAAGAGAGTTTGCTGTGGGCTTTGATGACGCCGCTGCGCCAGAAGGAGCTCGTGCCCGTCGAAAATAAACTCTATAAGCAGGAATGCGGTGCATGTCATTTTGCTTATCAGCCGGGTTTGCTGCCGGGTAAGTCGTGGCAAAAGCTGCTCACCCATGAGGCGTTGCTGGATCATTTCGGTGAAGACGCTGATCTGGATCAGGAGGCGCTCAAAGAGATTTATGACTACGCGCTGGCGAATGCGGCAGAAAAATCCTACCATAAACGTTCGCGCAAAATTGCGATTTCCACGGCTGAGGGTGAACCGCCGCTGCGAATCACCGAGGTGCGCTATATCAAGCGCAAGCATCACGACATTCCCGATAAGATGATCAAGGGCAATAAAAAGGTGAAATCGCTGAGCAACTGCAATGCCTGCCATACAGAAGCGGCCGAGGGTGTCTTCGATGAGGATGCCGTGAGCATTCCCAATTATCCCAAGTATTAAACCGTTGGCGAGATCAGGTATGGATCTGTTTTCATGTGATTGATTTATTTTAGAAAAATGGCTTTTCTCCCTTTTTGTGTATCAAGCTTTTTTATGTGTATTCCTAACATCAGTTAGAATTGCGCTCTCGTATTATTTATTACCGAATAGAGGCAGCGATGAGTTTTAGCGATATGGATGTGCAAAGTGCGTTGAAGAATTTGATCGACCCCAACACGCATCGCGATTTTGTCACAGGGAAATCCGTCAAGAATATTAAAATTTCCGGTTGCGATGTGTCGCTGGATATCCTGCTGGGCTATCCTGCCAAAAGTGTGTGGGACGAGATTCGCGTCATGGTCGAGACGCAACTGAAAGCCGTGTTGCCGGGGGTTGGCAAGGTCAGCGTTACGGTTACCAGTAAAGTTGTGCCGCACGCGGTGCAGCGCGGCGTCAAATTGGTCGACGGCGTCAAAAACATCATTGCAGTCGCAAGCGGTAAGGGTGGCGTGGGTAAATCCACGACAGCCGTGAATCTGGCGCTGGCGCTCGCCGCTGAAGGTGCGCGGGTCGGGATGCTGGACGCGGATATTTACGGCCCGTCGCAACCGATGATGCTGGGCATCTCGGGGCAACCGGTGTCACGCGACGGTCAGTCGATGGAGCCGATGATTAATCACGACATTCAGTCGATGTCGATCGGCTATATGATTGCAGGGGATGATGCGCCGATGATTTGGCGCGGCCCGATGGTGACGCAGGCGCTCGACCAGTTGCTGCGTCAGACGCGCTGGGACAATCTCGACTATCTGGTGGTGGATCTGCCGCCAGGGACGGGCGACATTCAGTTGACGCTGTCGCAAAAAGTGCCGGTCACAGGTGCCGTCATCGTCACGACGCCGCAGGATATCGCACTGCTGGATGCGCGTAAGGGGCTGAAAATGTTCGAAAAAGTCGGTATCAAGATTATCGGCATCGTCGAGAATATGAGCACGCACATCTGTTCAAAGTGCGGCCATGAAGAGCATATCTTTGGCGCGGGCGGCGGAGAAAAAATGTGTGCCGATTACGATACCGAATTTTTGGGCGGGTTGCCGTTGGATATTTCGATACGCGAACAGGCCGATTCGGGAGTGCCTACTGTAGTGGCTGATCCAGATGGTTCGATTGCTAAAGTGTACAAGCAGATTGCGCGCCGCGTGGCTGTGAAGGTTGCGGAAATGGCGCAGGATCACAGCGCAGCTTTCCCGAAAATTGTCGTACAAAATACTTAAGAAAGGCCAGTGATAATGGACAATTGGCAATTGATAGTTGATAACTAAAATCTAAATATGGATTTAATATTTTCAATTTTCAATTCTCCTTTATTCATTGCACTTAAAAACTATGAGCATTAAATCAGACAAATGGATACGCCGGATGGCGGAGCAGCACGGCATGATAGAGCCGTTCGAACCCAATCAGGTCAAAGAGGTGGATGGCAAACGCATCGTGTCTTACGGCACGTCGAGCTATGGCTACGATATCCGTTGCTCGAACGAATTCAAGCTGTTTACCAATATCAACAGCACCATCGTCGACCCTAAAAATTTCGATCCGAATTCCTTTGTGGAAGTGACCGCAGATTACTGCATTATCCCGCCCAATTCGTTTGCGCTTGCGCGCACGGTGGAATACTTCCGCATTCCCCGTTCGGTGTTGACGGTTTGTCTGGGTAAATCGACCTATGCGCGTTGCGGCATCATCGTTAACGTCACGCCGTTCGAGCCTGAATGGGAAGGTTATGTGACGCTGGAGTTCTCCAATACCACGCCGCTGCCAGCCAAAATTTACGCCAACGAAGGCATCGCACAGGTGCTGTTTTTCGAGAGCGATGAGGAATGCGAGACGTCCTACAAGGATCGCGGCGGCAAGTATCAGGGGCAGGTTGGCGTTACTTTGCCGAAAATGTAATGCCTTTGTCACAGATCAAACCGATAATTTGGCGATCGCCCAAAGGTGAGGTCGTCGCCTGCGTGGAAAAGAACAAGGTGATGAGCGAGAATTTACAAGAAATCCGCCAGATTTGTCAGGATGCACTGGATGATGCCGTGCTGATGGGCGTTGATTCAAAGCAGGTCAGGCAGGTGTTAACCGGCTTGATCGCAGAGCTTGTGGATTCTTATTCGCCCCAAGATTAATAACACACTTGCGCTGCTCCGTAAATCTGCGACAATCCGCGCCAATTCGTTATACTCACTGAGAGTCAGACTATGAACAACGCTTTAGTTTCGGCCTTGCCAAAGGCAAGGTCCTCAATGAAATGATGTACGCAGGCATTTTGCCAAATGGCAAAAGCTCGCAAACTCTGTTTCTCCCACGTTTAATCAGCCCTAGTATATTCGCGTCTTATTCCTCGCGTTCAAGGAGCAGCAAATGAAATTTCGTTTTAGTTCCGGCGTCGCCGAAGGCAATGCCTTCACTGAAACTCTGTCTTTACCCCGTTTGACGAACTATAGTCAATTTTATTTTTACAGTTCGCTTGCAAGGAGCCGTTCATGAAATTTCGTTTTCCCATAATTATCATCGATGAAGATTTTCGTTCCGAAAATGCCAGCGGATTAGGCATACGTGCGCTGGCCGATGCGCTGGTCAAAGAGGGTATGGAAGTACTGGGTGTAACCAGTTACGGTGACCTGACCTCTTTCGCGCAGCAGCAAAGCCGGGCGTCGGCATTTTTGCTGTCCATCGATGACGAGGAGTTTGGCGGCGGCAGTGCTGAAGAAACGGAAGTTGCGCTCAAGAGTCTGCGCGCCTTTGTCGAAGAGATCCGTTTCAAGAACGAAGATATTCCGATCTATCTGTATGGTGAGACGCGGACCTCGCGCCACATTCCGAATGATGTGTTGCGCGAGCTGCACGGCTTTATTCACATGCATGAGGATACGCCGGAGTTCGTGGCGCGCCACATTATCCGTGAAGCGCGCTCCTATCTGGATTCTTTGGCGCCGCCGTTTTTCCGTGCCTTGCTCCATTACGCGCAGGACGGTTCCTATTCGTGGCATTGCCCCGGGCACTCGGGTGGCGTGGCTTTTCTGAAGTCACCTGTGGGCCAGATGTTCCATCAGTTTTTTGGCGAGAACATGTTGCGCGCTGACGTGTGCAATGCGGTGGATGAACTGGGTCAGTTGCTCGATCACACAGGGCCGGTTGCCGCGTCAGAACGCAATGCCGCGCGTATCTTTAACTCGGATCACCTGTTCTTTGTCACCAATGGTACCTCGACGTCGAACAAAATCGTCTGGCACTCGACGGTCGCACCCGACGATATCGTCGTCGTGGATCGCAACTGCCACAAGTCCATTCTGCATTCAATCATGATGACGGGCGCTGTGCCGGTATTTTTGACGCCGACCCGCAATCATTACGGCATCATCGGGCCGATACCAAAGTCCGAGTTCGAGCCTGAGAGCATCCAGCGTAAGATCGACGCGAATCCGTTTATCAAAGACAAGACCAAGAAGCCGCGCATTCTGACTATCACGCAGAGTACCTACGACGGCATCGTCTATAACGTCGAAATGTTGAAAGAAATGCTGGACGGTCGCATCGACACGCTGCATTTCGATGAGGCGTGGCTGCCGCACGCGGCGTTCCACGATTTTTATAAGGACATGCACGCGATTGGAAAAGATCGTCCTCAGGCGCGGGAATCGATGATTTTCGCGACGCAGTCCACGCATAAATTGCTCGCAGGCCTCTCTCAGGCCTCGCAAATTTTGATACGTGAGCCGCAAAACCGCAAGCTGAACAAATACATTTTCAACGAAGCCTATCTGATGCACACGTCCACCAGTCCACAGTACGCGATTATCGCGTCCTGCGATGTGGCGGCAGCGATGATGGAGGCGCCGGGCGGGCCTGCGCTGGTCGATGAGTCCATTGCCGAAGCGCTGGATTTTCGTCGTGCGATGCGCAAGGTGGACGAGGAATTCGGGCTGGACTGGTGGTTTCAGGTCTGGGGGCCGGATGTGATCGCCGAAGAGGGTGTCGGTTCGCGCGAAGACTGGGTGTTGAAAGCGTCCGACAAGTGGCACGGATTCGGCGATCTGGCCGAAGGCTTCAATATGCTCGATCCGATTAAGGCAACGATCATCACGCCGGGGTTGGACGTGGATGGTGATTTTTCCGATAACGGGATTCCAGCTTCGATGGTCACCAAGTATCTGGCCGAACACGGCGTGATCGTCGAAAAATGCGGTCTGTACTCATTCTTCATCATGTTTACCATCGGCATCACTAAGGGACGCTGGAATACGCTGCTGACCGCGCTCCAGCAGTTCAAGGATGATTACGATAAGAATCAGCCGCTGTGGCGTATTTTGCCCGAGTTTGCCGCTAAATATCCGCGCTACGAGCGCACGGGATTGCGCGATCTTTGCCAGCAGATACACGATGCCTATAAGCTGCATAATGTCGCGCGCATGACGACCGAGATGTATCTGTCCGATATGCAGCCGGCGATGAAGCCGTCCGATGCCTTTGCCAGAATGGCGCATGAAGAGCTCGATCGTGTGGAAATCGACGATCTGGAAGGTCGCATTACCGCGGTGCTGCTCACGCCTTATCCGCCGGGTATCCCGTTGCTGATTCCGGGTGAAATGTTTAACAAAACGATTATCGATTATCTGAAGTTCGCACGCGATTTCAGCCAGAAATTACCCGGTTTCGAGACTGATATACACGGTCTGGTTGCCGAGGAAGTGGATGGCGTGAAGCGCTATTTTGTGGATTGTGTGAGGTAATATTTGTTGTCTGGCGCGAGTTTTTAAAATTTTCTTGATCAGGTTTAAAAAATAGCGTATAAAGTCACCTTCGTGTTTGATTCAAAGTCACTGCAGTACTGGTTTTACCATGTGCAATCTTCGATCAAATGGTTTTGCGGGAGTTTTTCCCGTGTTTTTAAAAAAGGAAGTAGTCACATGGCAACTGGTACAGTTAAGTGGTTCAATGATGCAAAAGGTTTCGGTTTCGTAACTCCTGATGATGGTAGCGAAGATCTGTTCGCACACTTCTCAGCGATCAACATGAACGGTTTCAAGACCCTTCAAGAAGGTCAAAAAGTAAGTTTTGAAGTTACGCAAGGTCCTAAGGGCAAGCAAGCTTCAAACATCCAAGCTGCTTAATTAGCGCTTGTTAAAAAGCCCGGAACGAAAGTTCCGGGCTTTTTTGTTTTGTATATTTTAAATTATCATATGACAGGCCTAGCCCAACTCCATTCCGACATCGACGTACGCGTACACACCATTTTGGAGGGGCATGCCGACTGGCTGTGCGGCAAAGGGTGCGATGGTTGCTGCCGTCGCCTGGCCGAGATACCTCAATTGACATGCGCAGAGTGGGCGTTACTCCGTGAGGGCTTGGCAGCGTTGTCAGCGGAACGACTTCAAGAGATTCGCGGCAATATGCTTGCCATCCGCTGCCAGCAGGATCGTCCCCTCACTTGCCCGCTGCTGGATCGCTCAAATGGCACCTGTCCGGTCTATCACCAGCGGCCGGTCGCGTGCCGCACCTACGGCTTTTACGTGCAGCGCGACAAGGGGCTGTATTGTCATGATATTGAATTACAGGTGGATGAGGGGCGCTTGCCCAGCGTGGTGTGGGGCAATCACGATGCCATTGATCAGCGCCTTGCAGGGCTGGGAGAAAGTCGCTCATTGAGCGATTGGTTTGAGATGGATGCGATTTAACGCAGCAGAGATTGTCCGCTTGAAATGCGTGGGCAGCCGGTGTTAGTTCGTGCGTTTTAGCAGATTCGACAAGTCGGTTGGTGCGGGGGGCGTGCCGTTCAGCCAGTCCACGACCTCACCTGAGCCCCACGATACAAGGGAGGCGAGCGTAAAGACCAGCAGGCTGCGTGTCATGCCTGTGGGGATGCCCTGTTCATCCAGATAGCGGTTGATATACCAGGCTGCGATAAAAAACACCAACGTTGAAATGATCAGATTCGCGATCGAGGGCAGCGCGAACATCAGCGTTTTACTCCGCGCGGGTGAAAGGTCACCGGTACGGATTTTAAGATGTGTTTCTTGATTTTGCCCATCACATGCATTTCGCAGGCGCGACAGTCGAATTTCAGCGTCAATCGTTCACTGCCATTGACCAGTGTCATTGGATCTGCGCGTACCTTGCCCTGAACGCCGATGACCCCTTTTGCCTGTTTTGGGCACAGACTCAATGAAAAGCGCAGGCAGTGGCGCGTAATCATTAAAGAGACTTCATCTTTTTCTTCATGTGCCTCGTAAGCTGATTCGATCAGTTTCACGCCATGCCGGGTATAGAAGGCATGGGCTGAATGATTGTTGACGTTGGCCAGATAGGTGAGCGCTTCATCCGGATAAATTGCGTCACGGGCAGTTTTGCGGGCAGGGCGAGCATAGGCCAGATGGCGCGCGGCTTCTAGTTTTTCGACCGCATCGCGGCGCAGCCGGTTAGCCAGCGAGCTTGGCACAAACCAGGGTTTTGACCAGTTGACATCGAGTTCTTTCAAAACAAAATCGCTGCTGCCGAAACGCGCGAGCTGCTCGCGCAATGCGTTTTCTGCCTCATCACGGTGCAGGGCGGCCTGTTTGTCACACGGGATCGTAGCGGTCGCTTTTACGCCGTCCTCGTCCTGCAAGGTCAGGCTGAATCCATCCTTGCTGTCGGAAAAATGAGCGCGGATTTCGATGCGGCGCTCGGCAGATTTTTTAGTGAGCACCTGCTCCCAGCTGTGATCGCGGTTGCGGTTAACAGCAATGCCTTTGCGCAAGCCTGCAAGCTGGCTTATCGGCTCATTGGGCCAGATGCGCCATACCCCTTCGGTCTGTGGCTTGACGATATTCGCCTGCAGGCCGACGATGTCGCGATTGTTCAGATAATTGAGGCCATCGCTGTTGGCGAGCGTCTCATCTGTTTCCAGATCGAACCAGTCGGCACCGACGGCGGTGATGGTGCCTAACTGCGTTCCGACGAAAGAGGGTGCGTCAAATGCCCCTATGTCGTCACGGCGGCCGTTGGTAAAGTAATCTGTCGCGCCGCGATGGAAAGTTTTGTCAGGATCGGGCGTAAACAGCAATTTTGTTTTTCCGCTGGAGGATGCGACAAGTTCTGGGCTTTCATTGAGTATTTCGTCAAACAGCCGGCGATAATGGCCTGTGATGTTCTTCACATACGACATATCCTTGTAGCGCCCTTCGATTTTGAAGCTGCGCACGCCGGCGTCGATCAGGGCGCGCAAATTATCGCTCTGGTTGTTGTCTTTCACGGAGAGCAGGTGCTTGTCGAACGCCACGATGCGCCCCTTATCGTCTTCGAGCGTATAGGGCAGGCGGCACGCCTGCGAGCAGTCGCCGCGATTGGCTGAGCGCCCCGTATGCGCATGGCTGATGTAGCACTGGCCTGAATAGGCGACGCACAGCGCGCCGTGGATGAAGTGTTCGATGAGCGTGTCAGTAGGGACTGCCGCGCGTATGGCAGCGATCTCTTTGAGATTCAACTCCCGCGCCAGCACGATCTGGGAGAAACCTGCATCCGATAAAAATTTTGCCTTTTGCGGCGTGCGGATGTCGCACTGGGTCGAGGCGTGCAGCGCGATCGGCGGCAGGTCCAGTTCCAGCAATCCCATGTCCTGCACAATCAGCGCATCGACGCCCGCCTCGTAGCAATTAACGACCAGTTGTCGGGCCTCTTCCAGTTCCGCATCGTGCAGCATAGTGTTGAGCGTGACGAAAATCTGCGCGTTGTATTTGTGCGCATGGCCGACCAGTTTTGCAATGTCTGCCATCGAATTGCCGGCATTGTGGCGTGCTCCAAAAGAAGGTCCGCCGATATACACCGCATCGGCGCCGTGCAAAATCGCTTCGCGGCCGATGTCGGCATTTTTCGCCGGAGCGAGCAGTTCGAGTGTATTCATGTTGCCCTGCGATAAGTAACGAAATGATATTCCAGCGGCTGAGGCAATTCCTGAGTGCGAATTTCGCGTGCGACTTCCTGCCATGCGGACGGATCAAAATTTGGGAAATGCGCATCCCCCGCAACATCCTGCTGAATCTCGGTGATGTATAGCGTGTCGGCCAGCGGTAAGGCTTGCGCGTAAATCTCGGCCCCGCCCACGATGAATACAGGTTCATCAGAACAGGCAGCGAGTGCTTCGGGCAGCGAGTGTGCGATCAAACAGCCGTCGATCTTGAGGTTTCTGTCGCGGGTGACAACCACCGTGGTACGCCCGGGCAAGGGTTTGCCGATCGAATCGAAGGTCTTGCGGCCCATGATCATGTGATGGCCCATGGTGAGCGTCTTAAAATGCTTTAGATCCTCGGGGCAGCGCCAGGGCAGCGTGTTGTTCACGCCTATGGTGCGGTTTTTCGCCATGGCAACCACAATGCAGGGGCTCATACCGCTACTTTCCCTTTAATGGCCGGATGCGGGTCGTAACCTGTCAGTGTGAAGTCCTCGTATTTGAAGCTGAAGATGTCTTTCACATCGGGATTGATGTGCATCATAGGCAGCGGGTGCGGTTCGCGCGACAGTTGCAATTGTGTTTGTTCAAGGTGATTCAGATACAAATGCGCATCGCCGAAGGTGTGTACGAAATCACCCGGTTCAAGATTGCAGACCTGCGCCATCATCAGGGTGAGCAGCGCGTAGCTTGCGATATTGAACGGCACGCCTAAGAATATGTCGGCGCTCCTCTGGTAGAGCTGGCAGGAAAGCTTGCCCTCTGATACGTAGAACTGGAAGAAGGCATGGCAGGGCGCGAGCGCCATCTTATCGAGTTCCCCGACATTCCAGGCCGAGACGATGATGCGGCGCGAATCGGGATTGTTTTTGAGCTGATCCACCGCGATCTTGATCTGGTCGATTACGCGACCATCTACCGCTTCCCACGAGCGCCATTGATGGCCGTAAACGGGTCCCAGATCGCCGTGCTCATCCGCCCATTCGTCCCAGATTTTGACGCCGTGTTCTTTCAGGTAGCCGATGTTGGTGTAGCCCTGTAAAAACCACAGCAGTTCATGGATGATGGACTTCATGTGGCACTTCTTGGTGGTCACCAGCGGAAAACCCTGTGCCAGATCGAAGCGCATCTGGTAGCCGAATACGCTGACCGTGCCGGTGCCGGTGCGGTCGGATTTTTTGGTGCCGTTATCCAGCACGTGTTGCATGAGATTGAGGTAGGTGCGCATAAAAACTTCCATCCGCAGATTACGCAGATTTACACAGATTAAATCCGCATATTTTACAGATGGTTACAGCGTGTGATTCATCCTGGAATCTGCGGTAATCTGTGCAATCTGCGGAAAAAGGATTTTTTCAGGGATAATGACAGTATCTGTCATTTATCGAGGATGCAATGTTAGCACAGCTCAACGTTTCCCCCACCTTACCCGCTGCCAGTCATCTGCTGGTACTTGCTCCAAAATCCAAAAAAATTCCTGATGGTCTGCCGCACGCTGAACAGCTCAAGGCCGTTTTAGCGCGGCGCGACATGAAGGTTGCTGAACTTGCGAAATCGCCGGTTGCGGCCAGTTTGCCCGATGGCACGCTGATCGTCTGGGTGATGCTGGATTTCGAAAAAGACACTTTCGCGCTGCAGGTGCAGGTGAGAAAAGCGCTTCAGCTTCTGCTGGAAGAACATCCGAAACAGATCGCGATTGTGGTGACAGGCGAGGAGTCTGAGTGCCGTCGCTCGGCAGAGCTTGCCCTGTACGTAGCCTGGACCAACGGTGCGCCGTTGCCTGTGCACAAAAAGAAAGATGACAGCAAGCCGCTGAAACAAATCGTATTGCACGGCTTTACGGGCAGTTTCGATGCGATCCGCGCACAGGCTGAGGGGAATCTGCTGTGCCGCACGCTGACCGTGACCCCGCCCAATGAGCTGACTCCCGCGATCTATCGCCGCCACATTGCAAAGCTTGCCGTGGAGCATGGCTGGAAGTGCGAAGAATACGACATGAAGGCGCTGCGCAAGATGGGTGCCGGCGCCTTTGTCGCCGTGGCGCAGGGCAGCGAGGTGGAAGATGCGGCGATCGTGCATCTGTCGTACCGACATTCGAAAGCAAAAAAAACCGTGGCGCTGGTCGGCAAGGGCATCTGTTTTGATACCGGCGGTCACAATCTGAAGCCTTCACGCTATATGCACAACATGCATGAAGACATGAACGGTTCGGCGGTCGCTCTGGGTATTTTACTGGGCGCCACGCAGCAAAAACTACCGGTCAATATCGACTGTTATCTTGCGATTGCGCAAAACCACATCAGCGCGAAAGCCTACAAGCAGAACGATATCGTGGTCGCGCTCAATGGCACGACCATCGAAGTGATCCATACCGATGCCGAAGGGCGCATGGTGCTGGCCGATACCCTGACGCTAGCCTCGCGTGAAAAACCCGATCTGATGATCGATTTTGCGACGCTTACCGGCAGCATGGTGGAGGCGGTCGGCAACCGCTATTCGGGCGTGCTGGGGAATTCCGATGCGCTGCTTGCGCGTGCGGTGTCGGTCGGGCGCGAGACCGGCGAGCGGCTGTGTGCGTTTCCGATGGATGAAGACTATGAGGCAGAGCTTGAATCCAAGTTTGCCGACATCAAACAGTGCACGCTGGAAGGCGGGGCGGATCATATTCTGGCGATGCGTTTTTTAAACCGCTTCGTCGAAAAAAATACGCCCTGGCTGCACGTCGATTTGTCCGCCGTTCGCTGCGAAGAGGGGCTGGGCGCGGTGGGGACGGATGTCACCGGGTTCGGTGTGAGTTGGGGATTGAAAATGGTGAGTGGTGAGTGGTGAGTGGTGAGTGTTTTTTCCACTCTCTAGATTTGTGCAATTATCCAGTATCTTGCGAATTTGCCGATGGCCATGAACAGCGCAGCCTGCCACCAGCACAGGCGCAACCAGCCGGCCGCAAGGCACAATGCATCGCCTAACAGGGGTAACCACGCCAGCAGTAAAACCGGCGTGCCAAAGCGGCGTACCTTTTCGACGTGTTTGAGTTGCTGGGTCTGTGGCAGCAGCCAGCCCATATAAAAACTCACCATGCCGCCCAGCGTGTTGCCGAATGTCGCGATTAAAAGCGCTGTCCACAATGAATCCGGATAGGCTTTGAGGACGGCGAACAGCACGGCTTCCGAGCCGCCGGGCAGCAGCGTGGCGCCCAGAAAGCTGCTGGCAAAGAGTGAGATCAGGCTGGCGGTTTCGGTCAAGGGGGGCGATCACTTGCCGGATGGATCGGAATCTAGCAAGCCAAGTAGTGGCGCTATGTGTGACTGGTAATTGCGCCAACGTTGTTTTGAACTCAGGTAGAGCTTTTGTCTTACGCTCCAGTTGCTGAGGGTTGCCACTTTGCGTTCGGTGCGATGGAAGTTCAGGCATCGTTCATCCCAGTCCAGTCCGATGAATTCAATTATTTTTGGTATCCAAGTATCAGGGGCGCTGACCAGTTCCTCGTAAGACACAGCAAGTAGGCTATCTGTTGGCAGTGCCGATGTCCAGTGAGCCATCAGTCTTGAATATTCATCATAGTAATAGGCTAGATCATTTAGATCGGCTGCATAAGGATGCCTGAACTTGAAATTCTGAAAATAGATGGATAGGCATATGTCTGCCGGATTACGCTGCGCGTGGATGAATTTTGCATGTGGGAAGACAGTTTTTATTAATCCGACCCAGCAAAAATTGCTGGGCATCTTGTCAATGACTCTGGCGGCTAGCGGGTCGCACTGCCGGATTAACTGTTCGTATGCCTGTGCGAGCTTGGCGATTTGCGTCTTATTCAAATTTTTGAGTGTCGCATATTCATTGCTCAGGCCGTATTGGGACCAGAACTCCAGTTCTCCTGCACCATAGGCGGCGGGGTGTGAAGCTATTATCTGTTCGATGAGCGAGGTGCCTGAACGCGGCATGCCTACGATGAACACAGGCCGTTCAGACTGGCTGGCACCTTCCCTATCCTGCATCTGTTCAGGTGCACCATAAGCGTTGATGATAGCGTCTATGAATTGAGTGAATCGGGCACGATCAAAGGAGCCGTCAATTTTTTTCTTGAGCTCATTCGCCTGTTGATAGGCGGGGAATGCCAAGTCAAATTGACGCGTGTCGTCATAGTATTTTCCGACGGCAAACAATAATTCGGTTTGCTGGTCAAGCGACATCGTTTGCGTTTCGATCAGGCTGAGGGCGGTGTTCAACCAGGCCTGATCTTCCAGAGTCATTTTCCGTGTCTGGGATAGCATGGCCCAGGCGGCAGGGTGTTGTGGCTGGATGCTCAATGCGCTGGTTAGCGCCGATCGCGAGGCATCAAAATTCCCGAGGTCGTTGTATATGCTCGCCAACGCGACGTACACATCTGCGTATTCAGGGCTGAGGTCTGCTGCTTTGCGGATACAGGCTTCTGCTTCTGCATGTTCGCCCATATCCTGGAGAAGCTGCCCTAGGCTGTAATAAGCTTCGAAAAAATCCGCCTTAAGTGCGAGCGCATTGCGAAAACTTTCTGCCGCTTCCTCAAATCTGGTCTGGCGGCGGAGTTCAGTCGCCAGATTGAAATGCATCAAATGGGACGGCGCGATATGGATCGCCTTGCGGATCAGCGTCACTGCCATCTCACCACGGTCTGTCTGGCTGGCGAGCATGCCCAGATAATGTAGTGCGTCAGGATGCCGGGGGCTGTTCTGAATGATCTGCGTATAAATAGCTTCAGCATGCGCAAGATGCCCGGCCTGATGATGCGCAAGTGCTGTTTGAATGGAGGCTGAAACATCCGTTTCGCTTGGTGGCCGAGGTGCTGGCGCGGTCTGCTCGCTCGACTGACAGCATCGCTTGTATTTTTTGCCGCTAGCGCATGGGCAAGGGTCGTTCCGTCCGAATTTTGGAGTCATTAAGCTTGTTTTTCGTTTAGGGCAGCCGAGTTGACCCCGCTCTGCATGATTTAGCCGGCGATCAGGTTCGGGTACTTAGAACTTGATTGCCGAAAAGACTTTCTGTGCCAGAGAACCCGCGGCCTGCATCGGGTTGGCGCGGATGGCTTTTTCCTGTTCAGCCATCATCAGGAACAGACCGTCCATGGCTTTACGGGTGATGTAGTCGTCAAGTTTTGCATCCTGCGGGTCGACTACACCCAGCTTTGCGCCCTGTCCTGCGAACTGGTCGTATTTTTCAGCGAACTTCACTTTCTGCATCGACTTGTTGACGATCGGTTTGAATTTTCCTGTTAACGCCGCCTCGGTGTTTTTGCGGAAATATTGCGTAGCTGAGTCGTTGCCACCCATCAAAATGCCTTTGGCATCAGCGACCGACATGTTTTTTACGGCGCCGACCAGCAGGGTTTTGGCTTCGGGGACGGCCGCTTCCGCTGCGCGGTTCATTGAAGTGGTCAACTCATCCGCATATTTACCCATGCCGAGCGTACGCATCAGGCTGTCGGCCTTTTGCAGGCTGGCCGGCAACGGGATACGCACTTTGTCGTTGCCCAGAAAACCGTTCTCTTTGGCAAGACTCGCTACAGCGGTTTCGGCGCCCTGCGTCAGCGCCTGTTTTAAACTGCCTACCTGATCGGTTTTGCTGATGCCGGTCAAGCCCGCCGGGTTAGCGGCAGGCGTCGCAGGTGCCGGTTGAGCAGTAGCCGCTTTAAGCTGGTCCTTCAGCCCGCCCAGATCAAACGCCTGAGCGGAAGAGCACAGCAGTGCAAAGGTGATAAACGGCAGGTAACGTAATTTCACGTTTAGCCCCTTTTGCGCGGTGGCAGCAGATCGGTGATGGTGCCCTCGGCCATTTCTGCGGCAAAACAGAGTGTCTCAGACAAGGTCGGGTGCGGGTGGATGGTCAGACCGATGTCTTCCATATCTGCGCCCATTTCCAGCGCGAGTACGGCCTCCGCAATCAGTTCGCCCGCGTTCACGCCGACAATGCCAGCGCCCAGAATACGGCGACTCACAGGATCGAGCAGCACCTTGGTCATGCCTTCTTCACGTCCGACTGACAGTGCGCGACCGGAAGCGGCCCACGGGAATGCGCCCTTTTCGTAGGCGATCCCCTGTGCTTTTGCCTGTGTTTCGGTTAGACCCATCCAAGCAATTTCAGGGTCGGTGTAGGCGACCGATGGAATGGTCAGCGGTTCAAAATATGCCTTGTGTCCGGCGATATTCTCAGCCGCCACTTTGCCTTCGTGTACCGCCTTGTGCGCCAGCATCGGGTCGCCGACGATATCGCCGATCGCAAAGATGTGCGGTACATTGGTGCGCTGCTGTTTATCAACCGGGATAAAGCCGCGATCGTTGACCGTGAGTCCTGCAGCTTCCGCATTGATTTCACGGCCATTGGGGCGGCGACCGACCGCCATCAGTACGCGGTCGTACAGTTGTGGTTCGGGCGCTTGCTCGCCTTCAAATGTGACGCGCAGGCCTTCGGGCAGGGATTCTATTTTGGTGACTTTAGTCTTGAGATAAATCGCCTCGTAGCGTTTGGCGATGCGGGTGTGCAGCGGTTTTACCATATCCTTATCGGCGCCTGGGATCAGCTGATCCATCAGTTCGACGACAGAAATTTTAGAGCCCAGTGCGTCATACACGGTCGCCATTTCAAGGCCGATAATGCCGCCGCCCAAAATCAGCAGGCGTTTCGGTACATCCTGCAGCGCCAGTGCGCCGGTCGAATCGATGATGCGCGGATCGTCGTAAGGAAAGCCCGGAATGCGCGCGACACTAGACCCTGCGGCGATGATCGCGTGATCGAAGGTGATGAGCTTTTCGCCCTCTGGTGTTGCAACTGAAATCGAATTGGCGGACACGAATTTCGCCACGCCTTGTACGACCTGAACCTTACGTTGCTTAGCCAGTTGCTTTAAGCCGCCGGTCAGCTTGTTGACGACGCTCTCTTTCCAGCTGCGGATCGCGTCGATGTCGATGGCGGGTTTGCCGAAAGTGACGCCGTGATGGCTGACTTCTTCGGCCTCAGAGATGACTTTTGCGACATGCAGCAGCGCCTTGGACGGGATGCAGCCGACGTTGAGACACACACCGCCCAGACTGCTGTGCTTCTCAATCATCACAACCTGCTTGCCCAAATCGGCGGCGCGGAACGCAGCAGTGTAGCCGCCGGGGCCGGCACCTAGGACAACGACTTCGGCGTGAATATCAGAAGATTGAGGATTCGGGATTCGGGGTTCAGAAGTCGCTGCATCCTGACTCCGGGCTCCCGCATCCGGTTTCGGATCTGCGTCGTATTGAATTTTGATGCCGGAATCGGGAACTTCGAGCACCAGCACCATCGAGCCTTTTGATACCTTATCGCCCACTTTGACTTTCAGTTCCTTGACGACGCCAGCGGCAGGGCTCGGCACTTCCATGGCGGCCTTGTCGGTTTCCAGCGTGATCAGCGACTGTTCCGCCGTCACGGTATCCCCGGTCTTAACGGATACTTCGATGATGGCGATATCCTTGAAATCGCCGATGTCCGGTACTTTTACTTCAATGGTTTGGCTCATATTGTTCTCTCTAGTCGTTAAACGCGGATCTGTCCGCTACCTAATACGATGTATTTTTGCGACGTCAGTCCTTCTAAGCCGACCGGGCCGCGTGCGTGTATCTTGTCAGTTGAGATGCCGATTTCAGCACCCAGCCCATACTCAAATCCGTCGGCAAAACGCGTGGACGCATTTACCATGACTGAACTTGAATCGACCTCGCGCAAAAATCGCATCGCGCGCGAGTAATTTTCCGTGACGATGGTGTCGGTGTGCTGCGAGCTGTAAGTTGCGATGTGATTGATTGCTTCATCCATGCCGGTCACGATCTTCACACTCAGGATAGGCGCGAGATACTCGGTGTGCCAGTCCTCTTCGACCGCTAACGTCATGTGCGGCACCAGCGCGCAGCATGCAGCATCGCCGCGCAATTCTACGCCTTTCTCGAGATAGAGCTTGCATAGCGGCGGCAACACTTGAGCGGCCACTCCCTCGGCGACCAGCAGGGTTTCCATCGCATTGCATACGCCGTAGCGGTGCGTCTTGGCGTTGTCGGCAATACGGATCGCCTTGTCTAAATCAGCTTCATCGTCGATATACACGTGACAGATGCCATCCAGATGTTTGATGACCGGCACTTTCGCATCGGCTGAAATGCGCGCGATCAGGCTCTTGCCGCCGCGCGGTACGATCACATCGACGTATTCCTTCATCGTGATGAGTTCGCCGACAGCAGCGCGATCGGTGGTCGCAACGACCTGGACTGCGCTCTCGGGCAGGCCTGCGGCTTTGAGTCCCGCATGGACGCAGGCTGCGATGGCCTGATTCGAATGAATGGCTTCCGAGCCGCCCCGTAAAATCGCCGCGTTGCCGGATTTGATGCAAAGGCCTGCCGCATCTGCCGTGACATTCGGGCGTGACTCGTAAATGATGCCGATGACGCCCAGCGGAACGCGCATTTTGCCGACCTGAATGCCCGAGGGGCGGAAATTAAGATCGGTAATCGCGCCGATCAGATCGGGTAGTTGCGCGATTTGCAGCAAGCCCTCGCTCATAGCACGGATCGTTTTTTCCGTCAGCGTCAGGCGATCGATAGAGGCTTCATCCAGACCCGCTGCACGCGCGGTAGCGACATCGCGTGAATTGGCGGTCAGAATGAGTGCGGATTGTTCCAGCAAGGTCGTGGCAATTTCCCCCAGCGCACGGTTTTTGGCCGACGTGTCGGCCTGCGCTAGGGTGCGGGATGCGGTTCGGGCTGCAATGCCCACTTGCTGCATGTATGCTTGAATATTTTCCATAATGTCTTTCATGCCGGAAGGGTGGCGCATTTTAGCATTCAGCTTGATGTTAAAATGCGCGGAATGTTAATAGGAATGCAAAATGTCTGACATATTGAATAAAATTCTGGCTGTGAAAGCTCAGGAAGTCGCCGCGGCACGCGCCATCAAGCCATTAGAGCTGCTGCGTAGCGAGGCGGAACACGTCGCACCTGCGCGAGATTTCGTGGCGGCTGTACGCGCAAAAATTGCAGCGGGAAAGTCGGCCGTGATCGCCGAGATCAAGAAGGCCAGTCCCAGCAAAGGTGTTTTAAGGGCGGATTTTAATCCCGCTGCGATTGCGGTCAGCTATGAGGCACACGGGGCCGCTTGCCTGTCGGTGTTGACTGATGCGCAGTTTTTTCAGGGATGTCCCGAGTATCTAAAGCTGGCGCGTGCCGCCTGTCATCTGCCTGTATTGCGCAAGGATTTTATCGTCGATGAATACCAGATTTATCAGGCGCGCGCGATGGGAGCGGATGCGATATTGCTGATTGCCGCCGCGCTCGATCTTGCAACGATGCAGGCATTCGAGGCGCTGGCGCATCGTCTCGGTATGGCGGTGTTGGTCGAAGTGCACAATTCGATTGAGCTCGACGCAGCACTCCAATTGACGACGCCTTTGATCGGGGTGAATAACCGCAATCTGCGCACCTTTGAGGTGAGTCTGCAAAATACGCTGGATCTTTTGCCCCGTATCGGCAGTGATCGCATTGTGGTCACCGAAAGCGGGATTTTAAATTCCACCGATGTCGCGCTGATGCGCGCGAATAAAGTGGACTGTTATCTGGTCGGCGAGGCGTTTATGCGCGCCGACAATCCGGGTGAGGAGCTCGAAAAAGTATTTTTGTAAGGGGTTTGTAAGTGCTTGTTGTAAAAAAACAACACTTTGTGAAACTTTTGTTACAAATGCGTGAATGGGGTTGCGGGCATTTTTTCTTTGGGCATAATCCGTTCCAGAAGTTTGCGAGTTCGGACTTTCTATTCAGCCGGGAGCATGTGCTGCCGGTTAAAACGCACTATTTAAGGAGTTTTTATGCAAAAGAAAATTATCGCTCTGGCTATCGCCGCAGCAATCTCAGCGCCAGCATTTGCTGACACCAGCAACGTAACTGTATACGGTTTGTTGAATGCGGATTTTGAAGGCGTTACAAGTAATAATGTTGGCGCTGGCGTATCTAATAGTCTGAATCGTGTATCTTCAAACGCAACACGTTTGGGTTTGAAGGGTTCTGAAAATCTGGGCGGTAACCTGAAAAGCATTTGGCAGCTGGAAATTCAAGCTGATCTGAATGGTAATGCCGGCAACGGTTTTGGTAACGGTACTCGCAACAGCAACGTGGGTCTGACTGGCGACTTCGGTACTGCTTTCATCGGTATCTGGGATACGCCTTACAAGGTTAGCCACAACAAGGTTGAGCTGTTTGACAATACAACTTTCGCTTCTGCAATCAATGTGCTGGGTCGTACCGGTAGTGCCGGTGTCAACTTTAACAATCGTTTGAAGAATTCTGTTCAATACTGGACTCCAAATTTGAGTGGTTTCCAAGCTAAGGTTGCATACGGTACAGATAACGTTCAGACCACGACTTTGAACCAGTCTGTCGCTTCTTTGTCAGCTACTTACGAAAATGACATGTTCTACGCAGCTTACGGCTACGAAACATTCAAGGATGCAACGCTGGCTACCAATGCCGCTACTGCTGGCAACAAGAGCAGTGGTAACCGTCTGGTTGGTGCTTACAAGTTTGACAATGGTCTGGTTGGTCTGACTTATGAAAACTTGACTGGCACTACTGCTGGTGTATCTGCATCACGCAATGCATGGGAATTGGCTGGTAAGTACACCATGGGTGCTAGCAACATTGGTTTGTCTTATGTTAATGCTGGTAACCTGGGTGCAACTGTTAACTCTGGTTCAAATCAGTTGTCCCTGCGTTACGGTTACAACTTCTCCAAGCGCACAGAACTGTACGGTATGTACTCTGCTCTGAAGAATGACGCAAACGCTAACTACAACCTGAGCGGCGGTACAGCCGTTGTCGGTTCAGTTGCTGGCGCTAAATTGTCTGGCTTTGGTGTAGGTATGGTTCACTCATTCTAATTGCCTCCCCGCTAGTCGGGGTTTAGCAAAAAGAAACTTAACGGTCACCTTCGGGTGGCCGTTTTTATTTGACGCGACGTTTTTAATTCTCTACATTGCATGATCGTGAAAAGTTTGGGGGCGGCATGTTAAATCTGGATCGTTTTATCGTTGAGTTCGACAAGGGGTTACGCACCTTGTTTAGTCGGGCGCACAGCGCAAGGCCCTATCCTGATGCCGACGTCATGGAGGCGTCGATGTCGGACTCAGAAAAAAGTCAGGCAGCCGCCTTGATGCGCGTCAATCACAGTGGCGAGATTTGCGCGCAGGCTTTATATCAGGGGCAGGCGATGACTGCGCGTGACCCGCTGGTGCAGCAAAAATTGCAGCATGCGGCAGAAGAGGAGACGGAGCATCTGGCCTGGACGGCACATCGGGTGCATGAGTTGGGCGGGCATTTGAGTGTGCTTAATCCGTTCTGGTACACGGCATCCTTATCGATTGGCGCCTTTGCCGGCTTGCTGGGGGATAAATGGAATCTGGGATTCTTATCAGAAACCGAGCAGCAGGTGGGCAGTCATTTACAGAGCCATCTGGCTAAATTACCGGTGCAGGACGAAAAAAGTCGTGCAATTGTGGCGCAGATGTATACGGATGAAATCGGTCACGCGGAGATGGCGGTTGAGTTGGGCGGCGCGCCCTTACCTAAACCCGTGCAAATGCTGATGAAGCTGAATGGTAAGGTTATGACCGGCGCGGCATACCATATATAGGATTGAGGATTGATGCCGCAAGGGCATTCCCCGCACAACTAGAGGGCTAGACCCTAAGTTGTTGCGTGAAGGATTGAGGATGAAATATAGCGAACTAATTGTCTGGCAAAAGGCGATGGACTTGGTGACGGAGATTTACAAAGTTACCGCTACCTTTCCAGTTGAAGAGCGCTTCGGGCTTTCTTCACAAATTAGGCGAGCTGCGGTTTCTGTTCCTTCTAATATCGCTGAAGGGCATGGTCGAAAATCGACGGCGTCGTACCTGAATTTTTTATCAATTGCATTCGGTTCACTGATGGAGCTCGAAACGCAGATTCAAATTGCAGTCAGGTTGGATTTTATTCGAGAGGATGCTGCTGTTGTACTACTGTCGAACACGGACGAAATTGGCAAGATGCTTTCGGGGTTAAAAAGATCGCTTGCTGAAAAAATTAAATAGCTCAATCCTCACCTTGCAATCCTCAATCCTCAATCCTCACCTTGCAATCCTCAATCCTCAATCCTGCCTTTTTGTCTTTGTTGCAAAAAAACAACAGTGTGAAAATAAAATTTTGCAGTTGAGGTCGTGTTTCTATAAAGTCCGTCCTCAGTGAAAGCAGGGAGGTCTTGCAATCACTTCAAAAATTTAACTAAGGATAAATCATGAAGAAAATCGTACTTTCGATCGCAGCCGTTATGGCCGCAGCTGCATTCGCTCCAGAAGCGTCTGCTGTTCCAGTTTTTGCACGTCAAACAGGCATGGCTTGCTCTGCATGTCACTTCCAGCATTTTCCATTGTTGAATGGTTTCGGTCGCGCATTTAAGAGCGCCGGCTTCACCATGATGGGCGCGCAAGGTAAAGTAGAAGGCGAACATCTGGACATCCCAGCTAACCTGAACTTCGGTATTTTGACTACAACCGGTACTGAATCAGTAAGCGGCGCTACTGGCAACCTGAAGGGTGGCAACAGTGCATGGTTTGTTCCTGCTTCAGGCGGCGAACTGTCAATGTTTTACGGTGGTCGCATCGCTGAATTCGCAGGTTTCCTGTCTGAAATGGGTCTGGGTAAGACTGCTGGTACTGGCGCTGCTAAATTGGCATTGATGTTCCCAGTTGGTGATGCACGCGTTGGTGTTGTTGCACACACCAGCAATGGCCAAGGCGTTGCATACAGCTTTGAAACATTGAACACCGGTGCAGTTAACACGCACAAGATGACGGCCTTGAACGGTAACTTCGCAGCTGGCGCATCTAGCAACCCTAACGGCGGTCACACCGGCGTTTATTCTGCATCACAGTATCTGCGTACAAACACAGCAGCTACCGGTTTGTCTCTGGTTGCTTCTAACCCTAACTTGGGTTTCATCAACGTTGGTAAGTACGACATCGCTGGTGTAGGTACAAGTACAGCCGGTTCTCTGCCATTGACCTACGTTCGCGTAGCAGGTCTGATGGAAGCGGGCGGTTTTGACATGGGTGCTGGTATTCAGTCATTCAGCGGCGCTTCTCAGTTGTTGGGCGAAGTTAAGGCAACTGTTATCGACTTCCAGGCTCAAGGCGAAGTTTCAGGTCTGGGCTTGGGTGTGTACGCTTCATACGGTACAGCACCAGCTATCATCGGCAGTCTGAATGCTTTGAATGCAAACAATGCAGTTACCCGTTCTACTTTCAACATCGGTGCTGAGCTGGGCGTAATTCCAGGCATTGCAACAGTACAACTGGCATTCCGTAACGCTAACAGCGGTGCTGTTGATGCGGTTGGTGCTAAGCTGACTGACAACGCGATTCAGGTTGGCGCAACTTACGAATTGGCACAAAACATCGAATTGAGCCTGACACATTCTGCTCAATCCGGTACAGCATGGTCAACATTGGCTGCGCCAGTTGGCAAGACCGTTACATCTCTGATGATGGAAGCATTGTTCTAAGCTTAGGCTAAACAAAGCTTGCACAGGATTCGTTAACCAGAATACCGGTTAGCTCGTCCGGCAGAAAACTAAAACAGGGGAGACGAAAGTCTCCCCTGTTTTTTTTAATCAGTAAGTTTGCTAAGCGGCGCTGTGTTGATATGCGAGGCGAGACATGTCAATGATCAGAAGGAATTTTGATCAAGATAGGTTGGAGGAGTATGCGATGCTGCATTATCGCGCAGCATATAGTGAGGCCGTGATCAATATTCAAACGATTGAGTTTATGTAAGGAAAATTGCCAAGTTGAGCTGCGTTGAGGGTAAATCGAATGCATGACAAACTTGCAAAATCGGATTGTCATGTGATGGATTAAAAATTTTTAAAATGCCTAGGGTCGTGGCGGCTTTTCATCATGTCTTTTGCGCAGTAAAGATTGAGCTGTGGTAAGCTTCGTACCGTATTTTCAATTACGTTCTATCGCCTTTTATGTCATCCGTATCCCAGTTGGTTCAAACTCTGATTCGTCCCGAAATTCAAGCGCTATCCGCCTATCATGTGCCCGACTGTACGGGCTTAATCAAGCTCGATGCGATGGAAAATCCTTATCTGGTGCCGCAATCGTTGCAAGACGAAATCGCGCAACTAGTAGGGGCGGCGCACATCAATCGTTATCCTGATCCTGACCCGCGCGAGCTCAAGGAAAAAATTGCACAGCTACTTGGATTGACGGATGGGATGTCCGTACTGCTGGGCAACGGTTCTGACGAGCTGATTCAGTTGCTGGCGATGGCGGTCAACAAGCCGGGGGCTGTGCTGCTTTCGGTCGAGCCGTCTTTCGTGATGTACAAGATGATCGCGACCTTTGTCGGCATGCGCTATGTGGGTGTGCCGTTAGCGGATGATTATTCGCTCGATTTTCCGGCGACACTGGCGGCGATCAGGCGTGAACAGCCTGCGCTGGTGTTTTTAGCCTACCCGAATAATCCAACCGGCAACCTGTTCGCCAAAGATCAGGTGCGCGAGATTATCGAAGCATCCCCGGGGCTGGTCGTCATCGATGAGGCGTATTACGCTTTTGCCAGCGACAGCTTTGTGCCGCAGCTGGCGCAATACCCGAACCTATTGGTGATGCGAACTTTTTCTAAGCTCGGCATGGCAGGATTGCGGCTTGGCTTTCTGGTCGGTAGTTCGCAGTGGCTTGCTCAGTTGGAAAAGCTGCGTTTGCCGTATAATGTCGGTGTGTTACCGCAACTGGTCGCGCAAAAGTTGCTGGACAACCACGATGTACTGTTGCGGCAGGCCGAACAAATCAAAAAGGATCGTGTTGCGCTGCATCAGGCGCTCGCTGCAATCAAAGGCGTTGCAGTCTTTGATTCTGAAGCGAATTTTTTACTGTTCCGGATTGCAAATGCCACCGGCGTGTTTAACGGATTGAAAGAGCGCGGCGTGCTGATCAAGAATCTGAACGGTGGACACCCGATGCTGACGGATTGCTTGCGCGTGACAGTCGGTACACCCGAACAAAACGCGCTGTTTATAGCGGCATTGCAACATTGTTTGCAAAGCACAGTCGATTAGGCGAGTTTCGACGCAATTAATCGGCAGTTTTTGCAGCATTACACTATTTACCACACTGTTTGAGGTCAAACATGCGCAGTGCAAAAGTTACACGCAACACGCTGGAAACGCAGATCAGCGTCGAACTCAATCTGGATGGAACGGGGCAGTCGAGTTTTGAGACGGGCTTGCCGTTCTTAGATCACATGCTTGATCAAATCGCGCGTCACGGCTTGCTCGATATCACTGTCGTGGCACGTGGCGATCTGCATATTGATGCGCATCATACCGTAGAAGATCTGGGGATCACGCTGGGCCAGGCATTTTCCCGTGCGGTGGGCGACAAGAAGGGGCTGACGCGTTACGGTCACGCTTATGTGCCGCTCGATGAAGCACTCTCGCGCGTGGTGCTCGATCTGTCGGGTCGGCCCGGGCTTGTATTCAACTGCGAGTTCGTGCGCGGTACGATCGGCGAATTCGACGTGGATCTGTTTCATGAGTTTTTTCAAGGCTTCGTCAATCACGCGCTGGTGACTTTGCATATCGACAATCTGACAGGTGCTAACGCGCACCATCAGGCCGAGACGATCTTTAAGGCGTTCGGTCGTGCGCTACGCATGGCGATCGAAGTCGATCCGCGCATGGCAGGCATGATGCCCTCGACCAAAGGGTGTCTCTGAAAATGGTCGATGTCGCAATAGTTGATTATGGCATGGGTAATTTGCGCTCGGTCGAACAGGCCTTGCGCCATGTTGCGCCGACTGGGGATATCGTCGTCACCGATGATGCGGCCGTGATTGCGCAGGCAGGGCGCGTGGTGTTTCCCGGACAGGGTGCGATGCCCGACTGTATGCGTGAACTGGATGCGCGTGGCTTGCGCAATGCGGTGGTTGATGCGGCGCAAACCAAGCCGTTTCTTGGTATCTGTATTGGCTTGCAAATGCTGTTCGAACACAGTGCAGAAGGCGATGTGCCGGGCTTAGGTGTTTTGACGGGCGACGTGTTGCGTTTCGCAGGCGGTATGCAGGATGCCGAGGGCAATAAACTTAAAGTGCCGCACATGGGCTGGAATCAGGTTCGCCATCATACCGATCATCCGCTGTGGAACGGTATCGCTCAGGATGCGCGTTTTTATTATGTACATAGTTACTACGTGAAACCTCAAGATCAGAGTCTGATTCAGGCCACGAGCGACTATCCGGAGCCGTTCGTGTGTGCGGTTGCGCGTAGCAATCTGTTCGGGGTGCAGTTCCACCCTGAAAAAAGCCAGGCGGCAGGGCTCAAACTGCTGCAAAATTTTATACACTGGAATCCTTAACCTCACTATTTATTCGCCATGCTAATAATTCCTGCGATTGATTTAAAAGACGGTCATTGTGTACGCCTCAAGCAAGGCTTGATGGAAGAATCCACGGTGTTTTCCGAAGACCCCGCCGCGACGGCACAGCATTGGCTTGATCAGGGCGCGCGTCGCCTGCATCTGGTCGATCTGAACGGTGCATTTGCCGGCAAACCTAAAAACGAAGCGGCGGTGCGCAGCATTATCGCCTCGGTCGGCAGCGATGTGCCGGTGCAACTGGGCGGCGGTATCCGCGATCTGGAAACGATTGAACGTTATCTGGATCTGGGGGTGACCTACATCATCGTCGGTACCGCTGCTGTCAAGGTGCCGGGTTTTCTGCACGAGGCGTGCGATGCGTTTCCGGGTCACATCATGGTGGGGTTGGATGCCAAGGGCGGCAAAGTTGCGGTGAACGGCTGGTCAAAACTCACAGGCCACGACGTAGCGGATCTTGCCAAGCGCTTTGAAGATTACGGTGTTGAGGCGATTATTTACACCGATATCGGCCGCGATGGCATGCTCTCGGGCGTCAACATCGAAGCAACGGTTGAACTGGCGCGTCCATTGCATGTGCCTGTCATCGCCAGCGGCGGTATCACCAATCTGGATGACGTGCGAAAATTGTGCGCCGTGCAGGGTGAAGGCATCACGGGTGCCATCACAGGCCGCGCGATTTACGAAGGCACACTGGATTTTCGTGCGGCGCAGGCTTTGGCCGACGAACTGACACCTCGACTGTAATGCTGGCTAAACGCATTATTCCCTGTCTGGATGTGACGCGCGGGCGCGTCGTGAAAGGCGTGAGCTTTGTCGAGTTGCGCGATGCAGGGGATCCGGTCGAGATCGCTAAACGCTACGACGAGCAGGGCGCAGACGAGTTGACCTTTCTCGATATCACCGCCAGTTCGGACGATAGAGGCATTATTTTTCGCATCATCGAACAGGTTGCCTCTCAGGTATTTATTCCTCTGACCGTCGGCGGCGGCGTGCGCGAGGTGTCCGATGTGCGCAATCTGCTCAATGCGGGTGCGGACAAGGTCAGCATCAATACCTCGGCCGTACTCAATCCGCAGTTGGTGGCAGATGCGGCCAGCCGTTACGGTTCTCAATGCATCGTGGTCGCGATCGATGCCAAGCAGGTGGAACCCGGTCGCTGGGAAGTCTTTACCCATGGCGGGCGAAAAGCCACCGGGCTTGATGTCGTCGAGTGGGCTGCTAAAATGCAGCAGCTGGGTGCGGGGGAAATCTTGCTGACCAGTATGGATCGCGACGGGCAAAAAAAGGGTTTTGATCTGGCATTAACGCGTCTTGTGACGAACGCGCTGGAAATCCCGGTCATCGCGAGCGGCGGCGTGGGCAACCTGCAGCATTTGGCGGACGGCGTGACGCAAGGTGGCGCGGATGCGGTGCTGGCGGCGAGCATCTTCCATTTCGGTGAATACACTGTCCAGCAGGCTAAGCAATTTATGGCGACGCAAGGCATCGAGGTCAGGCTATGAAACCCGGCATGCAGGATACTGAGCAAAAAAATGAGCCCTGGCTCAAACGGATCAACTGGTCGGATGACGGTCTGATTCCCGCTATTGCGCAGGATGCGCTCACCGGTCGCGTACTGATGGTGGCATGGATGAATCGCGAGGCGCTGTTGCTCACCTGGCAAAAATCCGAGGCGGTTTACTGGTCGCGTTCGCGTCGCAAACTGTGGCATAAGGGTGAGGAATCCGGCCATATCCAGAAGGTGAAAGAAATTCGTCTCGATTGCGATTCGGATGTGATTCTGCTGCAAATCGAGCAGCAGGGCGGCATTGCCTGTCACACCGGTCGCGAGAGTTGCTTCTTTACCCGTCTGGAGCAGGGTGAGTGGTGCGAGGTGGACGAAGTGCTCAAATCCCCTGATGAGATTTACAAAAAATGACAATATTACAAACGCTTACGCAAACCATCGAGTCGCGCAAACTGGCGTCTCCAGATAGCTCCTATGTCGCCAAACTGTTCAGTAAGGGTGAAGATGCCATTTTGAAAAAAATTGGCGAAGAAGCGACGGAAACGATATTAGCCAGCAAAGAAGGCGACAAGGCTCACATCGTTTATGAAACGGCGGATTTGTGGTTTCACTGCATGGTGATGCTGTCCCATCACGGCTTGTCGGCGGACGATGTATTGACCGAGCTGGCGCGCCGGGAGGGCTTGTCCGGGATTACAGAAAAAAACAGCCGAGGTGGAGCGTGAGCGATTGCCTGTTTTGCAAGATAGCCCGCGGCGAGATTCCCTGCCGGAAAGTCTTTGAAGACGACGACGTGCTGGCGTTTCACGATATTAATCCCGCAGCGCCGGTCCACTTTTTGCTAATCCCCAAGCCGCATCTTAACTCACTGGCGGAGGCAGAACCGCGTCACGCGGCGATGCTGGGTAAACTGCTCTTGCTGGCGCCGAAACTTGCCAAAGAGCAGGGCTTGGATGACGGTTTTCGCACGGTGATCAATACGGGGCGCGGCGGTGGTCAGGAAGTCTTTCATCTGCATGTGCATGTCATCGGTGGCGGCAACATTCCGCCTATGGTTAAACGTAGTTAAATATCTAAGGAGTTCGGTATGGGTTCGATGAGTCTTTGGCATTGGTTGATTGTTCTGGTGGTCGTCATGCTGGTATTTGGCACCAAGAAGCTGCGCAACATCGGCAGCGATCTGGGCGGGGCGGTGAAGGGTTTCAAGGAAGGCATGGGCACCCCTGCTGAAGAACCTGCCAAACAGATCAAGGAAGATGGACAAACCATCGAAGGTGAAGTTAAAAGCAAGACCCATAGCAACCTCTAAACCGGCATGTTCGACTTTAGTTTCGCCGAGTTGATGGTCGTGATGGTGGTCGCCCTAGTCGTCATCGGCCCTGAGCGCCTGCCGAAAGTCGCCCGAACTCTGGGGCATCTGTATGGGCGCGCGCAGCGTTATGTGAACGGCGTTAAAGCCGATATTTCCCGCGACATGGCGATGGATGAATATCGCCAGTTACAGCAAAAAGTTCAGGCGGAAGCCGCCGCCTTGCAGCAATCGATGCAGCAGGCGGGGCAGGCGGTTGATGCCGGTGTGCAAGAGATCAATCAGTCCGTTGCCAGCCCGCTTCCTGTCAAATCAACTAAGGCGTTACCCGAATCCTGATGAGCAGCAGCGAGAGTTTTATCTCCCATCTTATCGAATTGCGTAAGCGTTTGATGAACGCTGGTATCGCACTGCTGTTGGTGTTTATCTGTCTGTTCCCGTGGGCCTCTGATCTCTACGCCCTGCTGGCCCAGCCGCTGCTGGCTAAATTGCCCAAAGGCGGACAGATGATTGCAACCGATGTCACGACGCCGTTTTTCGTGCCGCTCAAAGTCGCGTTGATGGCGTCATTTTTAATCGCGTTGCCCTATATTTTGTATCAGGTCTGGCGCTTCGTTGCCCCCGGTCTGTACGAGCACGAAAAGCGTATGATTGTGCCGCTGATCTTCGCCAGCACCGTGCTGTTTTTTTGCGGTATGAGTTTTGCCTACTTCGTGGTGTTTCCGGTCGTGTTCGGTTTCGTCACGGCAGCGGCACCGATCGGCGTTGCGGTGATGACCGATATCGATAAGTATCTGAGCTTTGTCTTGTCCATGTTTATGGCGTTCGGCATTACTTTTCAGGTGCCGGTAGCGGTCGTGTTGCTGGTGCGCATGGGTGTCGTGTCTGTCGCAAAATTGCGCGAAATCAGGCCGTATATCATCGTGGGTGCGTTCGTGATCGGTGCAATTTTTACGCCGCCCGATGTCGTCTCGCAGTTGATGCTAGCCTTGCCGCTTTGGCTGCTGTACGAGGCCGGCATCGTCGTCGCCAGTTGGACTCGTCCGGTGGAAAAGCCCGTGCAACTCGGCAGTCGTTTTTAGTGCGATGACCGTCACGCCTAATTTGCTGATCGAACTGATCGCGCACAGCGAATCAGTGAATCTTGTGTGGCAGCTAGGTGTTATTGCCGCCATTATGTTGCTGGCATGGTGGTTTGATGCGCTGTTCCTGAAAAATTTACTGGCCGCAAAAACCGTACAGACCGTCGCGATCCGGGGTGTCAAACGCATCGTATTTCCGTTGCTGAACTTGTTTGGGGTGTTGATTGCGCGTGAAGTGTTCAGATATCTGGACGCGCCCTTTGTACTGCTCAAGCTGGCAATTCCGCTATTTTTGTCGCTGGCTTTTATCCGCTTGCTCGTCTACGTACTGCACAAGGTTTTTTCAAACTCATCCAAGCTTAGGTCTTGGGAGCGCACTATCGCGATGCTCGCTTGGCTGGGTGTTGCGTTGCATGTTACAGGCTTGCTCGATGCCGTGTTGGCGGGGATGGACAGTTTGAGTTTTAATGCGGGTCATCAGCATATTTCGCTGCTGATCATCCTGCAAGGCCTGATTTCGATTGCTGCAACGGTACTGGTAGCCCTGTGGCTTGGACGATTCCTTGAAACGCGCATCATGGACATGCAAGAGATGGAGTCCAGTTCTCGCGTGCTGCTGGCCAAGGTGGTGCGCGGCGCCTTGCTGATCTTGTCAGTACTGGTTGCACTCTCACTGGTTGGCATTGATATCCGTGTGCTGTCTGTGTTCGGCGGCGCGCTGGGCGTGGGCTTGGGATTCGGTTTGCAGCGTATCGCAAGCAACTACATCTGCGGCTTTATCATTCTGCTCGATAAATCGATACGACTGGGGGATGTGATTACGCTGGATAATCGCACCGGGACGGTCGCACGTCTGACGGGTCGCTATATGGTATTAAGCGGTCAGGACGGGGCCGAGTTTTTGATTCCAAATGAGATGGCGATCACGCAGGCGCTCGGCAATCACTCCTATACCGACCGAAAAATTCGCATCAAGATCAGTCTGCAAGTGGCATACAACACTCCGCTGGAACGGGCGATGGATATCATGGTGGAAGCGGCCCGGCAGCAAGAACACGTGATGAGCGATCCGGCGCCGACCGTGAATCTAATTGACTTCGCAGACAACGGAATTTTGCTGGAATTGCTGGTATGGCTGGATGCTCCTGAAGTTTCTCAGGCGATGCTGCGCTCGAAGATCAATATGGAGATCTGGCGGGAATTCCAAAAGTCGGGCATCGAAATTCCATTCCCTCAGCGCGAAGTTCGCATCAAGCCTTAAGACTATTGAGGCCGGGGTTTCGGGCGTTTGCCGATTTTAACTTTTGTCGTCACGGGATGACCGTCGCGCAATAGTTGTATCGTAGCAATCGTCCCGGGCGGCAGATTGGCGACGGTGTCGAGCATGGCAGACCAGTTATCAATTGCATGGTTGTCGATAGACAGCAGAATGTCAGCTGTTTTGATGCCGGACTGTTCTGCCGGGCTGTTGCGTATCACTTCGGTGATCAATACACCGTTTGCATCAGGCAGCTTGAAGGATTCGACCAGCGCGGGTGTGAGTTCCTGTATGCCCGCACCTATCCATCCGCGCGTGACTGACCCATTCTGGATGATTTGCTCCATGGTTTTTTTCGCAGTAGTCGCGGGTATGGCGAAACCGATGCCGAGCGAGCCGCCATTCGGGGAATAAATGGCGCTGTTGATACCGATCAGGTTGCCGTTGCTGTCAACTAACGCGCCGCCCGAATTGCCTGGGTTGATCGCCGCATCCGTCTGGATGAAATTCTCGAAGGTATTCAGGCCCAAATGGTCGCGCTTGAGCGCGCTGATGATACCCATCGTCACGGTTTGACCGACGCCGAACGGGTTGCCGATTGCGAGCACCATATCGCCTATATGGACCGTTTCAGGGTGTCCGAAAGTGACGGCGGGGAGGCCGCCGGGAAGTTCGACCTTGATCACGGCCAGATCTGTTTCGGGGTCTGATCCGATGACGTGGGCACGCGCTTTGCGACCATCGGCTAAGGCGACTTCAATTTGATCGGCCGCTTCCACGACGTGGTGATTGGTCAGGATAAAACCATCCGAGCTTACGATAACGCCGGAACCTAAGCTGGAACTTTGCTGGGGCGTGCTGTCTTGATCGCCGAAAAAGAAGCGGAAACGGGGATCATCCAGAAACGGATTGACGGGCGTTTTGATCGTCGTACTGGTAAAGATATTGACGACAGAAGGCATGGCTTTTTTGGCCGCTATGCTCATTCCTTTTAGGGGGGCGGATCCGTCTGCAGCAGGGCTGCCACTTTCATACAATGTGACTACGCCGTTACGCGCGGCGCTCGGCAGCAATTCAGGTTTCAGCGTATGAACGATGAACAGCAGCGCCAGAGCGATGGTGACAGTTTGGGTGAATAACAGCCAGTGTTTACGCATGGTAAGATAACTTAGTGCTTATATATATTTTCGGGAAATAGTTATGAATCTGTATCAACTGGTCGATTATAACGCAAGCGTGTTGCAAACCGCTCAATTCAAGGACTACAGCCCGAACGGATTGCAAGTTGAAGGGCGCGGTGAAGTTAGGCGAATTGCCACGGCGGTGACGGCTTCAAAACAGGTAATCGATGAGTCCATCGCATGGGGCGCAGATGCAATACTGGTACATCACGGCTATTTCTGGCGCAATGAAGCCCCTTGTATTGTGGGAGTCAAAAAGCAGCGCATAGCTGAGCTGCTGAAGCATGATGTGAGTCTGCTGGCCTATCATCTTCCGCTTGATGCACACGCGGAACTGGGTAATAACGCCCGGCTGGCGGCGGCATTAGGGTTGCGGGAACAGGGGCGTTTTGGTGAACAGAATATCGCCTGTTATGGTGCGCTAGACGTGTCGCAGTCACTGGCGGATTTTGCGCTTGGTATTGAATCCGCCTTGCAGCGTGCACCGCTTGTGATAGGGCATGCCGGGAAAATGCTGCACCGGGCGGCATGGTGCAGTGGCGGCGGACAAGGGTATTTCGAGGCGGCGATAGCGCAAGGCGTCGATGTATTTGTGACAGGAGAAATCTCCGAGCAAAGTTATCATCTGTCCCGCGAAACAGGTGTCGCCTTTATCTCTGCAGGGCATCACGCAAGCGAGCGGCTCGGTATACAGGCATTAGGCGAACATCTGGCAAGCCGCTTTGATCTAGAACACCGCTTCTTCGATCAGGCCAATCCGGTTTAATCGCGCTTTCTACGCAATTGATCGAGCGAAATGGTCATGCTGCGCGGGAGGTTTTGCAGGCTTGCATTGGCCGCTGCAATGGCACTGCTGTAACTTATCAGTAACGGGGCGAGTATCGCCTCTGTTTCGTCTAAAAGTACTTCAGGTTGTAGCGAAAAGCGCTGTAAAAAATCACGTCGCAAGGGGTAGTGAGGCGTCCATTGCCATGCCATAAAAGCCTCGTTCTGTTTGAATCCGGCATCCAGTAACTGTTGCTTCAATGCAGCCACGGCGGGTAATGCGAGCTGCTCGACGGTGGGCGTGGACTGCCACATCAGGCCGAAAAAAACTCGCCAGATACCGCCTAAAAATTGCTGCTCCATCATGGGGAACAGGCTCTGAGTCTGTTCGATGCGCAGCTTGCATTGCAAGCCGACCAGTACCCCTGCTGCATTGCGGTCTTCAGTAGTGAGGGCCTGCCATGGGGTGGCGGCGAGACGGTTTTCAAGACGCAGGCAGAGTTGATCCCAGAATGAGGTATTCATTCGGGTGCGGATTTCATCCATTTGCTCGGCAACGGACAGGCCAAGGGGTAAATTTTCCGGTTTTGCAAAAAAATCGAGGACGGCTTGCTCTTCGTTCATTTAATAAATCCTAGTAAGTTGTGCAGGTAATGAATATAAGCGAATACTGTAATTCCAAGAAATATATATAGGTTTTTGGGGAACTATAATGGTAGGCAACTATCAGTGTTGACTTTATTTTTTAAACCAGACATCATTCGTCCGTGCTCGGGATGCCTTAATTTTGCAGATTTAAAAAACTAAAGCAGATAATAATAAGTATCGCGACGCATCGCACCAAAAATAATCCGATTTGACTGTTCGTTCATGTCTGCAGCAGCAGGCGTGGGATCATTTGTTTGCTTGGGGAGTTCTCACGATGTATCGTTTCTTACGTTTTCCTATCTTGCTGGTAGGTTTGTTTTTGGGTGCAAGCAGTTTCGCGGCCAATAATTCACAACCTGTGCTTACAACCGAGGACAGTTTAGGTCCGCAAGTTGAGCAGCCTATCGAGTTTCCTCATAATCGTCATGCCGGTCTTAAAGATGCCAGCGATCCTGCCAAGGGTGGTATGGAGATCAACTGCCAGTATTGCCATACCTATGCGCGTCGCAGTGCGGTAGCGGGAATTCCGCCGCTGCAAAAATGTATCGGCTGTCATCAGAACATCGAATCCGTGCGCAACAAGCCGCGTATCGTCGAGTTGTTCAAGTATTGGGATGCTAAAAAGGCCGTGCCATGGAAGAAAGTCCATGATCTGCCTGATTTCGTGCGTTTCAATCACGAGCGTCACATCAAGCGTTTTGTTGAGCAGCAGGATCGTCCTGTTCAGGAAGCGTGTGGATATTGCCATGGCGACGTGAAGGAAATGACCGTTGCGCGTCGTCAAAAAACGCTGGCGATGGGGTGGTGTGCAAGCTGTCACGAGAAGGATCATCCTGTCGTGGCTGAAGGCGGTACGCCGATTGCGGGTCAGGCCTATTGGTACAGTTTCCAGAAGCCGGCAGCGGCTATGGATGCGAACACCAAGGCGCGTGGTCCTAATGATTGCTGGCAGTGCCACAAGTAAGCTGCCATGAAAATTAAAGAATTTACCAGAGAGGCTGTGATGATAGACAGTGGTTCCGTAAAGCAAATGGCCGGGCACCCGTTTGATCGGCGTGATTTTCTGAAAGTATTGGGCTGGAGTGGCGCTGCGGTCGCGCTCTCAGGCTGCGGTAATACGTCAGTTGAAGACGGTCGGGAGACGGTGGTTTCCTACGTTGAAGCGAATGACTACATGGTTCCGGGTATCGGCGTGTATTTCAATTCGACCTGCGCTCAGTGTGACGCAGGTTGCAGTGTTAACGGCCGCGTTCGCGAAGGACGTGTGTTAAAGCTGGAAGGTAATCCGGATTCGGCAATCAACAAGGGCAAGTTGTGCGGCTTAGGTCAAGCGGGTGTGCAACACCACTACAACCCTGACCGCGTGCGTGAGCCTCTGCTGCGCAATGGCAACAAGGGTGAAGCGATTAGCTGGGATAAAGCCTATGCTTTGATCGCTGAAAAGCTTGCCGGGGTTCAGGGTGAAGAAATCGCCTTCTTGTCCGGTGGTGTGAGCGGTCATCTTAAAGTGCTGCTGGGTAATTATCTGGATAGTCTCGGTACGAAAAATCATTTCGTTTACGAAGCGATTGCCCCTTCGGTGGTGCGCGCGGCAAACGTCAAGGCGTTCGGTGTTGAGATGCCGCGCTACCGTTTTGACAAAGCGCAGGTCGTGTTGTCTTTCGGTGCGGACTTTTTGGGTAGCTGGGTCTCTCCTGTGCACTTCTCGCAGCAATATGCGCAATTCCGCAAGGGCGTGAATGGTCAGCGCGGCGTGCTGATTCAGGTCGAGTCGAAAATGACTTTGACCGGCGCGAATGCGGATCGCTGGCTGGCTGTGAAGCCGGGCACTGAAGGCGTACTGGCGTTGGGTATCATCAATGCGCTCGGTATGGCGACAGGCGACGTAGCCGAACTGGTTAAGGGGTACGATAAGGCGCGTGTCAGCCGTGAAACCGGGGTTTCGACAGGTCAGATCGATAAGATCGCTGCGCTGCTCAAACTGCGCAGCCCGAGTCTAGTATTGGCAGGGTCGGCGGCTGAAGGCTATGCGCACGGTTCGCAAAACGCCGCAGCAATCAACCTGCTCAATCAGGTGTTGGGCAATGTCGGTAAGACGATCGAAGCGCCTGTCTCCGTGCCGTTCCCGCAGATGGCGCCATCCAAAGGCAATACCGTTGCACTGAAAAATCTCAACGATGGTCTGGCCGCAGGTAAATACAAGGTTGTGTTTAACTTCGCAGCTAATCCGGTATTTACCGCACCCGGCGCGTTTAAGTTCAAGGATAACTTTGCAAAGGCCGGCTTCAAGGTCGCATTTGCACATTATCTCGATGAAACCGCCTTGCAGGCTGATCTGGTGTTGCCACTCGATTCCGCATTGGAAGACTGGGGTACACAAGTACCTGAATACCTGACAGAAGGCGCGCAAATCAACATTCAGCAACCGCTGATGGAGCGTTTGCATGCCGATACGCGCGGTATGGGCGATATTCTGCTGAGTCTGATCAAGCAGAAGAAGGCGGATGAGTACAAGGGCTTTGAAGATTACTATGCTTACCTGCGTGGCGCTGTGTTGCAGAACAAGGGCGCTCTGGGTGGCGGCGGTGTTGAGGACGACACGTTCTGGAACGATACGCTGACGAACGGTATCGTGAAACTGGCGGGGACGACGACGAGTCTTGCTGCTCATGCCAGCGCTGCGGGTTTGCTGTTGCCGGCAGAAGCGGAAGCGGACGAGCATTTCCCGCTGCATCTGATTCCAGGGGTCACGGCGAGTTTGCGCGACGGTCGCCATACCAATCAGCCCTGGTTGCAGGAGTCCCCTGATCCATTGACCACCATCGTGTGGGATTCATGGGTCGAGATTCATCCGAAGAAGGCCGCTGAATTGGGTATCGTCGAAGGTGATATCGTTGAGGTGACTTCCAAGACAGGTTCGGTTAAGGCGCAGGTCTATCTGTTCCCGGGAATTCATCCTGAGGCGATTTCGATTCCGGTCGGTCGCGGTCACGATGCGATGGGTCGTTATGCCAAGGGTTACGGCGTGAATCCATTCCAGATCATGGATGCGGTGTTCGAGGCTGCAACGGGTGAGTTGGCGATGCACGAAACGCGCGTCAAGATCAGCAAGACTGGTCAGCGCGTACTGGTGGTCAAGGATGAGGGTGCTGCGGGTGCTCTGCAAATGGGCAGAAAAATCGCCGCGCGTGTGTCCACCGATCAAGTTGATTTGTCGAAGGAGGTCTGAGTTATGTCGGTCAGCAATTTATTAGAAAATTGGGCGCAAGTCAGGCACGAGCATCCCAATAATGACAAGCCGCATGATCCCTATAAATGGGCGATGGCGATTGATCTGGATGCCTGTACCGGTTGCAACGCATGTAGCGTTGCGTGCTATGCAGAAAACAATCTGCCGGTAGTTGGGCGTGAAAAATTCCAGCATGGTCAGCAAATGCACTGGTTGCGTGTTGAGCGCTACTGGGATGAAGACGGCCGTGAGTTCCCTGATCAGGGTTTTCAGTTCCTGCCGATGATGTGTCAGCAGTGCGAAGCGGCACCGTGCGAAACGGTATGCCCTGTTGCTGCGACTAACCATACTGCAGACGGCTTGAATTCACAGATTTATAACCGTTGTATCGGTTCGCGCTACTGTTCGGCTAACTGCCCGTTCAAGGTGCGTTATTTCAACTGGTACGATTATCCAACCACCGACAATGTCTGGCCTGCTGAGATGCAGCAGCAGCTCAACCCGGACGTATCGGTTCGCGGTAAGGGCGTGATGGAAAAATGTACGTTCTGCGTGCAGCGTCTGTCAGCGGCTAAGGTCAAGGCTAAGGGCGAAGGCCGTATCGTGGCGGAAGGTGAAGTGCAGACGGCTTGTCAGCAAGCTTGTCCGACCAGCGCGATTTCCTTTGGCAATATTGTTAATCCTGAATCGCGTGTGCACAAGCAGTGGGCAGCACAGCAGGTTGAGCTGGCTAAGGATAAGCAGGATAAGAACGAGGGGGAAGCACCGTCCGAATTGCGTGGTTATCGCATTTTGGAAGAGCTGCGCGCTTACCCTTCTGTGATGTATCTGGAACGTGTGCGCGAAAGCGCTGTTTAGTCGGCTTAAGCTAACAGAATTACTTTAAGGAAAGACAATGAGAGATATCCGCGAAGACATTGCTTGGGCGAAGATTAACCAGGACGTGATGAAAAGTTTGGAAAACCCGCGAAAAATGTACTGGGTGATCCTGTTTTTGGCGTTAATGGCGTTTGGTTTCGGTGTGGGCTGTGAAATTTATCAGTATCAGACCGGTATGGGCGTGGCTAACCTGAATAATCCGCAAGTGTGGGGGCTGTACATCGCTACCTTCATTTTCTGGATCGGTATGAGTCACTCCGGTACGTTACTGTCCGCCATTTTGCATCTGATGCACGCTGACTGGCGTAAGCCGATTTATCGTTTCGCTGAAGCGATGACGACGTTTTCCTTGATGACAGCGGGTCTGTTCGTTATGGTTCACATCGGCCGTTTATGGATGTTTTACTATGCACTGCCGTATCCTAATGATCGTGGTATCTGGCCTAACTTCCAGTCGCCTCTGTTGTGGGATGCGATGGCAATCTTTACCTACTTGAGCTCATCCGTATTGTTCCTGTTCGTCGGGATGATTCCGGATCTGGCGATTGCACGCGACAATATGCAACCGGGCTGGCGTCAGAAGTTGTACACGTTGCTCGCGCTGGGTTGGGAAGGTACAGATCGTCAATGGCGCAATTTCCGCGTTACTTATCTGACGATCGCCTGTTTCCTGATTCCACTGGCAGTATCGGTGCACTCGATCGTGGCGTCTGACTTTGCGATGTCGCAACAGCCGGGCTGGCATGTAACGTCCTTCCCGCCGTACTTTGTGGCAGGGGCGCTGTACTCAGGTTGTGCTGCGATCATCACGCTGTTCATCATCCTGCGCTACGTATTCAAGTTTGAAGAGTACATGACCAAGCCTATCCTGAAGAAGATTGTGCGTCTGACTTTTGCGATTGCAATGGTGTGGACCTATCTGAATGCAGTTGAATTTGCGTCCGTTTGGTACAGCCACGATGGCGTATCGAAAGACGTGCTGATTCAGAAAATGACCGGTAACTACGCACCATTCTGGTGGGGTATGATTTTCTGCGGTTCGGTTGTACCTTTGGTGTTCGCATTCAAGCGCTTCCAGACCAATATTCCAGTTTTGTTTGCAACATCCTTGCTGCTGAATCTGGGGATGTGGCTGGAACGCTGGATGATCGTCGCGCCTACGTTCTCTCATGGTTACTATCCATGGACTTGGGATCACGAGCAATGGCCTTCGATGGTTCAATGGGGTATGGTATTTGGTAGCTTTGGCTGGTTTACTTTGCTGTTCCTCTTGTTCTGCAAGGTGTTCCCGTCCGTATCCATGTATGAAGTGAAAGAAATGGTTTACCACCGTACTCTGCATCTGAAAAAGAGTGAAAATGCTGAACAGGGAGCACACTAATCATGAGTAAACGTCATTTACTTGCCTTGTATGGCAACTTTGAAGAGGCCGAAGCGGTCGTTCAGGAATTGCGCAATGCGACGATCAAGGGCTTTGATGTCAATGATGACATGATCGTGAAGTCACCGATTGAGCACCCGGAAGTGGAGCGTTTTCTGGGTGATAAGCCGGTGTATGTGCAATGGTTCACGCTGATCGGTGCATTGCTGGGCGGGATTTTTGGTTTTTTCCTGATCTCAGGGGCGCAGGCCAATTTCTATATGCAATTGAAGGGCGGCAAGCCGATCGTGCCGTTCCCGCCTAACTTCGTATTGACTTACGAGATGTTCATTCTGGGCGGTGTATTTATCACGATTCTTGGCTTTTTGATTTGTGCCGGTTTGCCAGCAAAACGCTCTCCGCTGTACAGCACCAAAGTCTCAGTCGATAACATCGCGATTCTGGTAGAGGCGGATGAATCTGCGATCAGCGAGCTGAAGGCAATTTTCACCAAGCACAAGGCATTGGAAATTCAGGAAGAGGCAGGGAAATGAAAAAATTATCCTTAGCAATTACATTGTTGTTGGCGCCAACCTTCGCCCAGGCATGGCCTTGGTCGCAGGACATGGTAAATCAAGTCAGTATCAAACCTCAGGAAAGCGTCGATGCCGCTAATCCCGGTATGGCGCAGTTTCCTAAACGTTCGCAGCCGGTTGCAGGTACCACAGTGAATGTTAAAGATCTTGATGCGGCTAAGAAAATGGCAAATCCTATTGCAGCCGATGAAGCATCGGTTGCCAAGGGGCGTCGTTTGTATGAAATCTATTGCACGCCCTGTCATGGCAAGTCCGGTGCTGGTGATGGTCTGGTGGGTACCAAGTTGCCTTACAAGCCGTGGAATCTGACTTCATCTAACGATGTGCATCCATGGGATAGCAAAGACTATCCGGATGGGTATATTTTTGGTGTGATGTCTTTAGGGCTTGCCGTGATGCCAAGTTACGCGAATGACCTTACGGCGACCGAGCGCTGGCACGTAGTCAACTACATCCGTAAAGTGATGCAAAAAGGTCCTGCGGTTACAGCTGCGGCTCAGTCGAAATAGGAGGCTATAAAATGTTGGCATATAGTAATTGGGCTGTTTTGACGGTATGTTTCGTGGTGGTGCTGTCGCTGGCATTGAGCGGCGTGGCATTGTGTTCTGTATTGCACCTCGTCGGCGCACAGTGGCGCTTCAATGTCCGTCATTTGGCGGTGTCGTTGTACGCACTGTTTCCTTTGGCATTTGTATTGTTGGTCGTGCTACTGGTTGGCGGGTCTCACACCTTCCCTTGGTGGGATGTGCCTGTCGGTCATGAGGCGCACATGCCGGGTTGGTATCAGCCTCACTGGCTGATGTCTCGCGAAGTCGTCGGTATGATCTTTATGGCGGCTTTGTACTGGGTATTCATCCAGCGTCAGGCCGTCAGTGAAAACAGTCCGGAAGATGCTAAGCGTTTCCATACCGTCGCCACATGGATTCCGTTCTTCTTCGTGTTGTACAGCACGATGGTTGCGTGGGATTTTGAAATGACGCTGGTACCTCACTGGCACAGTGCGATTTACGGCTTGCAGCAGTTCATCAGCAATTTCGGTATGTTCCTCGCATTTATGACGGTTTGGATCTATTTCATGAACACCAAGGGTAAGCTGGTTACTCCTGTTCCTGACAAGATTTATAACTACATGGCACAGATGATGTTGTCGTTCACCTTGCTGTGGATTTACACCTTTGATGCGCAATACCTGACGATTTGGTATGGCAATCTCGCGGATGAAACGGATCGTGTTTTTGCAATGCAGGATGGTGATTACGCCTTCATCTGGTGGTCGATGATCGTGCTGAAATTTGTGGTTCCTTTCGTTACTTTTTGTTTCCCTGGCCCTCGTCACAATGTTACTGCTATCAATGCAGTGGCAATCTGTATTATCATCGGCACGCTTTTCGAACGTTATGTTTGGATTGGTGGCGTAACTGGCACGGGTAACTACCCGATTGTAGCCAGTATCGTGATTGGTGGTACGGTTGCGTTGATCGGCTATTTCCTGGTTCGCAGCTATATGCAGTCCAGAAGTTTAATTAAGGGGTAATTGAGTAATGATGAGATTGTATTCGGGGACAGTTTGCCCCTACAGCCATCGATGCCGAATCGTTTTATTTGAAAAAGGTATGGATTTTGAAGTAATCGATGTTGACTTGATGGATAAGTCCGAAGATCTTGCAGCCATCAGTCCGGGCGGAAAAGTGCCCGTGCTGGTTGAGCGAGATCTGGTATTGACTGAAGCTAATATCATCAATGAATACATCGACGAGCGTTTTCCGCATCCGCAGTTGATGCCGGCTGACCCTGTCATGCGAGGTCGTGCGCGATTGTTCCTGTTCCGTTTCGAGCAGGAACTGTACAGCAACGTCAATATCATCATGCAGGGCGGCAAGACCGCGGATAAAGCACGTGCCAGCATACGCGATAATCTGACTCAATTATCGCAAATCCTAACTAAGCAGAAGTACTTGCTGGGTAATGATTTTTCGATGTTGGATGTGTCTGTCGCGCCTTTGTTGTGGCGCCTTGATCATTATGGCATTGTGCTCGGCAAAGATGCAGCGCCGATGCTCAAATATGCTGAGCGTCTGTTTTCGCGTCAGGGCTTCATCGATTCATTGACGCCTGCAGAAAGGGCGATGCGCAAGTGAGTGATTTGTCGACCCGTCCGTATTTGATACGCGCCATTCATGAGTGGTGTGTTGACAGCGGTTTGACACCTTATCTTGCTGTACGGGTCAATGGCAGGACCGAAGTACCGGTAGCTTATGTGAAGGATGGAGAAATTGTCCTGAACTTGAGCGCGGGTGCTGTGCGCAATATGGAACTGGGCAATGACTGGATTACTTGCAGCGGTCGTTTTGGCGGCAGTTCTTTTGATCTCATCGTGCCGGTGGATGCGGTAATTGGTATTTTTGCCAAAGAGACGGGGCAGGGTCTGGTGTTTCAGGGGAGTGGTTCTGATTCGCCTCCCCCAGGAGAAGCGGAAATCAAATCGCTGCCGCGCAAACCTCAGTTGTCTATTGTTAAGTAATAAAAAAACCGCACACTGTGCGGTTTTTTTATTACTTAACTTCCATCAAATTAGTTAGCAGATAAGAAAGTGTGCATTTTACTCATCGCCTTTTGTTCGATCTGACGGATGCGTTCCGCGGAGACTTTAAATTCAGCGGCGAGATCGTGCAGTGTGGCATTCTGATCTTCTGATAGCCAGCGGGCTTCAACGATGCGTCGACTGCGATCGTCGAGGCTTGCTAAGGCGCGTGCCAGCCCTTGGGTGCGCAGACTAAGTCCTTCTGATGACTCCAGAATATTGGAAGGCTCGTGCTCTTCGCTGTCAGCCAGATATTGTATCGGCGCATAGGTATCGTCGTCATCGGAGCCTGCGGGGTCGAGTGCAACCTCATGACCTGCAAAACGGGCTTCCATCTCAATTACGTCGTGCTCGCTGACATTGAGTTGTTCGGCAATTTCACTGATCTGCTTAGGCTTGAGGGACTCCAGCCCTTGCTTCAAACTTCGCAGATTAAAAAATAGCTTGCGTTGCGCCTTGGTGGTAGCGATTTTAACCATCCGCCAGTTGCGAACTACGAATTCGTTGATCTCGGCGCGTATCCAGTGCAGCGCGAAGGAGACGAGGCGAACACCGAACTCAGGATCGTAATGCTTAACGGCCTTCATCAGGCCGATATTGCCTTCCTGTATCAAGTCAGCCTGAGGTAGGCCATATCCCGCGTAACCGCGCGCGACGCTGACCACCACTCTTAAGTGGGATAAGACCAGCTGACGGGCAGCATCCAGATCATTGTCGTTGCGAAAGCGGGTGGCGAGGTCGAATTCCTCTTCCTGGCTCAAGACTGCGTAACGTCTGACAAGGTGTATGTAACTGTCCAGACTGCCTAGGGCAGAGGGCATGGGTAAGCTGTTGGCAATATTCATAGGGATTTCCTCCTAGTTAACATTTGCAGCCTGTGAGCTTCTGAATGGGTAAAGGTTCACTCTGGGTATCGCATTAGGTATTGCCGGATAAAACTTAGAACTTGCTAACTGCATCAGTCAGCAAGTTGTGTAGAGCAGATTTAAGGTGCTTATTTCTCTTCAGATAATTCGCAATCTGAATTCATGATGTTGCCAGCGGCCCATCCTGCGATCGCGATACCGAAAATAACGCAAATCATACCCAGTTCCTTGCTCAGGAAAAAACCACCGATCAACCACAGTGCAGCAGCGATCATGAACGGCAGTATCAGTACTTTGCACTTCGAATTTTCCATTAAGCTCTCCCTGTTATTTGTTTTATTGCATATATGATGCAGGAACTCGTCATTGTTCTGAAAATTTCCTGTCATGTCAACCTTATTCGCATGGCTGCCAACTGAACCTAGCGAGATTCAATCAGCGACAGGTGTC
Organism: Gallionella capsiferriformans ES-2; assembly: GCF_000145255.1. Classification (NCBI taxonomy): domain Bacteria; kingdom Pseudomonadati; phylum Pseudomonadota; class Betaproteobacteria; order Nitrosomonadales; family Gallionellaceae; genus Gallionella; species Gallionella capsiferriformans. The sequence goes on from NC_014394.1 coordinate 503,000, forward strand.
TTGCCACAGACAGCCATGCCCCCAGCCAGCCCAAATAGAGTGAAAACAGCAGCAAAGAGGCGCTGTCAGCTGCCGAGAGCGGTTCGAGTGCGAAATTGCTGCCGTAGAGCAGGGATAAATTTGCCAGCGGTTGTTTTAGCAGGTGCAGGCTAGACAAGACAATCAGCCACGCAGCAATTCCGCCAAGTAAACCCTGTATGGCGCCAAAGTAGAGGAAGGGACGTCTGATAAAGGCATCGGTCGCGCCTATGAGTTTTGCAACCTGGATTTCATCGCGTTGCGTGACAATTTGCAGCCGTATCGTATTGAAGGTGATTGCAATTAAACCTAAGCTTAGCAAGCTTGCGAGTACGAGTACTGCGATATGGGCGAATTCAAGGAAAGCCTCCAGTTTGTACGCCCAGGCTGAATCGAGCTGTGCGAGATCGACCCCCTGAATTTTTTGCAGCTCATTACGCAGTTCATCGAGCAGCTTTGCATTGCTGGAGCGGGGTGATACGACAAAAGCGTCAGGCAGCGGGTTTTTATCCAGTCCTGCGATGACGTCAGTCAAGCCTGTCTCCTCGCCCAATGCATTGAGCGCATCGGTTTGGGAGATAAACTCAACAGCCTTGATGTTCGGGTGATCGTTCAGCTGCCTGCGAATTTGCTCTTCACTGTAAGGTGTCGCGTCCATAGTCAAAAAAAGGCTGATCTGCGGTGAGCCTGACAGTTGGGCGACAAGTCCCTGTGCATTTTTCAAAAGCACATACATGCCAGTCGGCAGGCTCAGTGCGATACCGATTACAAGTATGTTGACGATCCCCGCCAGTGGCGAAACAAACATGCGGCCAAAGGCGGTACGAATGACGCCCCGTTGTGTCGAAAGTGTGTTCATGCGCTTACGCCTTGGGTCTCGTGCAGATCGGCAGCGTATCTCGAGTGGGGTTGGATCGCACCTTGCTTGAGTTCGATGATGCGCAGATTTGTTTCGCGCAGTAAGGCTGCATCGTGAGTCGAAATTAATAAGGTGACGCCGACTTGATGAAAAGAATTGAAAATATTCATGATTTCTTCGGCATATTCTGCATCCAGATTACCGGTTGGTTCGTCGGCGAGCAATATGCTGGGGCGATTGACGATGGCGCGCGCGATACAGAGACGCTGTTGCTCGCCGCCGGACAGCGCAATCGGGTTGGATTTTTCGCGATTGAGCAGGCCGACCTTGTCGAGCGCAGCGCGGACACGTTTTGCGCTTTCTTTGTGCTCAAAACCGCAAATTTGCAGCGGGAGCAGCACATTGTCGAATACGTTGCGGTCAAAAAGCAGTTTGTGATCCTGAAAAATGAGTCCGAAGTTGCGGCGCAGGTAGGGTAGTGCATCGGATTTGAGCTTACTGACATTCTGGTTGTTGACCAGCACCGTGCCGCTGTTGGGTCGTTCTATCGCTGCGATCAGCTTGAGCAGCGTGCTTTTACCGGCACCCGAATGTCCCGACAGATAAGCCATTTCGCCCTTGGCCAGTTCAAATGAAACATTTTTTAAGACATCAATGCCGCCGGGATAGCGCTTACTGACTTGGTCGAATGTAATCATGCAGACAACCCCAGCAGTGCGTCGATAAACTCCTGTGCGTCGAACGGGCGAAGATCATCCAACCCTTCGCCTACGCCGATGAAGCGCACGGGGATCGGGTGTGCTTTGGCGATCGCTGCGATGACGCCGCCCTTCGCTGTACCGTCCAGTTTGGTCAAAATCAAACCCGTCACGCCCAAGGCCGCATCGAACGCTTTCACCTGACTTAATGCGTTCTGTCCCGTATTCGCATCCAGTACCAGCAGCACTTCATGCGGGGCATCGGGCAGCACCTTTGCGATGACGCGTTTGACCTTTTTAATTTCTTCCATCAGGTGAGCCTGCGTGGTCAGACGTCCTGCCGTATCGGCTAACACCACGTCAATTTTACGAGCCTGAGCGGCTTGTACGGCATCATAAATTACGGCAGCGGCGTCGCCGCTTTGTTGAGCAATCACGGTCACATTGTTGCGCTCGCCCCAGGTCATCAGTTGCTCACGCGCGGCGGCGCGGAAGGTATCGCCCGCTGCCAGCATGACCGACAGCCCTTGCGACTGCAGATATTTCGCCAGTTTGCCGATGGAGGTGGTTTTGCCCGCGCCATTGACGCCGACCATCATGATGACGAAGGGTTTGTGCGTTTCGGCGTGCAGTGGCACAGCCAGCGGTCCCAGCAGTTTGAGCAGGCAGTGTGCCAGCCCGGCCTTGAGTTCTTCGGCTTCAACGAGTTTGTGTTCCCTGACGTGGCGTCTTAAATCGGCGAGCAGCGTATTGGTCGCATCCATGCCGACATCCGCTGTGATCAGAATAGTTTCGAGTTCTTCGTACAGGTCATCGTCGATTTTTCCGCCGCGGCTGAACAGGTCGGCGAGCTGGTTGCCGGTACGCGATAAGCCCGCTTTTAAGCGATCAATCCAACTGCGCTTTTCAGCGACGGTTTCTTCGGCTTTTGCCGGTGTGCTCTTTTTTAAAAAACTAAACATTATGGATTCGTTCCGGTGGCAATAGTTGGGGCATAATACGCACGGCCACACAACGTGGCCGTCTTCGTTATTTTAAGCCGATTAGGCGTTCTGAGGTTAATGATTATGCGGAATTTTCTGTTTGGCGTTGCGCTGCTCGCGACTGGCTTGCAACCTGCGGTCGGAGCAGAGGTGTTCGAGAAGACGCTTGCTAACGGTTTGAAGGTGATCGTAAGAGAAGATCATCGCGCGCCGGTGCTGGTTCAGCAAATCTGGTACAAGGCCGGCAGCATGGACGAGCTCACCGGAAAAACGGGCGTGGCCCATGTACTGGAACACCTGATGTTTAAAGGCACCAAAAGCGTGCCGGCCGGTGAATTTTCGCGCCGCATTGCTGCGGCCGGCGGGCGTGAAAATGCCTTTACCAGCAACGACTATACGGCCTATTTTCAGCAGTTGCATAAATCTAAACTGCCGCTGGCCATGAAGCTCGAAGCCGACCGCATGCATAACCTGGATTTGTCGGCAGCTGAGTTCGCTAAAGAGATTAAAGTCGTCATGGAAGAGCGCCGTATGCGTACCGATGATGAGCCTCATGCTTTGCTGCAGGAAAAAATGACGGCTGCGGTGTATGTTGAACATCCGTACCAGCATCCGGTGATCGGCTGGATGAGCGATCTGGAGCAGATGACGGTGGCGGATGCCCGTGACTGGTATAAAAAATGGTACGCACCTAACAATGCCACGCTGGTTGTGGCAGGCGACGTGGCAGCGCCTGCGGTATTTGCGCTGGCTGAGCGCTATTACGGATCAATTCCTAAACAGCTGCAGCCACCCCGCCGCGTGTATACGGAGCCTGTGCAGCTGGGTATCAAGCGTATGGTGGTCAAGGCGCCCGCCGAGTTGCCGCTGCTGGTGATGAGCTTTCATGCGCCGAATATTATCGATCCAAAACAGGACTGGAAGCCCTATGCCCTTGAGATGCTAGCCGGCGTGCTAAGCGGCAATGATTCGGCGCGTCTGAATAAGCATCTGGTGCGCGAGCAGCAGGTTGCGAGCAGCGTGGCGGCGGGGTATGACTCGGCCTCCCGTGGCCCCGGGGTGTTTACGCTGGAGGCGACACCGAGTGAAGGGCGGAGCATCGTGCAGATGGAAGCGGCCTTGCGTGCCGAAATCGAACAGCTGATCAAAGACGGGGTGAGTGCGGAGGAATTGCAGCGTGTCAGAGCGCAGGTGCTGGCAGGTGAAGTCTACAAGCTCGATTCCGTGTTCTATCAGGCGATGCAGATCGGCCAGATGGAGTCTATTGGTCTTGGGTACCGTTCAATTCCTGTGATGCTGGAAAAATTGCAGGCGGTCACGGCCGAACAAGTGAGCGAAGTGGCTCGCGAATTTTTGCAAGACGACAATTTGACGGTCGCCGTGCTCGATCCTCAGCCGCTGTCGGGCAAACCGAAACAAACTGGAGCGCTTCATGTTCATTAAAAATTTAATTTGTGCGGTCGCGTTGTGTTGCGCCATTTCGATGGTGCAGGCGACGCCCGTAATTCAGTACTGGCAGAGCGCAAGCGGCGCTAAGGTTCTATTCGTGGAAAATCACGATATTCCGATGCTGGATGTGGCCGTGAGTTTGTCGGCTGGCAGTCGCTTTGACACCGTGGCGAAAGGCGGTGTGGCGGGGCTGGTGCATGGCCTGTTGGATTTGGGATCAGAAGGCATGACTGAGGATGCGATTTCCAGCGGCATGGCCGATATTGGCGCGCAACTGGCCGGCGGCCTGGATCAGGATAGGGCCAGTGTGACCTTGCGCACCTTGAGCCAGCCGTTCGAGCGGGAACGGGCGTTGTCAATTATGGCGCGCGTGTTGCAGCACCCGGTATTCCCGGAGGCGATACTGGCGCGCGAAAAAGCGCGGTTGATTGCAGCACTCAAGGAAGCTGAAACGAAGCCGGAGTCTATTGCGGGCCGTGCCTTTCAAAAGGCGATCTATGGCGCACATCCTTACGCCTTACAAGTGTCGGGAGAAATCGCCAGCGTCGAGAAAATCACGGTGCAGGATTTGCAGGATTTTTACCGGGCCCATTATGCAGCAGGTCAGGCGGTGGTGGCCATCATGGGGGATGTCACGCGTGCAGAGGCCGATGCCATTGCACAGCAGCTGACGGGTGAATTGCCGGCTGGCGTTGAGCCGTCCGCACAGCCGCAAGTTGAGATGCAGATTCAGGCATCGGAGCTGCGTATTCCTCATCCTGCCACTCAGAGCCATATTCTGATCGGGGCGCCAGGGATGTCGCGCAGCGATCCGGACTATTTCCCGCTGTATGTGGGTAACTATATTCTGGGTGGTGGCGGTTTCGTGTCACGCCTGATGAACGAGGTGCGCGAGAAGCGCGGCTTGGCGTACAGCGTGTACAGTTATTTTATGCCGCTCAAACAGCAGGGCGCTTTCCAGATAGGTTTGCAGACCAAGAAGGCGCAGGCTGATGATGCGCTCAAACTGGTGCGTAAAACGCTAAGTGATTTTGTCGCTAAAGGCCCGACCGAAAAGGAGCTGCTTGCTGCAAAACAGAATATCGTCGGCGGATTCCCGTTGCGCATCGACAGCAATAAAAAAATTCTGGAATATCTGTCGGTCATCGGCTTTTACGATTTGCCGCTCAGCTATCTGGATGATTTTACAGGCCGGGTCGAGCGCGTCACGGCGCGTCAGATACACGAGGCCTTTGCGCGACATATTCAGCCTGAACGGATGGCGACGGTCATTGTCGGAGCGCCGGAAGGAGTCGATCATCAATAAGGTCAGAATAGGCGGCGGCGAACTGCGCAGCCGTGTCATTACTTTCCCGGATGCGGACGGTTTGCGGCCGACACCGGATCGTGTACGCGAGACGCTATTCAACTGGTTGGGACAAACACTGTATGGCAGGCGCTGCCTCGATCTATTTGCCGGTAGCGGTGCGCTGGGTTTCGAAGCGGCCTCGCGCGGTGCGGAACATGTGCTGATGCTGGAAAAAAGCCTGCCGGTATTTCGTGCCTTGCAGAATAATTCCGATAAGTTAGCCTGTGCTAATGTATCCCTGCGCCATCAAGATGGGCTAGAATTCGTCCGGCGTGATACGGCCTGTTATGACGTCATTTTTCTTGACCCACCTTTTGCCAGCGATTTTCTGCCTCGTTTGTTACAAGTTTTACCGCCGCGCCTGACTGCGAGCGGGGTGGTTTATGTCGAGTCGGGCGGCGCGATCGACGTGCCATTGCCCTGGCAGGTCATCAAGTCCGGCAAAGCCGGACAGGTTTGGTATCAATTGATAGGATTGAATACATGATAAAGGTTGTCTACCCGGGTACGTTTGATCCGATCACCAGCGGCCATGAGGATGTGGTGCGGCGTGCCACCGGTTTGTTTGGCGAGGTCATCGTTGCGGTGGCTAAAAGTCGTGCGAATACCCTGTTTACGCTGGAAGAGCGCGTCGAGATGGCGCGTGAGGTTTTTTCAAACTATGACAATGTGCGCGTCGAGGGTTTCGATGGCTTGTTGATGAGTTTCGTACAGTCGCAGCAGTCGCGCGTGGTGCTGCGCGGTTTGCGGGCGGCATCAGATTTTGAATATGAGTTTCAGTTAGCGGGGATGAATCGCAATTTGTATCCGGAAATGGAAACGTTATTTTTGACGCCGGCCGAGCAATACACGTTTATTTCCGCTACCATGGTGCGTGAAGTGGCGCGTTTTGGCGGTGATGTTGGCAAGTTTGTCTCGCCCTCAGTGGCCGTCCGGTTGCAGCAAAAGAACGGTATCGTCCTGTAAAAATTATTAATATCGATTTAGATTGATTATCAAGAGGAGAAAAGTATGGCACTGTTAATTACCGATGAATGTATCAACTGCGACGTATGCGAGCCTGAATGCCCGAATGACGCTATCTCGCAAGGTGATACCATCTACGAAATTGACCCGAATAAATGTACTGAATGCGTGGGGCATTACGACACCCCGCAATGCGTTGAAGTGTGTCCTGTCGATTGCATACCTAAAGATCCTGCGCATGTGGAAAACAATGCACAGTTGCAGGCTAAGTATGAAAAACTGATGGCCGCCAAGCGCTAGGGATCAGGCATGTGTAGATTAAAAAGACCGCTCACAGCGGTCTTTTTTATTTTTTGGCGCGTTGAATGACTGAAGGCAGTTTGCCGGGTGATTCGATTCTGAGCTGTTTGTTGACATTTTTTTCGCCGAACACGACGGTGATGGCGTGTTCCGGTACGGAAAATATGCTCGCCAGATACTGCACCATATGGGCCGTTGCACCACCGCGTCTGGGTACCGCCGCCGCATAGACCTCAAGCTGATGGCCGATTACGCGGCCTATCGCATCCTGTTTTGAATTCGGGCGACCCAGCACGTTGAGGATCAGTGTGTCGCCTTCCCAACGATAAAAGGGAGGAACTTGCTTATCAAATAAAGGCATCAGCGTTTGAGCCAGACGCCTTTGATCGGCTCCGCATCGAGGCTGGCATTGAACGCGGGAAGGTCATAAAAGTCGAGCAGGGTGCGCAGTACGTTGTAGTGATTTATACGCTGCGCGCTGGTGCCCGTCTTGACCATCGGGCCGACCAGGAGCGTGACAATCCGATTCCCCTCTGAGCCATTGTCTTCATCCCAGGTCAGAATCAGCAGACTATTATGTTTGAAAGCCCAAGTCACATAGGGATCGATGTGTTTTTTAAGCCATTCGTCAGCGGTGAAATAGCTGCCGTCATGCATGTCATTACGCTGGTCGGGGATGACAAAGGAGAGTGTGGGAAGCTGGGAATAATCCTGCGGAAAATCATTAAAGGTCAGGTTGACCGAAGGCGGCAAACGGTTGTCCTGCCAGTTTGCTGCGGGGTTGTGTTTGCGCTGATAGCCGCCTGCCCAGCACACCGTACTACCCGCCGACGGGAGTGATTCAGAAAAGCTGGAAAAGCTTAATTTATGGTTAATCAATGAGCTGGCAATATTTTCCCCCGCGTAACTCATCGGGCAGGCATCATCACGGCTGCCTTGCGTAGAACCTGAAAACAAGGCCAGATAATTCGGCTGGCTGGGATGTGCGACCGCATAGGACTGCGTGAACAGCATGCCGCGGCGGGCTAGGGCGTGGATGTAGGAGTCGCCTTTGAGGGGGGCCATGATCTGCGAATAGCCGCGATTTTCTTCGATGACCACAACGACATGATCGGGACGCGGCAGATTTTCAGCCTGTGTAGCAGTGGCCGTCAATAGCAGGAGGACGAACAGAGATCGCCGTTTCATTTTCGGGTTAGTTCGACTAACTGGATATCTTCGACGAGAATGTGGTGTATCAGCCACTCGCGCAGATAAGCGAGTGCATCGAATTGTGCAACGAAGGGATTGTCATGCAACTCCTCGTAAAATTCGGCTATTTTCTCCTCGAAGGCATGGTGCTGGCTAAGCTGGCGATCGATGCGGGTGTACGCATAGTGATTCATCATCTGCTCTTCTGCGCGGAAGTGGATTTTTGCATAGGCGTCGAGCGACTTGATGAGCCGTGCGACTTCCCGTGCGCCGCGTTTGTTGGCGACGACTTCGTACAGGTCATTGATTAAATCGAATAAATAGCGATGGTGCTCGTCGATGACGTCAATACCGATGCTGAGTTTCTCATCCCAGGGAATCCAGGCATTTTCACGCCGCCGGATAGGCGGCAGTGTGAGTACCTGCTTCGGGTCAATAATGTCGTCACGGTAGAGTTCGCGGATACGCAGAATATCGGGCATCGCCGCATCGAAGGCCGCGACCACGGCAGGATCAAAATGCTTGCCTGACTCGGAGATGACCCAGTTGTAGGCGTCTTCGACCGTCCAGGCTGTTTTGTACGGGCGTGATGAAGTCAGCGCGTCAAACACATCGGCCACCGCGCAGATGCGGGCGAGCAACGGAATTTGTTCAGCTACCAGTCCGTTCGGGTAGCCGTTGCCATCCCAGCGTTCGTGATGGCAGCCGGCAATGTCGCGTGCAGCCGCGATCAATTCGTCCTTGCCTTCTAAAATGGTGACGCCAATATCGGTGTGCGTCTTCATGATCGTGAATTCTTCCGGCGTCAGTTTGCCGGGTTTGAGCAAAACCGCATCCGCGATGCCGATTTTTCCCACGTCATGCATCGGCGCTGCGATATACAGTAATTCGCGCTGCGCATCAGGAATGCCGAGCGATTTGGCAATCGCCTGCGCGAAATTAGTCATGCGCATGATATGCAAGCCGGTTTCGTTGTCTCGATATTCGGATGCGACCCCAAGACTGCGGATGACATCGGCGCGAGACTCTTCAAGTTCAAGTTTGCGGATGCGTAGTATCTCATTGGTCAGCGCACGGTTAACCAGACTCGACAGGGCACGCGCTAAATCTTCCATGAATTCGCAGTGCGTTTCGCTCATCAGGTAATTTTCTGGCACAAATAACACGGTATAGCCGAGTCCTTTGCCTTCGATATGCAAAGGCAGCAACAACATATGCGCTGGGGTTGGTAATTCAAGTGAGGGGAGCGAGTCTTGGAGCAGGCAGTGAGCGCTAATGTGCGGGCGGGTGAAGGCAGGCGCATCCCAGCGCATCTTGTTGGTCCATGCCGGATCCATGCCGAATTGTGCGACCTGGAAATAACGTCCGCGTGGATTGAGCAGCAGGATGGCACCGCGCGCTTCGAGTTGCAGGTCGTAGTAACTGTCCAGAATGGAGAATAGCCGCTGCAGCAAGATATCCAGATCGGCCGTGGTGGTGCTGGTGATTGTCAGTTCGAACACTAGTTTGCTGATGGCCAGCATGCCTTCTTCTTTGTTCATTTCTTATCCAGTCCCGTTGTGTTGCTTTCGTTGCATTTTTGACGGAAATTGACCTTATTATGAGTGTGACTTATTTTTGGCAATGGGTGCAATAAAAACTTGAACGCTGTCCCTGTTTAATCTGCATGATCGGTGCGCTGCAGATGCGGCAAGGTTCTCCTGCCCGGCTGTAGACCCAATGCTGTTGCTGGAAATAACCCGGATTGCCCGAAGCGTTGACGAAATCGCGCAGCGTACTGCCTCCGGCCAGTATGGCTTCGTTTAATGTTGAGCGTATGACATCTGCCAGTTTTTCGCAGTGCGCAAAGCTTAATTCCCCCGCTTTGCTCAGCGGATTGATGCCGGCGCTAAACAGTGCTTCGCTGGCGTAAATGTTGCCTACGCCGACGACGATGGCACTGTCCATGATGAATTGCTTGATTGCAACGCGGCGTCCGCGCGTTGCCTGATAGAGATAGTGTGCATTAAACCTGCAGTTGCCATCGCGATCATCGAGCGGTTCGGGGCCCAGTTTTACCAGCAGCGGGTGCGTATTGATATTCCCCTGATGCCAGAGCACGGCACCGAAGCGGCGCGGATCGCGCAATCGCATCAGGCATCCGTTATCGAGTAGCAGATCGAAATGGTCGTGCGGCTGAGGTGCTGTGCCGGTCGGCAGGATGCGCAGACTGCCTGACATCCCCAGATGCAGAATCAGCGTGCCGTGGCGAAATTCGAGCAGCAGGTATTTGGCGCGGCGCGATAATGACACGACGGGCTGCCCGTTTAGCAGTTCGTTAAGATTTTCCGGTATCGGCCAGCGCAGGCTAGGGGTGCGCGTGACGACCCCTGTGACGGTCGCATCTGCAAGGTAAGGCGCTAATCCGCGCCGGGTCGTCTCAACCTCTGGCAGTTCAGGCACGGCGACGCCACCAGATAGCGGTACCAACGCCTGCTAGCAATAAGGGCAGAATCAGCAGCAGTCCGCTGCTGATGGCGGTGAGCTGAGTTCGGGACAGGATGATGCTGCTGTCGCGGGCCGCGCGCGGCTGCAAGCTGATCAGGGTGTCATCATTGGCGAGCCAGTTAATCATGTTAACGCCCAGATCGACATTGCCCCCGTTGCCGGCGAAGGTGTTGGAGAGGAAGGCGCCGTTGCCAACAGCCACGATGCGCTGTTCGACATCGTTGATATTGCGGTTGAGCGCCAGCGCAATGACGGCAGGCCCTTTGCTGTCATGCTGTTTGTCAAACGCCGGACTGCCGGACAGGGCATTGATGTCGCGCTGACTGATCCAGCCGCGCGTGGCGACTTCGAGCAGAATATGATGCTGCCAGTCCGGGTTTTCAGCCCACGTCAGGGGGCGGGCAGACGGATAGGCTGTGATCAGGTTGAAGTTGCTGGTGATGGCGTGGGGTACATAGCTTGTGCCCAGCGACCAGGTGGCCGGTGCATTCATGTCAGCGGCGGCAGGATCGATCACGATACCGGCGGGCAGTTGCAGGCCGATTTTTTCCGCCAGGCGTTCGAGGCCATGCAACGGGCCTGCATCTACCAGCCAGAGCAGATTGCCGCCGCGGTCGATAAAGTGCAACAGTTTGTCGATTTCGCCCGCCATCAAATCAACTTGCGGCTGGGTGATGACCAGTACGCGAATGTTGGACGGGACATCCTGCGCAATCGCGAGATTCAAGCTGTTGAGCTTGAATCCATTTTCTTTTAACTTAGCGCCAAACAGCAACCCCAGATCATGATTGGCACGCCCGTCCAGTTTGCGCTCGCCGTGCCCGTCCAGATACATCACCGTCTGATCGCGGCTGTGGGCGAGCCGCATCAGTGTGCTGGTCAGCGTCTGTTCGTTGATCAGCGTCAGGTGTTCGCTGCGTCCTGCATATTCGATGACCATTTCACCGTTAAGCTGGATGCGTGCGGCGCGGGTTCTTGCAGGCTCCTTTTCAGGATCGATGAACACCAGTTTGATATCAGGCTTATAGCGCTGATACAGCGATAAAAAATCTCTGATGACTTTGCGGATGTCGCCTAAGCGCGCATCCTGCAGAGTTGCATAAACGGTGATGTTGACGGGGCCTTGAAGTTGATTCAGCGCGTTGATGCTGGCGGGCTCTAAGCTGTTGCTGGCGTTGAAGGTGATGTCGCGCTGCAGCGGATGACGCGATGCGGCATAACCTAGGCCGACGGCGATACCGAGCAGCAGAAGGACAAACAGCAGATTGCGTAAGGCTATAGAGTTCATAATTTTGTTCAACATGACTTATCCATATACCCGGTTGTTATGCAGTCGTTTCATCGTGAGCAACAAAAAGACGCTGGTAAACAGCACGAAGAAGGCGGCATCCGCGCTGTCGAGCAGGCCGGCATTAAAATTCTGGAAGTGGAACATCGGCGAGAACTGATGCCAGATCGAGTCGGCAGCGGACGAACCAATGTCTGCTAGCCACAGACCCATCAGTATGATCAGCGCACCGGCCGCTGCGATGATGGGTTGGGCTGTTAGCGCGGACAGGTATAAACCCAGTGCGATGAAGCTTGCGGTCAGCAGCGTAAGACCCATGCAATTGGCCAATAGCAGTCCGTGATCGAGATGGGTGCCGAGCGCTAAGGTGTAGAGCATTAGCGGCAGGGTTGCGAGCAGCGTTAGCAGAAAGGTCAGCAGGCCGAGAAATTTTCCCAGTACGATGTGGCGGCCGGACAGCGGGGAGGAGAGCAGCAGGGTCAGGGTCTGGTTGCGCCGCTCCTCGGCGATCATTCGCATCGTGAGCATCGGCACCAGCATCATCAGCAGCAGTGCTGCGGTGTTGAACAGGGGGGCGGCAACGGTCAGTGTCACACCCGGTGGATTGGCAAGCTGAGCCAGTTGCGGCTGAATTTCCAGAAAAGCCTCCAGACGCGCCAGAAAAAACCACGCGAGGATGAATTGCAAGACGGCCAGCACGAACCAGGTCGAAGGCATAGAAAGCAGGCTGCGGATTTCGCGCATCGCGATCAGACGGATCATATTATTGCCTCCGTTCTTTCTGTGCTTGTCGAAGGAGTAGGCGTCGCATCGGTAGTTTCATTGCGTGTAATTTTGACAAAAACGTCTTCCAGTGTCTCGTGTAGTGGGGTGAGTTGTTCGAGTTGCCAGCCGTGACTGGCCGCCAGACTCAGAACCAGACTGGTCGGATTATCCTCCGGCGCATGCAAAATACGGAACTGGTTATCCGTGAGCGGTTCAACGGAGGTGATGCCGGGGATTGCGCTCAACTCGCTCAATACAGGGGGCTGGCGCAGGGTAATGATGAAACCGGTCGCCTGTCCGTACTCCTGCATCTGACGGCTGGAATCGCTGTAGATCAGGCGGCCGTGATGCAGGATTTCGACGCGGTCGCAGACGCTTTCCACTTCTCCGAGAAGGTGTGTGGATAGAATGACACTGCTGGTGTTGCCCAGTTCGCGGATCAGGTTGCGGATATCGCGGATTTGCGACGGGTCTAGCCCTACGGTCGGTTCGTCCAGTACGATGACAGCAGGGCTGTGGATGATGGCTTGTGCAATACCAACGCGTTGCTGATATCCCTTTGATAAAGTCGAGATGATTTTTTTTCTGACCGATTCAAGACCGCAGCGCAGGCAGGCCTGCGACAGCGCAAGTGTCAGATCCGCCGTTTTGACGCCGCGCAGGCGTGCCGCAAAGGTCAGAAAATCTTCAACGCAGAGCTCGCGATATAACGGCGGTGTTTCCGGAAGATAGCCGATGTGCGCTTTGGCTTGTACGGGCGTTTTGCGTAAATCGAATCCGCAGATGTCGATTTCACCGCTGCCGGGCAGTAAGCAGCCGGTCAGCATTTGCAGCGTTGTACTCTTGCCGGCACCGTTGTGACCCAGCAGGCCCAGTACTTCGCCGCGCTTTAATTCCAAAGACAGGTCGTGGATGATCTGCTGTTTTCCGAAACATCGGGTCAGATTGCGTGCGCGGAGCGTAATTTGTGGCATTGCGTTGGGCAAAGTAAGTGGCATGTGTAGTTGTGAATAGTCCTGAATATAACCTAATATGTGCACCCGTATCAAAAACTGTCTTGCCATGAGCCCATTCAAACATTTAATTCTCGCAAGTCTGGTGCTGGCCGGCTGCGCGCAGACCCCCGTGGCGCCGGTAGCGGCAAGTGCGCCAGACGCGGCAGCGCCTGAAGCGGTGGCGGCCATTGAGCCGGTTTTGCCTAATGTAGAATTGAGCAGCGAGTTGCTGTATGAATTTTTGCTGGCGGAGTTTGCCAGTCAGCGCGGTCATCAGGCACTCGCCGTCGAAGGCAGTCAGGAGCTGGCTAGGCTTACCCGTGATCCGCGTCTGGCTAAGCGCGCGGCGCAACTGGCCTTGGAGTCGGGCGACATGAATCGGGCGGTTGAAGCATTCCGATTCTGGCAGGAGACCGAGCCGTCGGCCTTGATGGCAACGCGTATTCTGTCATCGTTGTTGTTGCGCGGAGGCCGTCTTGACGAGGCGCGTATCGAGTTCGTCAAGGTGCTCAAATCAGAAGAGCCTGCGGTGGGCGCCGTTTTCATGCAACTCTATACGATGGCCGCGAGCTATCCCGATAAAGCGGCCGTGTTGCAACTGATGCGCGAACTGGCTGCGCCCTATCCGCAGGTGGCCGAGGCGCATTGGCTGGTGGCGCAACTGGCGACGGCCGCATTAGAGGAAAAGTTGGCGCTCAGTGAAGTGCGGCGCGCGCGCGAATTAAAACCTGAATGGGATGCGCCGGTGTCGCTTGAAGCACAATTGTTGAACAAGAGTGAACCGCAGAAAAGTCTGGCACTGCTGCAACGTCATTTATCGGTCCATCCGGCGGCAGGGGGTATTCGCCTGCAATATGCACGGGCTTTGCTTACGCAAAAGCAGTATCAGGCGGCACGCGAAGAATTTCAGCTTCTGGCGACGGCAAGCCCGGACAACGTGGATCTGGCTTTTGCAATCGCGCTGATTTCCCTGCAACTGAACGATTTATCCGGTGCCGAGTTGCAGTTTAAGGCTGCACTGCTCAAGGGCGGCAAAACTCAGGACGTCATCGAATATTTTCTGGGGCAGTTGAGCGAAGCCCGGGAGGATGAGGCAGAAGCATTGACGCATTATCGCGGGGTGACTCAGGGTGAATATCAGCTTACCGCACAATTAAGGATGGTGTATCTGCTCAATAAGCAAGGGCGGCTCGATGATGCCAGAGCGCAGTTGCAGCAGGCGCAGGCCGTAACCCCGGCGCAGCGTGTGCAGGTTCTGGTGATAGAGGCGCAGTTGCTCAGCGAGGCGAAGAGATCTACTGAGGCATACAGGGTGCTCGAGCAGGGAATGGTCAAGCTGCCCGACCAGCCTGACCTATTGTATGAAGCCGCGATGCTGGCCGATAAATTGGGTAAATTCGACGTCTCCGAGAAATATCTGCGTCGTTTGATTAAGCTGAAACCGGATCATGCGCACGCCTATAACGCGTTAGGCTACAGTCTGCTCGAACGCAATGTGCGCATCAAAGAGGCGCTGGCGCTGGTTGAACGTGCGCTGCAACTGACGCCCGACGATTTTGCCATTATGGACAGCGTCGGCTGGGGGTATTACCGCAGCGGTAAGTTGGATGAGAGCGTGGCCATGCTGCAGCGGGCTTTTGCCGGTAATCCGGATCCTGAAATTGCCGCGCATCTGGGCGAAGTGCTGTGGATACGCGGCGACAGGGCTGAGGCGGCAAAAGTCTGGCAGGACAGCTTAAAGGCGCATCCTGATAATGCGCCGCTCCAGGCGGTGATGAAACGGTACATGCCTTGATACGCTACTGGCTGATGGCGTTGCTGCTGACAGGGTGCGCTACGATGCCCCCGTTGTCGCGCCCGGTGCAACCTGAGGCGGTGCCGTTCGCGATGAATGGACGCATCTCGGTGAAGCATAACGGTGCACGCGATTCAGCTGGTCTGCGCTGGACGCATCAGGATACAAGCGATGAAATATTGCTGCTCACACCTCTGGGGCAGACGGCGGCGCGCATTTACCGCGATGACGCGCATGCGACGCTCGATAATGGCGATAAGCACTACAGCGATACTGATGTCGAGTCGCTGATGCAGCAGGTGCTGGGTTGGCGGCTGCAACTGGATCACCTGCACCATTGGGTGCTCGGCCTCACGGTGCCGGGGGATGAGATGCTGGAGCGGGATACGCTGGGGCGGCTCACGGTGCTGCGTCAGGACGGGTGGGAGGTGCGCTATATGGCGTATTCGGGCGACAAAGCGGATAGTCTGCCCGTTCGTATGAAACTCTCCCGTGCCAATCTGGAGCTGATCCTGTTGATTGATGAATGCGAATGGAATCCTAAATGAAGCTCACCTGTCCTGCGCCTGCTAAGTTGAATTTGTTTTTGCACGTTACCGGACGACGGGCGGACGGGATGCATTTATTGCAAACGTTGTTCCGTTTTATCGATTTGTCCGATACCTTGCATTTTGAATTGCGTACCGATGGCGTGGTTCATCGCACTAATTTTATTGAAGCGGTGCCCGAAGAGCAGGATTTATGTGTGCGCGCGGCGCGTTTGCTGCAAAAAAATACCGGATGTACGCTGGGTGCTGATATTACGCTTGAAAAATGCATCCCGATGGGTGGTGGTTTAGGAGGTGGAAGTTCGGATGCCGCAACCACACTCATTGCACTCAATCGCTTGTGGTCATTGGGTTTGACGCGAGATCAACTGATGGAATTGGGGCTGGAATTGGGCGCTGATGTGCCGGTGTTTTTGTTTGGTGAGAATGCCTTTGCCGAAGGCGTAGGCGAAAAATTACAGGCCTATGAGCTGCCGGAAGCCTGGTATGTCGTGCTTTTTCCGCCGGTTCATGTGCCCACAGCAAAAATATTTTCACATCCGGAATTGACACGGGACTCAGTTTCGATAATAATTCGCGCCCTCAGAACGCAGCCCTTGCGAAATGACCTGCAATCGGTAGTGTGTCGTCTCTATCCGGAAGTTGCAAGTTACATTGAAACCTTGGGTAAATATGGCAGTGCGATGATGACGGGTTCAGGTGCATGTGTTTTTGCCGAATTCCCGGATCAAGCGCAGGCCGAAGCGGTTTTGCAGAAATTGCCGCAAACCATGCGCGGCGTAGCAGTAAAAGGTTTAATGAAGCATCCGTTGCAGGATTGGGTGCTTTAACTAGGTAATTGGGGAGTCGCCAAGTGGTAAGGCAACGGGTTTTGATCCCGTCATTCGTAGGTTCGATCCCTACCTCCTCAGCCACAATCAGGGCACGCAAGTGCCCTTTTGGTTTTTATTCTTTAAGGGGTTCACGTGTCCTACGATAGCTTGATGGTGTTCACCGGTAATGCCAATCCTAAGCTTGCCGAAGCGGTGGTGCAGCAATTGGGGATCACGCTGGGACGTGCGACAGTCGATCGTTTCTCCGACGGCGAAGTGATGGTCGAACTCCTGGAGAATGTGCGCGGCAAGGATGTCTTTATCCTGCAATCGTCCTGCGCACCGACCAATGATAATCTGATGGAAATCATGGTGATGGCCGATGCGTTGAAGCGCGCTTCCGCAGGTCGCATCACCGCTGCGATGCCGTATTTCGGCTATGCACGTCAGGACAGACGTCCGCGTTCGGCCCGTGTCGCCATTACCGCGAAACTGGTTGCCGACATGCTGACCAGCGCCGGTATCGATCGCGTGCTGACCATGGATTTGCATGCCGACCAGATTCAGGGTTTCTTTGATATTCCGGTCGACAATATCTACGCGAGTCCGATCCTGTTAGCCGATGTATGGCGTCAGAATTACCCCAACCTGATCGTCGTGTCACCTGACGTCGGTGGTGTGGTGCGTGCGCGTGCGCTAGCCAAACAGCTGGATGCAGATCTCGCGATCATCGACAAGCGTCGTCCGCGCCACAACGTGGCCAAGGTGATGAACATTATCGGTGAAGTCAATGGCCGCACCTGTTTGATCATGGACGATCTGGTGGATACTGCAAACACCTTGTGTGAAGCTGCAAAAGCCTTGAAGGAAAAAGGGGCGGTGCGCGTGTTGGCTTACTGTACGCATGCCGTATTGTCGGGACCTGCGATCGAGCGCATTGAAAATTCTGCGATCGATGAACTGGTGGTCACTGACACGATTCCTTTGTCGGAAGCGGCGAAAAATTGCGGTCGTATCCGTCAGTTGAGTACGGCCGAGTTGATGGCGGAAACCATACGCCGTATCAATAATGAAGAGTCGGTCAGTTCGCTGTTCACAGAATAACGACAGTTTTACTGAATTTAAGTTTTAGCGGCAACCATGTTGGTTGCCGTTTGTTTGAATCGACTGGTCGCGGTCGGTTCTCTATCTGGAGAAGTAAAAATGACAACAACATTCAACGCAACAACACGCAAAACGCAAGGTACGGGTGCGAGCCGCCGTCTGCGTAAAGCCGGTTCCGTACCTGGCGTAGTTTACGGTTCAGGCGAAGCTGTGATGATCGAAATGAATCACAACGAACTGTACTACAAGCTGCGTGCTGAATCATTCCACGCATCTGTATTGACGATGAATCTGGATGGCAAGGAAGAAGCGGTGCAATTGCGCGCTTTCGTAAACCATCCTTTCCGTCAGCAAGTTCAGCATCTGGATTTCCAGCGCGTTGATTTGTCTAAGAAAATTCATATCAAAGTGCCTTTGCATTTCATCAATCAGGACATCGCACCGGCTGTTAAAACAGGTGGCGGCAAGATCAGCCACGTGATGATCGAAGCTGAAATTTCATGTCTGCCAGCTGATCTGCCAGCCTTTATCGAAGTTGATCTGGGCGGTATGCAATTGGGTCACTCCGTACATTTGGGCGAATTGAAGCTGCCACGCGGCGTTGAACTGTGCGCTCACGGCGAACATGCTGCTGAAGCTGTTGTTGCGACGGTACACGTGCCTCGCGGTTCAGTTGAAGCTGCTGCAGAAGCTGAAGCTGCCAAGTAAAGCTGGTTGCTCAGAAACCCGCCATTGCTCCGGCAAGGCGGGTTTTTTTTCGGGTTTAAATTGTGAGGCCAGATTAAATGGATCCAATACGTTTGATTGTCGGTTTGGGAAATCCCGGCCGTGAATATGAAGCTACCCGTCACAATGTGGGATTCTGGTGGGTAGATGAGCTGGCTGAGGAGGCGGAGCTCAATTTTAAAAGTGAGGCCAAATTTCATGGCCTCTCGGCACGTGGACTAGTATTAGGTCGCGAACTTATTCTGCTCAAACCGCAGACTTTTATGAATCTATCGGGACGTTCCGTGGGGGCGTTGGCGCAATTTTATAAAATTGCACCGGCTCAGATTCTGGTGGTACACGATGAGCTTGATTTGCAGCCCGGTATCGCGCGCCTGAAGCTGGGTGGCAGCCATGGCGGACACAACGGACTCAAGGACATCATTGCGCAACTGGGTGGACGGGAATTCTGGCGCCTGCGCTTAGGGATAGGTCATCCGGGCGATCGCGCCCAGGTCTCAGATTTTGTGCTGGGTCATCCGCGCGAGGCCGAGCGCGAACTGATGCTCGAAGCTCAGCATCAGTCTATGCAGGTTTTGCCTTCCGTGCTCGACGGGAAAATGGAGGCCGCTATGCTCAAATTGCATAGCCGAAAATAATTTTCGCGAGGTGAACAATGAAGTTGCTTAAGTTCTGGACAAGTAGAATTTCTGCACTTAAACTTCATTCGCTTGGACAATGAAAATTTAAAGGATAGCGTATATGAGCAGCTTACTACTTGCAGGTCTTACCGTTCTGGTTATCGGCGACAGTCATCTCGCCAGCGATGGTTATCTGATTAGTACTTTGCACGATGGTTTAATGCAGCAGGGGGCCAAGGTGTATACCTATGGTGCGTGCGGTACGCCATCGGGTGCGTGGATGAAATCGATTCAGCCGCCTTGCGGCAGTGCATTCAGGCTGGACAATGGACCTTTGAGAGTCCGTGCGGGTGTGGCTGGATTTACCAAGCCGCTGCCTGACTTGGTAAATTTACACCATCCTGATTTAATTGTGGTGGTCAACGGGGATACGATGGCAAGTTATAAGGCTGCCTCGCTCCCAAAATCCTGGGTGCGGGATGAAGTTAAAACGTTGACTGATGGCATCAAAGCAAGTGGTGCAAGCTGTATCTGGGTGGGACCTGCATGGGGGACTGAAGGCGGGGATAACGGGAAAAATTATGCGCGCGTCAAGGAAGTCTCTGATTTTTTGGCCGATAATGTGTCTCCCTGCATTTATGTGAGTTCGCTTGCAATGTCGAAGCCAGGTGAGTGGGCTCCTATTCCGGTACCCAATAAACCTGGACATTTTGACGGTCAGCATTTTCAGAGTGAAGGCTATCAGGCATGGGGTAATGCGATCACCAAAGTGATCGTTTCATCAGATATTTTGCAGAAAATCAAACATTAAGGTTTAAGCGAAAATTTTTCAGCTTCGCCGCCAATTTTTGGGGCGCAGTAGTTACGTCAGGTAACTGGAGTCTCTGCCGCGACCGATGTTTCTAAATCAGTCGCGGTTCATAACTTTTAGAACGCATTGCAAACACACCGAACTTTAGCCAGTGATTGTTTATTTTATTTTATCTAACTCGTCGACGATTTTATCAGCCCATATTTTGTAGTATTGATCACGGTAGTGTATGCCATCTAAAGTTGACCACTCGCCCTTCTGCGACATTTTTAGTGAATCAATATAGGTGCAAGGTGAGACTCTTTGCGATAATAAGTTTGAGACTTGCTGTACTCTGGCATAGGTTTTACCTCCGGAATGCCCTTCCTGACCCCATGATGGACCGACCCAAACGCATCTTACCTTGGTGCGGTTGATCTCTTTTGTTACCTGCTCAATTTCAGAATTGACCCACGGCGTAGACATTCCAGCCGTGTTGCGATAATCGGCTAATGTGTCGCCCATCACAATAATCACTAATCCTGGCTTTTCAGTTTCAATGAGTTTTGCAATTGGAATAGTTTCTGCTTTGCTGCCCAATTTCATGTTTAGTGGTCCTGCACCAACGCGTTCCGCAGCTCCACAAGCCCCTTTGGATGTTTTGGTTAACTGTGAAGGCGTGATTCCACATACACCAAGAGAATGAACTTGAGCACCCTTATCCAATAAGTCATTATTCAAAGAAGTCACGAGAGTACCCGGATAAACTATGTGGCTACCCCCTACAATCAAAATACCTAAGCCATTTAACAGCATAATGTGTTATCGATTTCCGTAAGCACTACCGAGTCCGTTTGAACCATATACAACGGTTAAAGAAAGTAAAAATAGGAGCACCCAGTTTTTACGTAGAATTTTGTATTGGAACATTTTGTTTGATGCAAAAATTTCTAGCAATATGACAGCGACACAAGCTGATATTGTTAACCAAGTTTGAATATCGAGACTTATATTAAGCGCAAGTGCATCTGTATTCCACTTGAAATTAGATAAATTACCCAGCTTGATAAACAGTAAATTTGTGTTGTCCTCAGAAAAAATAATACGCCCAACTAAAATAAACACAGTCATCAAAAAAATATTCAATAACTGTTTTACTCTATCCCATTTTAAATATGAAAGATGGTATGTCAGCAACCAACCGATGGCATGAAACATTCCCCAAATTAAAAAATTCAGTGTTACACCATGCCACATTGATGAGGCCAAAAAAACGACAATGACAGAAAGAGAGGTGCCGATTAGATTTCGGCATGGTTTAAAAAAAAGATTTTTTAACACATGGGCAAAACTAATATGCCAACGTTGCCAGTATCCGATTAGATTATTAGCGCTAAACGGGGCATTAAAGTTTAATGCAGTACGTACCCCCACTAGGTTTAAAACACCTAATACAATCAATGAAATGCCGCAAAAATTAAAGTACACGTACATTTCAAAAATGATTGAAAAAAGTAAAATATCGAAAGATTCAGTGGATTGCTTAAAAACAAGCAACGATGCTATTCCTGAGGCGAGCACACCATAAAAAAAGCCGCCTAAAATAATCCATCCCAAATATATTCGTATTCGCGTAACATTTAATTGATTGAAAGGTTTAATGGAAATTGCCAGCGGCCCTGAAATCAATCTTAATGGCTGCAAAATACTGCCAAACAAGTGGTTAAAACCAAGTTTTCCTTGAAAAATTTGAAAGGCAATGCCTGATGTCGCAAAAGCGATACCTTGCCACTCTAGAGAAACAGAACTTCTCCCCAAGCCAGTCAAAACGCCGACTTGTCCGACCACAGTTAAAAATGGGGTGACAAAAAAAATGCAATAGGCGATAAATTTTCGTAATTTTGACGAGATAGTGAATAATTCGACAAAAATTAATGCTGAAATCCCCACCATCAACGTAAAGATGCCCGTATTCCAGCCTTTAAGTGTAATAACTGTGGCATATGAAACGGCACAGAACAGCAGGGGTTGGAATTCAGGCTTACGTAACATATTTGTTTTTTTGTTTTTTTTTGTTCGAATCTGTGTAATTAAATTAAACGGGGGCTGGCCAGTTTAATATTGAGCGTACGGCGTTACGAATTCAGGGCGCATTTTGACAGCACCTGTTTCAGGATTGAACATATATCGACCGTAGAAAAACAGGTTATTAGGTGCATAGTAAGCTGAACGATCCATCGTAAAACGCCCCCCCAGCGCGAAGTTAGGCGTTAACCTGTATTCTGTAGCGGCAAGCAAGCCATAACCGAAGCCGCCGCCTGTCCCCCCTTGATAGATTGCCTGGCTGTTGCCAGGCGGGAAATTAGGGCCTAGCGCAGCCTGTGCTTGCAAGGCAGCATCGGTGGGATAAAAGACCGCGGCATCTTCTCGGGTGCGTGAATACGATACGCTGGCTCTGACTTGGTAGGACAGCAAGTCTGCTCGACCACTGAGTTCAACGGGCAAACTGAAACTTAGGCTGCTTTGCGGGCTATAGTAGCCACCGTGCCCAAAGGTGTAAAAGGCCTGGTTTTTGGCAAAGCTCGTGTAACTGGCGCTCAGACCAATATTGAGAACCGAGTCATCGGTGGTGTAGATGTCTGTGTCGATCGCCGCACGCAAGTACAATCGGCTGTTATTCAGCACATTTTGTCCGCGCAGTAGCCCGTAGGATCCCATCCCCGACACGTTAAAGTCGCCCAGCGTTGTCGACATATACAGTGATAAGCCTGTATTGGTCACGCCGCCCCAAGTTATGCCTGAAATCGGGTCTTTCGCGCCTGCATAGGAGAGTAGCGATCCTGTGTAAGGTCTGCGTGACAGCGAGAGTGAATAACTCAAGCCCCCAAAATCGCCGCCGGTGCGTATACCGCCCACTACATTTCTGACCGGGAAGCCCTGGCCTACGAGGCCGATATCGGCTTTGACACCGGATTGCTCATAACCTAAGCCGATAGAGGTGCCCGATGCCGTTTGCGCGAGTGGTGCGGCAAGCGGTGTCTGAGTTATGTGAATTTTTCCGAATAAGGCGGCATCATTGAAAGTTGCCGGCAGAGAACCCGCATCGATGCTGACCTTATCGACCTGAACTGTGCCATGCGCTTCATATCCTATCGGGAAGCGTGCAAGCATGGGAACTTCGATTGAGTTGTAGGTCGAGGTGCCGTTGCCCGCCGTTTTGGACTGAATGTCGAGCCCCGCTTCAATTTTTGCGCTGCGCTGTGCCGCAATGCTGTTCATTGCTTCATCGACGGCGCTCAAGCCAGCCGTTTGCGGTTTTGCTTTGTTGGTATCTCCTGCTAGCGCTGAGCGGTAAATGCTGTCGCTCTCTTTGTTGCTGACCAGTGCGATGGGTTTGGTTGCACGTTTATCCTGTGATTTTGGCAGCAGGTTGAGCAAGGGGCCTTGTTCTGAGACTATAACGGTGTCATTTGTGGCTTGAGGCTGCAAAGATTGGGCTTTGGATTTCTGGTAATAACGCATCGCCTGATTATATTTACCGCTCGAGCGTGCGATATTCCCCGCCTGGAACAATACGTCGGTGTTGTTCGGGAAGCGGGTGGTTAAGTCGCGCACGGTTAGTCTGGCACCGTTGCTGTCCCCGACGCTTTGCTGCAAGCCGGCAATGCGCAGGCGCATGTCGATATCGTCGCTTTTCGTCATCGCCAGCAGTTCCTGTATTTCTCTTTGCGAGTTGCTGCTCTGCTTGTCCTGTGAGTAAGCATGGGCTAGCTCGTAGCGGATATTCATGTCATCTGGAGATTGCTCCTTTTCCTGATTAAGCATCGCGATGGCGTTTTCAGGCAATTGTGCTTTGGAAAAATAGCTGCGGTGAAATCTGAAATAGTCCGAAGTGCTCAGTTGATTAGCATTCATGATGGTGTCGGCGAACTGCTGAGCCTGCACGGTCTTGCCAGCTTTGATCAGTTTATCGTAATGTCGTCCGGCCATCGCAAACTCGATTTCCTGAATACTGGCACGATATTTTTTGCTGGTGTCATCGTTGCCCTCCGGAATGCGCAGCGTAGGCAGATACGCTTCAAGATCCTGATCCTGTTTTGCGCGATTGAGTAAGGAGGCGAAGCGTACCTGAGTCTGTAAGGGGGCAGGTTGCGGGAGCGCTCGCATGGCGGCCAATCCCAGTTTTTGCTGATCCAGCCTGAACCAGGCTTCCGCTACTTGTTCGGTCGCAGAATAATCACCCTGCGCCAGTGTCTGAGCGACCGACATGATGTGCATGGCTTCTTTGCGGTTGCCTTGCGCAATCTTTTCGTTGGCTTGCTGCGAGTAATATTTTATCAGCGCGCTATTTTTCGTTTCACGCAGATCCTGTGTGAGTTGATTTTCAGGAATCTGGTTGAGCGAGTCCAAGGCACCCTTGTAGTCGTCTAAGCTGAGCAGTACCAGCGCTTGCACTTGGTGCATGGCGGGATCGTCAGGTGATAAATTGACGCCTTCTTGTATGACGCCGCGTGCCAAGGGGATCAGATCCAGGCTGATATAGTGCTTGGCTAGCGAGAAGCGCACCCAGGGATTTTTCGGATCTACACTGACAGCTTGTTCAAAGGCTTTTACCGCGTAGCTGGGTTGGTGGGCCGCGATGTATAAATTACCTGCTTCGCGTAGCAGGCTGGCTTGACTGTAGGGGCTCTTGCGCCATTCATTGGGGTAGTCATTCAGGACCTGTTCAATAAAACTAAGCGCTTCTTCACTACGACCCATGCGTACGAGTAAATTTGCTAATCCCCTTGTTGCAAATGAATTGTATCCTTCAATTTTTAATGCTTCGCGGTACAATCGCTCGGCTTCAGGGAAGTTATTTTCTTCGGTTTTAATGTTGCCTCGAACGGCAAGGGTGTCGGGATCGCCCGGTTTGAGGGCGATGGCTTGCTCAATCGCAGCCTCCGCTTCAGGCAGTTTATTTTCATTCAGCAACGCTTTTGCATTGGTCATGTACTGTGAGAATCTTGCCGTTCCGATCAGACTCTCCCATCGGCCCGCTTCGCTTTCTTCACCCTGAGCCGCTGCTACGGCCTGTATAAAATATTTTTCAGATTCAATAAAATTGCCGCGTTTTTGATGTACTAGACCCAATCCGCCAATGACTTCAGGGTCATTGGGTCTGCGTTTGATAATATCCAGCAATGAGGTTTCGGCCTGATCGATGTTGCCATCTGCCAGTGCATCCAGTGCATCGGTGCGCGCGATGATATCAGGGTCGTTGGCGAGGCGGACAGCCGCCTCATCAGCATCTATTTTGTCTACTTTAGGTGAGAGTTCCGGTTCGGTTTGTTTTGATTTCTTGATTTGTTTAACTTGTTTGCTTTGAGCTTCTTTTGTCGTTGCAACCTTGAGCTTTGTGACGGGCTTGGCTGGTTTGATGAAGGAGGTGGTAGGCGCTTGCAGGGAGGGTGCGGGTTTGACAAAGGAGGCCGTTGGCGCTTTCAGGGTAGGTGCTACCTTGCCGTAGATCGCATCGTTCAGTTCTTGCGTGCGTTTGCCGCCCGGTGCTGTCTGCTTTAGTTTATGCAGGTATTTTGTGGCTTCATCAGATTTTCCGTCTTTAAGCTCGATGCGGCCCATCATGTATAGGGCTTCCTGAGAGTTCGGGTCTAGCAGTATCGCCTTTTTTAACATGGTTTTGGCGATGTCAGCGCGGTCCTTTTCTACCCATTTTTTTGCACCGCGCAACAATGTATCGGTAGACGATTCGGCGGCTAAGACAGGCTGAGAGATTAGTCCGGACAGGACAAGAAGCATAGAGAGCGCGTGTAAGTTTATTGGCATTTTGACTTCCATCTTGGGGCTAGGTTTCCTTTTGAATCAAACCGGTATAAGTCTTTTTGCCAGCCGAGCGCAAACAAGATTAATACTTGATCGTAATAACTATCTTTTGCAATGGGTTGCGCATCAATGCGCATGAGTTGTTGTTCTGCGGCCTTGTCATAGCCTTCGGCCATCAGAAATGGCACCATGGCGGCTGAAAATCCGCTTGATCCCTGACCATGGACATCTCCTGAATCTACATGGACAAATTCGGGTGGGACACCCATTTTTTCGACCAGTTTTGCCATCGGTTTTAAGGCGGCCATTATGTTTTTATACTCAGGGCTGTCTTTGTTCAGCATCCCGGCCCAAAGATAGACACGGATTGCGTCGTACGAACCCAGTCCCGCTCTCTCATTGCCCGTGTCGGGCTGAAATCCCTTGTTGTATTGGTAAATCGTCCAGTCGGGTGCGTAGCCTTTGATCGACGATTTTACGATCAACTCTTTCGATGAGCTCAGCAACGAGGCCCAGCGGGGATCGTTGCTGTGAGTGTTAAACCAGTGTATCAGTTGCAGAGGCGCGTAGCTTGGATTTAACCGTACGCTGGTGGTCGTCGGGGTGAATCCGACGGCGCCGGGCAATAAAACGGTACCCAGCCCTGGTATGTCGAGTGTCTCATTTTTGAGTATACGGTTGGCCAGCAGAGAAGAGAGCGCGACGTAGCGGCGGTTCTCCCATAGTCTGCCAGCTTCACCTAGTGTATAGGCTATCCACAGGTCGGAGTCGGAGGCAGAATTAGTATCCAGTACGCCGTAGCTGTCGTCTTCCTTTTTGCCCAGTATCCAGGAGGGTAAATGCGTGATGATGTCTTCTTTGGAAAGATTTTTTTCCGTCCAGTTCACAAGCTTCTCGAAAGTGGTTTTGTCATTAGCTACCAGCGAAAAAAACAGCGCATAGGATTGTCCTTCTGAGGTCGTGTGCGAATCTTTTGCGCTGCCGTCGACAACGCGACCATTTTCGTTGATCAGGTTTTTCTTGAAGGCATCCCATTCCGGCCATGATGTATCACACGTTGCCGCGTGTGCGTAAGAGGTCAGAGTGAAGATCAATAAGAATGCCGCAAACCGCAGTGCGCCGCAGAGATATATTGAACTATTTGACATTCAAAGTGCGCCTTGAGGTTGAAAGATATTGCAATATTAATTGCATCGTTTACGTTGCGAGATGTCGATATGCCCTATTTTTGGCTTTAAATTACTCATGCACGAATAGCATTGTACCGCCCCGATTACCAGGCAATATTACGCAACGTGCATAGAATTTGCAATCGAGCTGTATTTTGCTGCATTTTTTGCCTAATTTGGATGGAAATATTGGCAGGTGATGCGATGAAATTAAAAGTGAGTGGGCGACTTTAAAAAAATAGCGTACATTGAATTTGATCTATTCCCTGAAAATATCAGCGGTAACTTGTGCTGATCGGGTAAGCGTTTTAAGTTACCAAATTGTGTGCGTTATTGCTTTAACGTTTTCAGCATTTCAGGCGTTATGAGTGCGTTGGTGATGCTTTTGGACCAGCTTTCATAACCCCACTTGTCGAAATGCTCACCGTCGAAAGTTTTCCATTCGCCCATTTTGGCGAAGGACAGCGAGTCGATGTAGGTGCAAGGGGCGACGATCGTGGATAGATAGTCTGAAAACTCTCTGACGCGCGCATTGGTTTTTTTGTATTTGCCACCGTCTTCCCCCCAGGGAGGGCCTACCCAGACGCAGCGCATTCCCTGAGCTTTTATTTCATGGGTCAGGGCTGAAACAGTCTGCCAGACCCAGCTTTTTGGTATGGTATTGGAGTCATAACTGGCCATCGTATCGCCCATTATGAGCAGGATAAGGTTGGGTTGGTGCTTGGTAATTAAGTTGCTGATGGGCTGAGTGGTTGCTACATCGCTAGGGCGTTCTCTAATAGTGCCCACATCTACGCGGCTTGCGCTACAGGGGACGGACTTTGTTTTGAGCCAGTCGCCTGCTGATGCCCCGCATGCGCCATAGGAAAATACTTTTGCGCCTTTTTCGACGAGTTCGTTAGGAAGATTGGAAATAAGATAATTGCTGATGGACATATGGCTTTCGCCCAGCACAAGAATATTGAGTCCGCTGAGTGGGCGTTCCTCGGCAGCGCAGGTATTGGCGCTGAGCGCGATCAGTGCAACACTGATAATTAACTTTGACATGGAAATCTCCGCATAGATCTAAAAGGAAGTTTTGATTTACTCGTCATTGTCTTAGAAATTGGAGATCCTTCTTGATTGAAAGGCATTCCCCTATTTATCGAATAAATCATCACTCCTGACGGGTAAGAATACATTAAGCGTTCTCTGTGGCCACTATTTTGTCGGGTCAAACGATTGTCGGCATACAACTAACGAATCCATTGCAAATCCTTTGGCCTTGCCGGGGAAAATACGTACCTTAGTAACGTTCTGACCGCCTACTGTCAAAGGAAATTTAACAGCATGCGGCGCTCCATCGTTTGTTACCACTGCATTGAAGTGACGGCTTGCTCCATTTCCTACTGCTTCTAACTTGAGATTGCCTGAACCCGTGGTACTGACATTGGCAGCCAGATAGTCTAGCTTATCGAGTGAACGGTTCAGATTTATTTGCACAAAATCATTGGAAGTACTGTTCGTCAGCGCTGTACTGTTCCCCGCCGCATTACTGCTTTTTTCAAGCTTGGCTACCGTAGCTGAAGGTATGCAAGTGGTTTCTGTCTGCGCGCCTACACGCAACAACCACTCATCATTGTCGCTTTGATAGCGCGCTTCACGATACTGATAATCCGGTGGCGCAATCAGGTCGCGCTCAGGCATTTCCCATATGAGGAGCTTGGGTCTGTGCGTTTGAAAAGCTTCGTTGCGTAAATACAGTTCCATGCCATACCATGAACCATGAGGCGCCTCGACAGAGATGTCAAGAATGTTGCGTTGCAGCGTATATCGCAGTCCTGCCGGAAACTTGGTCCAGGCTCCGCTATAACTGCTTCCCATCAGGGTAATGTCGGGTTTGTTCACCTCACCTAATAAACTGCTTTCGCTTGAACTCTGCTTGGAAACTCTGAACTGACGATCATTCCGCAACGGGAAATTTTGCGATGCTTTCGGTAAATGCTTGACTAGATCGAAAGTGCTGGCGGCTACTTGGGGTGTTTCGCTCGCTTCCAGCCAGGTGAATTTATATTTCGTTGGCGGAATCGCATTGATTTTCTCTTTTAGGGAAGGGGTGTTTTCAATCGCTGCCGCAATGGTTTCTGCTGCGAGCAGCGCGCCGGTAGGAGACCAGTGTGTATCCAAAGGATAGTACAGGGGGAGGTCGCTGCTGTTCTTCGGTTTATGCCTCAAAAACGCACTATTCAAGTCGATCACATCGACTCCATCGGCTTTCAGTATCGACAGCGCGCGGTCATAATTAGTGATGGTATCATTCGACAGAGTCATGCCTGTCGGCAAATGCTCCGGGTAGATTCTAACCTTCAACGGGACCATGGCGATGGTCAGTGTGACCCCCTTGCGCTTCAGAACACGATTGAATTTGCCAATGATTTCTAGCGAAGTCGCAATCCCGGGCTTTTCGACGGCAGCTTTGGTCATCTCATGGCTAAAATACAGCCATCCATCGCGACCAACGAGGACCATCTGCTCGGGGGCTTCAGCAGCGCTAGCACACGGAACATTATAAGTGATCAGCATCGCCATTGAATACAAGAAACACTTGCTTAAATTGCTCCCAATTAAATGCTTGATCATAAATTCCTCACTGGGTTGTGTAACGTTCTGTTTTGTTCTGACCGATGTAAATCAAAGGGTCGCCACCTTCTCCGGGTAGCAGCAGGATGCTATAGGTGGCACCCGCCATCATTGAGACTGGGATTTTCGCACGCGCAACCTTATTGCCCGTCTTCGTCAGGATAAGGTTAACGGAAACTGGGTTCACCGATAACATCATGTTTTTTCCAGCGGCAATGCCGGAAAACACGGCTGTCTTTCCGTCCGCCGTGAGGATGTCGAATGTGCCATTCTTGCTGTCCAGATTGTAAACAGACAGCATGGCCTTCAGGTGGTTTTCATTGAGTTTGTCGTTAAATACCAACGGTTTTACGTTGGTTCTTAAAGCCTCGTAGGCGATCGTCATAGATTGCCCTCCTTCAATGTTTAATGGTGAGGTCGCGAGTATCTGTGACTTGCCCGCGGCGCGAATCGTCAATTCATGTTTCCCGGGTGGCAATATAATATAGGTGCTTGGCGTGCCGGAATGCAAATTTGCCATCCGCATGCGCCCGTCAATGTGCACGTCGACTGCTCGGTGAGCGCTGGTGTGGATAATCCGCACATAGGTTGAATCAGCTGGTGGCTCAAGATCGTAGAGCAAGGCCTCATTTGCGTTAACTTTTCCGAACAGGCAGCAGCACATCACAATTGCCAGCAGCGGGGAGCAATTCCGTTTTATATAGTCAATAAAAAGCATAAGCGTATACAGACAAAGGAGGGTGGTGCAATCAAAGATTGACGCCGGACGAAACCTAGTGCCACAATATACAGCGTTTGCATTTGATCGTGCAAGCTCAACCCGTGACGCTGTGTCGCACATTACTGATCACAGATTCGAAATTTACACTGTCTTTCGATTTTTGAGATACTGACTGATTCGACGTTGTTGTTCCTGCTCAGCTGAAAACCCTATTAAATAAGTAGGTTGGATATACGAATGTGCTGGCAGATGAATAAATCGGTGTTTCCTTGGAATTCGCAACGATCCGATTATCCCCCACGCAACCCGTGACCCAAGTCAAAAATTATTACTGGCGCATTGCCGGTTTCTACTTCTTTTATTACGCCTTCATCGGGATGTTCGCACCCTATTGGAGTTTGTATCTGCAATCCATCCGTTTTAGTGCGGTTGAAATCGGTATTTTAATGTCGGTGCAGCCGGTGATGCGGATGCTCGCGCCCAGTTTATGGGGGTGGCTGGCCGATCATACGGGCAAGCGATTACTGGTGGTGCAAGTCGCCGCCAGTCTGAGCGCGATATTTTATCTCGGCGTATTTGTGACAACCAGTTTCTGGGGGATGCTGCTGGTGCTGGCCTTGATGAGCTTCTTTTGGAGCGCCTCGATGCCGCTGGTCGAGGCCACCACCTTAAGCTATCTGGGGAAACAGACTGCTCGCTATGGACGGTTGCGCTCCTGGGGGTCGGTTGGATTTATCGGCTCGGTGGTGGGATTGGGCTACGCATTTGATTACATCGCGATCTCATGGTTGTTGTGGGCAGGGTTAATCTGTGAATTAGGTATTTTGTTGTTTTCCCGGCAGTTGCCCGAAACGCAGGTTGTGCCTCACCACACCGATCAGCAGCCCATTCTAAAGATTTTCTTGCGACCGTCCGTGATGCTGCTGTTTGGCGCCTGTTTTTTAATGTCGGCCGCACACGGCCCTTATTACACGTTTTTTTCAATCTATCTGGTCGAGCATGGTTACGCGAAAAGTGCGGTAGGCGGTCTGTGGGCGCTCGGCGTCATCTGTGAAATCGGCGTTTTTATCTTGATGCCGCGCTTAGCGCACCGATACGGGTTTATGCGCATTTTGATTGCCAGCTTCGCACTGGCGGTCGTTCGCTTCATGATGATAGGGTGGTGCGTCGATTTCTTGCTGCTGTTGCTCATCGCTCAGGTGCTGCATGCGGCAACGTTCGGTGCTTATCATGCCGCGTCGGTGGGTTTAATCCATGAGCTGTTTCAGGGCAAGCATCAATCGCGCGGGCAGGCGATGTTTGGCAGCTTAACTTACGGGGCAGGGGGGATGCTGGGCGGCTTGATCAGCGGGCCGGTATGGCAATATTATGGCGCGAATATGTTGTACACCTGTAGTGCTTTGATGGCTTTGCTAGGGCTGATTCTGGTCGGATGGAGTTCATCCGGACGTTTTTTGCAGGCTGCTCATTAGCTAAAGGGGCGGTTTCATGTATCCTTCGGCTAAGATGCCTAAGACATGCTGACTTTAAATAACCGCATAACCTGCTTCGTGCCGAGGTATTTTAATTGAATCGCGCAACTCCCAAGCCCAACGTCTCAAATAATAATGACGCCTCTCGAGGTGTCGGTCATGAGTTGCCCTATTGGTCAGGTTATCTGGACAGGTTGGGCGAGCAGGTTAAAAAAACGGCTAGCACGAATATTTGGAGCGGTGAGTCTGTTCGTGTGCCAGCCACCGAGGCGTCAGAATTAAAACCGGCACCTCAGCATCGCATCCGCAATCCGCGCGGCGACCGGCGCATGAGCGCTGAGCAACGCCGCGCGCTCATGCAGACTGACGTGCCCGCTGTATCATTGCCCGCGTGGTCAGCCTATCTGGCCAAGCTCGGGCAACAGCTCAAGCCGGGGGTGGCGAAGGCTGCTAAAGCGCGGGGTACTGTGCCAACCTATGGGATCAAACGACCGATCGGTGACAGGCGCACCGGCCCCCGCCAGCGTCGTAGTCAGTCATCGTCTGAGTCGATTGCGAATACGCGATTAGACAAGGGGCGTTGGCGATATTTCGTGCCTCGCTTGCTAGGGCGGCTGGTCGTTAACTTGCGCCGTGTGGCAGATCCGCTGGAAAAAATCGCTTATGCACATATTTCATTGGGGCTCTGGGGGTATTACTTCGCGGCCAAGCTAGCGCTGTTCGGTCTTGGTACGATTACTTTTCATCCGATGGAAAACCTGCTGTTTGCGGCGTTGCTGCTGTTGCCGGTTTCGTCTCGCCTTTTATACCGGCTCAGAGCCATATTCGCAACGCTGCTGGCGTTGGCGCTGCTCTACTATGATTCATGGTTGCCCGATATCAGGCGTTTGATCACGCAAGCATCGCAACTCTCTGACTTTAGCTGGGCTTATGTGGTGGAATTGTCCGGGCGTTTTTTCAGCTGGCAGACCACGGGTTTGTTGTTAGCCCTATCGATAGCTTATTGGATCGTCTCGCGCCGCATCAGGGTGGGGGTGTTTATTGTGCTGGGTATGCTGATGTTATGGGGGTGGCAGAATGCGGCACGGCTCAGTGCTGATAAGGCTATTTTAAACGTGGATCTTGATATGAACAAAGTGCTGCAAGATTTCTTTCTCAAAGAAGCGCAGCGTTCGATTCTATTTGTCACGCCACAAACAGATGCAGTGCCATTCGATGTGATTTTTATTCATGTCTGTTCGCTGTCCTGGGACGATGTGCGCGCTGTCGGGCTTGAAGATCACCCGCTATGGCAGCGTTTCGATATTTTGATGAAGAAGTTTAATTCAGCGGCATCTTATAGCGGGCCTGCGGCCATTCATTTCATGCGAGCCAAGTGCGGTCAGACAGAGCATGGGGTCATGTATACGACGGTGGCCGATAAATGCTATTTGATGAACAGTCTGCAATTGAGTGGTTTTGAACCTAATCTGGTGCTCAATCACGATGGAAAATTTGATGATTTTCTGGGGCAGTTGAAAAAACACGGTCGTCTAAACGCACCTCCGATGTCGCTAGAGGGGCTTGAGGTTGCTCAGCACGCCTTTGATAGGTCTCCTGTCTATGACGACTTTTCTGTGCTGGATCGCTGGCTGCAAACGAGACAGACATCCGCCAGTTCCCGTGTTGCAATGTATTACAACACGGTCAGTATGCATGATGGCAATCACGTATCGGGCGCTGATGCCTCATCGGATACGCTGGTTAACTATAAAAACCGTTTGAACAAATTTCTGGATGAAACCGACCGTTTTCTGCAGAAGCTGGAAACGTCGGGGCGGCGTGCGGTGGTGGTGATGGTGCCCGAACACGGAGCGGCTATACGCGGTGATAAGCGACAGATAGCCGGTTTGCGTGAAATTCCAACGCCATCAATCTCGCTCGTGCCGGTAGGTATCAAGATGGTCGGTGGCGGCGTGCAGCGCGAAGGCGATGCGCTAACGATTGATCAGCCAACCAGCTATCTGGCTATTTCGCATATCATTGAACGCACACTGGAGCAGTCGCCATTTGCGAATGGCCGTTTTAGATCTGCCGACTATGTGCAAAATTACCCCCATACCCGGTTTGTTTCACAAAATGAAACGGTCACGGTTGCCGAATCGCAAGGTCAGTATTATTTGAGCCGCGGTGCGAGCCAGTGGGATGC
Organism: Gallionella capsiferriformans ES-2; assembly: GCF_000145255.1. Taxonomy (NCBI): domain Bacteria; kingdom Pseudomonadati; phylum Pseudomonadota; class Betaproteobacteria; order Nitrosomonadales; family Gallionellaceae; genus Gallionella; species Gallionella capsiferriformans. The sequence continues at coordinate 536,734 of NC_014394.1, forward strand.
TTACACGGAATTTAATACCCTTGAGTCCGGGCGCTAGCACGGTGAAAGTAAGTGCGTTTAGTTTGCGGGATTAAAGGGCGTAAAAGTCAGTGCTGCTGATGGACGCTGGGTCTAGTCATGCGATCGAGCGCGGTTGATTTTGATCTGCTGTATCGATGTGAAAAGTGCCGTTGCCGGTCTGTTTTTGCGTTGTCGATAAGCGCATAAGCTGTCAAATAGCCTGTGTTGTGTCATAATCGCGCGCTCTATAAAACCGTGTATCAGTCAGGCGAAATAAAATGAGCGCAGAAACCCTTTACGACAAACTCTGGAATTCTCACGTAGTTCGGCAGGATGCGGACGGTACGGCGTTGATCTACGTCGACCGCCAACTGGTTCATGAAGTGACCAGCCCGCAGGCTTTTGAGGGGCTGAGGCTGGCAAAACGTCGCCCGTGGCGTATTGCGTCACTGCTCGCGGTGCCTGATCACAATGTGCCGACCACTAACCGCGCTGCCGGCATCACAGACCCTGTGTCGCGTATTCAAGTCGAAACACTGGACGCAAATTGCGCCGAGTTCGGCATCACTGAATTTAAGATGGGCGACATTCGTCAGGGCGTCGTCCACGTGATGGGGCCTGAGCAAGGCGCAACCCTGCCGGGTATGACGGTCGTTTGCGGTGATTCTCATACCAGTACTCACGGTGCTTTTGGCGCGCTGGCGCACGGCATCGGCACATCCGAAGTCGAACACGTGATGGCGACTCAGTGTCTGGTGGCTAAAAAATCAAAATCCATGGAAGTGCGCGTTGAAGGCGTGTTGGGCCATGGCGTGACGGCTAAGGATATTGCGCTGGCGGTAATCGGCTTGATCGGTACGGCGGGCGGCACAGGTTTTGCGATTGAATTTACCGGCAGCACGGTGCGCAGCCTGAGCATGGAAGGCCGTATGACTTTGTGCAATATGGCGATCGAAGCGGGTGCACGCGCCGGCATGATTGCTGCGGATGACACGACTTTCGCGTATCTCAAGGGGCGTCCCTTTGCGCCGCAAGGTGCAATGTGGGAGCAGGCGGTTGCCAGTTGGCGCAATCTGCACAGCGATGAGGGCGCGGTATTCGATGCAACGTTCTTGCTTGATGCGGCACAAATCAAACCGCAAGTGACCTGGGGCACCTCGCCTGAAATGGTGGTTTCCATCGATGGTTGTGTGCCTGATCCTGCGCAGATGAGTCAGGACAAGCGTGAAGGCGCGGAGCGCGCGCTGGTTTACATGGGCTTAAAGGCCAACACGCCGATCACTGAAATCAAGATCGATAAAGTGTTCATCGGTTCTTGTACCAACGGACGCATTGAAGACATGCGTGCGGCCGCCGCTGTGGCCCGCGGTAAAAAAGTTGCCGCGAATGTCATGCTGGCAATGGTTGTTCCCGGTTCCGGTCTGGTTAAATTGCAGGCCGAGCAGGAAGGGCTGGACAAGATTTTTATCGAGGCCGGTTTCGAGTGGCGCGATCCGGGCTGTTCGATGTGCTTGGCGATGAATGATGACAAACTGGCCGCAGGTGAGCGTTGCGCCTCGACGTCCAATCGTAATTTTGAAGGCCGGCAAGGTCAGGGCGGCCGCACTCATCTGGTCAGCCCCGAGATGGCCGCGGCAGCAGCAATCGCCGGACATTTTATCGACGTCAGCAAAATTTAAAGGAGCGGTGATGAAAACGATTGCATTGTTGTTGGCCGTGTTTGTTTTGGTGGGGTGTAATACCGTAGAAGGTATCGGCAAAGACCTCAAAAGAGGCGGCGAGAAAATTGAAAAGGCAGCAAAATAAATGGAAAAGTTTACACAACTCAACGGGCTGGTCGTGCCGCTGGATCGCGCTAACGTCGATACCGATGCGATTATCCCTAAGCAGTTTTTGAAATCCATCAAGCGTTCCGGTTTCGGCCCGAATGCGTTCGACGAATGGCGTTATCTGGACCACGGCGAGCCGGGCATGGATAATTCAACACGTCCGCTTAACACGGAATTTGTCCTCAACCAGCCGCGTTATCAGGGCGCGCAAGTTTTGCTGACCCGCGAGAATTTTGGTTGTGGTTCCTCCCGCGAACATGCACCCTGGGCGCTGGAAGATTATGGTTTCAGGGTGATTATTGCACCGAGCTTTGCTGATATCTTTTTCAACAATTGCTTCAAGAACGGCCTGCTGCCGATCAAACTTGATGCCAATACGGTTGATGCCTTGTTTAAGGCCGAAGCGGCCACGGCGAACTTTAAGCTTGCGATCGATCTTGAGGCGCAAACCATTACGTTGCCCGATGGCACGGTGTATCCGTTCATCGTTGATGCATTCCGCAAACATTGTCTGCTCAATGGACTTGACGACATTGGCCTGACGTTGCAGCACATGGATGAGATTTCCGCGTTTGAAGCGAAACACCGCGCGGCACAGCCCTGGTTGTGAAATAGCAAGTGGGGGTAGGAAGTGGGATTGTGGTTTTGACTTGCCACTCGCCACTGAGGCACACAGTGCCGTCCCACTCCCCACTCCCCGCTTCCTGTTTTTAAGAATTGATTAGGATATAAAATGAAAATAGCAGTTTTGCCGGGTGACGGCATAGGACCTGAGATCGTAGCGCAAGCCGCTAAAGTGTTGGATGCATTGAAGAGCGATGGGTTGCACATCGAAACCGAATACGCGCATCTGGGCGGCGCAGGGTACGATGCGGCGGGTGATCCGTTTCCTGCGGCGACCGAGAATCTGGTCAAGGCATCCGACGCGGTGTTACTGGGTGCGGTAGGTGGCTATCAGTACGACGCCTTGCCTCGTGCTATGCGCCCTGAGCAGGGCTTGCTTAGAATTCGCAAATCATTGAATCTGTTTGCTAATCTTCGTCCTGCGATGGTTTATCCTGAACTTGTGAATGCGTCCAGTCTGAAGCCAGAGCTGGTATCGGGTTTGGATATCCTGATTTTGCGCGAGCTGACGGGCGATATTTACTTTGGTCAGCCGCGCGGCATTCGTACGCTGGAAAGCGGCGAGCGTCAGGGCTTTGACACCATGCATTACTCCGAATCCGAAATTCGCCGCGTGGCGCATGTCGGCTTTAAGAGCGCAATGAAGCGCAGTTACAAACTGTGTTCGGTAGACAAGGCCAATGTGCTGGATACCAGTATGTTTTGGCGCGAGATCGTTACCGATGTGGCGCGTGACTATCCTGAAGTGGTGTTATCGCACATGTATGTCGACAATGCGGCGATGCAACTGGTGCGTGCGCCCAAACAGTTCGACGTGATTCTGACCGGCAATATTTTCGGCGACATTCTGTCCGACGAGGCATCTATGTTGACGGGCTCCATCGGCATGTTGCCGTCCGCATCGCTGGATGAAAACAACAAGGGGTTGTATGAGCCGTGTCATGGCTCTGCCCCCGACATTGCGGGGCAGGATATCGCTAATCCGCTGGCGACCATTTTGTCGGTTGCTATGATGATGCGCTATACGTTTGCACGTGAAGATGTCGCGCAGCGCATCGAAGGCGCTGTACGCAGCGTATTGCAGCAAGGCTTGCGCACCGGCGACATCTTCGAAGCGGGTATGCAGAAAGTCGGCTGCACGGCGATGGGTGATGCGGTGGTAGCGGCGTTGTAGCACGCGGTTTTAGTTGCTGGCTTTACACAATTTGATTTTAAGGAATGAGAAACATGAGCAAGCAATACGACGTATGTATTTTGGGTGCGACCGGCGCGGTAGGCGAAGCAATGCTGGCGATACTGGAAGAGCGCAAGTTCCCGGTGCGCAATTTGTACCTGTTGGCATCCAGCCGATCCGCAGGCACCGAAATTTCCTTTCGCGGCGAAGAATTGACTGTACTGGATGTCGAGGGCTTTGATTTCTCGCTTGCGCAAATCGGCTTGTTTTCCGCCGGTGGTAGTGTCTCTGAAAAATATGCACCGATCGCGGCAGCTGCCGGGTGTGTCGTCATCGACAATACGGCGCATTTTCGCTATGACCGCGATATTCCATTGGTGGTGCCTGAAGTCAATCCGCACGCCATCGCGCAATACACCAATCGCGGCATCATCGCCAATCCGAATTGCTCGACCATTCAGATGCTGGTGGCATTGAAACCCATCAAGGATGCGGTAGGAATTTCTCGCATCAACGTGGCAACCTATCAGGCCGTGTCCGGTACCGGTAAGGAAGCGATTGAGGAGTTGGCGAATCAGACGCGCGCGCTGTTCAGTTCGCAAGACGTTGAAGTGGAAGTTTATCCTAAGCGCATCGCTTTCAATGTGTTGCCGCAGATTGATGTGTTCATGGAAAACGGCTACACCAAGGAAGAAATGAAGATGGTCTGGGAAACCCAGAAGATCATGGAAGACGATACCATCATGGTCAATCCGACGGCGGTGCGCGTGCCGGTTTTCTACGGACATTCCGAAGCGCTGCACATTGAAACCAAAAAGAAGATCACGGCATCTGAGGCACGCGCTTTGCTCGAAAAAGCGCCGGGCGTCGTTGTGATGGATGAGCATGTACCAGGCGGCTGGCCGACAGCGGTTGATGCCGCGGGTACGGATGCGACCTATGTCGGGCGTATCCGCGAGGATTTATCGCATCCGATGGGCTTGGATATGTGGGTGGTGAGCGATAATGTGCGTAAGGGCGCTGCACTCAACAGTGTGCAAATCGCTGAAATTCTTATCGCCGACTATTTAAAATAGTCGCCGTGTATCTGAATTAGTTGCCGAATATCTGGATTTGACTTTTGTCAGTGGGCAAGATCTTGTTATGATCACCCAATTAGCTGCTCAATAAACAAGCGAGGCAATGCCGTGCAAAAAACACCGCTAAAACGACCCGACTCACCTCTTGCTGTCTCATCGGGAGGTGAGGTGAAGTGTACAAATATGCCTCGCAAGTTGATGGTGCAACTGCTCGGAATGACAGCCGGATTGTCCCTTAGCGTATTGAGTTATGCGGTAGGGTTGGGTGGCATTAATGTGGTGTCTGCCTTGGGGCAGCCGCTGAAAGCGGAAATCGAGCTGGTCGCTGTGAGCGGCGCCGATAAGCCGAGTCTGGTGGCGCGACTGGCTTCCCCCGATGCCTATAAGGGAGCGGGTCTCGAGTATCCATTCGGGGTGAAATACAGTTTTGAAGTGGGGAGTCGGGCCAATGGCGATCCCTACCTTAAGCTAAACAGCAATCGCGAAATCAACGATCCCTTTGTCAGTTTGCTGGTCGAGCTGTCATGGTCATCCGGCAGGTTGATGCGCGAATATACCTTCTTGCTTGATCCGCCAGGCTATGTCGTTGCACAACCTAAAGCAGCTGCGGTAGAGCCGCTGCCAGCGGCTGTCGTTGAGTCGACGCCGCTAGAAGCGGCACCTGTAAAACCGGAAGAAGCCGTTCCGGTTGCCGTGCCAGTGGAGAAAACAGTTAGCCGGCCGGCGGTCAGGGCTTCCCGCTCATCATCCGATGAAATTACGGTTAAGTCCGGTGATACGCTTAACAAAATTGCCTCTGAAGTCAAGCCAGCCGATATCAGCCTTGAGCGGATGTTAGTGGCCTTGTACCGTGCGAATGCAGACCAGTTCGATGGCAAAAATATGAACCGGATTAAAACCGGAAAAATATTACGTATGCCGGATCGCGATGAAGTCGCTCATCTTGTGCAGTCTGAGGCGGTCAGGGAAATTCATGCGCAGTCGGCTGATTGGAACAGCTATCGCCAGAAACTTGCGGGCGCAGCGTTAACAACGCCTCGTTCGGAGAGCAATAAGCAAGTTGCCACCGGAAAAATTTCTGCGCCTGCGCTGGATAAAACACCGTTAGCGACGGAATCCGCCAAAGAAGTATTGCGTTTATCTAAAGGCGAAATGCCGGGGAATAAGCGCGCAGAGGCAGCGCGTGCTGCACAGGATAAACGCAATGCGGCCGCTGAAGAAGCAATTGCGAAAGCACAGGCTGACAAAGAGGAACAAGCCCGTGCCGCATTGCTGGAAGCGAATATGAAAGATATGCAGCGACTCGCCCAGCTCAAAGCGGAAGCGGCGGCGTTGATTGCCGGTGCCGCCTCTCAAGCTGCCGCGAGCGAAGTGGCTGAAGTTGCACCGGAAAGTGCCGTCGCCGCCGTCAGTGAAGTCGCCGCAGCGAGCGCAGTTGCCAGTGAAGTTGTGGCCGCGAGTGCTCCGGTTGAAGTTGAAGGCCCCTCATTGATGGATAGGCTGCAGGAAAATGCCACCTTGCTAGGTTTGGGGGCGGCTGCATTGCTGGCTTTGGCAGGTGGGATTGCGATTAAGCGCCGCAAGCAGCAGAGTGGAAAAGCAGGCAAGCCTGCAGAAGATAATGCGGGTGCGTCAACCGGGCTGCTGACGGTGCCAGTTATGCCGTCCCCAGACACGGGCGATTTTACAACGACGGGTGCTGATGAGATTGTGCCTTCCTCGGATGAGGTGGATCCGATCAGCGAAGCTGATTTGTTCCTCAACTTTGGACGGGACGAGCAGGCGGAAGAAGTCTTGAAAGACGCGCTGCAGCATTCACCCGATAATCATGAGATTCACTTGAAGCTCTTGGGGATTTACGCTAAGCATCAAAATGCGGCGGCGTTTGCCGAAATATCCGGGTTGCTGGAAAAAACGGGTGATCGGGATGCCATCGAGCAGGCAGGGATACTTGCGATGCAGCTCGCTGATGCGCCTATTGAGGATGTCGGTACGGCCACGCAATTGATGGATGCGTTTGAAGTTGAAGCGCGTGATATGGAGCCTGTTGAGGAACCGGTCGTGGCGATATCCGATTTGGTAGAGTCAGAACTGGAATCTGAACTAGCACCAGAAGCTGAACCAGAAGCTGAGCAGCCTATCTCAGCCGAGACGCTGGACTTTGATGTGACTTCAACACACCCGGTGCCAACCCCTGAAGTCGATTTTGATGTGACTTCGACGAGCGCCGCGATACCGGATGTGCTGGATTTTGACATTGCAACAAATTCGTCGGTGTCTGAAGTGCCGGAAGAAGAGTCACTGCCTAGCCTAGATGATCTTATCTTTGATGTAACGTCATCAAATTCGGTCAGTGCTGAAGCGGTGGCATCTATTGCTTCCGCGCCGGAAGACGATGGCATGGAATTTACCCTTGATTTTCCGCTCGACGATGTTAAGGATATGGCTACGCCTTCTGCACCGGCGATTAATTTGTCTGATATCAGTCTGGATATGGACGATGTTGCTGTGCCAGTCGTTGAAGTCAGCGAAGCACCGAAGAGCGAGCAATGGCATGAAGTCGCAACCAAACTGGATTTGGCCCGGGCCTATCAGGAAATGGGCGACGAGGTGGGTTCACGGGAAATTCTCGACGAAGTCATGCGCGAAGGCGATACCGCACAGCAGCATGAGGCGGAACTGCTGATCAAGCAGTTAGGTTAATCTTGTTGTTTAAATCGACGGCAGCTCGCAGCGAGCTGCCGTTTTTATTTGGAGTGACAATGCGCTTGCATCCGGCCACGCAAATTCTGATTTGGTGTGTGTTACTGATGATCATGCAATTTATATCGCCTGATCGTTTGCTGGTTGCCGGTGCATGCATACTCATGCTTGCCTTTATGGTGTCACGGCATAAGTTAGTCCAGCTGTTGTCACGCACGCGCTGGATCATGTTCTCGCTGTGTCTCATTTATGGTTACACCACGATCGGCACGCCTGTATCTCAGGTGCTTGGCGATTTGAGCCCCAGTGTTGAAGGCTTGGCCGATGGCGGATTGCAGTTGATGCGGCTGATCGCCGCACTGGCGGGGCTTGCGATACTGCTGGATCGATTGCACCGGCAGGCGTTAATGTCCGGATTGTACTGTTTGTTTGCGCCCTTGAGTTGTTTCGGTCTGTCGCGTGAGCGTCTTGCGGTGCGCTTGGCACTCACGCTGCACTATGCAGAGGCGGGTATGTTGCGCGGGAGTTCATGGCAGGACAGTTTGCGCAGCCTGGCGGCTCAAAATGGGCAGCAGGCCGCTGAAAACAGGACGATGGAACTCACGCTTCATGGCTTCTCATGGTTGGATAAATTGTTGCTGGTGGCGATGGTAATATTGTTATGGCAGGTTGTGAGATGAGAATTGCGCTGGGTGTGGAATACGATGGAAAGCCTTATTGCGGTTGGCAGAGTCAGCCCGGCGGGCGGACCGTGCAGGATACGTTGCAGTCGGCATTGAGTCATATTGCCGATGCGCCTGTTACCGTGAATGCCGCAGGGCGTACCGATACCGGCGTGCATGCGCTCGAACAAGTCGTGCATTTTGAGACAGATGCCAATCGTCCTCTGAGCGCATGGGTGCGCGGCGTTAACGCCATGCTGCCGCCCAGTGTTGTGGTGCGCTGGGCGCATCCGGTACCGGATGAATTTCATGCCAGATTTTCAGCGCAGGGGCGCAGTTACCGCTATCTGCTTATTAATAAGCCGGTGCGCTCAGCGATTCATGCGGGCAAGGCGGGCTGGTTTCACCTGCCGCTGGATATTGCCCTGATGCGGGAGGCGGCAGGGTATTTGCTGGGCGAGCATGATTTTAGTGCATTTCGTGCTGCAGAGTGTCAGGCGAAATCTCCTGTCAAGTGCATGAATAAAATCGATATTTATTTGAATGGTGATGTGCTGGTGTTCGATTTGGAAGCGAATGCCTTTTTACATCATATGGTGAGAAATATTGTGGGTTGTCTGGTTTATGTCGGTAAAGGGAAATATCCGCCGGCATGGATGGCTGATTTACTGGCATCAAGGACACGTCATCTGGCCGCACCGACTTTTTCACCGGATGGCTTATACTTGCGCCGCATACAATACGACCCGACGTGGTGCTTACCCCAACAGGAGATGATGTGATACGAGTAAAAATTTGCGGTATCACGCGGCGCGAGGACTTGCTGGCAGTGGCAGCCTGTGGTGCAGATGCCATAGGCTTGGTGTTTTACAGCAAGAGCCCCCGGTTTGTCAGTTGCGATCTGGCGGCTCATTTGCTTGCCGTATTGCCGCCTTTTGTGACCGTCGTCGGCCTGTTTGTGAATGCCAGCGCAGACGACGTGCGTGAGGTGATGGAACGCGTGCCGCTGGATGTGTTGCAATTTCACGGTGATGAAACGCCCGAGTACTGCGTTCAGTTCAATAAGCCGTATCTGAAGGCAATTCGCGTCAAGCCGGGCGTGGATTTGTTACAATGCGCGGCGGATTTTCATCAGGCGCAGGGATTGTTGCTCGATGCACACGTCGAGGGCATTCCAGGCGGTACAGGCGCGGTGTTTGACTGGACGTTGATCCCCGGGCAGATTTCGCTGCCGCTGATTTTGTCCGGCGGATTAAATGTAGAAAATGTCGCGGCCGGAATTCAACAAGTGCAGCCTTACGCCGTCGATGTATCGAGCGGGGTAGAGGCTGACAACGGAATTAGCACCCTAAAGGGTGTAAAAGACGCGGCGAAAATCGCCCGTTTCATGCAAGAGGTTAAGAATGTACGATTATCCTGATATTACTGGCCATTTCGGGCAGTTCGGCGGCATATATATGGCGGAGACACTGATTCCCGCCGTAGAGGAATTGCGCGTGCAGTATTTGCGCTACCGCGATGATCCTGAATTTAAGGCTGAATTCGCCTATGAACTCAAACACTATGTCGGGCGTCCCAGTCCGATTTATCACGCGAAAAACTGGTCTGACCGCTTGGGCGGGGCGCAAATTTATCTCAAGCGTGAAGACTTGAATCATACTGGTGCGCACAAGATCAATAACGCGATCGGTCAGGCGCTGCTTGCCCGTCGCATGGGAAAGAAGCGCGTGATCGCCGAGACCGGCGCCGGGATGCATGGCGTCGCAACGGCTACCGTTGCCGCGCGTTACGGCATGGAGTGTATCGTTTACATGGGCGCTGAGGATATTCAGCGCCAGTCGCCTAATGTGTATCGCATGAAGCTGCTGGGCGCGACCGTCGTGCCCGTCACCAGTGGTTCCAGAACGCTCAAAGATGCATGCAATGAAGCGATTCGCGACTGGGTCACGAATGTCGAGAGCACTTTTTATATTTTCGGAACGGCAGCGGGCCCGCATCCCTATCCGATGATGGTGCGCGACTTTCAGTGCGTCATCGGCAATGAAGCCAAAATTCAGATGCCCGAGATGATCGGCCGTCAACCCGATGCGGTGATTGCCTGCGTCGGCGGCGGATCGAATGCCATTGGTCTGTTTTATCCATATATCGACGTGCCTGATGTGCAGATTATCGGCGTGGAAGCCGGCGGTCACGGGGTTGAAAGCGGCATGCATGCGGCACCGCTGACAGCGAATAGTCCTGTGGGCGTGCTGCATGGCAATAAGGTGAATTTGATACAGGATGAAAATGGTCAGATCAAAGAAACGCATTCGATTTCAGCAGGTCTGGATTACCCCGGCGTCGGGCCTGAGCACTGCTGGCTGAAAGACATCGGACGCGCTCAATATGTTGCCATCAATGATGATGAGGCGATGGCCGCTTTTCACGACCTGTGCCGTTTCGAAGGAATTATTCCTGCGCTCGAATCGAGTCACGCCTTAGCGCATGCGGCGAAGATTGCGCCCGGCATGAGCACGGACAAGGTTTTGCTGGTTAATCTGTCCGGTCGGGGCGACAAGGATATTAATACCGTCGCCCGGTTGTCGGGGATCACACTATGAGTCGCATACAGGCCGCGTTCGAGAAACTCAAACAACAGCAGCGCCGCGCGCTGATCCCATTTTTTACGGCAGGCGACCCGAGTCCGTCTGTGACCGTTCCCTTGATGCATGCGTTGGTATCATCCGGTGCTGATGTGATCGAACTGGGTGTGCCGTTTTCAGATCCGATGGCAGATGGCCCGACCATTCAGCGTGCTTCAGAGCGCGCGCTCAAACAGGGTATGTCGCTGCGTGGTGTGCTGGATCTGGTCGCTGAATTTCGCCGTACCAATGATGCAACGCCTGTCGTATTGATGGGCTACGGCAATCCGATCGAGGCGATGGGCTGGGCGAAATTTGCACAACGCTGCGCTGATGTCGGTGTGGACGGCGTGCTGACGGTCGATTTTCCGCCTGAAGAGAGCAGTGAAGCCTTCGAACATTTGCAGCGTCACGGCATTGATCCCATCTTTTTGCTGGCGCCGACCACTGAAGAGGCGCGCATCAAGCAGGTCGCAAAGCTTGCGCGCGGTTATGTGTATTATGTGTCGCTCAAGGGGGTCACAGGATCAGGCAGCATTGATCTGTCGGCCATCGAACAAAAATTACCCCTGTTGCGTCAGCACATCAAACTACCAATCGGGGTAGGTTTTGGTATACGCGATGCAGCGACGGCCAAAGCGGTCGCCAGTCTGTGTGACGGGGTGGTGGTGGGAAGTCGTATTGTTCAAGTTATTGAAGATTCGAATGAAGCGAACGTGGTCGATAACGTAAGTGCATTGATTAAAGAATTAAGGCTGGCTGTAGATCAGGCCTAAAGGAGATAGCATGAGCTGGTTTCAAAAATTATTACCGCCGAAAATCAACCGCCGTGAAGGCGATGCCAAAAAAAATGTTCCCGAAGGTTTATGGAGCAAATGTCCCTCCTGTGAGACCGTGCTGTATCACTCTGATCTGGAAAAGAATCTGGGTGTCTGTCCCAAATGTAGTTACCATCACCGCGCAAGCGCGCGCACGCGACTGGATTGGCTGCTCGACGGCGAAGGGCGCTTTGAAATTGGCGCTGAAGTCTTGCCGGTCGATACGCTCAAATTTAAGGACAGTCGCAAGTATTCCGAGCGACTGATCGCCTCCAAGAAAAGCACGGATGAGGATGATGCGCTGGTCGTGATGCAAGGCTGTATCAGGGACGTGCCGGTCGTGGTGGCTTGTTTTGAATTCGCCTTTATGGGTGGATCGATGGGCTCAGTGGTGGGCGAGCGTTTTGTACGCGGCGTGCAAGTGGCACTGGAGCAAAAATGTCCGTTTGTCTGCTTCGCTGCCAGCGGTGGCGCGCGCATGCAGGAAGGCTTGCTCTCCTTGATGCAGATGGCAAAAACCTGTGCCGCGCTGACGCAGTTGTCCGAAGAAAAGCTGCCGTTCATCTCTGTGCTGACCGACCCGACGATGGGTGGTGTATCCGCCAGTTTCGCTTTCATGGGCGATGTGGTGATCGCTGAACCCGGCGCACTGATCGGCTTTGCGGGCGCGCGCGTGATTCAGCAGACGGTGCGCGAAACGCTGCCGGAGGGATTTCAGCGTGCTGAATTCCTGCTCGAGCACGGTGCGGTTGACATGATCATCGACAGGCGTGAAATGCGCAATCAACTGGCGACTTTGATCACGCTGCTGACCCGTCAGCCGGCTGTTGTGGAGTTGGACGCGGCCTGATTGATCTACCCTATGCCTGAAAATTTAGCCGATTGGCTCACCTATCTTGAATCGCTGCATCCCAATACGATTGCGCTGGGATTAGAGCGTGTCGGTGAGGTCCGGCAGCGGCTGCAGCTCGCGCCTGATTTTCCGGTCATCATGGTGGGCGGGACAAATGGCAAGGGGTCGGTTTGTGCGATGCTCGAATCGGTTCTGTATGCGGCAGGCTATCAGGTCGGCTGTTATACCTCGCCGCACCTGATGCATTACAACGAACGTGTGCGAATCGGAAAGCACGCGGCATCGGACGATGAACTTTGCGCTTCTTTCGAGAAGATTGAACAGGTACGTGGCGATATCCCGCTCACCTATTTTGAATTCGGCACGCTGGCCGCAATGCAATTATTCATCGATCATAAGGTTGAGGTCGCCATACTCGAAGTGGGCTTGGGCGGGCGTCTGGATTCGGTCAATGTGTTCGATGCCGATTGTGCGATCGTGACATCGGTGGATATTGATCACACGGATTATCTGGGCGAGACGCGCGAGGCGATCGCTTATGAAAAGGCGGGGATTTTTCGCCCCGATCGCGTGGCCATCTTTGCCGACAGCGAATTGCCCCGGGCGATTGCCGATCATGCAGAGGCCATTGGCGCCGTGCTCTGGTGTGCGGGTGTGGACTTCGGTTTTAAATTGCATCAGGGGCAATGGGATTATCGAAGCCTGACGTGCGCGCGCAGCGCCTTGCCCCATCCTGCCTTGCGCGGTGCGTTTCAGTTAAATAATGCCAGTGCCGTGTTAGCCGCCCTCGATGCGTTGCAAGATAGGTTGCCTGTGAGTATGGCGGCGATACGTCGCGGTTTGACAGAAGTGCAACTGGCCGGGCGTTTTCAGTTCGTGCCGGGCAAGCCGCAGCTGATACTGGATGTGGCACACAACCCGCATGCGGCGCATTCGCTGGCACACAATCTGCAAAGTATGCCACCCTGTCCGCACACTTATGCGGTGTTCGGGATGCTAAAAGACAAGGATATCGCCGGTGTCGTGGCGGCGTTAAAGCCCTGCATTGATACCTGGCTGGTTGCGGGGCTCGCAGTGCCGCGCGGTGCCAGCTCAGCAATACTGGCGCAGGTACTGGCCGAGGCGGGGGTGACAGCTGAGGTGCTGGAATTTGCCAGTATTGCCGATGCGCTCCTGCATGCCTGTAATGCGGCGGGTGAAAATGATAGAATCGCGGCCTTCGGATCGTTCTACACGGTAGCGGATGCGATGGCCGCAAAAAAACTGCGCGTAGTTTGAGCGGAAATATTTGGAATGCCTGTGTGAGCAGGTTTGATGTAATTAAAGGTTTCAATCAATGGCAAAGCAACCTGAGGATCAGAATATTAAAAGCCGGGCGCGTCGTCGCCTGATCGGTGCGATTGCGCTCACGCTTGCGGTTGTGGTGATTTTGCCGATGGTGCTGGACAGTGAACCGAAAATAACCGGTCAGGATATCGAACTGCGCATCCCCGCAGCAGATAAAGCGGGGGAGTTTGTGCCGGGCGTTACGTTGTCGGAAGTGATTGAAGCGCCCGTGCAGATTGAATCAGCGGTCGCGGGGGCCTCAGAGACGCTTCCTGCAGCATCGGGAAAAATAACGGTCGCTGAAGTAAAGGATAAGCCTGTTGTTGAGACGCCAGTGGTCGCGATCAAAGAGGCTGAAGTGCGTGAGGCTAAGTCTGTTGAAACCCGGCCTGTAGAGGACAAGAAAATCGAAAAAAAACCGGTAAGTGACAAGCCGAGTGAAAAGACCATTGAAAAGCCAAGTGAAAAACTGGCTGGCAGTTATGTGGTTCAGGTGGGCGCTTTTTCAAATGCTGAGAAGGCGGCACAGGAAGCCGACAAGTTGAAGGGGTGGGGATTTAAGGCCTACACAGAAGTCATTGCAGGTACGACACGGGTGCGGGTAGGGCCGTATGTCGATCGCAGTAAGGCGGACGAAGTGCGCAAAATGCTGGAAAAGCACGACTTGCATCCGGCGATAACGGCCGTTAAATGACGGGTTTTGATTATGCAGTGATAGGAATTATGCTGGTCTCGCTGTCGCTGGGATTGTGGCGCGGTCTGGTGTACGAAGTATTATCCCTGCTGGGGTGGCCGCTCGCCTATCTGATCAGTCGCCAGTTTTCCGGTGTCGTGGCACCCATGCTGCCGGTCAGCCAAGACGAAGCGCGTGTCGCCTTGGCCTATGCGCTGGTGTTTATTGCCGTGCTGATCGTATGGGCGATGCTGGTGTGGATATTTACCAAGCTCATCAAGGCGGTCGGTCTGGGGCTGATCGATAGTTTGCTGGGCAGTTTGTTCGGATTGTTGCGCGGAATGCTGGTGATACTGATACTGGTGTGGCTGGCGGGCACCTCCAGCCTGCCCGAACAACGTTTTTGGCTTGATGCAAAATTCAGCAAGTGGGCAGAAGATGCAGCCCTGCTTTCCAAAGCGGTGTTGCCGGATGATATTGCCGCGCGCATCCATTACAGAAATAGAAATTAAAAGGAACTCAACATGTGTGGCATTCTCGGAGTGGTTTCGTATTCGCCTGCCAATCAGCTTTTGTATGATGGTTTGCAAGTTTTGCAGCATCGTGGTCAGGATGCTGCCGGTATTGCAACGATGGATGGCGATACGATCCATTTGCATAAGGGCAATGGACTGGTACGCGATGTGTTCCGCACCCGCAATATGCGGGCGCTGCAGGGAAATACCGGCATTGCACATGTCCGATACCCGACAGCCGGTTCTGCGGTAGATCACAACGAGGCGCAGCCGTTTTATGTGAATTCCCCATTTGGTATTGTATTGGGACACAATGGAAATCTGACTAACGCCGAAGAGTTGAAGAAGCAGCTTTTTGTACAGGATTTGCGTCACGTCAACACCAATTCAGACTCCGAAGTGCTGCTCAACGTGTTGGCACATGAGTTGCAGTCAAAATCCAAGGGATTGCGTCTGGATGCGGACAGTATTTTTGCCGCTGTGTCGGGTGTGCATCAACGTTGTCGAGGTGCCTATGCGGTGGTTGCCATCATCGCAGGCTATGGTTTGCTGGCGTTTCGCGATATTTACGGCATTCGCCCGCTGGTGATCGGTGTCAATGAGACGCCCGAAGGTAATGAGTATTTGATCGCATCGGAGAGCGTTGCGCTCGATACGCTGGGTTTTAAATTTCTGCGCGATGTCGCACCCGGTGAGGCTGTGTTTGTCGACTTCCAGGGTCGTCTATACACGCGTCAGTGCAGTGATAATGCACAGTTAAGCCCGTGTATTTTTGAATACGTGTATTTTTCGCGTCCGGATTCGGTCATCGACGGCATTTCAGTGCATGAGTCGCGCCTGTACATGGGGGAATATCTGGCGGATAAACTGGCGCGTATCTGGCCGGATGTCAAAATCGACGTGGTCATCCCGATTCCCGATTCGAGCCGTCCTAGCGCGCTGCAACTGGCGAACCGCCTGAATATTCTGTTCCGCGAAGGATTTGTCAAGAATCGCTATATCGGCCGTACCTTTATCATGCCGGGACAGGCGATGCGCAAGAAGTCGGTGCGCCAGAAGCTTAACGCGATCGGTCTGGAGTTCAAGGGCAAGAATGTGTTGCTGGTGGACGATTCCATCGTGCGCGGCACAACCAGTCGCGAGATTGTTCAGATGGCGCGCGATGCCGGTGCGCTGAAGGTGTATTTCGCATCCGCTGCGCCACCGGTACGCTACCCTAACGTCTATGGTATCGATATGCCCAGTCGCGCGGAGCTGATTGCAACGGGCCGTACCGATGAGGAAATCTGCCGTGAGATCGGCGCCGATGCGTTAATCTATCAGGATCTGGAAGATTTGAAATCCTCGGTGCGCAAGGCCAATCCGGCTATCGCCGAGTTTGAAGCCTCCTGTTTTGACGGTATTTATATTACGGGAGATATTACCCCGGCTTATCTTGATAAAGTCGAGCGAGGACGTTCGGCTGGCAAAGCCAATAAATCGGCGGACGACGATCAGATGGAGCTGGAGCTGGCGATGAGTGCTTCATCGATGTGATGAGCGGCAAGTCGTAAGTGGGAAGTGGTTAAAACAAAAAACCGTGTAGGGACAATATGAACGAAGAAAACTATCAGCCTGAAACGCTGGCCATCAGAGCCGGAACCGTGCGCAGCCAGTTTGGTGAGCATTCCGAGGCAATGTTTTTAACGTCCAGCTTCGTATTCGACAGCGCGGCTCAGGCCGCCGCGCGTTTCATCGGCGAGGAGCCGGGCAATATTTACGCGCGCTTCACGAATCCGACGGTCACCATGTTCGAAGAACGGCTGGCAGCGCTGGAGGGAGCAGAACAGTGCGTTGCCACAGCCTCTGGTATGTCTGCGATCCTTGCGTGTGTGATGGGCCTGTTGAAGGCCGGCGATCACATCGTCGCCTCACGAAGCCTGTTCGGCTCGACCGTCAATCTGTTTAACAACGTCATCAAAAAATTCGGCGTCGAGACGACCTATGTTTCGGCAACCGATGTGACCGAATGGCAGGCAGCGGTGCGTCCGAATACCCGGTTGTTCTTTCTCGAAACGCCGTCCAATCCGCTGACGGAAATTTCCGATATCAAAGCGATTTCACAAGTGGCCAAGGGCTGCGGCGCGCTGCTGGCGGTGGATAATTGTTTCTGTACACCGATCTTGCAGCGCCCGCTTGAGCTGGGCGCTGATGTTGTGATTCATTCAGCGACTAAATATCTGGACGGACAGGGGCGTGTGCTGGGCGGCGCGGTGCTGGGCAGTCGCAAGAACATGGAAGGGGTGTACGGATTTTTGCGCACAACGGGTCCGACCATGAGTGCGTTTAACGCCTGGGTTTTCTTAAAGGGCATGGAAACACTCAAGATTCGTATGGATGCGCATTCGGCATCCGCCTTGCAGCTGGCAAGCTGGCTCGAAGCGCAGCCCAATGTGTCGCGGGTTTTTTATCCCGGACTGCCTTCGCATCCTCAGCATGAATTAGCGATGCGCCAGCAGAAAACAGGCGGCGGCATCGTCGCCTTCGAGGTCGCGGGAGGCAAGGAGGCGGCATGGCGCGTGATCGACAATACCAAACTGCTGTCGATTACCGCCAATCTGGGCGATACCCGTACCACCATCTGTCATTCGGCCAGTACGACCCATGCCCGCATTAGTCCTGAGGCGCGTGCCGCTGCGGGTATATCAGATGGACTGATACGCATCGCGGTGGGATTAGAGGCGATCGTCGACATCCAAAACGATCTGGCGCGCGGCTTAAACGTCTGATGGATGTGTTAGCCGCTCAGGTCGGCGGATTGCTTAAATCGCATGGTGTGATGCTGGCGACAGCTGAATCCTGTACTGGCGGCGGTGTCGCTCAGGCGATCACCGAAATCGCCGGCAGCTCGGCTTGGTTCGAGCGCGGATTTGTGACCTATTCAAATTTATCCAAGCAGCAGATGCTCGGCGTTGAAGCCGCTACGCTTGAACAATACGGTGCCGTATCTGACGCAGTGGTGCGCGAGATGGTTGCAGGAGCGCTGCGGTACAGTGCTGCGCAGCTGGCCTTAGCCGTCAGCGGTATCGCGGGGCCTGATGGCGGTACGCCTGACAAACCGGTCGGTACCGTGTGGTTTGCATGGGGAATAAAAAATTCAGTAATGCAGACGCAGCGGTATCAACTCGCAGGTAACCGCAGCGAAGTCCGCGCACAAGCGGTGCGTATCGCCCTGCAAGGGGTGATCGATATGCTGAATCAACGTACCGAGACGGCATAAAATCATAAAAAGAACGATCGTTCTGTTCAGAAGCGAATTGATGTGCCATAATCTGCGAACTAATTTTGAAGGGATACACCATGGATGAGAATAAAAGCAAGGCGTTGATGGCGGCTTTAAGTCAGATCGAAAAGCAGTTCGGCAAAGGCTCGATCATGCGTCTGGGTGAAAACGAAGTTGCGCAGGATATACAGGTGGTATCGACCGGTTCATTGGGATTGGATATTGCGCTGGGTGTGGGCGGCTTGCCGCGCGGCCGCGTGATCGAAATCTACGGTCCTGAGTCCTCGGGTAAAACGACGCTAGCCTTGCAAGTTATCGCAGAAATGCAAAAGCTGGGCGGCACGGCGGCATTTATCGATGCGGAACACGCACTCGATCCGCAATACGCTCAAAAGCTCGGTGTTAAGGTTGAAGATCTGTTGATTTCGCAGCCGGACAATGGCGAGCAGGCGCTGGAAATTACCGACATGCTGGTGCGTTCAGCTTCTGTGGATGTGGTGGTCATCGACTCGGTTGCAGCGTTAACCCCAAAGGCTGAAATCGAAGGCGAAATGGGTGACTCGCAGATGGGGTTGCATGCACGATTGATGTCGCAAGCGCTGCGTAAGCTGACGGCTAATATCAAACGCTCCAACACGCTGGTGATCTTTATCAACCAGTTGCGTATGAAGATCGGCGTGATGTTCGGCAATCCTGAAACGACCACCGGCGGCAATGCGCTGAAATTTTATGCGTCGGTACGTCTGGATATTCGCCGCATCGGTGCGATCAAGAAGGGCGATGAGGTCATCGGTAACGAGACGCGTGTAAAAGTCGTCAAGAACAAGGTGGCACCGCCATTCAAGGAAGCCTTGTTCGATATCCTGTACGGTGAAGGGACATCCCGCGAAGGCGAAATTATTGATCTGGGCGTATTGCACAAGCTGATCGAAAAATCCGGTTCGTGGTACAGCTACAACGGCGAGAAAATCGGTCAGGGCAAAGACAATGTGCGTGAATTTTTGCGTACGCGTTCGGAAATGGCGTTCGAAATTGAAAACAAGATTCGCACCCTTGTCGGCGTTGCGCTAATCGAAGCCGGCGAGTCCCCGAAGGCGGCCGCCAAAGCCAAAGCGGCTGAAAAATTGGCACTGGCAGGTGAAGAAAAGGCCTGAAATTAGTTTACGCGGGCGCGCCTTGCAATATCTGGCGCGTCGCGAGTACACCCGTGCCGAACTGGCGGCAAAACTTCGACCCTACGCACAGGTCGAAGATGATTTTGAGCAAGTGCAACCCGTTGATCTAGAATCTGTCTTAGATGGCTTGGTAGACTCCGGCTACTTATCCGACGAGCGCGCTGCCACGCAGATTCTGCATGCCAGACGTCCTCGTTTCGGTACTCATCGTATTACCCATGAAATGCATCAGAAGGGCTTGAGTGAAGAGCTGATCGCAGAGGCGTTGCCTGTCTTGAAGGAGTCAGAGCTTGATACGGCCCGCGATGTCTGGCAGCGAAAATTCGGCATACTGCCTCATGATGCAAAGGAAAAAGCAAAACAGATGCGCTTCTTGCAATCGCGCGGTTTCGGTTTTGATGTCATTTTCAAGGTATTGCAAGCGACTGACGAAGAGAATTGATCATGACCGTCGTTATTCATGGTGATCGTTTTCTTTTCAACCACCCAAGTTCAGCAGAGCCTCTACAGCGTCAGGTGTAGAAAACAGCTTCGATCGTTAAGACCTACTTTTCCCAGTGGCTCGAAAAGCGTGCCGGATGGTATGATGCGCACCTTGTCCGGTGTGCGCGCATGCCAGCTACGATCAGTGATGGATGAAAATTATGAAAAGCAGTGAAATCCGCCAGCAGTTTTTAGACTTTTTCGCCTCAAAAGGCCATGCGATCGTCGCCTCCAGCTCGCTGGTGCCGCATGATGATCCTACCCTGTTGTTCACCAACGCGGGAATGAACCAGTTTAAAGACGTATTTTTAGGCTTTGATAAGCGTCCCTATGTGCGCGCGGCATCCAGCCAGAAATGCGTCAGAGCAGGCGGTAAGCACAACGACTTGGAAAACGTCGGCTATACCGCACGACACCATACTTTTTTCGAAATGCTGGGCAATTTTAGCTTCGGCGATTATTTCAAGCGCGATGCGATTTCTTTTGCGTGGGAATTGCTCACCGAGGTATTCAAACTGCCTAAAGAGCGTCTTTACGTCACGGTGTATGCCGAGGACGACGAGGCTTACGATATCTGGACCAAAGAGATGGGGCTCGAAGCTTCCCGCGTCATTCGTATCGGCGACAACAAAGGCGCGCGCTACGCATCGGATAATTTCTGGATGATGGGCGATACCGGCCCTTGCGGCCCTTGTACCGAGATTTTCTACGATCACGGCGAACATATTTCTGGCGGGCTGCCCGGTACACCGGAAGAAGATGGTGACCGTTTCATCGAAATCTGGAATAACGTCTTTATGCAGTTCAATCGCGATGAGGCGGGCGTGATGCATCCGCTGCCTAAACCGTCGGTCGATACCGGTATGGGGCTGGAACGTATTTCGGCGGTGTTGCAGCATGTGCATGCTAACTATGAAATTGACCTGTTTCAGGCACTGATCAATGCTGCAGCGCGTGAGACGAATTGCAGCGATATGGATTCGCCTTCCCTGAAAGTGCTGGCCGATCACATCCGTGCCTGTTCGTTCCTGATTGCAGACGGCGTGATTCCCGGCAATGAAGGTCGCGGTTTCGTGCTGCGCCGTATCATCCGTCGGGCGATTCGTCACGGCTATAAGCTGGGCGCGCGCGAGGCATTTTTCTACAAGCTGGTGCCGGATCTGGTTGCACAAATGGGGGTGGCCTATCCTGAACTTACTGCGGCTCAGGATCGCGTGAAGGGCGTATTGAAACTGGAAGAAGAGCGCTTCTTTGCCACCATCGAAAACGGCATGGCGATCTTAGAAGCTGATTTACTTGCGATGAAACAGGCCGGCAACACCGTCTTTAACGGGGAAACGGCTTTCAAACTGCATGATACCTTCGGTTTTCCAGTCGATTTGACCGCAGACGTATGCCGCGAACACGGCGTGACCGTCGATGTCGCCGCCTTCGATGCCGCAATGGCGCAGCAAAAACAACAGGCGCGTGCGGCTGGCAAATTCAAGATGGCGGCTAATCTTGAATATGAAGGGCCTGCGACGCTGTTTCATGGTTATGAGACCCTCGAACATGCAGGCTGCGTACTGGCGCTGTATAAAGACGGTGTGTCGGTTGGCGAACTCAATGAGGGCGACACCGGTGTCGTCGTGCTGGATAACACCCCTTTCTACGCCGAGTCAGGCGGTCAGACGGGCGACTCGGGCGAGTTGCGCGGTTCGCACGGCATCTTCGCGGTGGAAGATACGCAAAAAATTCAGGCTGCGGTGTTCGGTCACCACGGTGTGTTAAAAACAGGAAAACTGCTGGTCGGTAATGGCGTTCAGGCGCGCGTGAACATGGCGGCGCGCCGTGCGACGGAGCGTAATCACTCGGTGACCCATCTGATGCATAAAGCATTAAGGGAGGTGCTGGGCGCTCATGTGCAGCAGAAGGGGTCGCAAGTCGATGCGGATAAAACGCGCTTCGACTTTGTGCACAGCCAGCCGGTGACGGATAGCGAAGTTTTAAGGGTCGAGTTCATCGTCAATGCGGAGATACTCTCCAATGCGGCGAGCCAGTCACGCGTAATGGGGATAGAAGATGCGCAGCAGACCGGCGCGATGATGCTGTTCGGCGAGAAATACGGCGATGAAGTGCGTGTGCTGAATATCGGTAGCTCGATTGAGCTGTGCGGCGGTACGCACGTTGCACGTACGGGGGATATCGGGCTGTTCAAGATTGTCAGTGAAAGCGGTGTTGCGGCAGGGGTTCGTCGTATTGAGGCGGTCACCGGTGAGGGGGCACTCGATCTGATCCAGATGCAGCAGCGCCAGTTGCGCGCGGTTGCGGATGCGGTGAAGGCGCAGCCTCATGAGGCTGCAGGCCGTATTGCGCAATTGCTCGATCACCAGAAGTCGCTTGAAAAAGAATTGACTGCGCTCAAATCCAAGCTGGCCTCGGCTCAGGGTGACGAACTGGTGGCTCAGGCACAGGATATTAACGGCGTCAAAGTACTGGCCGCCTTATTGCCGGGGGCGGATGCGGCGATCTTGCGCGAGACACTGGACAAGTTGAAGGATAAGCTCAAATCGGCTGTCATTTTGCTGGCGTCGGTGACTGACGGTAAGGTCGCGTTGATTGCGGGTGTCACGGCAGATCAGACGGCCAAGGTGAAAGCCGGCGAACTGGTGAATATGGCAGCACAGAAAGTCGGCGGTAAAGGCGGCGGCAGGCCGGACATGGCGCAGGCGGGTGGCACGCAACCGGAGCATCTAGCCGCTGCGCTGGCTTCTGTCACGGACTGGGTTCGCAACAAGTTATAGATTGGCGAGTCCGGCCTCGCTGGCTGCTCCCGCAAACGGCTGATGAAGCGATGCTTCATCAGTAACGTGTCGCAGCCGCACCGGAATGGCGCAAGCAGGTGGCACGCAACCGGAGCATCTTGCGGCGGCCTTGGCGTCTGTACCTGACTGGGTGCGTAGCAAGCTGTAAACTTGTCGCATCTGAAATTTAAAAGAGGCATCCTTAACCGGATGCCTCTTTTATTTAGAACGGCAATTTTAGATTGGGCGCGGCCTGAATAAGCAGGCGGCGGAATTCGTGCTGAATGCGCAGCAGTGCGGATTCTGTTTCGGCCTCGAAGCGCAACACGATGGCGGGTGTGGTATTGGAGGCTCTCGCTAAGCCGAAGCCGTCTTTATACTCGACGCGCAGCCCGTCTATCGTGATGATCTCCAGCGCATCGGTGAAACGGGCGTTTTTATTTAGTTCAGCCAGCAGTGCATGATTTTCACCTTCCCGCGTCTTGATGTGCAGTTCAGGCGTGCTGCATGAATCGGGCAGCGCGTTAAGGACAGCGGAAGGATCTGCGCCATTGCTTAAGATTTCCAAAAGTCGTGCGCCCGCATAGAGTCCGTCATCGAAGCCATACCAGCGTTCTTGAAAGAACAGGTGACCGGTCATTTCACCCGCAAGCTGGGCGCCGGTTTCACGCATCTTCGCCTTGATTAGCGAATGGCCGGTTTTCCAGATGATAGGCACGCCGCCGTGCGATCTTACCCAGTCGAACAGATGGCGGGTCGATTTGATATCGAAGATGACGGTCGCGCCCTGATTGCGGCTTAACATATCGGCGGCAAACAACATCAGCTGACGATCTGGATAGATGATGTCACCGGTCCGTGTGACTACGCCCAGGCGATCGCCATCGCCGTCGAATGCAAGCCCCAGTTCGCTGCCGTTGGATTTGACGGCAGCAATGAGGTCTTGCAGATTTTCGGGTATAGACGGATCGGGATGGTGGTTGGGGAAATGGCCATCCACTTCGCAATACAGTTCCACGACCTCGCAGCCCAGTTGGCGGTAAAGCTCGGCGGCATACGCCCCCGCCACACCGTTGCCGCAGTCGACGGTAAGCTTCATCGGTCGCGCCGGTTTAACGTCACAGGCGATGCGGCTGAGATAAGCAGCGCTGATGTCTTGCAGGCTGTAACTGCCGCAGCCTGCTGTTAAATCGTTTTGTTCGATGCGGCAGCGCAACGCCTGTATCGCCTCACCGAATAACGTCTCGCCAGCCAGTACGATTTTTAAACCGTTGTAGTCGGGCGGGTTGTGGCTGCCGGTCAGCACCACGCAACAATCGGTGTTTAGATGGAAAGCGGCGAAATAGGCCATCGGCGTTGTCACACAGCCGATGTCGATGACGTCAATGCCACTTTTTTGGATGCCGCGTGCAAGTGCTTGACTCAGTTGCGGGCCGGACAGGCGGCCGTCGCGGCCAATCACGATGGTGTGCTGATTGCGTGCAATAGCTTCAGAACCGATGGCGTGTCCTATGGCTTCAACGACGCAGGAGGTTAGTGTCTTCCCGACGATGCCGCGGATGTCATAGGCTTTAAAAATTTCTCGCTGTATAGTGTTCATCGACTTGGTGCTCGTTGTTATCGTTGCCGGTTATTCCGCTTGGTAAAAGCGAATGGTATTTCGTCCTGCATGCCTAGCCTGATACATCGCCGCATTGGCGCAGATGATGATGTCATCTTGGCAGATTTCATGGCCTAGAAAAAGAACCAGACCGATACTGGTCGTGCAATGATATTCTACCTCTGTGTCAGGCTGCCCCTCGTGTTTGACGGTCAACTGATACGGTGTGGACAGGCAGGCGAGAATTTTTTCCGCAACGCGGGTCGCTTCGATAGTCGAGGCCTGTTCGTTCGTATCCAGTTCGCTGAGCATGACGACAAACTCATCGCCACAGAAACGGGCCACCGTATCTATTTCCCGCACACAGGCCCGCAAACGGTTTGCGGCTTCTATTGTCAGTATGTGATCATGGGTGTCGTTGATGGGCTTGAAATTATCCAAGTCGAGGAACATTAACGCGCCATAGCCGCCGCTGCGTTTTCCGGCCGACATGGCCCGGCTGAGTCTGTCATTGAGCAGACGACGGTTGGGAAGCTGGGTCAGCGGGTCGTAGAAGGCCAATTGTCTGACCTGATCTTCCATTCGTTTGCGTTCGGTAATGTCGGTGTGCGTGCCGATCAGTCGTATCGGATGCCCCTCCGCGTCACGTGCGACTACCATGCCGCGATCCAGTATCCATTTATAATCGCCATCTTTACTGAGTACGCGGTGCTCGCTCAGATAGCTGGAGGATTTTCCTGTGAGATAGGCTTGAACGGATGCGAGGGTGCCAGCTTTGTCATCGGGGTGGATACGCATCTCCCATTCATCCAGACCGTTGCCAACTTCGTTTTCGGCGTAGCCTAGCATCTGTTTCCAGCGTTCGGAATAGAATACGATGTTTTGTGCGACGTCCCAATCCCACAGGCCGTCCCCTGAACCTTCAATGGCGAATTTCCAGCGAAATTCACTTTCAATCAGTTTGGCTTCCAGTTTTGCGCGTATCAGTGCGTGTGAAATGGCCTTGCCGAGGGCATTGTGTTCGTATTGTCCCTTAATGACATAGTCCTGTGCCCCTTCTTCTAAGGCGGCAAGCGCAATATCGTTGTCGTTATTACCGGACAGTACGATGATAGGCACGGTGGGCAACAGCATGCGCATGCGTTTAACCGTGCTGATGCCGAATGAATCGGGCAGACTCAGATCGAGCAGGATGATATCGGGCCGGTCGAGCACGACCTGCTGTTCAGCCTGTGCTAAGGTCGTCACCCAGGTCACCGGATCAGGAACGATATTCTGGATATAACCTGCCATGCGCAGGTAGACCCGTATCAATCCATAGTCACCGGTATCGTCTTCAACGGCGAGAATTTTTACACTCAAGACGGAGTTGTCACTCATGCTCAACTTTCATTACTGTGATGAGTTACAAATGGGGTTGTCGTATCTTCAGGTCAGGGCCAACTGACAGGTTTAGCTTACAGCACAGGATGTATTTTTTGCCACACTAGATCGGGGGTGAGGTGATTCATGCAGTTGAAATGCCCCAGCGGACATTCGCGCTTAAAACAAGGGCTGCATTTGATGTCCAGTTTGACGACTTGCGCGGAATTGGACAGCGGCGGGGTGAACTCCGGGCTGCTCGAGCCAAACAGGGCGATCAGTGTCCGATCGAGCGCGGCGGCTAGATGCATCAGGCCGGAGTCGTTGCTGATCACGAGTGTTGCCACCGAGAGCAGCGCGATGGCATCGCTCAAATCGGTGCTGCCACAAAGATTGCGGGTGTCAGGGTTGCCGAGGGCGACTATTTTTTCTGCCACTTCACGATCTTTATTCGAGCCGACTAACCAGACTGCATACCCTTGCGCGTGCAGGCGCTGGGCGATTTCGGCAAAATAAGCGATCGGCCAGCGTTTGGCGGGGCCGTATTCTGCCCCAGGACAAAATACAGCAACGGGTTTTTCGAGCGTGAGACCGAGCTTAGTGAGAGTGGTATCGCGCTGTGCTGCGGATACGCTCAACTTCGGATTCGCCAGCGGGCGCGGTATGATGCCGAAGCGATCTTCAGCCAGTTCGGCGAAACGCTCTACCATTAGCGGCAGATGGTGTTTGTTGAGTGGACGGGCATCGTTGAGCAGGCCGTAGCGCAGCTCACCAACGAAACCGGTGCGTAGCGGAATGTTGGCGAAAAAAGGTATCAGTGCGGATTTGAGCGAATTAGGTAGTACGATAGCCTGATCGTATTGGCCGGCTCGCAGCTCAACGCCCAGCCGGTAGCGTTCTTTGATATTTAACGCGCCGTGACCGAAGGGATTGACGATGGCCTGATTGACTTCGGGTAACGCGTGCAGTAATCCCGCCGTCCAGGCCGGGGCCAGTACATCGATCAGGCACCCCGGATGGCGTTGTTTCAGTCGCATCAGCATCGGCTGCATCAGCATGCAATCGCCTACCCAGCTGGGCCCGATGACTAAAATTTTATGCATGCTGATGTATTCCCGAGTGTTGCCGATTGCACGGCAGAACCTGCTAGTGGTGAGACTTGGGGCGTTCGCCTTTAAACTTATACAGGGTGCCGCAATACGGGCAGTGCGCCTCGCCCTCACCATCGAGTGCCAACGCCACTCTGGGATGCGCGTTCCACAGCTTGGCAGAGGGCATCGGGCAGGTCAGTGGCAGGTCGTGCGCGGTGACGTCGATTTGACGATGGGTGATTGTGCTCACGCTATTTCTCCTTAAACGTAGTCCAGCCAGTCGGTATGGTTCGGGTGTCTTCCTGCCACGCAATCGAAGAATGCCTGCTGCAGCAAAGTGGTAATCGGGCCGCGTGAACCCGCACCAATCTGGCGTTGATCCAGTTCGCGGATCGGGGTCACTTCCGCTGCCGTGCCGGTAAAGAAGGCTTCTTCTGCACAATAAATTTCATCGCGCGTGATACGCTTTTCAATCACTTCGATGCCCATTTCTTTGGCCAGCGTGATGACGGAGTCGCGGGTAATTCCTTCTAAGCAGGACGTTAAATCCGGCGTATAGAGGCGGCCCTTTTTCACGATGAACAGGTTTTCGCCCGCGCCTTCAGCCACATAGCCGTCCACATCCAGTAACAGCGCTTCGTCGTAACCGTCGTTGGCGACTTCCTGATGCGCGAGAATCGAATTGGCGTAGGTTGTCACCGACTTTGCGCGGCACATGTTGACGTTGACATGGTGACGGGTGAAACTGGATGTCTTGACACGTATACCCTTTTGCATGCCTTCGTCACCCAGATAGGCGCCCCACGGCCAGGCGGCAATGGCCACGTGAGTGGATAGGGTGGTTGCAGCAATGCCCATCGCTTCGGATCCATAGAAGCAAATCGGACGGATATAGCAGGATTCGAGTTTGTTGGAGCGCACGACTTCGCGGTGTGCTTCCATGATTGTTTCTTTGTCATACGGCATCTTCATCTGAAAGATATGTGCCGAATTGAACAGGCGTTCGGTATGCTCGCGCAGTCTGAAAATCGCCGTGCCTTCCGCAGCCTTATAGGCGCGTACCCCTTCGAATACCCCCATGCCGTAGTGCAGGGTATGGGTCAGTACATGGGTGGTAGCATCGCGCCAGGGCACAAGTTTGCCGTCGTGCCAGATAAAACCGTCGCGGTCGGACATGGACATATTCGTATTCCTTAAGATGGGTCGGTTGCAAAGGTTGGATTCTAGCAGCCTCGCGGACTTTTTGCATGCCTGCGAAGCCGGACGGAAAACTGTTTTTTCGGTTATACGCGGGCGGAAGCGTATCTTTGATTAAACGGCTGTTCCTTTCGGTGGGGGGCTAAAGTTAACTCGTAGTTGTTCGCAGTGTTCATTTAAGGTAAATTTCGCACCGGTCACAAACAGGGAACTTATCTGCTTAGGTATTAGTCAGAGAGGTTCTGTCAAATTTAAGGGGGAATGGTATGACGCAATATAGTAATCGCATGATACTCGTACACTGGCTGACGCTGGCATTGCTTGTCGCTGCGTGGTTTTTGGGGGAAGAGTTAGCAGAAGCGACAGATGAAAGTCAGGCCACCATCGCGGGGTATCTGGTTCACGGTATCGTGGGTGGTTCGGTGTTGCTGCTGACCGTTCTGCGTCTACTTTTTCGCCGTCAGGACGGCACGCCGCCTGCCATGGGCGATACGGCGATGGATAAACTGGCCAAAGGTATCCACCATACGCTGTATACCGTGCTGTTCCTGTTGCCGGTAAGCGGCATGATCACGATTGCCAGCAGCGATGCGGGTAAAGCCCTGTTGTCTGGCGATGCGAGTCTGTTGCCTGTGGATGGTGGTTATGAGCATGTCTTTGCACATGAGGTACATGAAGTGCTGGTCACAACGCTGATTTTGTTGGCGATTGTGCATGTGCTGGGTGCGATCAAGCATCAGTTCATCGCGAAAGACGGGTTGATGGAACGCATGTTGCCGCGTCGCAAGTAGCCCGTATTGCACGTTAATAAAAAAGGACACTTCGGTGTCCTTTTTTATTAACGCAGTCTGCGAGCTAAGTTGGTGATGGTAATGGACAGTTCGTCGATGTTGACCGGTTTAGCGAAATAGGCATCCGCTCCGGTGCTTAAGCCTTCGAGCCGTTCATCCTGCGCGCCCTTGGCGGTCACCATGATGATGCCGCACGGACAATTGGACAGGATGCGCGTGGCAAGCGCCAGTCCATTTTCCTTGCCCTGTCCGAGTTCGATATCCAAAATGACGACATCGGCTGGCTTTTGAGCCCAGGCTGCGCGCAGACCTTCCCCATCGACGACGCCGATGCTGCTGTAGCCGCGTTCGTTCAGATTGTCTGTTAAATAATCCCGGTACCACTCGTCATCTTCAACCACGATGACATGTAACGGGGTCGTGAGCGGCAGCGGTGGTGTGAGTCTGTTGAACTGATTAACCAGTTCGGCAAATGAATTCACCTGCATCCGGCTCATGATTTCGGCGCGGTGCGCCTTGATGGTGTGGACTGATATGCAAAGTTGCCCGGCAACTTCGAGATTAGTCATGCCGCTCACCAGCAGACGGGCGATCTCTCTTTGGCGCTGGGTGAGCGATTCAAAGTGCGGACGCATCGTTTCAAAAATAGTCATACATTTTACGCATTGTCATCACGCCTTATTTTGCCATATAAATTTGCGAACTAGTAGCCATATGGCTAATAGGCATAGGTGAAAAGAACTTTTATTATTGGGGTTAATTTGGGCGTTAAATTACTGAGCGTCCATCTGGAGGTTCTAATGTGTCACATAAAGGATTAATCATGAACGACAAACCTTACATACTCCTAATTGATGATGATGAATTTTCAGCACTTGTGACGGTGGAAATGTTGGCTTCAGAATACGATATACGGCATGTTGAGAGT
Source organism: Gallionella capsiferriformans ES-2 (assembly GCF_000145255.1). Taxonomy (NCBI): domain Bacteria; kingdom Pseudomonadati; phylum Pseudomonadota; class Betaproteobacteria; order Nitrosomonadales; family Gallionellaceae; genus Gallionella; species Gallionella capsiferriformans. The sequence goes on from NC_014394.1 coordinate 566,283, forward strand.
GGTGCCGCGGCGTTGGAGACAATTGTTAAGGCAGAACCTTGTTTGTTGTTGCTCGACGTCGAGATGCCAGGAATGTCAGGCTACGAAGTTTGTCGCACCTTGCGTGAAGATCATGCGATAGGCGAGTTGCCGATTATTTTTCTCTCGGGCAGGCTCAGCGATGAAGACCGTTTGGCAGGCTACGAGGCAGGTGGCGATGATTATCTGACTAAGCCGGTATCAGTTGATGAGTTGCGCTCAAAAATTAAACTGGCGCTGGCCCATCGTACTGCGCGTCAGCGTCTTAAGACGGATCTTTCAAGTGCTTTTTCCACGGCGATGACGGCGATGTCGAGTTCTGCGGAGATGGGGGCGGTACTGCAATTTATGCGCAATAGTTTTAGCTGTCCGGATTATGAGAGCCTGTGCCGCGAAGTCTTGAATACGCTGTGTGCTTACGGTTTTGAGGCTAGCGTTAAAATTCACGGGCGGCAGGGTTCTGTTGCCCTGTCGTCTAACGGACCTTGTTCGCCGCTGGAGGAGTCGGTGTTGACTAATATGTCGCTTCAGGCGCGACTGTTTGAGTTCGGTTCCCGTACGTCATGCAGTTATGAGCACATTACCATTATCGTGAAGAGCAACTCTCGCGATGATCCTGAGCGACATGGACGCATGAAGGACAATCTAGCCTGGTTGGCGGAAGGTGCTAATGCGCGGGTCGACTCTATTGAGAGCAGCGCTGAAGTTGTTAGGCAGCATGCCGCTAATAAAATGTTGCTGGAACGTACACATCAGGCACTGCAGCGCATTGATCAACGCCATCGCAATCAGGAGATTAGAAGCAGCAGGATATTTCTGGAGCTGCAAAAGAAATTCGATCAGGCGATGTTAACGATAGGAATTACTCAGTCGCAGGAGGAAGAATTGGCTAGCATGCTCGAGACCGCGATCTTGCAGGCAAAAGCGCTGTACGACGAAGGGTTGGAAATTGATGAGCATATGGAGTGCATCCTTGAGCAACTTGATAAGGCGCGCAATTAATCTGTGAGGCGGCGATTGATTGCAAATATACTCATTGTGGATGACGATGAATTCCTGCTGTCTTTGACTGGGGATGTGCTGGCCAGGTTCGATTTTACGGTCGATACGGCCAAAGATGGTTTAGTCGCCTGGGAGAAAGTAGATGAAAATCCGGCATTGTATGATCTGATTCTGCTTGATAGGAACATGCCTCGGCTTGACGGGATGGGTTTGTTGCAGCGAATGCGGTCGGATTCCCGATTCGAAAAATTGCCTGTCATTATGCTCACGGCTGAAGATGCTCAGCAGGATTTCTTAGAGGGCCTTGCGACGGGTGCCAGTTATTATTTAAGCAAGCCTGTCAGCGAAGATGTGCTAAATCTGGTTGTTAAAACTGCGCTGGAAGAATCCCGTGCTGGCCGCGAGTTGTATGCGCTGATGGATCAAAAAGACAATCAAACGGATCAGCAGAATTTTAGTTACCGCACGCTCAGTGAAGCCCGCGTGCTCGCGTTACAGTTAGCGAAGGCGAGCGGTGATCCCGGGCGTACTTTGAGGGGGTATTCTGAATTGCTGGTTAATGCGGTCGAACACGGCAATCTCGGTATTACCTATGCTGAGAAAAATCACCTGTTGCGCGAAGACTGCTGGTGCGAGGAAATTGATGCCCGACTTTCGCGAGCCCCCTACGCGGCACGCCGGGTGCAGGTAGCGCTAGCCAAAACCGACACGGCCGTTGTTGTGACCATCACGGATCAGGGAGCCGGGTTTAACTGGCAATCCTATCTGGAATTTAGTGATGAGCGCATATTTGACTTGAACGGGCGTGGAATTGCCCTATCGAAGGCGACCAGTTTCGATCGACTTGAATATTTAGGGTGCGGTAATTGTGTGGTTGCCAGCGTGTTTTTTGCAGGCAGCCAGCGTAGCAGTTAATCTGAATGAGAAAATTAACCCGATGATGAAGCCTCCTTTTTTCAAGTTGCATCAGGCTGATGATGTAAATCTGGCACAGGCTATTTGCATACAGACTTCCGCTGAGTCTGATGTTCGGATATCGGCTCATCCTTCTAATATAAGGGGGGATGAACCTGATTTTAAAAATCTCAAAAATTCTGAATGTGTGCCGGTTGCACTGGCGGGAAGGCATCTGATTTTAATCGCGGAAGACGATGAAATTAATCTTGATATGCTGCAAGCGCAGCTCGAACTGTTGGGTTATGTGACTGAAGCGGCTTGTGACGGTGCAACTGCGCTCGCAATGTGGCGCAGCGAACGTTATGCCCTGTTGCTTACTGATTGTCATATGCCCAATACGGACGGTTTTGAACTGACCGCTGCGATTCGTCGTGAAGAGCCTGCCGGTATCCGATTGCCTATCATCGCTGTGACGGCGGACGCCATGCAAGGCGTGTCTGAACGCTGTATTGCGCAGGGTATGGACGACTATCTGTCGAAACCGTTGCTTCTGGATGAGTTAGGCCGCATGTTGATCAAATGGATGCCACTGCCTGTAAGGGTTGCTGATTATCCGGTATGGGATGGTGGAACATTGAGCAGGTTAATTGGTGATAAGCCGGATCTGCGTCGGCGTTTGCTCGAAAAGTTTCTGGTCAAGGGGCGCATGCGCATAGATGAAATGCTCAATGTCGGGGAGGATCGCGAGTTGGCAGTTCATGCGGCTCATGCGCTGAAGTCCGCTGCGCGTACGGTTGGGGCGCTGCGCTTGGGCGAGTTGTGTCAGGCAATGGAGGATGGTGTGGCGATGCCCGGTGAGGTGAGTGTGGCCTTTGCTGCGGCCGAGTGTAATATCAAGGCGGTGCTGCAATCGTAGTCGGGGTGTCTGATTTAACGCGACGGCTAAGCTTCGTGGCGAAGGAGATTGAATAGTTACCCACAAAAACTGTGGATAAGGTTGTGGGTGGTTGTGTGGATTGGGTAGCTAAGCTGTTGGCAGGAAAGGATTTTTAACGGTGTGCTTAATTTTTTAGTTAAAAATATTTGATTATTAATCAACTTGTTACGAATTGTCAGCGGAGAATTTTTGCGTTGATGGACGATTTCTGGTGAAGGATTGGGTGCCGGCCGCTTAAAGTGCCTGATTCGAAATCAATCGTTAATAGTTACCCACATATTATGTGGATAACATTGTGGACGCCTGTGTGGGTTGATAAGGTAACCTGTTATTTGGTAAGGGTTTTTATCAGGCTGCCTGTTTTGTGGCCTTATCAGTAGACTTTTACTACCAGCCGTTGAATTTGCATGCGCTGTTTGGCAGTTGCATGCAGCAGTGTACCTTGTATGTTTTCTATATAGTCAAGGTGTTATCTTTGCATATCTTGGCCTTTTCGAGCCGGGACAGCGTCGGCAGCAGATTCAGTCCGCTATCTTCTTTCAAGGCGATCGCTGCCGTTTTTAAATCCTCCAGATCGATATTGATCAGTTCGCCTTCTGTCGCGAAGGCGATGGTGTTGCCGCTCGGGCAGGACGGGAATAACAGCGCGCGTTCATTGAAGGCGGTAAGGATGTGTGCGAAGCCGCCCAGCACGCCTTTACACAGTCCCAAGAGATTGACCGCCATGACCCCCTGATCCGACAGGCAGCTCCTGCAGGCCTGATAAAACGGCAGACTGTTGAGTTGACCCGGGTGCGCGTGTTCGTTGAAGCCATCGACCAGAATCAGGTCGAATTTTTTGTTGGTGCCGAGCACAAATTCCGCGCCATCGCCGATGATCATGTGGATACGCTTGTCATCTTCCGGCAGCTTGAAAAAATGCCGTGCGGTGGCGACAACGTCAGGTTCTATTTCCACGATGGTCAGGTGCGCATCGGGGCGATAGCGATACAGGAATTTCGTTAAGGAAGCGGCACCCAGGCCGATCAGTAGAATTTTGCGCGGCCAGCGAGCTTCGTTGCGCAGCAGCAGAGAGGCCATCATTTCTTGGGTGTATTCCAGTTCCAGATTCCACGGACGATTGATGCGCATGGCGCCTTGTACCCAGCTTGAACCAAAGTGCAGATAACGGATGCCGTCTTTTTCGGAGATGTCGATAGGGGTAGTCATAGTGAGTGATGTGATTAAATTGAACGCCACTGATTGAGCAGTCGGCGCGTCTGGTCGGTAAGTTCTGAGGCGGTCATGCCGATTGCAATGCGCTGTTTTGCTAATGCATCGCCCGCAGCGCCGTGTAGGGATACCGCCAGTAATGTCGCGTCGTCGGTGTTCAGCCCTTGGGCGATGAAGGCGGCGATGATGCCTGAGAGCACATCGCCCATACCGGGGCCGCTCATGCCCGGATTGCCGGTTGTATTGATGAACACGCCATCTTGTGTTGCACACAGGCTGCCGGCCCCTTTTAAAAGCACGGTGCAGGCGAAAATTTTAGCCAGTTCCTGCACGGAAGCCATGCGGTTGCTCTGGATATCTGCCGTGCTGCAGGCTAACAGTCGGGCGGCTTCCCCGGGGTGCGGGGTTAGCACGCTGGGGGCACTGCGCTGCGCAAGTAATTCGCGCAATTCGGCATGCAACGCGATTAAATTCAGCGCATCGGCATCGAGCACCAGCGCGATCTGGCTTTGCAGCGAGTCTTGCAAAAGGTTTCGTGCGACCGCATCGCAGCCCATGCCGCAACCGATAACCCTTACGGTAGCGGGGGGCAGGGGGGATTCTGCATCATGCAGCATGAGTTCCGGTTGTAAAAAATCAACGGCGGGCGGATTGCCGGCCAGCAGGACGACATGCACGCTGCCGGCACCTGATTTTAGCGCCGCCCGTGCCGTCAGCAGAGCTGCGCCAGCCATGCCGGAGGCGCCACCGATGACCACAACCTTCCCGAATAAACCCTTGTGGCTGTCCAAAGGTCGTGCCGGCAGTCGTTTTACGAGCCGTTTTTCATCAATGTGTTGTGGATTCATGCTGTGTTCGTTAAATGCTCAGGTAAGCGGCAGTGCATAGTATAATCGCGTCCCGAATTTTATTCTCACCGCCACCGCTATGTTTAAAGTCTCTGTCGGCAGTTCTGCCTTGTCCGCCTTTCGTTTGGAAAAATTGCGTGCCGCCCTAATTACGGCAGCGCCCGATGTCGTGGTTGCCGATACGCGCCACTGTTATTTCAGCGCCCTGCAAGGCGCCGCACTCGATGCTGCGCAAGCGGCTGTGCTGGATAAAGTGCTGGGGCTGACAGGACAGGAACAAGTGCCTGAAGGCGCACCTGTACTGGTCGTGCCGCGTCTGGGCACGATCTCGCCCTGGTCGACCAAGGCTACCGACATCGCACAGCATTGCGGCCTGACGGGCGTGGTACGGATCGAGCGCGGCGTGATTTATTATCTGTCGGCAAAAAACGGCGCGCAACTCACCGATGCTCAAAAAGCCCTTGCGTTGCCGCTGTTGCATGATCGCATGACCGAATCGGTGCTGGCATCGGTGGAGGATGCGGCAGAAAAAATATTCAGGCACGGTGAGCCTCAACCGCTGGCGAGCGTGGATATTTTACAGGGTGGCGCTGAGGCATTGGCTGCGGCCAACCGCGAGATGGGGCTGGCGCTGTCTGTCGATGAAATCGACTATCTGGTGGAAAATTTCAAAAAGCTCAATCGCAATCCGACCGACGTTGAACTGATGATGTTCGCTCAGGCCAATTCCGAGCATTGCCGACATAAGATTTTCAATGCCGACTGGGTCATCGACGGTGTGGTGCAAGATATGTCGCTGTTCGGCATGATACGCAACACGCATAAGGTCAGCCCGGCAGGTACTGTGGTTGCGTATTCCGACAATTCATCCGTGATCGAAGGCGCATCTGTTGCGCGTTTTTATCCGCGCGAGGGCGGTGCGTATGAATTTTCTGAGGAGCTGACGCACACCTTGATGAAGGTGGAAACGCATAACCATCCGACCGCGATTGCGCCCTTTGCAGGGGCTGCGACCGGATCGGGCGGCGAGATTCGCGACGAGGGTGCGACCGGTATCGGTTCGCGGCCTAAAGCCGGACTGACCGGATTCTCTGTGTCAAATTTGAATATTCCGGGTTTTGAGCAGCCCTGGGAAGCCGATTACGGCAAACCGTCGCGTATCGTCACCGCCTTGCAGATCATGCTGGAGGGCCCGTTGGGCGGTGCTGCGTTTAACAACGAATTCGGCCGACCTAATCTGACCGGTTATTTTCGTACCTTCGAAGAGCAGGTGGACGGCGAGATGCGTGGCTATCACAAGCCCATCATGCTGGCAGGCGGCGTGGGCAGTATTTCTGCGATTCACACGCATAAACACGACCTGCCGGTAGGCGCTTTGGTGGTGCATCTGGGCGGGCCGGGCATGCTGATCGGCTTAGGCGGCGGTGCGGCATCCAGTATGGATACCGGCAGCAATGCGGAAAATCTGGATTTCGATTCGGTGCAGCGCGGCAATCCTGAGATGCAGCGCCGGGCGCAAGAGGTGATTGATCGTTGCTGGCAGCTGGGCGAGAACAATCCGATTCTGTCGATACACGACGTGGGTGCGGGCGGAATGTCCAATGCGCTGCCTGAACTGGTGCATGGCGGCGGTCGCGGTGCAACGTTTGAATTGCGTAAGATTCCGCTGGATGAAACCGGCATGTCGCCAAGACAGATCTGGTGCAATGAGTCGCAAGAGCGCTATGTGCTGGCGATAGCACCTGAACGTCTTGCCGAGTTCCGCGCTTTCTGTGAACGTGAACGTTGTCCGTTTGCGGTCGTGGGTGTGGCGGTGGAAGACGATCAGTTGATCGTGCACGACACCGAATTTAACAACGATCCGGTCAATATGTCCTTATCGGTGTTGCTCGGCAAACCGCCCAAGATGACGCGTAATGTGGTGCGTGAAACGCCAAAACTGGCGGCTTTCGATACCTCATCGCTGGATTTAAAAGAATCTATCGAGCGCGTATTGCGTTTGCCTGCCGTGGCCAACAAGACTTTCCTGATCAGTATCGGCGACCGTACCGTGGGCGGCATGACCGCGCGCGATCAAATGGTCGGCCCGTGGCAGGTGCCGGTAGCGGATGTGGCCGTGACCTTGATGGGTTTTAATACCCATCTGGGTGAAGCCTATGCCTTGGGCGAACGCACGCCGCTGGCACTTGTGAATGCAGCCGCCTCGGGGCGGATGGCGGTAGGCGAGGCGCTGACTAACATCGCGGCAGCACGCATTGCTAAGATAGGCGACATCAAGTTGTCGGCTAACTGGATGGCGGCCGCAGGACACCACGGCGAAGACGCTGCGCTGTTTGATACCGTTCATGCGGTGGGGATGGAACTGTGTCCGGCGCTGGGGATCGGCATTCCGGTCGGTAAGGATTCCATGTCGATGAAGTCCACTTGGACTGACGGCGACGAGAATAAATCCGTGACGTCACCGTTGTCGCTGATCGTGACTGCGTTCGCGCCCTGTACCGATACGCGCGACACCCTGACGCCGCAACTGGCAGAAGACGCCGATAGCACGCTGCTGCTGATCGATCTGGGAAATGGTCAGAACCGCATGGGCGGCTCGGCCCTGGCACAAGTCTATAAACAGGTGGGCAGCATCGCACCCGATGTGGATTCCGCAGCTCGCTTGAAGTCATTCTTCGAATTAATTCAATCGCTTAACTCGGCCGGAAAACTGCTTGCCTATCATGATCGCTCGGATGGCGGTGCGTTTGTCAGTTTGTGCGAAATGTCGTTTGCATCGCATCTGGGTCTTGCTATCCAGCTGGACGAATTGCCGGGCGATACCTTGAGCGCGCTGTTCAACGAAGAGTTGGGCGCAGTCGTTCAGGTTAAAAACAGCGAGTTGGCCGGTGTTCTGCAATCTGTGCGCGGTGCTGGTCTTGCGGCGTATCCGGTTGCAACCACAAACCAGAGCGGCCAGATTCTAGTGTCGCGCGGTCGCGATACGCTGTTTTCCGATACGCGGGTTAACCTGCAGCGTATCTGGTCCGAACTGACTTATCAGATGCAGAAGCTGCGCGACAATCCGGACTGCGCGCAGGCGGAATTTGACGGGCTGCTGGATGCGGCTAATCCCGGGTTGCATGCGAAGCTGACCTTTGATCTCGAATCTGCACCGGCAATCTTGAAGAGCCGTCCTAAAATGGCCATCCTGCGTGAGCAGGGGGTGAACGGTCAGGTGGAAATGGCGGCAGCATTCGACCGCGCAGGCTTTGCGTCTGTCGATGTACACATGAGCGATATCATCAGCGGTCGCGTGAATTTGAGCGACTTTAAGGGCGTTGCGGCTTGCGGCGGCTTCTCTTATGGCGATGTGTTGGGTGCGGGTGAGGGCTGGGCGAAATCCATCCTGTTAAACAGCCGCGCGCGCGATGAGTTTGAGGCGTTTTTTAACCGGAACGATACGCTGGCGCTGGGCGTCTGCAACGGTTGCCAGATGATGAGCAATCTGCATGAAATTATCCCAGGGGCGCAAAACTGGGCGCATTTTTCCCGCAATCAGTCCGAGCAGTTCGAGGCGCGTTTCGTGATGGTGGAAGTGCAGGAATCCCCGTCGATCTTCTTCGATGGCATGGCCGGCAGTCGCATGCCTATCGTGGTTGCACACGGCGAAGGGTATGCCGATTTTGGCAGCGAGGCAAAAATGAATGCCGCGCAGGTGACGCTGCGTTATGTAGATAATCGCGGCGTTGCGACTGAAACCTATCCTTTGAATCCCAACGGCTCGCCGCAGGGAATTACCGGATTGACCACAGCGGACGGACGTTTCTCGATCATGATGCCCCATCCTGAACGGGTATTCCGTGCCGTGCAAAACTCATGGTATCCAGACGATTGGCAGGAAAACGGCGCTTGGCTGAAGATGTTCCAGAACGCCAGACGTTGGGTCGGCTAATTGTGAGTCAAAAAAAGCGGCCATAGGCCGCTTTTTTTAGCGCGGCAGTCCGGCAAGCACGGAGCGGGCGTTTTCGGTTGTGGCAAGCGCGAGCGCTTCCAATGGGATGCCGCGCACATTCGCTAATATTTCGGCGATGCGCAGCAGGTACTCGGGCTTGTTGGGGGAGCCGCGCAGCACAAATTCAGGGGGCATGTCGGGCGCATCAGTTTCCAGCACAAGGCAGGAGAGCGGCAGGGTCGCGGCAAGTTCACGCAAGCGGGTTGCGCGCGGAAAAGTCGCGGCGCCGCCAAAGCCCAACTTGAAACCCAGTTTGATGAACGCCTCTGCTTGCTCCCGGCTGCCTGAAAAAGCATGGGCAATCCCGCCGCGGACGGTAATTTGCCGCAGGTGCTTTAACACGATGTCGGTTGCGCGGCGTGTGTGCAGCAGCACCGGCAGATCGAATTCGCGCGCCAGTTTGAGTTGTTCGACAAAAAAATATTCCTGCCTGGCCCTGTTGTCGCTGCGTATAAAAAAATCCAATCCGATTTCGCCGACGGCGACAGGGTTGCGGGTGCGCAGATAATCTTGCAATACCCGCAGGTCGTCGGGCGTTGCCGCTTCAATCAACATCGGATGAATGCCGTAGGCGGCCGAACAGGCAGGGTGCTCATCGCACAGCGCGCTAACACTTGCGAAATTGGCGCGTGAAACAGACGGCACCACGATATGGCTAATCCCCGTGCTTTGCGCAGCCAGCAGGAGTTCGGCCTGATGGCCGGCAAATTCGGCCGCATCCAGATGACAGTGCGTGTCGATTAACCCGATGGGTTTACGCTCAGAATTGCAGGTCATCACAAAGCTCGCTTTTTAATGGGGCAGGTGTCTATGTTAAACTGCGCGACTTATTTGCGCATCTTTTCGACTGGATTGCTTATGTCAGGAAACACCTTTGGTCTTATTTTTACCGTAACCTCATTCGGCGAATCGCATGGTGCCGCGATCGGCTGTGTCGTCGATGGTTGTCCGCCGGGGCTGGCGTTAACTGAAGCGGACATCCAGCACGATTTGGATAGGAGGAAGCCCGGTACCTCGCGGCACGTCACGCAAAGGCGCGAGTCGGATACGGTCGAAATTTTGTCCGGTGTGTTTGAGGGTAAGACCACCGGCACGCCGATTGCACTGCTGATCCGTAACGAAGATCAGCGCAGCCGCGATTATGGCAATATCAGCGAGACTTTCCGTCCCGGACACGCCGATTACACCTACACGCAAAAATACGGGTTTCGCGATCATCGCGGCGGCGGTCGCTCATCGGCGCGCGAGACAGCGGTACGTGTGGCGGCAGGAGCGATTGCCAAAAAATGGCTGAATGAGCGTTACGGCGTGGTCATACGCGGTTATATTTCTCAGTTGGGCGAAATCGAGATGCCGTTTGTGAGCTGGGAGGGCGTGAACGACAACCCGTTTTTCGCAGCCGACCCAGCGGTGGTCGCTCCCTTGGAAGACTACATGGATGCATTGCGCAAATCCGGCGATTCGATCGGTGCCGCGTTGACGGTCGTGGCCCAAAATGTGCCTGTGGGTTGGGGAGAGCCGGTGTACGACAGGCTGGATGCGGAAATCGCTTATGCGCTGATGGGGATCAATGCGGCCAAGGGCGTGGAAATTGGCGACGGTTTTGCTTGTGTCGCACAGAAGGGCAGTGTGCATGGCGATGAGATGACGCCGGAAGGTTTTTTATCGAATCATGCAGGCGGAATTTTGGGCGGCATTTCGACCGGGCAGGACATCGTTGCCCGCCTCGCGATCAAACCCACTTCCAGCATTCGTATTCCGCGCCATTCGATCAATGCAGCCGGTGAGCCTGTGATGGTGGAGACGCACGGTCGTCACGACCCTTGTGTTGGCATACGCGCGACGCCCATCGCTGAAGCCATGCTGGCGCTGGTGCTGATCGATCATGCGCTGCGCCATCGTGCACAAAACGCCGATGTGGTGTGCGGGACGCCGAAGATTGCGGGAAGTATTTAGTGGCAAGTCGTGAGCGGTGGGAATCCCCGTTCGATCCTCAATCCTGAATCCTGATTTTTGCCATGATCGAAACTGCGACGCTGATTACATTGTGCATGCTGTATCTGATTTTCTTCCGGCCGGGCAAGACGCCGCCGTTGGAAAATCCGCTGGTCATCGAGCGTCCCGGACAGTACCATCTGACGCTGGCGCCGCAACTCAATCTCGCGCAATCCTTCATTGAGGCCATAGTCCGGCAGATTGCATCTTTAGCGGATGTGCCTGCCAATACAGAGACGTACTATTTTGAAGTTCGCGACAGCGAGGTCTCGGCGCACGGGTTTGAGTGTTACCTGTTGGCGATCACGCGGCGCGAAGGCCTGTTGTATATTCAGGCCGCTCCCCCGTTATCTAAAGATCAAAGCACGTATCTGACTGTTATCAGTGAGTTTGCCCATCGGGTGTTAGTCAGATTCCCCGATGATGAAGCCCATGCACCCGCTGAAGAAATTGTGAGCGCGGTGCAACAGGCATCGAAACAGCGCGGCAATCAGATTAAATCGCTGTGAATGAGGAAGATTCCGGCGAGTGGGAACCTGTCACAGGCTGGGGCGTGGCAAGCTATCTGTTTTTTGCGCTGCTCATCCTATGGTTGTCGCACAGCGAAGGACACTGGGTTTTTCTGCTCGACAACGCGAATCTGGCCTTGCACGAGGCAGGGCATCCGGCATTGAGCTTGATCAGTGACCGCCTCACGGTCTATGGCGGCACGCTGATGCAACTGGTGTTTCCATTATCTGCAGGTTTTCATTTTTATCGCCGGGGTGAAACACTGTCCGTTGCCTTTGCTGTGTTGTGGCTAGGCGAAAATTTGTTCAATATCGCGGTGTATATGGCCGATGCACGGGTGCAGATTTTACCTTTGGTGGGAAACGGTGAGCATGACTGGACAGAAATTTTCAGTCGCTGGGGCGTGCTGGACTGGGATACGGGGATTGCAGCGCTGGTGCGCGTGGCAGGCTGGTTGCTGATCCTCGCCGCCGCTGTGTGGTTAGGATATCGCCACCGCAGCGCGAGTGTTACTTTTTGATTTCCTTATAGAGCCGGTACTGCTCATGGTTGTCCGTTTTTCGACTCCCTTCCCAGATTTTTTCATAGCGACTCTCATCCATCAGCGGTCTGGAAATCTTTTCGCCCTGAATTAGACGCAGTTCGCAGAAGCGCGCCGGGTCACGCCGTGTGATGATATTGCCAAAATAATGCAGCATGGCGCGTTGGGCATCGCCTAAAGAGGCGTTGCGTGCCACGCAGTTGGCCTCTGCCGGCATGGCGGCACTGAGGGAGGCGACCATGCCACGGTAGCTCTTGCCGCTGTCAAGCCAGGGAAGCCAGAGTGTCATTGCGAGTATCCAGATCAGCGTGATGCCGGAGGCCCAGTTGACGACGGCGCGGCGCATCGAACGACCCACGCGCCAGACGAGTACCAGCCACAAGACGGTTGATGCGAAGGCGATGGCGACGGCCGGGTTTTGAAACACCGGCACGAAGCCCGGTTGATATTCTTTCATCAGCGAGGTGACTTTGGCGTGATTATCCAGCAGCAGTCCCGCCCAGCCCCACCACAGCAGAATGGCTAACAGCGCGAAGGTCATCAGTCCGAACCAGTCCAGCGCGTTGGCAGCTCCGCGCTTGAGCATGGAAAGCGAGGCGGTCGCCAGCAGTGCAACTGGCAACAGCATCGGCAGCGCATAGGCTTCTTTGACGTTGGTCGACAGGCTCAAAACCACCAGCATCACGACAAATGCGACGAGGGGGAGCTGCAGATCATCGCGTTGAGCTAAGCGCTTGCGTTCCCGCCAGACGGCCCAGACGGCCAGCGGCAGGGCAGGCCAGGCGAGCCAAGGCAGGCTTTTCAGATAATAAAATGCCTCTGTGTCTGGTCCTTTTTGAATAAAGCTAAGCCAGCCGCCGATGTTGAGCGACCAGGCCCATTCAGCAAATAATTTCGGTGCCTGCTGATGCAGCAGATAAGGCCAGATTGTCAGAAACGGCAGTGCAACGAGGGTGGACAGGCCGACGCTGAGCAGATAGTTGCGGCAGCGCCAGTTCCGAAATAAGGCTGGCAAGAGGGATGCGATCAGTACAAACAGCAGCGGTGAGATGAATCCTTTGGATAAAAAGCCGATGCCGCAGCCAAGTCCTGTCCAGATACCGGCACGCAGGGCGCGCTCCTGACTGTGCGCAAAGCCGTAGAGCATCATTGCACAGCCTGTGAGCAGCGTAAGGTCCGTAATCATTTCGTGGGATCTGACCAGCATACCGATGCAGCCGATCAGGATGATGCTGGCGGCCCAGCCGCGATTTTCGCCATACAATTTACGACCGGCAAGGCCGATGAACAACAGGGTGAGCGCGCTGTAAAACCCGCTTGCGAGCCGCGCGCCATCGTGCAGGGCCAGCCATGGCGAGAGCAGCTTGGCCGTCAGGGCCGCAGTCCAATAATACAGCGGCGGATTAGCCATAAACGGTTCGCCGGCCAGCGTGGGGATCAACCAGTTGCCGCTTTGCAGCATGCTATAGACCACGCCGAAACTGTAAGCATCTTCGGGTTTCCAGGGGTCATGGCCGACGAGCCCTGTCGCGACCCAGACGGTGCAGAGCAGCGCCAGCATCACAGCCTTGGCGGGCGTGACGGGATTCGGGTCGGTGGGCTTAATGAAATACATGACAGCGCGTTATCTGACCAGTTTGATTTGCTGGCCGGCCACAGGCTCGCCGTCCGGGAAGTTCGCATTAATCAGGCGTAAATAGTTTTCAGCCGACTGACCCAATGGCGAGTCTTGCGCCAGCTCCGCGTAGCTGTCTCCCTTTTTCGCTGTGATCACGTGCAGCGTGAGGGGTTTGAGGAATTGGCGTTCATCGGAGGTGATGCTATGAAAACTTTTTACGGTCCTGATCACTTCATCGCGATGCGCGGCGAGGAGGTTGTTGTCCTTTCCTTTGGCTTGCAGCACAAAGGCTTGCTTGTCGTGAAACACAACACCGCCTGCTGTATCGGGTTGCTCGAACAGTGCTGCGGGTAATCCATTGATGTAGGTATTGGTAATTTGAGCGCTATAGCTGGTCATGCGACGCGTGTATGCTTCGGGCGTGCCCTTTGGCATCTCGTCCAGTTTCATCTGCATTTTGACGTCACCGTTCGGGCTGACGGCTATCAGTGAGGTCGGCAGATTGTGTATTTGCCATGTCTTGGGGAATTGCAGGGCGATGCCCAGTTCGCCGTGATAAAAGGCGTTGTAGCGGACAACCCCCTGATCGCTGTTTTCATTGAAAATCAGGCCTTCTGTGGCGGCAAGGAATTCGCGGCGTCCGGTAAAATGGGTGGCGGAGGTGAGTTTGTCTGATTCGGCTACGGCCTGTTTTAAGCGCGTGTCGTTGTCCGGGTGGCTGGCAAATACGCCATGATAGCGGCGCGGCTCGCGCCCTTCCTGTTTGGCGAGTATGGCGTCTTGCAATTCCTGATTTTTCAGCACGCCGATCACGGTGATGATCGCTTGTGGATCGTAGTCGGTGCGTGCCAGATACTCGGCACCCAGCTTGTCGGCTTCCAGTTCGTGGTCTCGCCCGTAGCCTGACAGCAATGCGCCGCCAATCAGGTTAGTCAGATTGCTGCCGCCCATGGTGTTGATTCCGGGTACGAAGAGTGATGCGATCGTCATGCCGATGTTGGCCGCTTGCGCCGCACTTTGCTGACGCACGCCGTGGCGCGCGGTTACGTGGCCGATTTCGTGGCCCAGAACGGCTGCGAGTTCCGCTTCCGAATTGAGATAGGCCATAATGCCGCGCGTGATATAGACGTAGCCGCCGGGGAGCGCAAACGCATTGATGTCCGGCGTGTCGAGCACGGTGAAGTGGTATTGCAAGCCGGGGCGATGGCTCTGCTTTGCTATTTTCTGGCCGATACGATTAACGTAGTCTTGCAATGCGCGTGAGCCGTAAACCTTGTATTGCTTTTTGATCTGCTCGTCGTTTTGGCGACCGATGGCGACTTCCTGTTTCTCTGACATCATCACAAAATCGTTGGAGCCGGTCACGGGATTTTGTGCGCAACCGGACAGCAGGGCCGCAATCAGGGGGATGATCAGAAAGCGCATCGGTATTCCTTTTCGAAAATTGGATAAGGCTACACGTTTAAAACAACAAAGGGCAGCTCAAGCTGCCCTTCGATGAGGTTCTGTGCGAAGGGTTCCCTCGCGCAGCTGTTATATTTAAGCAGCCTTTGTTGCGTATTTTTGACGGAACTTGTCAATACGGCCAGCAGTATCAACAATTTTCTGTGTGCCGGTATAGAACGGGTGGCATTCAGAGCAAACTTCAATGCTCAATGTGGTCTTCGCCATGGATGAGTTTGTCTTGAAACAATTGCCGCAGCTGCAAGTTACGGTAATTTCGTGGTAATCGGGATGTGTATTGGCTTTCATTTTTTTTTCCTAGCAGGTAATTTGATGCGGCGGGTGTGCGCATTCGGGTTGTAATCCAGCCGAGCATTATCCATAAATCACGGCCACTGCGCAAATATTTGTGTGTTGTTTAAATATTCGTGCCGGGCTGTATCCGTTCAGGGCGATCGAAACGTGAGCTCTGTTAAAGATGTGAACTGCTTTGGATGGGTTAGCGGTTGGGAAAAGTCGAGTCTGAAGCTGTGAGATGCGGTGCGTACATCCAGTCCGTCACAATCGAGTCCGTAGGCGCTTGCACTGCTCGATCGAACGTCGTGTGACCGTTGTAATTGCTGGCAGAGTGCATCTTGTTGCTCGTTGTTGATGTGTCTGAGCAAGGTTGCTTCGTGTGCGGAAAAATCTTCGGCCGCATGGGCGGCATAGTCTTCCTTGTTGATCCAGTGTATCTGTCCTACGCCAGCGATGTGGCGGATCGCAACAGGAATGATACGGTAGAAGGCGAAGTCAAGTTTTAAGAGGTCGTCTGCTTCGGGAAAATGGCGCAGATAGCGATGCACAATGCTTTGATGGTCGCGTATGGGTTCAGCCAGTCCTGTCGCCGTGACGCGTCCCTGCATTTGGATATCGGGACTCGATTGATTGTGCGTAATCAGGCTGACGCGCGGGTCTTGTTTGATATTTTTGGTGTGCTCGGCAAGCGCGCTGATCAGGATAATTAGGCTGCCATCGTGATCGGTCAGATAAGGGGTGATCGAACCAAACGGAAAGCCTGCGAGTTTTTTGGATAGGGTGCTGAGCGCGCCGTAGCGGTGGGCGCGCAGTAGTCGGCGTGCTTCTTGGGCATGGCTCATGAAGAGAGTTTCAAGGCTGTCTGAGCCAGGCGGCGTCCGAGCGCCATGCACAGTTTCTTTTCGGTCTCTGAAATGGCCATATCGCTGGTTAATCCGGCTACATGGCTTGCGCCGTAAGGCGTGCCACCGCTCTGTGTGGCGGCCAGTTCAGGTTCTGAATAGGGTATGCCGGTGATCAACATGCCGTGGTGCAGCAGCGGTAGCATCATCGACAGCAGCGTCGACTCCTGTCCTCCGTGCAGGCTGCTGCTGGAGGTGAACAGTGCTGCGGGTTTGCCAACCAAAGCGTGTTTCATCCAGAGTTCGCTTGTGCCATCCCAGAAGTGTTTCATCGCACCAGCCATATTGCCAAAGCGGGTCGGACTGCCCAGCGCCAGTCCTGCGCAGGCTTCCAAGTCGGATAGTTCGGCGTAAGGCGCGCCGTTATCGGGGATGGCAGATTCGGTTGCCTCGCATACGGCGGATATTTTAGGTACGGTGCGCACACGAGCGCGTGCTCCCGGAATGGTTTCTATGCCGCGTGCAATTAACTGCGCCATCTGGCGCGTCGCGCCGTGCTGGCTGTAATACAGCACCAGTATTTCTTTGTCGGTTATCATGCGCGCATTATAGGGATTCAATATCAGTATGCAAAGTCAGGAACTCTTTTCTTTTATTCGTTTTGTCGCCGCGCGATTCCGCCAGGATCGTTGCGTGCAGATCGCGTCGAGCCTGACGTTTACCACCTTGTTATCGGTGGTGCCCTTAATTACCATCGCGTTGACGCTGTTTTCCGCGTTTCCGGTATTCGGCGATTTTTCAACCCAGATCAAAACCTATTTGCTGGGTAATCTGATGCCGGAGACGGCGGGGCGCGTGATTACCCATTACATGGAGCAGTTTGCTGAAAGTGCCGGGCGACTGAGCGCGTTGGGTGTGTTATTTCTGACGGTCACGGCGATGTTGATGATGCTGACCATTGATCATGCCTTTAATATCATCTGGCGGGTAAGTCGCCCGCGTACCCTGTTAAAGCGGCTGGTCATTTACTGGGCGGTACTGACTCTAGCGCCTGTGCTGGTCGGAGCGAGCCTATCGCTTACCTCCTGGCTGGTCGGGCTGTCGATGGGTTATGCTAAAAATATTCCGTTTTTCGGCGTGGGGATGCTCAAAGCGCTGCCGGTCATCTTTACCACGCTGGCATTTGCGATGCTATTCCGTCTGGTGCCTAACCGTTATGTGCCATTGAGTCATGCGCTGATCGGGGGGATCGTCGCTTCGGCGTTATTTGAAACAATGAATCGCGTGTTCGGGTATTACATCAGCCACTTCCCGACCTACAAGCTCGTCTACGGCGCATTCGCCAGTGTGCCGATTTTTCTGATGTGGGTGTACTTTTCCTGGTTGACCATTTTGCTGGGGGCGGTGGTCGCGGCATCGCTTCCGCACTGGCGAACTACGGAGGCGCCCTATTTGCCGGCGGTCGTGAAGATGCTCGATGCGCTGCGGGTACTCAAGCTGATGTCGGACGGCATGCGCCAGGGGGTGGTGATGACGATACCTGCGCTATCCAGCAAATTGCATTTAGGATTTTTTACGCTGGAGGAAATTATTGAGCGGCTGGTGAGCGCTGATCTGGTGCGCAAGGCAGAGGGGCACGGCTGGCTGATGATGCGAGATGCGGCCCATATTCAGGCGTCCGAATTATTGCATTTGTTTGTGCTGGATCGAAGCAGTTTGCTGGTGGAAGAGGGGGATGACCCGTTAAAGCAATGGCTGGCTAAATGCGCCGCCAGCCTGGAAAGCAATACGGCGGTCAGTCTGCAAACTTTGTTCGATGAGGCAGTTTAAGTCATGCGCCTCAAAGGTAATAGTTGAGCATAGTCAGCGCTATCGTTTAGAATGCGCGAATTGATCATTGGAATTAAAACTTGCCTGCGCCCTCCCTAGTCGAAATTCGCGACCTTAACTTCACCTATGATAAGCGCCCTGTCCTGCAGGGTATCAATATGACGTTTCCGAAAGGAAAGTTGGTTGCTATCATGGGCTTGAGTGGTTGTGGCAAAACGACCCTGCTGCGGCACATCGGCGGGGCGCTGAAGCCTACTCGTGGCTACGTCAAATTTGACGGTCAGCTAATGCATGAGCTTGATCCGAAAGCGCTGTACCTGATGCGACGCAAAATGGGCATGTTGTTCCAGTTTGGTGCGCTTTTCACCGATATGTCGGTATATGACAACGTGGCGTTTCAAATGCGTGAACATACCGATTTGTCTGAAGAGATGATACATAATCTGGTGATCATGAAACTGAATGCGGTAGGTTTGCGCGGGGCGCAGCACATGATGCCGTCTGAATTGTCCGGCGGTATGGCGCGTCGCGTCGCATTGGCTAGAACCATGGCGCTGGACCCGATGCTTGTGATGTATGACGAGCCGTTCGCGGGCCTTGATCCGATATCGATGACGGTGATTGGCGATTTGATACGCAGTCTGAACGATGCACTGGGTGCGACCTCGATTATCGTCACACACGATATTCAGGAATCGCTCAAGATTGTTGACTATGTCTATTTTATGGCGAACGGCGTGATTGTCGCGGAAGGTACGCCGGATGAACTTCGCGCCTGTGACACGGATTTTGTACGTCAGTTTGTGCACGGCGAGATGGACGGGCCGGTACCATTTCATTATCCCGGCGTTGATTATCGCCAGGCTTTAAATTTACGGGCTTGAAATTATGGCAGTCGTTAAAACTATAAGTGCAATTGGTCATCGCATCGTCGACACCGTCTGGCGTATCGGTGTGGCGGCGCGTTTTTTCTTTCTGACCCTGCTGTATTCAGGGAACTGTTTAAGGCGTTTTCATCTGGTTATCAAGGAGTTGTTTTCCACCGGGGTAATGTCCTTGATCATCATCATCGTGGCAGGTTTGTTTGTTGGTATGGTGTTGGGCTTGCAAGGGTACGAAACGCTCAAGCGCTATGGTTCTGAATCGGCATTGGGCGTGATGGTGGCACTGGGATTGGTGCGCGAGCTAGGGCCTGTGATGGCCGCATTGCTGTTCGCCAGTCGTGCAGGCTCTGCAATGACGGCTGAAATCGGCTTGATGAAGGCGACCGAACAAATTTCGGCGATGGAAATGATGGCCGTCAATCCGATCGCGCGCATCGTTGCGCCGCGTTTTTGGGCCGGGGTGATTTCCATGCCGCTACTGGCGGCGTTGTTTAGTGCGGTCGGAATTTTCGGCGGCTATCTCGTCGGTGTCGTGCAGATTGGTGTGGATGAAGGTTCATTCTGGTCGCAGATGCAGGCAGCGGTTGATTTTCGCGAAGACATCATGAATGGGATTATCAAAAGTGTCGTATTTGGGACGGTGGTGACGGTAATCGCTTTGTTCGAGGGATTCGATGCGCCTCCGACTGCAGAAGGCGTGTCGGGCGCCACGACCCGCACTGTTGTAACGTCGTCACTGGCGATTTTGATGTTGGACTTTGTATTGACTGCAATCATGTTTAGAGGGGCTTAAGAGATGGAACGGACAACTTTGGATTTATGGGTGGGCATGTTTGTGGTGGCAGGGATCGGTGCGCTGGTGATGCTGGCGATGAAAGTCGGTAATCTGGGTACCTACAATGTTTCTGAAACGTATCAGGTGCATGCCTATTTCTCCAATATCGGTGGATTGAAGCCTAAAGCATCGATTCGCAGTGCTGGGGTGCTGGTGGGACGTGTGACATCTATTTCGCTCGATACGGAACGTTATGAAGCCAATGTGGTCATGAACGTGGACAAGCGTTACCAGTTTCCCAAGGATACCTTCGCCAATATTCTGACGTCTGGCTTGTTGGGGGAGCAATACATTGGTCTGGTGCCAGGCGGCGAGACGGAGATGATCAAAGACGGCGACCTTTTGAAGCAAACGCAATCGGCGATGGTGCTGGAAGATTTGATCGGTAAATTTATGTACAGCAAGGCTGCAGAGCCTGCAAAAGAGGAGTCGAAATGAAGCGTATTTTATTGAGTATGGTAGTGGGTTTGTCGTGTGTTACGGCTCAAGCTGAAATACAGGCACCCGATGCGATGATCAAGGATGTGGCTCAGGAAGTCATCGTCATCATCAAGCAGGACGCCGGCAGTAAGGCGGATAACCAGAAGAAAATTCTGGCGCTGGTCGATGCCCGCGTACTGCCTAATTTTGATTTTACCCACATGACTCAGTTGGCTGTCGGCCGCTACTGGAGGCAGGCGACGCCTGAGCAGCAAAAAGCACTGGTGGCCGAATTCCGCAATATGCTGGTGCGCACTTATGCGAATGCCTTGTCGATGTACCGCGATCAGAAAATTGAAGTTAGGCCGGTCAAAATGAATGCGGGCGATAAAGAGGTTGTTGTGAACACGCGCATCATTAAATCCAGTGGTCAGCCGACACTGGTTGATTACAAAATGGAAAAAGAAGCGGATGGCTGGAAGGTGTACGACGTTGTCATTGAGGCGGTGAGTCTGGTGACGAATTATCGCGGGCAATTTGCGACGACGATCCAGCAGTCGGGTATTGACGGCTTGATCAAGGAATTGTCCGGAATGAATGCGGGCTCAGTGCGCAAGGCAGACGTTAAGTGATCGAGCAGACGGAAGATGCGTTGTTGCTGAGCGGTCGCTTGACGATGTCGACCGTGCCTGCACTGTATGAGTCCGGCTTGAAAGTGCTCGCTGAAAAAGACTTGCTGGTGGATATGAGTCGAGTCGAGACGGTCGATTCAGCCGCTGTCAGCATGCTGCTTGGGTGGTCAAGAGCCGCTCAAGCGCGTCAGGGTGCGTTGCGTGTTACGGGTATGCCGGCGTCGTTGCTGAGTCTGGCTAATCTGTACGGCGTGGCCGATATGCTGCCGCATTAATTAAATGAGTGCATCGGCACGCTGTTGTTTTAACTCAATTTAGGATTTGAATGGTTACCCCTGAAAGCATACAGCAGGATATCGCGAGCAACATGGCTACGACACATTTAACCGTCACGGGTGACGGTCAGCACTTCGAGGCGATTGTGGTCAGTCAGGAATTTTCCGGAAAGAGCCGTATCGGACGCCAGCAGTTGGTCTACAAGACGCTGGGCGACAGGATGAAAGGCGAAATTCATGCGCTGTCGATGAAAACCTACACACCTGAAGAATGGGCGCAAGCAAGCAATTGATAATTATCAATTGTCAATTTAGAGAAACTTATGCAAAAACTAGCGATTCAAGGCGGTTACCGCCTCAAGGGTGAGGTGAAAATCTCCGGTGCAAAGAATGCGGCACTGCCGATTATGTGTGCGAGTCTGTTAACGGCGGATGCGTTACATTTGAGTAATTTACCTGACATGCATGATGTTAAAACCATGGTCAGATTATTGCAACAGATGGGCGTTCGGATAGCGTCCGGAGATCAGACCGCAACGTTCAATGCGGGCGCGGTGGATAAACTCGAAGCACCTTACGATATGGTGAAAACCATGCGTGCGGCGATTCTGGTGCTGGGGCCGCTGCTGACCCGTTTTGGCGAAGCGCGTGTGTCGCTGCCCGGTGGTTGTGCGATTGGCTCGCGTCCGGTGGATTTGCATATCAAAGGCTTGCAGGCGATGGGCGCGTCGATTCATATCGAGCACGGTTATATCCATGCGACAGCAAAACGCCTGCAGGGCGCGCGTATTTGCTTCGATCTGATCAGTGTGACCGGCACGGAAAATCTGATGATGGCTGGTGTGCTCGCTGAGGGCGTCACGGTGCTGGAAAATGCAGCGCGCGAACCGGAAGTGGTTGATCTGGCCAACTGTCTGATTGCGATGGGTGCGAAGATCGAGGGGGCGGGCAGCGATAAGATTACGATTTTTGGCGTGGATGCGCTGCACGGTGCAGAGTACGCGGTGATGCCGGATCGCATTGAGAGCGGAACTTTTCTGGTTGCGGCAGCCGCCACAGGCGGGCAGATCACGCTGACTGGTGCGCGTGCGGATACGCTGGACAATGTGCTGGATAAGTTGCGTGAGGCGGGGGCGCTGATCGAAGTGGATGGCGAGCGAATTTCGATTGCCATGAATGGTCGTCCGCGTGCCGTTAATTTGCGCACCGCACCCTATCCTGCTTTTCCGACCGATATGCAGGCGCAGTTTATGGCGATGAATGCGATCGCAGAGGGTAGTTCTAAGGTGGTTGAGACGATTTTTGAAAATCGCTTTATGCATGTTCAGGAGTTGCAGCGCTTGGGCGCTTTGATTGAGATCGAGGGCAATACCGCTGTGATTCAGGGGCGTGCGCAGCTCGAAGGTGCGAATGTGATGGCAACCGATTTGCGTGCCTCTGCATCCCTTGTGATTGCCGGCATGGTGGCGCAGGGTGAAACTATCGTGGATCGCATTTATCATTTAGATCGCGGATACGAACACATAGAAGCGAAGCTGTCAGCGTTAGGCGCAAAGATACGAAGAATTCAGTAGGAAGTAGCGCGTGGTAAGTTGCCAGTGGCTAGGCAACCCGCTTCCCGCTTCCCCACTTACCATTTACAACTGACTGTGAAAATAACATGATTACCATCGCTTTATCCAAAGGCCGTATCTTTGAAGAAACCATGCCCTTGCTGGCTGCGGCAGGGATTACTGCGCTGGATGATCCTGAAACTTCGCGCAAACTGATACTGGATACCAATCGCAGCGACGTACGCTTGATTATCGTTCGTGCCAGTGATGTGCCAACTTATGTGCAATACGGTGCAGCGGACATCGGTGTGGCGGGTAAAGACGTGCTGAATGAGCACGGCGGGCAGGGCTTGTACCAGCCGCTGGACTTAAATATTGCGCGCTGCCGGATGATGGTTGCGGTGCGCGACGATTTTGATTACGAGTCCGCGGTAAAGCAGGGCGCGCGGTTGCGTGTTGCGACCAAGTATGTCAACGCGGCGCGCGAACACTTTGCGGCCAAGGGTGTACATATCGATCTGATCAAATTATACGGCTCGATGGAACTTGCGCCGCTGGTCGGTTTGTCCGACGTGATTGTCGATCTGGTCAGCAGCGGCGGTACTTTGCGCGCTAATCACTTGAAGGCGGTCGAACACATTAGTGATGTATCGTCCCGTCTGGTGGTGAATCAGGCGGCGCTGAAATTAAAGCGTGACAAAATTCAACCTATGCTTGATGCCTTCGCGCAGGCGTTGATTAAATAAGGTGCGATGATGAAAATCAAACAATTATCAAGTTCTGATGCAAATTTTAGCGCTGAGCTGACCGCCTTGCTGGCATTTGAAGAAACGGCGGATGAAAAATTAGAAGCAACGGTCGCTGCTATTTTGTCGGATGTTAAAAATCGCGGTGATGCGGCCGTGCTGGAATACACGAGTCGCTTTGACCGTCTGACGATAGCCGATGCCGCAGGGATGGAGTTGCCAAGGGCAGAGTTGCGTGCAGCCTTTGACGGCTTGCCTGTTGAGCAACGCGTGGCATTGGAGGCGGCGGCAGCGCGCGTCACTGAATATCACCAGAAGCAGGTGCAGGCGTCCTGGCGTTATGAGGATGCGGATGGTACGCTGCTGGGGCAGCAGGTCACGCCATTGGACCGCGTCGGTTTGTATGTTCCAGGGGGTAAGGCGGCTTACCCTTCCTCCGTCTTGATGAATGCGCTGCCGGCTAAGGTGGCGGGTGTGGCGGAACTGATTATGGTGGTGCCTACACCTGATGGGCTTAAAAACCAGCTGGTGCTCGCGGCAGCTTATCTGTCGGGTGTCGACCGTGTATTTACGATCGGCGGTGCGCAAGCCGTGGCGGCCTTGGCCTATGGTACGGCGACGATACCCAAGGTAGATAAAATTGTAGGTCCTGGCAATGCTTACGTGGCTGCAGCCAAGCGCCGTGTTTTCGGTATCTGCGGCATTGATATGATCGCGGGCCCCTCGGAGATTCTGGTGATTTGCGACGGACATACCAATCCTGACTGGATTGCGATGGATTTGTTTTCGCAAGCGGAACACGATGAGCTAGCACAGGCCATCTTGCTCTCACCGGATGCGGACTTTATTGCGGCGGTCGCAGCGAGTGCGAATCGTTTACTAGAACAAATGCCGCGTCGTGACATTATTCGCACCGCGCTGGAAAATCGCGGTGCGTTGATCCATGTCGCCAGTCTGGATGAGGCGTGCGAAATCAGTAACCGCATCGCACCAGAGCATCTGGAAATGTCGGTTGAGCAGCCGGAGGACTATCTGCCAAAACTCAAGCATGCCGGTGCTATCTTTATGGGACGTTATACATCGGAATCCCTCGGGGATTACTGTGCCGGTCCGAATCACGTCCTGCCGACTTCAGGGACGGCACGTTTTTCATCACCGCTGGGAGTTTACGACTTTCAGAAGCGCAGTAGCCTGATACAGGTCTCGCCGCAGGGTGCAAAGACGTTGGGAAAAATTGCGGCGACACTGGCTTTGGGTGAAGGATTGCAAGCGCACGCTCAGTCAGCAATGTACAGAAGTGAAATAAATTAAAAAAGCTATTGACAATCGAGTCTAAGATTATCATAATGCTGCTCCAGTTTTGGAGGGGTGGCCGAGTGGTTAAAGGCAGCAGACTGTAAATCTGCCCTCTCTGAGTACGAAGGTTCGAATCCTTCCCCCTCCACCAAAATTTAGGTTAAGTCTGGCAGGTAAATGCAGTCTTAATGGCGTTGTTTGATAGGAATGCTTGCGGGTGTAGCTCAATGGTAGAGCAGAAGTTTTCCAAACTTACGACGAGGGTTCGATCCCCTTCACCCGCTCCAGTAAAATTCCGCCCATGTGGCTCAGTGGTAGAGCACTCCCTTGGTAAGGGAGAGGTCGCGAGTCCGATTCTCGCCATGGGCACCAAATTGAGTAATTATTGTTAACGTTTGACATTGATAAGGAAAAGTCATGGCAAAAAGTAAATTTGAACGCACCAAACCACACGTCAACGTCGGTACGATCGGTCACGTGGATCACGGTAAGACAACGCTGACAGCGGCGATCACGATGGTGTTGTGCAAGAAGTTTGGCGGCGAAGCCAAGGCTTACGACCAGATCGATGCGGCACCGGAAGAAAAGGCACGCGGTATTACCATTAATACCGCTCACGTTGAATACGAAACAGCAACTCGTCACTACGCTCACGTAGATTGCCCGGGCCACGCCGACTATGTTAAGAACATGATCACGGGTGCTGCGCAGATGGACGGCGCGATCCTGGTTTGTTCAGCTGCTGACGGTCCTATGCCTCAGACTCGCGAACACATCTTGCTGGCACGTCAGGTTGGCGTTCCTTACATCGTTGTGTTCTTGAACAAGTGCGACATGGTCGACGACGAAGAGTTGCTCGAACTGGTTGAAATGGAAGTTCGTGAATTGCTGTCCAAGTACGATTTCCCTGGTGATGACATTCCAGTTATCAAGGGTTCTGCGATGCTGGCCATCAAGGGCGATCAGTCTGATATCGGCGAGCCTGCAATTTTTCGTTTGGCTGAAGCATTGGATACCTACATTCCAACGCCGGAACGTGCTGTTGACGGCGCATTCCTGATGCCAGTTGAAGACGTATTCTCGATCTCCGGTCGCGGTACTGTTGTAACGGGTCGTATCGAACGCGGTATCGTTAAAGTCGGCGAAGAAATCGAAATCGTTGGTATCAAGCCAACTTTGAAGACCACTTGTACTGGCGTTGAAATGTTCCGTAAGCTGCTCGATCAAGGTCAGGCTGGCGATAACGTGGGTGTTCTGTTGCGCGGTACGAAGCGTGAAGAAGTTGAGCGCGGTCAAGTATTGTGCAAACCAGGTTCAATCAAGCCTCACACTAAGTTCACTGCGGAAATCTACGTATTGGGCAAAGAAGAAGGTGGTCGTCATACGCCATTCTTCCAGGGCTACCGTCCTCAGTTCTACTTCCGTACGACGGACGTAACGGGTGCAGTTGAATTGCCAGCGGGCACCGAAATGGTTATGCCAGGCGATAACGTCAGCATTACCGTTGCACTGATCAATCCGATCGCGATGGAAGAAGGTCTGCGTTTCGCGATTCGCGAAGGTGGCCGTACCGTTGGTGCCGGTGTCGTTGCAAAAGTTATCGAGTAATAGCAGGATCGGGATTGGGGGTTTTGAATTGAGCTTGCTCATTACATAACCCGCAATCCTAAATTTTTAGGCCAGTAGCTCAATTGGTAGAGTATCGGTCTCCAAAACCGAGGGTTGGGGGTTCGAAACCCTCCTGGCCTGCCAAATAGTAAGTAATCGTTAATCGGAACATTCTCGCATGTCGGATAAAATCAAGTTGCTATTTGCATTTCTGCTGGTTGTAGCAGGGATTGCGGGTTACTACTACCTGCATGACAGTGCGGCAGTGCTGCGGTTATTGTCGGTGCTCGCGGGTGTTTTGCTTGCGGTAGGTGTCGCGTCTACAAGCGAGTCAGGTCGTCAGTTTATCGCCTTTGGTCGTGATTCGATTGCGGAGGCGAAGCGCGTTGTTTGGCCTACCCGTAAGGAAACGCTGCAAACCACCGGTGTGGTGATTTTGTTTGCTATCACGATGGCTTTATTTCTGTGGTTGGTTGATGCCAGTCTGATGACGATGGTAAATAAGTTGATGGGACGGGCTGAATAATGGCGATGAGTTGGTATGTTGTTCACACGTACTCTCAATTTGAGAAAAGTGTTTCGCGGGCATTAGTCGAAAGAATTGCTCGCGAGGGTATGCAAGAAAAGTTTGGTCAGATTCTGGTTCCAGTCGAAGAGGTTGTTGAACTCAAGGGGGGGCAAAAAGTCACCTCAGAGCGCAAGTTTTTTCCTGGGTATGTGCTGGTTGAGATGGAAATGACCGATGAGTCCTGGCACTTGGTGAAAAATACACCAAAAGTAACTGGGTTCTTGGGCGGATCAGCAATGCGCCCGACGCCGATCAGTGAAAAAGAAGTTCAGAATATCATGCAGCAAATGCAGGCGGGCGTTGAAAAACCAAGGCCTAAGGTTTTGTTCGAAGTGGGCGAGTCTGTACGTGTTAAGGAGGGTCCGTTCACCGACTTTACCGGCATGGTGGAAGAAGTTAACTACGACAAGAATAAGATACGGGTGGCAGTTACGATTTTCGGTCGTGCGACACCGGTTGAGTTGGATTTTGGCCAGGTAGAAAAAGGCTAAATTAGAGGGGAATGGCATGGGAAACGCAGCTTGCAATGATTGCAGGCGCTGTTTCCCGTTTGCTGTTTTCTGTATTTGGGGAGAGGTGAAAATCTCGATTACCCGTTTGATAGGAGAGTAACATGGCAAAGAAGGTCATAGGCTACATCAAGCTGCAAGTGCCAGCTGGTAAAGCAAATC
The DNA here is from genome assembly GCF_000145255.1 of Gallionella capsiferriformans ES-2. NCBI lineage: Bacteria > Pseudomonadati > Pseudomonadota > Betaproteobacteria > Nitrosomonadales > Gallionellaceae > Gallionella > Gallionella capsiferriformans. Next base: position 593,755 of record NC_014394.1, read on the forward strand.
CAAGTCCACCGATTGGTCCAGCATTGGGTCAACGCGGTCTGAATATTATGGAGTTCTGTAAGGCGTTCAACGCTGCAACCCAGGGCGTAGAGCCAGGTTTGCCAATCCCAGTGGTTATCACTGCGTTTGCTGACAAGAGCTTCACCTTCATTATGAAGACCCCGCCAGCAACCATTCTGATCAAGAAGGCTGTTGGTATTCAAAAGGGTAGCGCAACCCCGCATACCGTTAAGGTAGGTCACTTGACACGTAAGCAAGCTGAAGAAATTGCAACAACCAAGATGGCTGATCTGACCGCTGCGAATATGGATGCGGCTGTACGCATCATCGCGGGTAGCGCGCGCAGTATCGGTATCACAGTGGAGGGCGAATAATGTCTAAGCGCTATAAAGCAATTGCAACTAAAGTCGATCGCAATAAGCTGTATGCATTGACTGATGCGTTGGCACTGGTTAAGGAAAACGCTGTTGCCAAATTCGATGAGTCCATCGACGTGGCAGTTAATCTGGGTATCGATGCACGTAAATCTGATCAACTGGTTCGCGGTTCAGTGGTATTGCCACGCGGTACAGGTAAGACCGTTCGTGTTGCTGTATTTGCTCAGGGTGCCAAGGCTGAAGAAGCTCGCGCTGCCGGTGCTGATATCGTTGGTTTTGATGATCTGGCTGAGTCTATCAAAGCCGGTAATCTGGATTTCGACGTTGTCATCGCAAGTCCGGATGCAATGCGTCTGGTAGGTCAATTGGGTCAGGTTCTGGGTCCTCGCGGTTTGATGCCTAACCCTAAGGTGGGTACTGTTTCTGCTGACGTGGCAGGTGCAGTGCGTAACGCTAAGGCAGGTCAGGTTCAGTATCGTAATGACAAGAACGGTATTATTCAATGCACGATCGGCCGCGCTTCATTCGCGCCTGAAGCATTGCGTGAAAACCTGCTTGCATTGATTGATGCGCTGGCTAAGGCTAAGCCTGCTGCTTCCAAGGGTGTCTTCATGAAGAAGGTATCTTTGTCTAGCACTATGGGTGTCGGTGTTCGCGTAGATCAAGCCAGTTTCACGGCTTAAAGATTCAAATCTGGTGGCATGGTGTCTGCCATGTCGCCTTATATCTTTGCACTGCTGGCGGTAGTCAGCATCAAAGACCGGTGGGGCTGTCGAAATCAGGATTCAGGATTGAGGCAGCTTAATTGAAAATTCGGGTATCGGGGTTTACGGGTTGTCTCAATCCATGATCCTGGCATCGGGATTGATCCCCCCGCAGATGGTGTGCCCGCGAGCAGGAGTGGTTGTTCTCCTGACTCATGGTCGCTGTTGTAAATGATGGAGCGCATGTTGAATGCGTTCTGGATAATGGAGGAAGACTTGAGTCTCAATCTGCAAGAAAAACAAACCGTGGTAGCGGAAGTCAGCGCACAAGTGGCGCAATCGCAAACCATCGTTTTGGCAGAGTACCGTGGCATCAAAGTTGCCGATATCACTAAATTGCGTGCTACTGCACGTGAGTCAGGTGTTTATCTGCACGTGTTGAAAAACACATTGGCGCGCCGTGCGGTACAAGGTACTTCATTTGAAGCATTGGCTGACAGTATGGTAGGTCCTCTTGTTTATAGCATGAGTGCCGACGCTGTTGCTGCTGCTAAAGTGATGTGCGAATTTGCCAAGACCAACCCGCTGCTGGTTGTTAAAGCTGGCTCAATGGCAGGTTCCGTGATGTCTGCGGATCAAGTCGCTGTGCTCGCCGCAACACCTAGTCGTGATGAGTTGATTGCTCGCTTGATGGCAACTATGAATGCGACGACTGCGAAGTTCGTACGTACGCTGGCTGCAATCCGTGATGCAAATGGTGTTGTAGATGCACCTGCTGAAGTCGCTGCTGAAGCGGCTGCTGTTTAATTTTTGAAATAATTGGAGAACAATATGGCTATTACTAATGCTGAATTGATGGATGCAGTCGCTTCGATGACTGTGCTGGAATTGTCAGAACTGATCAAGCAAATGGAAGAAAAGTTTGGCGTATCTGCTGCAGCTGTTGCTGTTGCTGGTCCTGCTGCTGGTCCTGCTGCTGCCGCTGCTGAACAATCTGAATTTGACGTTATCCTGGCAACTGTTGGCGACAACAAGGTTAGTGTAATTAAGGCTGTTCGCGTTATCACTGGTCTGGGCTTGAAAGAAGCTAAGGATCTGGTTGATGCAGCACCTAAGGTTGTTAAAGAAGGCGTTTCAAAGGCTGATGCTGACGCAATTGCTAAGCAATTGATCGAAGCTGGCGCGACCGCTGAAGTTAAGTAATACATTGTGTTGTCAAAAGGCTGACGGCTTACCGTCAGCCTTTTGGCGCTCTAAGAAGCTAATGGACGGAAAGTCTGATTTCATGCTTTTCGCCCCCTGTCTTTTTGCCTAGTCGTGGAGAATATATGAGCTACTCTTTTACCGAAAAAAAACGTATTCGTAAAAGTTTCGGCAAGCGAATCGGTGCACTTCCGGTTCCTTTCCTTTTATCCACCCAATTGGAAGCCTTTGCTGCCTTTCTTCAGGAGGCAACTGCGCCTGAAAAACGCAAAAATGAAGGTTTGCAAGCTGCTTTCAACGGAATATTTCCGATTGAAAGCCATTCTAAGAATGCCAGACTGGATTTCGTCAGCTATATGCTGGGGACACCGGCTTTTGACGTCAAGGAATGTCAGCAGCGCGGCTTGACCTACGCATCGCCACTGCGCGCTCGCGTACGCCTGACCATTATGGATAAGGAAGCTTCCAAACCGACGGTAAAGGAAGTAAAAGAGCAGGAAGTTTACATGGGCGAAATGCCTCTGATGACGAATACTGGTTCTTTCGTGATCAACGGTACAGAGCGCGTTATCGTGTCTCAGCTGCATCGTTCTCCAGGCGTGTTCTTCGAGCATGACCGGGGCAAAACACACTCTTCGGGCAAATTGCTGTTCTCCGCACGTATTATTCCTTACCGTGGTTCATGGTTGGATTTTGAATTCGATGCCAAGGATTACGTCTATTTCCGTATCGATCGTCGCCGCAAAATGCCAGTTACGATCCTGCTGCGCTCATTGGGTTACACCAATGAAGACATGCTGGGCATGTTCTACGAATTCGACACCTTCCAACTGGGCAAAAAGGGCGGTATTCAGTTTGAAGTGGTTGCAGAACGTCTGCGCGGCGAAATCGCGCGCTTCGATATTCTGGACAAGTCGGGCAAGACCATCGTCGCCACCGACAAGCGCATCACTGTGCGCCACATCCGTCAGATGCAGGAAGCGGGGATCGACAAATTGGCTGTTGCCGACGATTTCCTGCTGGGCCGTGTTATCGCGAATAACGTCATCGACAAAGAAAGCGGCGAAATTATTGCCAATGCCAACGATGTGATGACCGAAGAGCTGCTGCGCAAGTTGCAGGATGCGAATGTCACCAAGCTTAACACCCTGTACACCAACGATTTGGATCAGGGCGCGTACATATCGCAAACCCTGCGCACGGATGAAACCACTGATAAGTGGACCGCACGCGTTGCGATTTATCGCATGATGCGTCCCGGCGAGCCGCCGACCGAAGAGTCGGTAGAAGGCTTGTTCAATGGTCTGTTCTTCAGCGAAGAGCGTTACGATCTGTCAGTCGTCGGCCGTATGAAGTTCAATCGCCGCGTAGGTCGCGAAGAGTTGACCGGTTCACCGATTTTGTCCAATGAGGACATCGTTGCGGTGGTTAAGATTCTGGTTGAATTGCGCAATGGTCGCGGCGAAATCGACGATATCGATCACTTGGGTAATCGTCGCGTACGTGCGGTGGGTGAGTTGGCTGAGAACCAGTTCCGCGTGGGTCTGGCTCGTGTAGAGCGCGCTGTTAAAGAGCGCTTAGGTCAGGCGGAAGCAGATAATCTGATGCCGCATGATCTGATCAATGCTAAGCCGATTTCAGCCGCGATCAAGGAATTCTTTGGTTCGAGCCAACTGTCGCAGTTTATGGATCAAACCAATCCGCTGTCTGAAGTAACGCACAAGCGTCGTATTTCAGCATTGGGACCGGGTGGTCTGACGCGTGAACGTGCTGGCTTTGAAGTTCGCGACGTGCATCCGACGCACTATGGTCGTGTATGTCCAATCGAAACGCCGGAAGGTCCAAACATTGGTCTTATTAACTCTTTAGCACTGTACGCACGCACCAACGAGTACGGCTTTATTGAAACACCGTATCGTAAAGTGACGAATGGTTGTGTATCTAACGATGTTGACTATCTGTCAGCCATTGAAGAGAGCACCTACACCATTGCGCAGGCGAATGCGGAATTGGATAAGAAGGGCCGCTTTACGGATGACATCGTTTCCGCACGCCGCCACAACGAATTTGTGCTGGCAGCGCCCGATACCATCAATTACATGGACGTATCACCATCGCAAGTCGTATCGGTAGCCGCCTGTCTGATTCCGTTCCTGGAACACGACGATGCGAACCGCGCGTTGATGGGTGCCAATATGTCACGTCAGGCTGTGCCTTGCTTGCGTGCTGAAAAGCCGCTGGTGGGTACGGGTATCGAACGCACGGTTGCACTCGATTCGGGTACGGCAGTGCAAGCAATTCGTGGCGGTCGTATCGATTACGTGGATGCAGCGCGTATCGTGGTGCGGGTGAATGATGAAGAAACGACGGCGGGTGAAGTCGGTGTTGATATTTACAACCTGATCAAGTACACCCGTTCGAATCAGAACACCAATATCAATCAGCGTCCGCTGGTCAAGGTAGGTGATGTGATTGCTCGCGGCGACGTCGTGGCTGACGGTGCTTCAACTGATATGGGTGAGCTGGCGCTGGGTCAAAACGTGCTGGTCGCGTTTATGCCTTGGAACGGTTACAACTACGAAGATTCGATTCTGATTTCAGAACGAATCATCGCTCAGGATCGTTTTACTTCGATCCATATCGAAGAGCTGACTGTGGTTGCACGCGATACCAAGCTGGGTACCGAGGAAATCACTCGCGATATTCCTAATCTGTCTGAAGTGCAATTGGGCCGTCTGGATGACTGCGGTATCGTGCATATCGGTGCGGAAGTGGCGGTAGGCGACGTACTGGTCGGTAAAGTCACCCCTAAGGGCGAAACTCAACTGACACCGGAAGAAAAGTTGCTGCGCGCAATTTTCGGCGAAAAGGCCTCCGATGTGAAGGATACCAGTCTGCGTGTTTCTGCAGGTAGTTCCGGTACGGTCATCGACGTTCAAGTGTTTACCCGCGAAGGTCTGCAGCGCGACAAGCGTGCCCAGCAGATCGTCGATGATGAACTGAACCGTTACAAGAAGGATCTGGCCGATCAGATGCGTATCGTTGAGAGCGATGCTTTCACACGTCTCGAAAAGTTGCTGCTGGATAAGGTTGCCAATGGCGGTCCTAAGAAGCTGGCTAAGGGTAGCTTACTGACGGCTGACTACTTGTCGGGTGTCGAGCATCATCAATGGTTTGATATTCGCCTGGCAGACGATGAAGTCGCCGCGCAAATGGAACAGGTCAAGGATGGTCTGGCGCAAAAGCGTCTGGAATTCGATGCGGCTTTCGAATTGAAGAAGAAAAAGATGACGCAGGGCGATGAGTTGCAAGCCGGCGTGCAGAAGATGGTTAAGGTCTACGTTGCAGTTAAGCGTCGTCTGCAACCGGGTGATAAGATGGCCGGTCGTCACGGTAACAAGGGTGTGATCTCACGCATTGTTCCTGTTGAAGATATGCCTTATATGGCTGACGGTACGCCGGTTGACGTGGTGTTGAACCCGTTGGGCGTTCCTTCACGGATGAACATCGGTCAGATTCTGGAAACCCATCTGGGCTGGGCTGCCAATGGCTTAGGTAAGAAGATTGATCAGATGTTGCAGACCAATGCCAAGATCACCGAATTGCGCGGCTTCCTCGACAAGATCTACAACAATAACAACGGTCAGTCTGTTGATTTCAAATCGTTTACCGACGACGAAATCATCGAATTGTGCCGCAATCTGCGTAAGGGTGTGCCTTTTGCGACCCCGGTATTTGACGGTGCATCGGAAGAAGAAATCAAGTACATGCTGGCGCTGGCTGACTTGCCGCTGTCGGGCCAAACGACCTTGCATGACGGTCGTACCGGCGAAGCGTTTGATCGTCCAGTCACGGTAGGTTACAAGCATGTGCTGAAGCTGCATCACTTGGTTGATGACAAGATGCATGCACGTTCAACCGGTCCATACAGCCTGGTTACACAACAGCCGCTGGGTGGTAAGGCACAGTTCGGTGGTCAGCGTTTCGGTGAAATGGAAGTCTGGGCGTTGGAAGCGTATGGCGCGGCTTACACCTTGCAGGAAATGCTCACCGTTAAGTCGGATGACGTAGCCGGACGTACCAAGGTGTATGAAAATATCGTCAAGGGTGATCACAAGATCGACGCCGGCATGCCGGAGTCGTTCAATGTGGTGATCAAGGAAATCAGATCTCTCGCCATCGATATGGATTTGGAGCGTAACTAGATATAGGAAGTAGGAAGTAGGAAATAGAGAGCTTACCGCTCACCTATTTCCTACTCACCATTTACTACACCCCACTTACCAGATTTAGGAGTTACACATGAAGTCATTGTTAGATTTGTTCAAACAGGTCACACAAAAAGAAGAATTCGATGCGATCAAGATTGGTCTTGCGTCACCTGAGAAAATTCGTTCCTGGTCGTATGGCGAAGTTAAAAAGCCTGAAACCATCAACTACCGCACCTTTAAACCTGAGCGCGACGGTCTGTTCTGCGCTAAGATTTTCGGACCGGTAAAAGATTACGAATGTTTGTGCGGTAAGTACAAACGCCTGAAACATCGCGGTGTGATTTGCGAGAAGTGCGGCGTTGAAGTCACCCTGTCCAAAGTGCGTCGCGAACGCATGGGACATATCGAACTGGCAAGTCCGGTCGCGCATATCTGGTTTCTGAAGTCTCTGCCATCCCGTTTGGGTATGGTACTGGACATGACGCTGCGCGATATCGAGCGTGTCTTGTACTTCGAAGCCTATGTCGTGACTGAACCCGGCATGACACCGCTTAACCGCGGTCAGTTGTTGTCTGACGACGACTATCTGGCTAAGACTGAAGAGTACGGTGACGAATTCACTGCACTGATGGGCGCTGAAGGCGTGCGTGCCTTACTCTCCGGTCTTGATGTCATGAGTGAAATCGAGACGTTGCGTGCGGATTTGCAGGCGACCGGCTCTGAAACTAAGATCAAAAAGTACGCTAAGCGTCTGAAAGTGCTGGAAGCGTTTAGCGCATCCGGCATCAAGCCGCAGTGGATGGTGCTGGAAGTCTTGCCGGTATTGCCACCTGAATTGCGTCCGTTAGTGCCACTGGATGGCGGGCGCTTCGCGACATCTGATCTGAACGATCTGTATCGTCGCGTGATCAACCGTAACAACCGTCTGCGCCGCCTGCTGGAACTGAAGGCGCCGGATATCATCGTGCGTAACGAAAAGCGCATGTTGCAAGAAGCGGTCGATTCGCTGCTGGACAATGGTCGTCGCGGCAAAGCGATGACCGGTGCGAACAAGCGCCAATTGAAGTCATTGGCTGACATGATCAAGGGTAAGAGCGGTCGTTTCCGTCAAAACTTGTTGGGTAAGCGCGTCGATTATTCCGGTCGTTCCGTGATCGTGGTGGGGCCGCAGCTCAAACTGCATCAGTGCGGTTTGCCTAAGAAAATGGCGCTGGAGTTGTTCAAGCCGTTTATCTTCAGTCGTCTGGAGGCCATGGGACTGGCAACGACGATCAAGGCAAGTAAGCGTATGGTCGAGGCTGAAGAACCGGTCGTGTGGGATATTCTCGAAGAAGTCATCCGCGAACATCCGGTGATGTTGAACCGCGCACCAACCTTGCACCGTTTGGGTATTCAAGCATTCGAACCGATCCTGATCGAAGGTAAGGCCATTCAATTGCACCCGTTGGTTTGTACGGCATTCAACGCCGACTTCGACGGCGATCAAATGGCGGTACACGTTCCTCTGTCGCTCGAAGCGCAGATGGAATGCCGTACCCTGTTGCTGGCATCCAACAACGTATTGTCACCTGCGAATGGTGAGCCGATTATTGTTCCTTCACAGGATATCGTGCTGGGTCTGTACTACATGACTCGCGAAAATATCGGCGTCAAGGGCGAAGGTTCGATGTTTGCCAATATCGCAGAAGTTTCGCGTGCCTATGAGTCTCGTGAAGTGGACTTGCAAGCTAAGGTTATCGTTCGTCTGAAGGAATTCCATAAAGACGAGGCGGGCGAGTTTGTAGAAAAGTTGGTTCGTCATGACACGACAGTGGGTCGTGCGCTGCTCTCAGAAGTGTTGCCGGCCGGGCTGCCGTTCGCATTGATTAATAAGGCATTGAAAAAGAAAGAGATTTCAAGGCTGATTAATGCGAGTTTCCGTCAGTGCGGGTTGCGCGATACCGTTATCATGGCCGATAAGCTGATGTACACCGGCTTTACTTATGCGACGCGCGCGGGTATTTCGATTTGTATCGATGATATGTTGATGCCGCCGGAAAAAGCGGATCTGATCGGTGCAGCAGAAAAAGAAGTGATGGAGATTCACACCCAGTACACCTCGGGTCTGGTGACGGACGGCGAACGCTATAACAAGGTTGTGGATATCTGGGGTCGTACCGGTGACATGGTGGCTAAGGCCATGATGGATCAATTGAGCTCCGAGCCTGTCCTGGACCGTATTACGGGTGAAGTTCGCATGACGAACGGCAAGCCTATGATGCAGGAATCGTTAAATTCGATTTACATGATGGCCGACTCCGGTGCGCGGGGTTCTGCTGCACAGATTCGTCAGTTGTCCGGGATGCGCGGTTTGATGGCTAAACCGGATGGTTCGATTATTGAAACGCCAATCACCGCGAACTTCCGCGAAGGTTTGAGCATGTTGCAGTACTTTATTTCGACCCACGGTGCCCGTAAGGGTCTGGCCGATACGGCGTTGAAGACAGCGAACTCAGGTTACCTGACACGTCGTCTGGTCGATGTGACGCAGGATCTGGTGGTGGTGGAAGAGGACTGTGGCACGGTTAACGGCGCGATGATGAAGGCGATCGTTGAAGGCGGTGAAGTCATCGAAGCCTTGCGCGAACGTATTCTGGGTCGTGTATTGAGCCGTGATGTAGTCAATCCTGAGTCAGGTGAAACTCTGTACGAAATCGGTTGCCTGCTGGATGAAACCGCGGTTGAACGTATCGAAGCGCTGGGCGTGGATGAGGTTGAAGTTCGTGCACCGTTGAAGTGTGAGACGCGCTTCGGTCTGTGTGCTAAGTGCTACGGTCGTGATCTGGGTCGCGGTTCGATGGTTAACGTGGGTGAAGCAGTGGGTGTGATCGCTGCGCAATCCATCGGTGAACCAGGTACCCAGTTGACGATGCGTACCTTCCACGTCGGCGGTGCCGCATCACGTAACGTCGTCGCGAGCCAGGTTGAAGGTAAGTCTAACGGTGTGCTGAAATACAGCCCTAATATGCGCGTGGTGACCACCTTGCGCGGTGAAGCGATTGTCGTTGCGCGTAGTGCGGAAATTATCATCGCCGATGATTATGGTCGCGAACGCGAACGCCATAAGATTCCATACGGTGCGACGCTGGTGATTAAGGAAGGCGCTGCTGTCCGTGCCGGTGAAGTCCTGGCAACCTGGGATCCGCATACCCGTCCTATCATTACTGAGTACGCAGGTCGTGTCAGCTTCCAGAACGTTGAGGAAGGTGTGACGGTTGCTAAGCAGATCGATGAAGTGACTGGCTTGTCAACGCTAGTGGTTATCGATCCTAAGCAGCGTACTGCGGCACAAAACAAGGCCGGCACGATGGTTCGTCCTATGGTTCGCCTGTTCGATGAAAGCGGTGAAGATGTCAAGCTGACAGGCACAGAAACAGCGGTTAGTGTGACGTTCCAGACCGGTTGCATTATTACGGTAGAAGATGGTCAGATGGTTGGTATTGGTGATGTATTGGCGCGTATTCCTCAGGAATCTTCCAAGACTCGCGATATTACCGGTGGTTTGCCGCGTGTGGCTGAGTTGTTCGAAGCGCGTATCCCTAAAGATGCCGGCATGCTGGCTGAGTGTACCGGTACGGTATCGTTCGGTAAGGAAACCAAGGGCAAACAGCGTCTGGTTATTACCGATGTTGAAGGTCTGGCAAGCGAATTCCTGATTCCTAAGGAAAAACATGTGCTGGTTCACGATGGTCAGATGGTGACGCGCGGTGAAATGATCGTCGACGGTCCTGCTGATCCTCACGATATTCTGCGCCTGTTGGGCGTCGCGGAGCTGGCTCGCTACATCACTGATGAAGTTCAGGAAGTGTACCGTCTGCAAGGCGTTAAGATCAACGACAAGCACATTGAAGTGATCGTGCGTCAGATGTTGCGTCGCGTTCAGGTGAAAGAAGTGGGTGATACTCGCTTTATCGTGGGCGAACAGGTAGAGCGCGCAGATCTGCTGGAAGAAAACGAGAAAATGAGTGCTGCCGGCAAAGAGCCAGCTACTTTCGAATTTATGCTGCTGGGTATTACCAAGGCATCGTTGTCGACCGATTCGTTTATCTCGGCCGCTTCCTTCCAGGAAACAACCCGTGTTCTGACCGAAGCTGCGATCATGGGCAAACGCGACGAATTGCGCGGTCTGAAAGAAAACGTCATTGTGGGTCGTCTGATTCCGGCCGGTACCGGGATGGCTTACCACAATGCACGACGCAAGCAGGGTCTGGGTATTGATATGGCGCAAGGTCGTGATTTTATGGCTGCAGAGTCGGCACCCGCCGGTGAGTTGCTTGACAGTGCGGTGGTTTCTGAATAGAATCCACAATCTTTTTATCGTCGCAGCAGGTGATTCTGTCTGTCTGCGACGATAAGCTTTTGTTTTATAAACACAAACGGAATTTTAGAATTTACTTTAGGATGTTAGATAATGCCAACCATTAATCAGTTGATCCGCAAGCCGCGTGTCGCAATCGTAGAAAAGAGCAAGGTACCAGCGCTCGGTAGTTCGCCACAAAAGCGTGGTGTGTGTACTCGTGTTTACACCACAACACCTAAGAAGCCTAACTCTGCGTTGCGTAAAGTGGCTAAAGTTCGTCTGACCAATGGTTTTGAAGTCATTAGCTACATCGGCGGTGAAGGCCATAATCTGCAGGAGCACTCGGTTGTGCTGTTGCGCGGTGGTCGTGTAAAGGATTTGCCGGGTGTGCGTTACCACATGGTTCGCGGTAGTCTGGATACAGCAGGTGTGAAGGATCGTAAGCAATCACGTTCCAAGTACGGTACCAAGCGTCCTAAGAAATAAGTTCGCGATTGTATTTTTTTAAGTAATTTATTTGAGGTTGATATGCCAAGACGCAGAGAAGTACCCAAACGTGAAGTGTTGCCAGATCCAAAGTTCGGTAATCAGGATTTGTCCAAATTTGTAAACGTGTTGATGACAGCTGGTAAAAAATCAGTTGCAGAACGTATCTTGTACGGTGCACTGGAGCAGGTTGGCAAGAAGACTGGTAAAGATGCGATTGAAATTTTCAATCTTGCGCTGACCAATGCTAAGCCACAGGTTGAAGTGAAGAGCCGTCGTGTAGGTGGTGCAAACTACCAGGTTCCTGTTGAAGTTCGTCCGTCACGTCGTATGGCTTTGTCCATGCGCTGGTTGCGCGAAGCAGCTCGCAAGCGTGGTGAAAAATCCATGGGTATGCGTTTGGCTGGTGAGCTGATCGATGCATCTGAAGGTCGTGGTGGTGCGGTGAAGAAGCGTGAAGAAGTTCACCGTATGGCTGAAGCCAATAAGGCGTTCTCGCATTTCCGTTTCTAATTTAGCATTAACAATCAAACTAGTTAGGTATACATCGTGGCTCGTAAAACACCTATTAACCGTTACCGTAATATCGGTATCAGCGCGCATATTGATGCGGGCAAAACTACGACAACCGAACGTATTCTGTTCTACACCGGCGTAAGTCACAAGATCGGTGAAGTTCATGATGGCGCTGCCACCATGGACTGGATGGAACAGGAGCAGGAGCGTGGAATTACCATTACTTCGGCTGCGACAACATGCTTCTGGAAGGGCATGGAAAAGCAGTATGAAGAGCATCGTTTCAACATCATCGATACGCCGGGTCACGTTGACTTTACGATCGAAGTTGAACGTTCTATGCGTGTGCTTGACGGTGCGTGCATGGTTTATTGCGCAGTAGGTGGTGTGCAGCCTCAGTCGGAAACAGTTTGGCGTCAGGCTAACAAATACAAAGTCCCTCGTTTGGCTTTTGTTAACAAGATGGACCGTCAAGGCGCAAATTTCTTCAAAGTGGTTGAGCAGATGGGCACACGCCTGCGTGCTAACCCTGTGCCGATTGTTGTGCCTATCGGTGCTGAAGAAAAATTCGAAGGTGTGGTTGATCTGATCAAGATGCGTGCCATCTACTGGGATGAGGCATCTCAGGGTATGAAGTTTGACTATCGTGAAATCCCGGCCGATTTGGTTGAGGTCGCTGCCGAATGGCGCGCGAAGATGGTTGAAACTGCTGCCGAAGCTTCTGAAGAGTTGATGAATAACTACCTTGAGAATGGTGAATTGACCGAAGAGGAAATTATTTTTGGTCTGCGCACCCGTACAATCGCCTGCGAAATTCAGCCTATGCTGTGCGGTTCGGCTTTCAAGAACAAGGGCGTCCAGCGTATGCTTGATGCGGTCATCATGTTCATGCCGTCGCCTGTGGATATCCCTGATGTGACGGGTGAAGACGAAGAAGGTCAGCCGATTTCGCGTAAAGCCGATGACAGCGAGAGTTTTTCTGCTTTGGCATTCAAGTTGATGACGGATCCATTCGTCGGCCAATTGACCTTCGTGCGTGTTTATTCCGGTGTGCTGAAAAAGGGCGATACGGTCTACAACTCTGTGCGTGGCAAAAAGGAACGTATCGGTCGTATCGTGCAGATGCATGCTAATGAGCGACTGGAAGTGGATGAAATTCTGGCTGGCGATATCGCTGCTTGTATCGGTCTGAAGGAAGTGACCACCGGTGAATCTCTGTGTGATATCAACAATACGATCATTCTTGAGCGTATGGTATTCCCTGAGCCGGTGATCCACGTTGCAGTTGAACCTAAGACGAAGGTTGATCAGGAAAAGATGGGTCTGGCGCTGGGTCGTCTGGCTGCTGAAGATCCTTCTTTCCGTGTTCGCACCGATGAAGAGTCGGGTCAAACCATTATGTCCGGTATGGGTGAGTTGCATCTGGAAATTTTGGTCGACCGTATGAAGCGCGAATTTGGCGTTGAAGCGAACGTGGGTGCACCGCAAGTTGCCTACCGTGAAGCGATCCGCAAGAAAGTCGAAGTCGAAGGTAAGTACGCGAAGCAAACCGGTGGTCGCGGTCAGTATGGTCATGTGTGGATTACCATGGAGCCAAACGAAGCTGGCAAGGGTTTCGAATTCGTTGACGCGATCAAGGGTGGTACGGTTCCTCGTGAATACATCCCTGCGGTTGAAAAGGGTTTGCGCGAATCATTGCCAAGTGGTGTGTTGGCGGGCTTCCCGGTTGTCGATGTTAAGGTAACCTTGTTCGACGGTTCGTACCACGATGTTGACTCGAACGAAAATGCGTTCAAGATGGCAGCGTCTATGGCCTTCAAGGAAGGTATGCGTAAGGCGAGTCCTGTTCTGCTTGAGCCTATGATGTCGGTTGAAGTTGAAACACCGGAAGACTATACAGGTACGGTGATGGGCGATTTGTCATCACGCCGCGGTATGGTTCAGGGTATGGATGACATGTTGGGTGGTGGCAAGTCTGTTAAGGCGGAAGTTCCACTGTCTGAGATGTTTGGTTACTCTACATCGTTGCGTTCTGCGACTCAGGGTCGTGCTACGTACACAATGGAATTCAAGCATTACACTGAAGCGCCAAAGAATGTCGCTGAAGCGATTATGAACAAGAAGTAAAAGGAAGTTGTTAAACACTAGTCGCTAGTTAGCCTTGAGCTAACTGGCGATTAGACGTTAGTAAAACAGATAATTATTTGATAGAGGCTAAAATGGCAAAAAGTAAATTTGAACGCACCAAACCACACGTCAACGTCGGTACGATCGGTCACGTGGATCACGGTAAGACAACGCTGACAGCGGCGATCACGATGGTGTTGTGCAAGAAGTTTGGCGGCGAAGCCAAGGCTTACGACCAGATCGATGCGGCACCGGAAGAAAAGGCACGCGGTATTACCATTAATACCGCTCACGTTGAATACGAAACAGCAACTCGTCACTACGCTCACGTAGATTGCCCGGGCCACGCCGACTATGTTAAGAACATGATCACGGGTGCTGCGCAGATGGACGGCGCGATCCTGGTTTGTTCAGCTGCTGACGGTCCTATGCCTCAGACTCGCGAACACATCTTGCTGGCACGTCAGGTTGGCGTTCCTTACATCGTTGTGTTCTTGAACAAGTGCGACATGGTCGACGACGAAGAGTTGCTCGAACTGGTTGAAATGGAAGTTCGTGAATTGCTGTCCAAGTACGATTTCCCTGGTGATGACATTCCAGTTATCAAGGGTTCTGCGATGCTGGCCATCAAGGGCGATCAGTCTGATATCGGCGAGCCTGCAATTTTTCGTTTGGCTGAAGCATTGGATACCTACATTCCAACGCCGGAACGTGCTGTTGACGGCGCATTCCTGATGCCAGTTGAAGACGTATTCTCGATCTCCGGTCGCGGTACTGTTGTAACGGGTCGTATCGAACGCGGTATCGTTAAAGTCGGCGAAGAAATCGAAATCGTTGGTATCAAGCCAACTTTGAAGACCACTTGTACTGGCGTTGAAATGTTCCGTAAGCTGCTCGATCAAGGTCAGGCTGGCGATAACGTGGGTGTTCTGTTGCGCGGTACGAAGCGTGAAGAAGTTGAGCGCGGTCAAGTATTGTGCAAACCAGGTTCAATCAAGCCTCACACTAAGTTCACTGCGGAAATCTACGTATTGGGCAAAGAAGAAGGTGGTCGTCATACGCCATTCTTCCAGGGCTACCGTCCTCAGTTCTACTTCCGTACGACGGACGTAACGGGTGCAGTTGAATTGCCAGCGGGCACCGAAATGGTTATGCCAGGCGATAACGTCAGCATTACCGTTGCACTGATCAATCCGATCGCGATGGAAGAAGGTCTGCGTTTCGCGATTCGCGAAGGTGGCCGTACCGTTGGTGCCGGTGTCGTTGCAAAAGTTATCGAGTAATAGCAGGATCGGGATTGTGGATTGAGGACTGAGTAGATTTTGTACTCAGATCTCACTCCTCGATCCTCATTCCTGATTTTGCTTGCATTTAGTATTTATAGCGAATACAATGCGCCCCCTCACTTGATTGAGTTCAAGTGAGTTTGTTCTTTAATTAGCGGCATTGCCGCACAAAGCCAGAGAAAATTTATGCAAAGTCAAAAAATTCGCATTCGCCTCAAAGCGTTTGATTATCGTTTGATAGATCAATCCGCTGCACGCATTGTAGAAACAGCAAAGCGCACTGGCGCTGTGGTTAATGGTCCTGTTCCATTGCCGACAAAAATTGAGCGTTTCGACGTTCTGCGTTCACCTCATGTCAATAAGACTTCGCGTGACCAATTCGAAATTCGTACCCATCTGCGTTTAATGGACATCGTTGACCCAACTGATAAGACAGTTGATGCGTTAATGAAGTTGGATCTGCCAGCTGGCGTTGATGTAGAAATCAAGTTGCAGTAATAATTCAGGTTGGCGGTGCAAGGGTTTAATAACCCTGCGCTGCTTGCTTGTTTTTGTAGTATCTAATCGGCTGACCAATTGTAGTTAGCCCCTTAACAAGAGGAAATTAAAATGAGCTTAGGACTTGTCGGTCGCAAGATTGGCATGACCCGCGTATTTACCGAAGACGGATCATCGTTGCCGGTAACTGTGCTGGAAGTGTCTAATAATCGTGTTACTCAGGTTAAATCCGTTGCTGTAGATGGTTACACTGCTGTGCAAGTTGCACATGGTGTTCGTCGTGCAACCCGCGTCAGCAAAGCTGCCGCAGGACATTACGCTAAGGCGGGTGTGGAAGCCGGTAGTGCACTTAAAGAATTCATCGTTACGCCTGAGCAGTTGGATGGTTTGGCATTGGGTTCTTCTATCAGTGTTGAAATTTTCCAGGTAGGTCAGCTCGTTGATGTAACGGGTACGACTAAGGGTAAGGGTTACGCAGGTACCATCAAGCGTCACCATTTCAAATCAGGTCGCGCCTCTCACGGTAACTCAAAGTCACATAACGTACCGGGTTCTATCGGTATGGCGCAAGATCCAGGTCGTGTATTTCCTGGCAAGCGTATGACGGGTCATCTCGGTGATGAGCAGCGTACCGTTCAAAATCTACAAATCGTGCGTGTTGACGTTGCGCGTCAATTGTTGCTGGTTAAGGGCGCCGTTCCTGGTTGCACTAACAGCAAAATTATCGTGCGTCCCGCAGTGAAGGCAGGTGCCTAATGGAACTCAAAGTCATCAATGATAAAGGTCTGTCAACCGCAAATCTCGTCGCTTCCGACGAAGTGTTTGGTCGTGGTTACAATGAAGATCTGGTGCATCAGCTGGTAACGGCTTATCAGGCAAATGCGCGCGCTGGTAACAGCAAGCAAAAGAGCCGTTGTGAAATCGCCAAGAGTACTCGCAAGCCGTTTGCCCAAAAGGGTACGGGTCGTGCACGTGCCGGTATGGCGTCCAGCCCGTTGTGGCGTGGTGGTGGTAAGATTTTCCCGAACACCGGCGAAGAAAACTACACTCAAAAAGTTAACCGTAAGATGTATCGCGCAGGTTTTGCAGCGATTCTGTCCAAGCTGGTAGCTGAGAGCCGTCTGGTTGTGATCGATGATCTGACCGTAGACGCACCTAAGACTAAGCTTCTTGCCGATAAGATCAAGAATCTGGGTATTGCTGGTCGCGTTCTCGTGATCACTGACAGCATGGATGAAAATCTGTACTTGTCTTCACGTAATCTGCCTAACGTACTGGTTCTGGAAGCCTATCAAGCTGACCCTGTCAGTCTGGTTCGTTTTCCTAGTGTTGTTGTGACACGCGGTGCGGTAGCTAAAATTGAGGAGATGTTCGCATGAGTGCACAATCATTTAGTCAAGAGCGTTTGATGAAAGTGTTGATCGCGCCACAAATCTCTGAAAAAGCAACTTATGTCGCAGACAAGTACGAACAAGTTGTTTTCAAGGTTTCTACCGACGCGACCAAGCCAGAAATCAAGGCTGCAGTTGAGTTCATGTTCAAGGTCAAAGTTGACAGTGTCCAACTTGCAAACGTTAAGGGTAAAGTAAAGCGCTCGGGTCGTTTCACTGGCCGTCGCAATAACTGGAAGAAAGCCTATGTTTGTCTGGCTTCCGGTCAGGAAATTAACTTCGCTGTAAGCGAGCAAGGATAATTATCATGGCACTGATTAAACTAAAACCAACGACACCGGGACAACGTGCTGTATTGCGCGTTGTTAACAAGGAATTGCATAAGGGTAAGCCTGTTGCAGCCTTGCTGGAAAAGCAAACGAAGACTGCCGGCCGTAACAACAACGGTCATATTACGACTCGTCATATGGGTGGCGGTCATAAGCAGCACTATCGTCTGATTGACTTCAAGCGTAATAAGGATGGTATTCCTTGCACGGTTGAGCGTCTCGAATACGATCCAAACCGCAGCGCTAATATCGCACTGCTGTTATATGTGGATGGTGAGCGTCGCTATATCATTGCACCTAAGGGTATCTCAGCAGGTGCTGCGCTGATCAGTGGTTCGGAAGCTCCGATCCGTAACGGCAATGCAATGCCTTTGCGCAATATTCCAGTCGGTTCAACGATCCACTGTATCGAAATGTTGCCAGGTAAGGGTGCTCAGTTGGCACGCTCTGCCGGTACTTCGGTTCAATTGTTGGCTCGCGATGGCAGCTACGCTCAATTGCGTTTGCGTTCAGGCGAAATCCGCAAGGTTCATATCGATTGCAAAGCAACACTGGGCGAAGTGGGTAATTCAGAGCACAGCCTGCGTTCTATCGGTAAAGCTGGTGCAATGCGCTGGCGCGGTGTTCGTCCTACCGTTCGCGGTGTGGTCATGAACCCGGTCGATCACCCGCACGGTGGTGGTGAAGGTAAGACTGCAGCAGGTCGTCATCCGGTCAGCCCATGGGGTGTTCCGGCTAAGGGCTTCCGCACTCGTCGAAACAAGCGCACAAACAGCATGATAGTGCGTCGTCGTTTTAAGGCTTAAGGGGTAATTAAACATGGCACGTTCCATTAAAAAAGGTCCATTTGTTGATGCACATCTGCTCAAGAAGATTGAGACAGTACGCGCAACGAATGATAAGCGCCCGGTTAAAACCTGGTCTCGCCGTTCTACGGTGTTGCCTGAGTTTGTCGGTTTGACGATTGCGGTACACAACGGTAAGCAACACATTCCCGTGTACGTTTCTGAAAACATGGTTGGTCATAAGTTAGGTGAATTTTCCCTGACTCGTACCTTCAAGGGTCATGCTGCTGATAAAAAAGCAGTGAAGAGATAAGGGAGGCATGATGACTTTAACTACCGCAGTTGCAAAAAATATTCACCTCTCCGCACAAAAAGGCCGTCTGGTCGCGGATCAGATTCGCGGATTGCCGGTTGCTCAGGCGCTCAATATTTTGAATTTCAGCCCTAAAAAGGGTGCTGGAATTATCAAGAAGGCACTGGATTCTGCAATCGCTAATGCCGAGCACAATGATGGTGCTGATATTGACGAATTGAAAGTCAAGGTAATCTATATTGACAAGGCTTCATCGCTCAAGCGCTTTATGGCTCGTGCGAAGGGTCGCGGCAATAAGATCGAAAAACAGACTTGTCATATCACTGTTAGCGTCGGAAGCTGAGGATAAATTATGGGACAGAAAATTCACCCAACCGGTTTCCGGTTAAGTGTTCGCAAGAACTGGGATTCTAAGTGGTTCGCTAACAGCGCTAATTTCGCTGACATGCTGCTCAAAGATATCGAAGTTCGTGCTTACTTGAAGAAAAAGCTGGCGTCGGCAATGGTCTCTAAGATCATCATCGAGCGTCCTGCTAAGAGTGCAAAGGTTACGATCTACACCGCGCGCCCAGGTATGGTTATCGGTAAAAAGGGCGAGGACATTGAAGTGTTGCGCGCTGAGCTGCGTCGTCGTATGGGTCTGCAATCGGTTGATCTTGCAATCGAAGAAGTACGCAAACCAGAAATCGATGCTCAACTGATCGCTGATAACATCACCGCTCAGTTGGAAAAGCGCATCATGTTCCGTCGTGCGATGAAGCGTTCGATGCAAAATGCAATGCGTCTCGGTGCTCTTGGCATTAAGATCATGAGTGCAGGTCGCTTGAACGGTATCGAAATCGCCCGTACCGAATGGTATCGCGAAGGCCGTGTGCCATTGCATACATTGCGTGCAGACATTGACTACGGTACCTCGGAAGCTCAAACAACCTACGGCATTATCGGTGTCAAGGTTTGGGTCTACAAGGGTGATATCGGTCAGGAAGTTGCAGCACCCGCAGCTGCTGAACCGGAAAAACGAGTAAAAAAGCCAGGAGCTAAGCATGCTACAGCCAGCTAGAAGAAAATACCGTAAGGAACAAAAGGGCCGCAATACCGGAATTGCCACACGTGGCAACAAGGTAAGCTTCGGTGAATTTGGTCTCAAATCGGTTGCGCGCGGTCGTTTGACTGCACGTCAGATTGAAGCCGCACGTCGTGCAATGACACGTCACATCAAGCGTGGTGGTCGTATCTGGATTCGTGTATTCCCGGACAAGCCTATCTCCAAGAAGCCAGCCGAAGTTCGTATGGGTAATGGTAAGGGTAATCCTGAGTACTACGTTGCCGAGATTCAACCTGGCAAGATGTTGTATGAAATGGACGGCGTCAGTGAAGAATTGGCTCGTGAAGCGTTTAAGCTGGCATCTGCAAAGTTGCCGCTTGCGACTGTGTTTGTTGTCAGACAGGTAGGTGAATAACATGAAAGCTAGTGAACTCAAGCTTAAGTCGAAGTCGGAGCTGCAAGAAGATCTGCTTTCTCTGACTCGTGCTCAATTTGGCCTGCGTATGCAAGTCGCGACGCAACAAATGACTAAGACCAGCGAAGTGCGCAAGGTTCGTCGTGACATTGCGCGCATTAAAACCGTAATGAAGCAGAAGGATGTTCAGTCATGAGCGAAACTACAGTTAAACGTACCCTGACCGGTACAGTTACAAGTGACAAAATGGACAAGACGGTTACCGTCTTGGTTGAGCGCAAAGTGAAGCACCCATTGCTGGGTAAGATCATTCGCGTTTCCAAGAAGTACCATGCTCACGATGAAAATAATGAGTGCCACACAGGCGATGTTGTTACGATTGAAGAGTGTCGTCCTCTGGCAAAAACTAAAGCCTGGCGTGTAGCTAAAGCCGCTTAACATTTTTGTTTGCAATTTCAGCTTGCAAATTATTTTAATTTGCATATAATACGCGGCTTCGTTACATCGCCGCTTGCGGCGTCCTTAACCCGAACGGGTTCCAAAACTGGCCGCCGTAAGCGGAAAAAGTTGGAGATTAAATAATGATACAAATGCAGTCTGTTTTAGATGTGGCTGACAATACTGGTGCGCGCTCTGTTATGTGCATCAAAGTTTTGGGCGGTTCTAAGCGTCGTTATGCTTCCGTTGGTGATGTTATCAAGGTAAGTATCCGTGATGCGGCTCCGCGTGGTCGTGTAAAGAAGGGCGAAGTTTACAATGCTGTAGTCGTTCGCACGGCTTATGGTGTTCGCCGTTCAGATGGTTCGCTGGTTAAGTTTGATGGCAATGCAGCAGTGTTGTTGAACGCAAAGCTGGAACCAATTGGTACTCGTATTTTCGGACCAGTTACACGTGAGCTTCGCACTGAAAAGTTTATGAAGATCGTTTCGCTTGCACCTGAAGTGCTCTAGCGTTAACGGGTCGATCGAGGAAAAACATGCGTAAGATTAAAAAGAACGATGACGTAATTGTGATCGCTGGTAAAGACAAAGGTAATCGCGGTAACGTTTTGAGCGTTTCAGGTGATTATCTGCTCGTTGGCGGTATCAATAAAGTCAAAAAACATCAGAAGCCAAATCCGGTAAAGGGTGAAGCGGGCGGTATCATCGAAAAAGAATCGAAAATACATATTTCAAACGTGGCTTTGTTTAACGCCGCTGCGAATAAGGGTGATCGAGTCGGTATTAAAACGCTGGAAGATGGACGCAAAGTACGCGTTTTCAAGTCCAACGGCGAAGTTGTTGACGCTTAAGGGGTATAGGGCATGGCTCGTTTGTATGATATTTATAAGGAAAAGATCACTGCAGATCTTATGACGCAATTCGGTTATAAGTCAGTGATGGAAGTACCGTGTATCGAAAAGATCACCTTGAACATGGGTGTGGGTGAAGCGGTTGCTGACAAGAAGGTTATGGATTTCGCGGTTGGTGATATGCAGAAGATCGCAGGTCAAAAGCCTATCGTTACGATGTCTAAGAAGTCGATCGCCGGCTTTAAGATTCGTGAAGGTTATCCGGTTGGTTGTAAGGTCACGTTGCGTAAAGATCGCATGTATGACTTTCTCGATCGTCTGATTTCTGTTGCAATTCCCCGTATCCGCGATTTTCGTGGTATTTCCGGGAAGTCTTTTGATGGTCGTGGTAACTACAACATGGGTATCAAAGAGCAGATCATATTTCCAGAAATTGAATATGAAAAAGTCGATGCATTGCGTGGTATGAATATCACGATCACGACTTCCGCGAAGACTGACGAAGAAGCTCGTGCTTTGTTGTTGGCTTTCAAACTCCCATTAAAGAAATGAGGGATTACTAATGGCTAAGATGTCATTGATTAACCGTGACCTGAAGCGTCGCGAGATCGTCGAAAAGTTTGCTGCAAAGCGCGCTGAATTGAAGGCTACGATTTCAAATGTGAGTGCATCTGATGAAGATCGTGCTGCTGCTCGTTTGAAGTTGCAAGCCTTGCCGCGCGATTCAAGTCCGGTTCGTTTGCGTAATCGCTGCGCTTTGACTGGTCGTCCTCGCGGAACATTCAGGAAGTTTGGTTTGGGTCGCATTAAGGTTCGTGAATTTGCGATGCGTGGTGAGATTCCTGGCATCACTAAGGCTAGCTGGTAGGAGTAATAATTATGAGCATGAATGATCCAATTTCCGATATGTTGACGCGCATTCGCAATGCGCAGATGGCTGAAAAAGCAAGCGTATCAATGCCATCTTCAAAATTGAAGGTTGCAATTGCAGAAGTTCTTAAAGAAGAGGGCTATGTTGACGGCTTCAAAATCGAACAAGGAACGCCTGGTAAGGCTACTTTGGAAATCGGTCTGAAGTACTACAGCGGTCGTCCTGTAATCGAAAAAATTCAGCGCATCAGCCGTCCGGGATTGCGTATTTACAAGGGTAACACCGATATTCCTAAGGTTATGAATGGTCTGGGAATCGCGATTGTTTCTACTTCCAAGGGTTTGATGACCGACCGCAAAGCACGCGCCAATGGTATTGGTGGCGAAGTATTGTGCGTAGTCGCGTAGTGAGGTAAGTATGTCTAGAGTAGCCAAGAATCCTGTTGTAGTCCCTGGTGATGTTGAAGTTACTATGGCTGCAAATGAAATAACTGTAAAAGGCCCGTTGGGTGTTCTGAAGCACGGTTTGACTGCTGACGTGAGCGTTGTTCGCGAAGGCGATGCGCTCTTGTGTTCCGCTACTAGCGGATCCAAGCAGTCAAATGCGATGTCAGGAACCATCCGTGCTTTGCTGGCCAATATGGTGCATGGCGTGAGCAAGGGTTTTGAGCGTAAGTTGCTTCTGGTTGGCGTGGGTTACCGTGCACAAGCCGTAGGCGATACGTTGAACCTGACACTGGGTTTTTCTCACCCTGTAAATTACGTGATGCCAGATGGCGTTGTAGTGACAACACCTACTCAGACCGAAGTGGTTCTGAAGGGTGCTGACAAACAACGCGTAGGCCAGGTTGCCGCAGAAATTCGCGCTTTCCGTTCTCCAGAGCCTTACAAGGGCAAGGGCGTTCGTTATAGCGATGAAGTGGTGGCTCTGAAAGAAACCAAGAAGAAATAATTGAGGCGGATATGTTGAATAAAAAAGCATCTCGTCAGCGCAGAGCACGCAAAACCCGTGCCCGCATTGCTGAACAAAGAACCGTACGTCTGGCAATTCACCGTACAAATATGCATATCTACGCTCAGATCATATCTGCATGCGGCGGTAAGATTCTTGCAAGTGCATCCAGTTTAGAAGCGGATGTTGCCAAGGACCTGGCTAATGGTGGAAACAAGGCGGCAGCTAGCGTCGTGGGTCAACGTATCGCTGAGAAGGCAAAGAGTGCAGGTATTACTCAGGTCGCCTTCGATCGTTCCGGTAATCGTTATCATGGTCGTGTTAAGGCGTTGGCAGAAGCTGCGCGTGAACATGGTCTGCAGTTCTAATTGGAGTTGAGCAATGGCTAAGCCGCAAGGAAAAATGCAAAAAGAGGAACGCGATGATGGCATGATCGAAAAAATGATCGCCGTTAATCGCGTCACCAAAGTCGTTAAGGGTGGCCGTATTATGGGCTTCGCTGCTCTGGCTGTCGTTGGTGATGGTGATGGTCGTATTGCAATGGGCAAGGGTAAGTCCAAGGAAGTTCCAGTTGCTGTACAAAAGGCAATGGAAGAATGCCGTCGTAACCTGTTCAAAGTGAATCTGAAGAATGGCACATTGCATCACGCTGTTATCGGTACTCATGGCGCAGCTAAGGTTCTGATGCGTCCTGCTGTTGAGGGTACTGGAATTATCGCCGGTGGCGCAATGCGTGCTGTTTTTGAAGCTGTTGGTGTACGCGACGTTTCAGCTAAATGCCTGGGTTCGAGCAATCCATACAACGTCGTTCGTGCAACATTGAATGGCTTGAAGGCGTTGAATGCACCGTCTGAGATTGCTGCTAAACGCGGCAAGAATCTTGACGAAATTTTGGGGTAAGAAATGACACAAGCCAAAACTATTAAAGTGACACAACTCAAGAGCCAGATTGGCACTAAGGAATCGCATCGTGCTACGTTGCGCGGTCTTGGGTTGCGTCGTATCAATCATACTGTTGAACTGGAAGATACACCTTGCGTTCGCGGTATGATTAACAAAGTGTTTTACCTGGTTAAGTACGAGGCTCAATAATGCAACTTAATACTATTCAAGCAGCACCAGGTGCTAAGCACTCCAAGCGTCGCGTTGGCCGTGGTATCGGTTCTGGCCTCGGCAAGACCTGTGGTCGTGGTCACAAGGGGCAGAAGTCTCGTGCAGGCGGTTTTCATAAGGTCGGTTTCGAAGGCGGTCAAATGCCTTTGCAGCGTCGTTTGCCTAAGCGTGGTTTCGTTTCTTTAACTCGCAATGACACCGTTGAAGTTCGTCTGGGCGATCTGGATTCATTGCCGGTTTCATCCATCGATCTGTTGGCGCTGAAGCAAGCAGGTATCGTTCGTGCCGGTGCTTTGGGCGCTAAGGTTTTTCTTTGCGGTGAAATTACTCGCGCAGTTGCGTTGCAGGGTCTGCTGGTCACCAAGGGTGCCCGTGCAGCGATTGAAGCTGCTGGCGGTAGTATCGCTGAGTAAGAAGGCAGAACGTGAGCAAAGTTGCTAAGGATGCACCTAAGGCCAAGTACGGGGATTTAAGCACCCGTCTTTGGTTCTTGCTGGGCGCACTGGTCGTGTTTCGTATCGGTGCGCACATTCCGGTTCCGGGAATTGATCCGGTTGTACTAGCTGACTTGTTTAAAACGCAAAAGAACGGCATTCTGGGCATGTTTAACATGTTCTCAGGTGGCGCTCTGTCGCGTTTTACCATTTTTGCTTTAGGTATTATGCCGTACATTTCGGCATCCATTATCATGCAGTTGGCTTCTATCGCTGTGCCGTATCTGGAGCAGTTGAAGAAGGAGGGTGAATCGGGTCGTCGTAAGATTACTCAATACACTCGCTACGGAACGCTTGGTCTGGCTGTATTTCAGTCGTTCGGGATTTCTGTTGCACTTCAAGCTCAGCCTGGTCTGGTGCTTCATCCGGGATCCATGTTCCAGATGACTACGATGATCACACTGGTAACGGGAACGATGTTCCTGATGTGGTTAGGTGAGCAGATTACTGAGCGCGGTTTGGGCAACGGTATTTCTTTGATCATCTTTGCAGGTATCGCGGCAGGTCTTCCTAGTGCGATTGGCAGCACGCTTGAACTGGCTCGTACGGGTGCATTTTCGATCCCGCTGGTGCTGTTTCTGTTTGTTGGTGCGATTGCGGTGACGGCTCTGGTTGTCTTCGTCGAGCGCGGTCAGCGCAAGATACTGGTCAACTATGCCAAACGTCAGGTGGGTAACAGGGTCTATGGCGGGCAAAGTTCTCATTTGCCTTTGAAACTGAATATGGCGGGTGTGATTCCTCCGATTTTTGCTTCAAGTATCATCCTGTTTCCAGCGACGATTGCCGGTTGGTTTGGTAACTCCCAAGGCATGGGTTGGTTGAAAGATGCGAGTCAGATGTTGTCTCCGGGTCAGCCGATTTATGTACTGGCTTATGCGTCTGCGATTTTGTTCTTTTGCTTTTTCTATACGGCGCTGGTTTTCAGTCCTAAAGAAACAGCGGATAACCTGAAGAAGAGCGGTGCATTTTTGCCCGGTATTCGTCCGGGAGAGCAAACTGCCAAGTACGTTGAGAAGATTATGTTGCGTCTGACTTTGATCGGCGCGGTGTATATCACGCTGGTTTGTTTGTTGCCTGAATTTTTGGTTGTCAAGTTCAACGTGCCGTTCTATTTCGGTGGTACGTCGCTGCTGATTCTCGTTGTCGTCACTATGGATTTCATGGCACAAGTGCAGTCGTATCTGATGACGCACCAGTATGACAGTTTGCTGAAAAAGGCTAATTTTAAAGGTGGGTTGTCGCGCTAATGGCAAAAGAAGATGTAATTCAGATGCAAGGTGAGATTGAGGAATCGTTGCCTAATGCAACATTCCGCATCAAGCTGGAAAATGGTCATGTTGTTCTAGGTCATATCTCAGGTAAAATGCGCATGCACTATATTCGCATCTTACCTGGTGATAAGGTGACGGTTGAGTTGACACCTTACGATTTGAGCCGTGCTCGTATCGTATTCCGTGCCAAATAGTTTTTAGTTAGGAGAAGTAAATGAGAGTTCAAGCATCAGTAAAAAAGATCTGCCGTAACTGCAAGATCGTTATTCGTAAACGTGTTGTGCGTGTAATTTGCACTGAGCCACGTCACAAGCAACGCCAAGGTTAATTTTTAAACTTTGGTTTTTGATGATATAATTTTCGTTTTTTAAAGATAGGGTAGCTGCATGGCACGTATTGCAGGGGTAAACATCCCAAACCATCAACACGCTGTAATTGCTTTAACAGCAATTTACGGTATCGGACGAGTTCGTTCGCAAGGTATTTGCGCGGCAGCAGGGGTCACCCCCAGCGTCAAAATGAAAGACTTGACTGACGCAGAAGTTGAAAAACTGCGCGAAGAAGTCGCCAAATTCACCGTAGAGGGTGATCTTCGTCGTGAAACAACGATGAATATCAAACGTCTGATGGATCTGGGTTGTTATCGCGGCGTGCGTCATCGTCGTGGTCTGCCTTGTCGCGGACAGCGTACTCGCACTAACGCGCGTACACGTAAAGGTCCGCGCAAAGCTATTTCCGGATCTAAGAAGTAAGTTTGCTTTAACGCATTAGAGGATTTAATCATGGCTAAGCCAAGCACGAAAGTGCGTAAAAAAGTTAAAAAGAACGTAGTAGAAGGTATTGCTCACGTTCACGCTTCCTTTAACAACACGATCGTAACGATCACGGATCGTCAGGGCAATGCTCTGGCTTGGTCCACGAGCGGTGCGAATGGTTTTAAGGGTTCGCGTAAGAGTACTCCGTTTGCTGCTCAGGTTGCTGCTGAAGTTGTCGGCAAATCTGCTGCTGAATGTGGAGTTAAGAATATTGAAGTGCGTATCAAGGGCCCAGGTCCTGGTCGTGAATCTACAGTACGTGCATTGAATGCAGCTGGTTTTAAGATCACAAGCATTTCTGATATTACGCCGGTACCGCACAACGGTTGCCGTCCGCCTAAAAAGCGTCGTATCTAATTTATTTGGGAGTTGATCTTGGCTAGAAATCTTGATGCAAAATGCCGTAAGTGCCGTCGTGAGGGCGAAAAGCTCTTTCTGAAGGGCGAAAAATGCTTTACCGACAAGTGTGCTGTTGAGCGTCGTGCGTATCCACCTGGTCAGCATGGCCAGCGTCGTAACACACGTTTGTCAGAGTACGGTGGTCAGTTGCGTGAAAAGCAAAAAGTTCGTCGTATCTATGGCGTTCTTGAGCGTCAGTTCCGTCTGACTTACAAAAAGGCTGAAGCTTCACGCGGTATTACCGGTGAGTCTTTGCTGCAATTGCTTGAATCGCGTCTGGATAACGTGTCGTACCGTATGGGTTTTGGCGCATCTCGTGCTGAAGCGCGTCAGGTTGTGCGCCACAATGCCCTGCTGGTCAACGGCAAGCGAGTGAATATTCCTTCCTATCAAGTGCGTCCTGGTGACGTAGTTGAAGTGGCTGAAAAGTCAAAGGCTCAGTTGCGTATTAAGGCCGCTATTGCAGCTGCCGAAACGCGTGGCTTTCCCGAGTGGATTGAAATGGACACTAAAGCATTCAAGGGTACATTCAAAGCCAACCCACAACGTGCTGAACTGCCTGCAACCATCAACGAGCATCTCGTGGTTGAGTTGTATTCCAAGTAATCCACGCGGAGTAGCTTATGTATAACAATGATTTTTTGAAGCCTCGCATTATTGAAGTTCAAAAGATTTCCGAGACCCAGGCTAAAGTGGTCATGGAACCTTTTGAGCGTGGCTTTGGCCACACTTTAGGTAATGCTCTGCGTCGCATTTTGCTGTCTTCTATGGCCGGTGCTGCACCGACCGAAGTGAAGATGTCCGGTGTGTTGCACGAGTACGCAACGATAGACGGCGTGCAGGAAGACGTTGTTGATATCCTGCTGAATCTCAAAGGTGTTGTTCTGCGTCTGCATGGCGTTAAAGAAGTCGTTCTGACCTTGAAAAAGGAAGGTTTCGGCGTCGTTACTGCTGCGGATATCAGTGCAAATGCTGAAGTTGAAGTGTTGAATCCTGAACACGTGATTGCTCATCTGACTGCCGGCGGTAAGCTGGATATGCAGATTAAGGTTGAGCAGGGCCGTGGTTATGTTTCCGCAATCTCACGTCAGTTGCCTAATGAAACGCGTGCGGTAGGGCACATCGCGCTGGATGCTTCATTCAGCCCTGTGAGCCGTGTTAGCTATGCGGTTGAGAGTGCACGTGTTGAACAGCGTACCGACCTCGACAAGCTGATCATGACGATCGAAACCAACGGTGCAATTGATCCTGAACAAGCGATACGCAATGCAGCGCGTATTCTTGTTGATCAGTTCTCTGTGTTCGCGGCATTGGAAGGTACTGAGCCTGTTGTTGAAAAGGAACATGTTCCTCAGGTTGATCCTATCCTGTTGCGTCCGGTCGATGATCTGGAGTTGACACCACGTTCTTCGAACTGTCTGAAGGCACAAAGCATTCATTACATCGGCGATCTGATTCAATACAGCGAAAACGATCTGTTGCGCACCCCGAATCTGGGCCGCAAGTCTCTGAATGAGATCAAGCAGGTTCTTGCCGAGCACAATTTGTCGCTGGGTATGAAGCTGGAAAACTGGCCCGTCGCTGTTGCATAGGCCGTTAGTAGAATAACTGAAGTTTAAGAGAGGCAAATTATGCGTCACCGTTTAGGTTTAAGAAAACTCAACCGTACCAGCAGTCACCGTCTGGCAATGTTCCGCAACATGACAGTTTCGCTGTTGCGTCACGAAGTCATCAAGACTACCCTGCCTAAGGCTAAGGAACTGCGTCGCGTTGCAGAACCTATCCTGACGTTGGGCAAGACTCCAACACTGGCTAATCGCCGTCTGGCATTTGCCCGTCTGCGTGACCGTGAAATGGTTACCAAGTTGTTTGAAGAGCTGGGCCCACGCTACGCAACACGCAACGGCGGTTATTTGCGCGTTCTGAAGTTCGGTTTCCGTCAAGGCGACAATGCTCCTATGGCATTGGTTGAACTGATGGACCGCCCTGCTGATGCTGAAGTTGTTGACGCTGAGTAATCTGTTGATTGATCTGTGTTAAACAAAAAGCCGGATTATTCCGGCTTTTTGCTATTATGCGCATTACTTTGCTGTGAGTTTCGTATATTTAATCGGGAGTCAGTATGTCAAATTGGTTTGAGGATAATTCCAAGTCTGTCGGTCACACCCCGCTGGTGCGCCTCAATCGCGTAACGGATGGCGCGCCGGCTACGATACTGGCAAAGATTGAAGGCCGTAATCCCGGCTACTCGGTTAAATGTCGCATCGGTGCTGCGATGGTGGAGGATGCTGAGCAGCGCGGGCTGCTGGGTCCCGATACGCATCTGGTTGAACCGACCAGCGGCAATACCGGCATTGCGTTGGCCTTTGTTGCGGCGGCGCGCGGCATTCCGTTGACGCTCACCATGCCTGAGACGATGAGCATAGAGCGGCGTAAATTGCTGCTGGCCTATGGCGCGACACTGGTGTTGACAGATGGCGCTAAGGGGATGAGCGGGGCCATTGCAAAGGCCGAGGAAATCGCGGCATCGAATCCGGCTAAATATCTGTTGCTCCAGCAATTCAAGAATCCCGCTAATCCCGCTATTCATGAAAAAACTACCGGCCCTGAAATTTGGCAGGATACCGATGGCAAGATCGATATTCTGGTGTCTGGCGTCGGTACGGGCGGCACGATTACGGGCATTTCCCGCTATATCAAAAATACTCAGGGGCGTGCCATTACGACGGTGGCGGTTGAGCCTGCCGCCAGTCCGGTGCTGTCTCAGCGGCGTGCAGGTGAGCCGCTCAAGCCCGGGCCGCATAAAATTCAGGGGATCGGCGCAGGCTTTGTGCCCGACACGCTGGATCTGTCGCTGGTTGATCAGATTGAACAGGTGTGCAACGAGGAGGCGGTGCTATATGCGCGTCGCCTAGCGCGCGAGGAAGGCATACTGGCGGGGATCTCCTGCGGTGCGGCGGTTGCTGTGGCGGTGCGCTTAGCGCATCTGCCGGAAAATTCCGGTAAAACGATTGTCGTTATTTTGCCAGATTCCGGTGAGCGGTATCTAAGCTCGATTCTGTTCGAAGGCCTGTTCGACGATAAGGGTGTTGCACTCTGACGCTCGCGGTCTATGTTTTTTTCAGCCTGCTTTTGCGGGCTATATTGAATATCAAGGAAATTAAATGAGTTTGAAATGCGGTATCGTAGGTCTTCCCAATGTGGGTAAATCCACCCTGTTCAATGCCCTTACCAAAGCTGGTATCGCGGCGGAAAACTATCCCTTCTGTACCATTGAGCCTAACGTCGGTATTGTCGAAGTGCCGGATCCGCGTATGGATGAGCTAGCCAAGATCGTAAAGCCACAGCGTATGCAGCCTGCTATTGTTGAGTTTGTGGATATTGCCGGTCTGGTGGCGGGTGCCTCCAAGGGGGAAGGGCTGGGCAATCAATTTCTGGCCAATATTCGCGAAACGGATGCCATCGTCAACGTGGTGCGTTGTTTTGAAGATGAAAATGTCGTGCATGTCGCCGGTCGTGTTGACCCGTTGTCGGACATTGAGGTTATTCTCACTGAGTTAGCGCTGGCTGACATGGCGGTGGTTGAACGAACCTTGCATCGCGACGGTAAGAAAGCCAAGTCGGGCGACAAGGATGCGATCAAGATGGTGGCGGTGCTGGAAAAGCTGTTGCCGCATCTAAACGAAGGCAAGCCTGTGCGTACGTTCGGTCTCTCCGATGACGAGAAGGAAATCGTCAAGCCGCTGTGCATGTTGACCATCAAGCCTGCGATGTATGTGGGTAATGTGATGGAGGATGGTTTCGAAAATAACCCGCATCTGGATCGCTTGCGCGAATATGCGGCAAAAGAGGGCGCGCCGGTCGTGGTGCTGTGCGCCAAGATCGAAGCGGAGCTGTCCGATCTGGATGATGCCGACCGACTGGAATTTTTAGCGGATCTGGGGCTGGATGAACCCGGTTTGAATAAGTTGATCCGCGCAGGGTATGACTTGCTCGGGTTGCAAACTTACTTTACTGCCGGGGTGAAGGAAGTGCGCGCGTGGACGATCCATAAGGGCGACACGGCGCCACAGGCGGCGGGCGTCATCCACACTGATTTTGAACGCGGATTTATTCGTGCTCAGACCATTGCCTTTAGCGATTTTATCGCCTGCGGCGGTGAAGCGGGTGCCAAGGAAAAGGGCAAGATGCGCGTCGAAGGTAAGGAATATGTCGTGCAGGATGGCGATGTGTTGAATTTCCTGTTTAACGTGTAAACAAGGCAATGGATAATTGATAATTATCAATTGTTAATTAATGAATAGTGTCAGAGCGCAATCCTTAATCAATAATTCCTTGAAGGAGGATGCATGATGCAAGACGTCATGTGGTTGCCGACTGTTAACTGTCCATTTTCAATTTACACTTATCAATTGTTCTTTTCATGACCCCGCGTACCTGGCAGTTGCTGCGACTGTTGGCAGACGGCGAGTTTCATTCCGGCGTTGCGCTGGGGCGTCAGTTAGGGGTCTCGCGCGCGACGGTGTTTTCTGCGCTGTCCTCCGTTACCGAATTCGGCGTGCAGCTGCAACGGATACGCGGTCGTGGCTACCGTCTGCTGCCGGCCTGGCAGCCGCTGGAGGCGGATCAGGTCAATGCGGCATTAACTGAGAATGCGGCCTGTTTTCAGCTTGAAATTTTGCAGCAGGCCACTTCCAGTAATACTGAGTTGCTGCGGCGTGCCTCGCTGGGTGCTACCAGTGGCTGTGTGCTCGCAGTCGAGCTGCAAACCGGCGGGCGCGGTCGTATCGGTCGTAGCTGGCATACCGGCTTAGGCAATGCGCTGACTTTTTCCCTGTTGTGGCGTTTTAACTGCGGCCTGAATGCGCTCTCCGGGCTGAGTTTGGCGGTGGGCGTGGCCATCATGCGCGCGCTGCAGCGTTTTGAGGTGGCAGGTGCGGGTCTTAAATGGCCCAATGACATCCTGTCCTCCGATGGCAAGCTGGGCGGCGTGTTGATCGAGGCGCAGGGGGATATGTACGGCCCCAGCAGTGTCGTGATCGGCATCGGTCTCAATTGCAGTCTGCCGAATTCGCTGGCGCAGCTCATCACCCAGCGCGCAGCGTCACTCGATCAGTTGTGCTCGCGTGCGCCCGACAGAGCTCAGTTGCTGGCTGCGATTTTGCAGGATTTGGCGGGCGTTTTGCAGCAGTTTTCCTCAAGTGGCTTTGCCGGTTTTCAGGAGGAGTGGCAGCGTTACCATTTGCAGCAAAATCTTCCCGTTCGTCTGGCTATGCCTGATGGAAGCAGCGTGAACGGCATTGCGCTGGGTGTCAGTGATTCGGGTGAGCTCAGGCTTGCAACAGCGGACGGTGTAAGGCTGTTTAACTCAGGGGAGGTGGGCGCTTGTTGAGGCTGCTGATCGATGCCGGCAACACCAATATCAAGATCCAGCAGGTCGAAGGGGATTGGTGCCAGCCCGTGTGTGTGTTGCCTGTCAATCGGGCTTGCGAGCTCGAGGACTATTTTCCTGTATCCGCTTGCTCCGTGTGGGTCAGCAACGTGGCGGGCTCTGCGCTGGGTGAGCGCATCCGTGCCGTCTGTGCGGCGCGCGGCTGCACAGTGACCTTTATCGCGTCACAAGCTTTGCAGTGCGGCGTGCAGAACACCTATACGCAGCCGTCGAGTCTGGGTACGGACCGCTGGGCGTCGCTGATTGCCGCGTGGGCGTTGCAAAAACGCGCCTGTCTCGTGGTGGGAAGCGGGACGGCCACGACGATCGATGCCTTATCTGACGGGGGCGAGTTTTTAGGCGGGCTGATCTTGCCTGGCATCGCGCTGATGCAGCAGGCGCTGGCGGGTGCTACGGCGCAGTTGCAGCTTGCAGGCGGTGAGTATGCCGCTTTTCCGCTCACCACGGCCGATGCGATCTTCAGCGGCGCGCTGCAGGCCACTTGCGGTGCGATCGGCTTGCAATATGCGCGGCTTGCTGCGGACGATGCGCCGGTGCTGCTGTGTGGGGGGGCTGCCCGCTTGTTGTCCGAACACTTAAATTTACCGCGGCAGATACAGGATAATCTGGTCTTGCAGGGCTTATTGATAATTGCACGTGAAAGTGGTGGCGCATGAAAAAAATACTCTGGGCATTGATCGCTGTAAATGTGATTTTTTTCGCAGTCATGAAGTCCGGGATTTTTGAGGGGCATCCGGATGCGCCAGTGCTGGCGGCGATCAATGCTGACAAGATCACGCTTACAATTACGGCACCATCAGTGCCTGTCGCCGTCTCTGAACCTGTTGCGATATCCGCTGTGCTGGCAGTTTCAGAGCCGGTGTTGCCGGCTCCTGTCGCTGCGATCGTCGCGACCCGTTCCTGTTTTGAATGGGGTGAATTTACCGGGGCTGAGCTTGATAAGGCGGCTGCTGCCTTGAACAAGATCGTGCCGGGCGACAAGCTCAGTCAGCGCGAAGTTGATCGTGTCATCGGTTTCTGGGTTTATATCGCGCCCTTAAAGGATAACGGCGCGGTCATTCAGAAGTTGGCTCAGCTCAAGGCGCGCGGTGTGACGGATTTTTTTGTTGTGCAGGAAGCGGGGGAGTGGCAGAACGCAATTTCCCTTGGGTTATTTAAAACCCGCGAGGCGGCGCAAAGTTTTATTGAAGGTCTGCGTAAAAAGGGTGTGAACTCGGCCAAAATGGGCGAGCGATCCAGTAAAAGCAAGACGGTAATATTCGTATTCGATGGTCTGGATGTCAAAATGAGTGCGAAATTGGCGGTTTTGCAAAAAGAATTTGCTGCAAGTGAGTTAAAGAGTGTTTCTTGCCATTGACACGGGGCACTGAAATCTGGACAATGCTGACCTCTTCGGTGATATAGCTCAGGTGGTTAGAGCGCAGCACTCATAACGCTGAGGTCGGTGGTTCAAATCCACCTATCACCACCAATAAAAAGGCAATGTAATCAAAAGATTACGTTGCCTTTATTCTTTTATTTTCCCTTGACGTCTTCCCGCTGATCACTATTCGCTCACGCTGAGGGGCGAATGGACGCTAATAATGAACCAGAACCCGCTGGCAGAACTTTTTGCTACCTCAAATATCTCGACATTCACGATAAGGTGAAGAAATAAACCGAACCTGAAAAAGTCTCGGTGCTGGAAGAGGTGGATTTTGAATTGAGCCTGATCCGCCGCGACGAGATCAATGTGGCGTATATCCTGAATCTGCTGATCAATCTGAAGGGGTTGCCGCCCGAGGAAGCCCGGAAGCGCCAGAAGGCGATTCTCGACATGCTGGCAGGCTAAGTGCAGCTGCGCAGCAAGCGCAAACTGATCGAAGCGTTCATCGAGGGTAATCTGCCCAAGCTCAAACTGGACGACAACGTGATTGCCAAGTTTGAAAGCTGCTGGACGCGGCAACGACAAAACGCCTTTGTGTAGCTGTGTCGCGACGAGCAGATCAAACCTGCTCAATTTGAAAAGCTGCTACAGACCTATGCGTTCGCCAACCGCCTGCCCAAGGATCAGGAAATCGCGGAGTCGCTGAGCTTCAAGCCGAAGATAGTGGAACGCAAATTTATTCTGGCGCGCACCCATGCAAGTCATTCCTTTGCGCATGCGGAGCAGCAATGCGCTGGCGGACTGTGTTTCGGACGTAAAAAAACCAGCCGGAGCTGGTTTTTTTAATGCTGATGCCTGCTTAGTCTTTGCTGAACAGTTGTGAAACCATCCACAATGCAAAAGCAATTGCCATGATCATGGTGCCTACAGATGCTACGGTTGCGATAATTGACATATTTACTCCTCCCGAGAGTTACTAAATTGAACATTAAAAACAACTGTGCGAACTTTAGCACAAATTTTTTTTAAGTAAAATATTTTTGTTCATAGATATGTAAGCCCGGCGCTAATTAGCGCAGGCAAAGCAGGGTAATCTAGGGAGTGTTAAGGAGCGCTGCAGCGCTCCGGGCGGAATGGATTTATTCGCCCTTTACTAATTGAGTGATCATAAAGATAGAAAAACCAACAAATATGATGACGGTGCCTAATGAAGCGATCGTTGCGATAATAGCCATTTTTATTTTCTCCCTGATAGTTCCATAGCTCAATTATCGAAAAATAGTTGACTGAAACGTTGCAGATTATAATAGCAAATTTGTCGGAAATGTGAGTTTTTTAATCGTGAGGTCATAAAATAGTTGTTAACCGTACAACTTTTCGTCATCGCTGATTTTTAGGGGGTATTTAGCAAATAACTTTCTGGAAATGCTTGTATGAATAAGGATGTCGTTGCATTCCATTTTGCAAAAGCTTAGGCTTACGGCCGTATCGATACTGTTCACCGGGAGTGACGGTGCGGGGGCATTTGATAGTCGCTGTTAACCGTGTTGCGCATCAGTCTATGTAGGCTTTAACTCATGCTTAAAAAGGGATCTTAAAATGAGCATCAGAACTAAACTTAGAATTTTAGGCTTCGTGACTTTGAGCGGGCTGGGATTGATTTTGATGGTGACTATTTTTGGGCTGAATGCGATTCAGGAAGCCGGGGATACCGCTCATCGCAGGGAGGCGTATGTCATCGACCTGCTCGAAGTGAAAGCCAGCGCGCTGTCGACTATTATGCTGGATCCGGCTTTGTCAGAAACCAAAGAGGTTTTTTCTGCCGCGGCTCAAAATATCGAGTTGCATGGCGCGATTGCGGTTAAGACGATTAAGCGCGAAGCCATACGCGACGAGTTGAAAAGCATCCTTGGCCAATGGGATCGCTACAACAAGGATTCGCAATCGCTGATCCAGTTGGGGCAGACCGACATAAAAACGGCCACTGAAAAATTAGTTCCTTTGTATAACGGTGAATTCAAGCCCTTCCAGTCTGCGCTGGAAAAATTCATCGGTGTGCGGCAGAGTGAAGCTGCGCAGGCAAGAGAGCAGGCGACGGAAGTTTCAGGCAGAATCTTCTGGCAGTTGATTGCCCTCATCGGGCTGATCGCTGCCGTGAATGTGTTTGTGGTGCTGAATCTTGCCCGCTCATTGCAATCAGGTTTGCGGGGCATCCAGCAAAAGATCGTCTTGTTGAAGCAGGGGGATTTAACTCAGCGCCTGCCCTCGGATATGGACGATGAACTCGGTGAAATTGCGGCCGGGGTGAATTCATTCGTGGATGAGTTGCAACATATCGTCAAAAACACCCGCGATTCTGCCGATATGGTGGCCAGTTCAGCCCGTCAATTGGCCGCCGCTGCGGCGCAAGTACTGGATAATGCAAATCATCAGGGTGAGACGACCTCGTCCGTTGCGGCTTCCGTTGAAGAATTTTCTGTCAGTATCGATCAGGTTGCAGATAGTGCGGCGCAGGCTGAGAAAAAAGCGGCCATGTCGGGTGAATCCTCACGGCACGCGGGCGATGAAGTGGCCAGTGCAGTGGCGGAAATCAGGAATATCGAAAAGGTGGTTAACGACGCCTCGGGACAGATTGAGTCGCTGGGTATGAAAGCCGAGGAGATCAGCAGCATTATCAATGCAATCAGGGAAGTGGCTGATCAGACTAACTTGCTGGCATTGAATGCGGCGATTGAAGCTGCGCGGGCGGGTGAGCAGGGGCGCGGATTCGCCGTGGTTGCCGATGAGGTGCGCAAGCTGGCTGAACGTACGACGCAATCTGCGCAGGAAATTACCAGCATGATAGGCTCGATTCAGGTTCAGGCAAAAAATTCTACCAGTGTGATGCGCCGCGGTAATGAGATGGTCACGCACGGTGTGATGCTGGCTGAAAATGCAGGCGGCTCGATGAGTCAAATCAACGAGGGCGCATCGGATGTGGTTAAGGCGATCGGCGATATTTCCGATGTGTTGCGCGAGCAAAAAAATGCCAGTGCGGAAATCGCCCGAAATATTGAGCAAATTGCGCAAATGAGCGAGGAAAGCGTGGGCGCGGTCTCTGAAGTGTCATCGGCTGCCGGGCGGTTGGAGAAGCTGGCGGCAGGCCTGCAACAGGAAGTTGCCCGGTTTACGGCCTAGATTTTTTTACAATTTGCCGAGATTTGAATTAATGTTTTTTCGATATGCAGGTATCATCGCCCCGCTATGAAAAAACTTTATATTAAAACCTATGGCTGCCAGATGAACGAGTACGACTCGGACAAAATGGCGGATGTGATGCGTGCGTGCGACGGCATGGAACAGACTGACAAGATCGAAGAGGCCGATGTCATTCTGTTCAATACCTGTTCGATACGCGAGAAAGCAGAAGAGAAGGTGTTTTCGGATTTGGGGCGTGTGCGCCCGCTCAAGCTGGCCAATCCGAATCTGGTGATCGGCGTGGGCGGCTGTGTCGCAAGTCAAGAGGGCGATGTGATCATCAAACGCGCGCCTTATGTGGACGTGGTGTTCGGGCCGCAAACCCTGCATCGTCTGCCGGAACTGATCAAGGCGCGGCGCGATAGCGGGCGCGCTCAGGTGGACATCAGCTTCCCTGAGATTGAAAAATTCGATCATCTGCCAACGCCTGTGACGACCTCCGCTTCCGCCTTCGTCTCCATCATGGAAGGGTGCAGCAAATACTGTACGTTCTGCGTGGTGCCTTATACGCGTGGTGAAGAAGTGTCGCGCCCCTTGAGCGACGTGATGAAGGATATCGAGGAACTCACCGCTCAGGGCGTCAAGGAAGTGACCCTGATCGGCCAGAACGTCAATGCCTATGCCGGGTTGACCGAGGATGACGATACGGTCGACTTCGCGTATCTGATTCAGGCGATCGCAGCACTGCCCGAGATTGCCCGCATCCGTTATTCGACCTCGCATCCCAGAGATATGAGCCAGCGTCTGATCGACGTCTATGCCACCACGCCGAAGCTGGTGAGCCACTTGCATCTGCCGGTGCAATCCGGTTCAGACCGGGTGCTGGCGGCGATGAAGCGCGGTCATACGGTACTCGAATACAAATCGGTGATCCGCCGTGTACGTGCGCTGCGTCCCGACCTGTGCGTGACCTCCGATTTTATCGTCGGTTTTCCCGGCGAGACCGAAGCTGATTTTGAGGCAACCCTCAAACTGATCGAGGATATCGGCTTCGACAACAGTTTTAGTTATCTGTACAGCCCGCGCCCCGGTACGCCTGCGGCCGAAATGCATGACGACACGCCGCTGGAGGTGAAATCCGCGCGTCTGAAACGATTGCAGGATAAGTTGTCTTCGCTGGAGGACGGCGTGGGGCAGGCGATGTTAGGCTCGGTTCAGCGCGTGCTGGTGGAAGGCATCTCGAAAAAAGACCTGCTGGAAATGGCAGGGCGCACCGACAACAACCGCGTGATCAATTTTCGCGGCTCGCCCGGCATGATCGGCCGTTTTGTGGATGTCAAAGTGACCGAAGTTGTCAGGCACACGTTGCGCGGTGAGCTGGCGGGGATGGTTGCATGAAACCTGCGAATAAAGTTGTCAAGCCTGCGCTCTCGCTTGCCGTGCAATACGTCAGCGCAGCTCAGAATTTGCCCGCCCGCCCGCAGTGGCGGCGCTGGATTAAAGCCGCCTTGCAGC